>JBARIW010000018.1:0-156055 GCA_049799955.1 Pyrinomonadaceae bacterium
TCTCACTTCTCACTTCTCACATCTCACATCTCACTTTCCTTAATTTTCCCGGCAATAAAAAGAATAAATTCGCGCGCTTCGGGAAAAGTCGCTTCGTGATTGAAGTTTTTATCACGACTTTTCGCCCGCCATTCGAAGGCATTTTCGATTAATGCAGCATATTCGGGAAACTTTTTCTTTACCCACGAAGCGGCGCGTCTTTTGGAAACCTGCTCGCCGCGCTCGACCACATAAAGAGCGCGGCAGAGTGTCATAATCAAATATGCCTGATACGGTCGGGAATGTCTTGCGTCTTCGACATTTGCGGCTCTTTCCGCGGCTTGTCGGCGGACGTTTTCGATAAATTCGTCTTTGGAAACCGGCTCGATTATTTCTTCGGGCGACTCGCCGAAAAGCGTTACGCCGCAAACGCGCGCGAAATGCCAGTTCAAAAGCCAATCGCGCCCGGCTTCGAGAAAATGAAGCGGCTCGCCCGGGCTTGTGTTGGCAATTTTAGATTGTTTTGTCTTAAAAGTTTTCAGCGCGTCGAGCGAAACGTAGGCGACTTCGATGCGATTGTTCCAACGCGGATTTTCTCTCGCCAGCTTATCGTGCATTTTCTCAAGCTCGCTTAATTCCTTTTCGTTAATTGTCGTATCCAACGCCGCCAGAAAATCAATATCGCTAATTTCGTAGTCAAAATCGCCCGCGACCAGCGAGCCGTACAGATACAAGCCTTTGAGCTTTTCGCCGAGAACGCCTTGAATCCGCGATAAAATAACATCGAGCAGCGCGCCGATATCGGGATATCTTACAAGCGCCGGAATTTTGTTTTTGTTCATAATTACATTGAAAAAAGTTGTTGAACATTCTCAGGGAAATCGGCTATTCTATAAATGAGGCGATGTTCCCGGTCTCAGTCCCAAATAATTTCTCAATTCAAAATCAAAGGATAAAATTTTATGTCTTCAATAAAATGCGAAGCGTGCGGACTTTATAATTTTAAGACGATGGAGAGCTGTCAGCGATGCGGTCAGACGCTTGGCAATGCCGCCGTCGCCGCGCAAATGTCTTATCAAACGAGCATTCAAAACGCGCCGGTTTTTCCGACGCAGCCGATGCGTCAAAGCCAGCCTGCGCCGACGGCTTTTCAAAACAATCAAGCGCCGTACCAATCTTATTCGAATCAAACCGCGCCGTACCAGCAGCCCTATCAGCCGCAATTTAATCCGCCGCCTCCGCCGCAGTTCCACGACGGTTACGGTTATCAGGAACAGCCTTTTCAGCAGGCGCAGATGCCGATGCTTTGTGTTAAATGCGGCGACCGGCAGAGCGTTTACATGCAGTATTTCAAAAAGGAATACGTTCCGCCGGTCGCTTATCTGGCGCTTTTGATGGGCTTTCTTCCGGGCGCGATTATCATTGCGCTGAGCCGTGTAAAGCACGATATAAACGCGCCGTTTTGTCTGGGTTGCTGGGACAAGTTCAGCAAAGTAAACAGGATGGAAGCTCTCGGAACGGTCGGGTTCGTTCTCGGCATCATTTTCGGAATTATCGCGATGATGATTACCCAGTCCGGCTTTGCGCTTTTAGTATGCCTTGCCGCCGGTTTTTCGGCACTCGTCTGGTCGCAGATTTTTAAATCCAAATACTCGCCCAAATACAAAACGGTTACCCGCAAACAAGTCGTCATCGACGCGCCCTCGGTCGGCGATATGCGTTTCGTCAGAGACCCTTTTTAACAATTACGAATTACGAATTACGAATTACGAATGAAGAACAGGTTTTCTTTAATTCGTCTTTCGTAATTCGTAATTCGTAATTGATTATATGCCGCGAATTTTTACGCCGTTTTCGATGTTGGAAATCGAAATGTTTTCGCCGCCCGCGCCGAGCCGGAACTGGTGATTTTTTCGTCCGGTCGAGCTTGTCTGAGTATCCAGACTTTCAATCTGAACTTTTGCAGAATTAATCTCCAGATTAGCGTTTAAGTTTTTATTCAAGCCCAAATTAACGCTGCCTTCTATCCAGTTTATATTGATGCCGGGAGAATTTATTTCCGCGACATTGAGCGACAGAGCGCCTTCAATCCAGCTAATTTCAGCCGCCCGCGCCTGCTCGATTTTGACATCACCCTCAATCCATCCGAGCCGCAGAAGTCCTTCGGTCGCGCCGACGGAAAAACTGCCTTCGATATAGTTAAAGCTGAGATTAGCCGAACGCGGAACGGAAAGCTTCAGATGCTCGCGCGCTCTTATAATCCGGCATTGCTTTTCTTTTTTCGACTGGTGCCGGATGACGAGGCTGTCCGCCGAAGTCTGAATATTTATCGTATCGCAATCAAAATCAGTTTGCGTCATCGCTTCGCGCACGAAAATCATCTCAACCGCGCCGCCGCTCGTCGTTTCAACTTCGACCGCGCCTTCGATGCCGCTTACATCAATCGCGCCTTTCGGAGAAATCTGAAACGTCTGACGCGTTTCCTTTCGAACGGGATAATCGTCTTCGTTCACAATTACCGCGCCCGAAACAGCCGTTTTATCCGCGCCGGACGCGCCCGTAACATTTGTCGAACCGATTGTATTTAACCCGATAACCAGCAAAGCGATACCGCTCAAAATCATTTTTACGCTCATTATTTTTTCTCCTTAGAGGCTTTCTGATATAAAAACACCGCAGGCGGAGAATTTATGACAAGTTAATTTCGAGATTTGGCGACAAAATTTTGCCGAGAGTTCCGCCCCATAATTTCGGTGGAGCGGGAAAGATTCGAACTTTCTATACCGATGTACTCCCGAACGGCATTCGCCAAAATTAATTCTGTTGAAATAGAATTTCTTCTAAAGATTCAATAGTATTTGATGCTTTCCTTGGTATGGACACTGACTTTAAAGATTCAAGCACATCTTTTCTTCTTAAAACTTGTTGGGTTGATTCAACAATTCTTTTATCAGTTAAGAAAACATCCACATAAGGAAGATATTGGATATTATTAAGGTCATTTTCATTTTTGTGGTCAAAATCATTTGCTCTTTTAAGATTCTTTTCAACTTCTTTTCTTAGCCACAAACCTTTGCAATTTTGTATTTGGATATTAGACAAAATAGTTTGAATGTTTGATTCTTCCAGAGTTCCAAACTTAGATTTAAGAGTTGATTTAACTTGAGTTTTAAATAAAAAATCTTCCAAAAGTAATTCGATAGATTTGTTCTGATTTTTTTTATCTTTCAAATCAATCCCAATAAATTTAGCAAATAAAATCTTACCAATTTTTCCTAACCAATTATTTTCAATGCCAGAAAATCTTGGCTTAGGAGTTTTATGAAAAGTGTCGCCAGATTTTGCTTTCCAAGAAAGCTTATTAGCTTTTGAAAATCCCTTATAGAAACCAACTCGACTAATTATATTGGTAGAGTCATAAATCAATGAAAGCTCATTTTGGCTTTTTATCTCTTTGGAAAAGATTTTAATTGAGGTTTCGGTGTCTTGTTCTTGAAAAATAAGGAAACCTTTATTCGAAAGTGTAAGCATTACTTCTCTCTCAAAAAAGTTTTCAGATTCATAGTTAAATGGCAAGAAATCTTTTAAAAGATTAAAATGTGCAATTCTTGTATTTTGAAACTTAGCTTGAAGGAGTTCTATTAAGTGAGTTTGTGATAAAGCTAAAATATTCTCATTTTCTCGCCATTTGGTTAAAAATTCATTAAATCTCAATGGATTATTTTGTTTTTCTTGAGAAATAAGAATGAAATTACTCGTATCTAAATAAGTCAGCTTCATATTTTTTAGGTAACTAAATTATGAACGATAAAAGCTAAAACAAAAAGATTCATCATTCATCGTTCACAATTCATTATTAAATTTCAACCTTCTCAATCACATCAACCCAATGTCCGGCGTCCAATGTTCCGCCCGCGAATTCTGAAACCAGTGTGAAAATCTGGTCTGAAAATCCGCCGACGTTTAGGATGTCTGCGCGTTCCGAGGCTTGCGTGTGAGCATAAGGCTGAATGTCGATGCAGACGAGCTTTGCGTTCGGGTTGCGGGTTTTGAACAGATTCCATTGTTTCAAAGTTTCCGTTCCGCTGTTGTACCGGCGCGTCGAATCGACCCACGATTCGTTGTCCGAAACGTAAATCACCAAATCGGCTTTGCGTTTGGATTGATTCAGAAGCGCGAGCGGCGCGGAGCAGTTTGTTCCACCCGAAGGCAGGCTCGCCAGTTTTTCGGCGTTGGTCATCACCGAATCACGCGAATTCAGGACGGCTTTGACGACATCATCCGAAAACGGAACGACTTCCGCCGCCGGATTTTTACGAAGAATCGCCGCCGCAAACAGCGCCGCCGCGTCGATGCATCGAACGGTCGAAGTCGAGCCTTTACGAAAACCTGTAATGGGAGAATGCATCGAGCCTGAAATGTCTGGAAAAACAAAAACTTTTCCATCGATTTCCGGCACGTTTTCCGTCGCAATCTCCATCGCGTCCTGCAAAGCTTCGGTGATTTCGCGCGGAATTTTACCGTTTTGCGAAGCCATTTTGAACGCGACCAGCAGTTGATACGGGAAAACTTTCGCTTTCAGAATCGCTTCACGATTTCGCAGTCGATTTGCAATCAGCTCGACCATTTCCTTGCCTTCGAAAACTCCGTGGCGCTGGAAGGTGTTGAGATTCATACGCGTCATCTGCCAGCCGGCGTTTTGCGCAATCGCAATCCATTCCTTCGACTGAAGCGGCAACGCCGTCAGCATCTGGAAGGGAACTGCAGGAACTTCCGCCGAGTCGCCGTTTTTGAAACGCTCGAACGCTTTGACGATTTCCGGCAATTTACCGGCGTTTATTTCACGACCGATAAAATAACCGTAAAGCGCTTCTTTTTCAGCATCTTTCGGCTTTGGGTGAACCATTTTCAGAACGTCGGCAATCGACGGCTGCGCGCCGATTGACTGTTTGAAAATCTGTTCAGCCTTGCGCGTTTCAAACCATTCGCGCACAAGACGTTTCGGCAGCGAGCCGAGCGATTTTCTGCCCACAGCGCCCGAACGCATAATCTGCACGAAGTTTCTGAGCATTTTCCCGTTGTCGATAACGCGCGGAAAAACTCTTTCAAAAAGCGCTTTGTCTTTGGTCGAAAGCACCGCGACCAGAAGCGCGGGCATATCTTTCATAAAACCTTTTTCGCGCGTATAGACGGCGGTTTTCGCAATGAATTCGCCGTCAAGCTCTTTTACGAGTTCGAGAACTTTTTCAAGCTGCTCGCTCGCACCGGCGTAAAATGTCTGGTTAAAACAGCCCGTCGCCGCATACTGCGCGAGAGCCGCTTTCGGCGAGAATTTATACGCGAGCCCTCCGGCTTCGTTGATAACATCAGCCTTCGGCGTGAACATTCCTTTAACGGTTTGAAATAAATTTTTATTTGCCATAATTCCTCCTGAAAACATTTATCATTGAACATTTACCATTTATCAGTTTCTTGAATGTTCAATGATAAATGGTAAATGTTCAATGAAAATCGGCGACAAAATCGAAAAGACATTTAAACGTGTTCTCCCGGTTAAACTATATCCTGCAAGCAGGACAGCCGGATTCGAACCGGCACCTCGTCGTTGGCAACGATGTAGTCATTTCAGCATTCGCCGCAAATTTGAGACGCGGTGGAAAGATTTGAACTTTCAACCTGACGATTATCGGTCGTCGGCTCTGCCGTTGAGCTACACCGCGAAAATTGAAATCGGGGCAGCAGGACTCGAACCTGCACTCTTGCGGTAATCTGCCGCTAATATCGGGTATAAACCGACTGCTTTACCGATTAAGCTATGCCCCGCGAAATTGGTCGGTCGGGTGGGATTCGAACCCACGATTTACGGATTAAAAGTCCGTTGCCTTAAACCGGACTGAGCTACCGACCGGTTTGGATTTTGGATTTTAGATTTTGGATTTTAGATTGAAGACAAATCCAAAATCCAAAATCTAAAATCCAAAATTGATTTGGCTGACAGAGCGGCGTTCTGACCATCTGAACTACCTGCCAAAGAAATTAAAATTTTTTGTATTCAAACAATCCAAAATCCAGAATTTAAAATCCAAAATCAATTTTGGTAGGCAAACGCGGCGGGAAAATATCCGTTAGCGACGAAGGACAAGTATGTTCGTTGCAAACAAAAGACAGGATTTTTAGCATTCCTTCATCCGGGCAGATTCCGCGCCCGCGTTTGTTTTAGGTAAGATTATTGAAAGCAGGAGAAAATTGGTTGCGGAGACAGGATTTGAACCTGTAATCTTCGGTTTATGAGACCGACATTTTAATCCGTTAAACTACTCCGCCAATATGATTTTGGATTTTGGATTTTGGATTTTGGATTTAGAGAAAATTCTTTTAATCCAAAATCCAAAATCTAAAATCCAAAATCGCTTTGGGTGGACTGACGAGATTCGCACTCGCATCTTTCGCTTTCACAGAGCGAAGCTTTGCGTTTAAGCTACAATCCACAGAACCATTTACCATTTATCATCGAACATTTATCCGGGTTGATTTTGATAAATGTTCAATGATAAATGGTAAATGAACTTGGGCGACAAAAAATAGAAATGACGTTTCGTTTTGGAGACAAATGTAGTCATTCCGGCATTCGCCCGGTAATTTGGCAGAAAGAGCGGGACTTGAACCCGCAGGAGACGAATCTCGATTGTTTAGCAAATAATTGCGTCTACCGCCCGCGCCATCTTTCCATTCTTGAGATTTGGAGCGAGTAGTCGGAATCGAACCGACGCTGAACGATTTTGCAGACCGTCGCCTTATCCGTCTTGGCTATACTCGCTTGAGTTTGGCAGGAACGACAGGACTTGAACCTGCTAAAATCAGATTGAAAATCTAATCGCTCGTCTCTTTGCATTCGTTCCCAAATGCGCGCGGAGAGATTCGAACTCTCAACAATTTGGTTTTAAGTCAAACGCCTCTGCCGATTGGGCTACACGCGCAAAAGAAATTTGGTTTCAATCCAAAATCTAAAATCTAAAATCCAAAATCTAACTTGGTGGACCGAAAGGGATTCAAACCCTTGCGAGAAGTTTGCAGGACTTCTATGCTGTCATTACATCATCAGCCCGGAAAATTGGTACCGACGGTGAGAGTCGAACTCACATCATCTTGTTTCTAAGACAAGCGCCTCGCCATTTGGGCTACGTCGGCACGGAAAAATATTTGGTAAGGGCGGCGAGATTCGAACTCGCGAACACTTGCTCCCAAGGCAAGCCCGTATAGCCATCTGCGGAACACCCTTACAAAAACTTGGCTTCGGAGAAAGGATTCGAACCTATGTTTCTTGATTCAAAGTCAAGCGTCCTTCCACTGGACGACTCCGAAAAGCTCAATTACGAATTAAAAATTACGAATTACGAATTAGAAGAAGCTTCCTTCATTCGTAATTCGTAATTTGAAATTCGTAATTGCTTCTGGCGGCTTCGGTGCGACTCGAACGCACAACCTCAGGTTTCGTAGACCTGCGCTCTAATTCCATTGAGCTACGAAGCCGAAAACTTGGAAAGGGCGAGAGGATTTGAACCTCCAACCTGTTCGGTCGAAACGAACTGCTCTAAATCCGTTGAGCTACGCCCCCATTTGGATTTTAGATTACCGATTTTGGATTGGAAGGATTTTTCCCGAATCCAAAATCTAAAATCCAAAATTAAATTGGCGGAAGACACAGGACTCGAACCTGTATGCGATGAACTCGCGGCAGTTTTCAAGACTGCTGCCACACCGATTTGGCTTGCCTTCAGGGAAAAGTGAGAGGTGAGGATTAGAAGAAATCACGTTTTTCTTCGCGGCGCAGGAGAAAATTTGGCAGGCGTACTCCGATTTGAACGGAGAATTTCGGTTTTGGAGACCGGGCGTTTTGCCGTTAAACTACACGCCTGGAGAAATTTGGAGTGAGCGACGGGAATCGAACCCGCATCCTTCGGTTTGGAAGACCGACGCACAGCCTGTCGTGCTACGCTCACTTGAAATTTGGTGCACCGGGAAGGATTCGAACCTTCAAAGCTTCGAACGAGCCACAGTTTTACAGACTGCTTGCCTTAACCAATGGACGACCGGTGCGTGAAAATTTTTGAAAAATCTGTTATAAAAACAGGTGAAGGCAGACCGATTTGGCACACGAAGGCACAGAAATGCCCAATGTTGACAGTCAAGATTGATTTTTCCGACTCGCCAAAGTTACAGAAAAAATCAATCTTTGAAGAGGCTGCCTTCACCTTTGCTCTCAAAAAATTGCTTTAATTGTCAAAGAACCTAAAAACGGAAAAGGAGCGGCAACTTTTAAGTCTCTCAGAGAAACTTGCGTTACCGCTCCTAAAACAAATTCGAGTTTTTTCTAATAAAACTCTTAAATTTTTTATGCTTTGGGAGCGGAAACGAAGCCGCTCCCGCTTTTCTAAATCTTCCTTTCGAGGCGATTTATACCGCCCGGTTTGGGTTGATAACTTGAATTTTCAATACCGGCACACAATCCGGCAGACAGACTCGCGCTAAACCGCATTGTATTTCCGGCGGTTTCCGTGAGCGTTCTCTGCATTGTCTGTATCCAAGTATGAATCACAAAAATTATCTCCAAAAAAAATTTGTTCGACTTTCCGCCGAACAGTTGAAAGTTTTAGCACGACTCAAAATCGCTTGTCAAGGGCTTTTTGCAAAAAATTTTCAGAAAGCGAAATTTTTATTAAAAATGGCGAAAGCCTTTCGGTTTTAAAATCACACCTTCGCTGCCTATCGTAAGTTCAATGATTTCTAAGTTTGCGGTTATTTCTCCGATGTGTGAAAAAGGGAAGTTTTGCAGCTCTTTTTCGACCTGAATTTTTTTTTTCGGATTAACGGTAAAAAGCAGCTCAAAATCTTCGCCGCCGTTAAGAGCGAAATTTAATTCTTCCGAAATTTGTTTTTTTGTATCTTCAATCTTTGCGTCTTTGCGCTTTTGCGGGAAAACTTCCTCATAAATCGGAATCTTTTCAGCGAAAATCTTCGCGCCGACTTTGCTTTCACGGCACAAATGCGCCAAATCCGAAGAAATTCCGTCGCTCAAATCAATCATCGCCGTCGCTAAATTTTTCTTGCCGAGAACGCGTCCGGTTTCGACCTGAGGATTTGGTTTTAATTGCCGCAAGAGAAGTGTTTGAACAGAGTTTTTCGAGCCTTTTTCAAGTCTTTCGCCTTCCTCCAAAAGCTCTAAGCCGGCAGCAGCAGCGCCGAGTTTTCCGGTTACAAAAATCAAATCTCCGACTTTCGCGGTCGAGCGCAAAACGGCTTTTCCTTTTCGAGCTTCGCCCGCAGCAATCGAATCGACAACGATTTTTCCGGGCGTTCTGGAAACGTCGCCGCCGACGAGCGCGACATCGAATTTTTTCGCTAAAGCAAACCAGCCTTCGTAAAATTTTTCGATGAAATCAGTTTTCCAGATTTTTTCGGGAACGCCGATTGAAAGCATCGACCAGACGGGTTTCGCGCCCATCGCGGCGACATCCGAAAGCGAAACGGCTAACGCCTTGTGTCCGAGAAATTCGGGTGTCGTCCAGTCGAGCCGAAAATCGATGTCTTCGACGAGTAAATCCGTCGTGATGACCAAATCAGTTTTAGAATCTTTCGCCAAAACGGCGCAATCGTCGCCGATGCCGACGCGAATCGAAGATTGCGAAAATTTCGAAGCTTTATTTTTTAATTTTGTGATAAACTCAAATTCGGTCGTCATAAAAAATCATTGACATAAGCTTACTAAATCCTTACAATAACGGCGGCGGATATTACACAAAACTTTAACACAAAAGAGGCTCGAAATGGGACAACCAGCAGTTGCGATACCGGAAAAAATATTCTTTAAAATCGGCGAAGTATGCGACCTCGTCGATGTGCAGGCGCACGTTTTGCGCTACTGGGAAACGGAATTTCCGATGCTTTCGCCGCAGAAAAATCGTTCCGGTCAGAGAAGTTATCGACGGCGCGATGTCGAGATTGCGCTTCGCATCAAGGAACTGCTTTACGAAGATTTATACACGATTGCCGGAGCCAAGAAAAAGCTACAGGGCGAATTGCGCGAAACGAGCCGTCTGAAAATCGTTCATCCCGAACCCGCGCCGAAAGAAGTTTTTATCAAAGAAATCAAAGCGCCCGCGCCGGAGCCGGTCGAAGAAGAAATTGAAGTAGATGAATTGGAAGAAGTCGGCGAAATCGAGAATTTTGAAAGTCATGAGCCGGTAGAGCTGGACGATGAAAAACGCGAGGCTCTGACAAATCTCGCCGCGCAGCTTCTGGAACTGCGCGAAATGCTCAAAACGAAAAGCGGCGAAGACCAAAACAGGCGTCAAAGAAAATTCTGATTTGACATTTAATCGAATCGTTTCTAATCTGAAAAGGTCAGTTTTAACGGGACGTGGCGCAGCCTGGTAGCGCGCTTCCTTGGGGTGGAAGAGGTCGCATGTTCAAATCATGTCGTCCCGAGGGTTACAATAAGGAAACCTGCTCGTCGGTGTAATCTGCACACTTCTGTTGAGAAGTGACCAATTCCTTAATGGTTTTCCAATGCTTTTCTTTTATTTTTTGCGTCAGGTGTGTCTCCGTTGAGACATCGATGACGTGCAGCTTAATCCCCGCTTTTAAGCATTTATCTGCTTTGATTTTATCTATTAATTGAATCCTGTTTAATTTCACAACGCCGTAAATTGGCTGATAATGCAGAATTCCGTTTAGCTCGATAGCCAATTTTAATTCAGGAAAATAAAAATCCAACTCTGAGCCAATTGGTTCTTTTCTATTACACACAAAATTAAGAAAAGGGAAATTTAACCGTAATTCCCGCTCAAGATAACATTCTAATTTTGAGCGCCGCGTTCCGGTCTGTTTGTGCCGATTATTATAAGAAGCGCCGCAGGATTTTGAGCAGAAGACATTATTTTTTGTTTTTCTTATTTGAGCTGGTGTTTTACTTATAGATTTTGAACACCAAGAGCAGAGAAATCTTCTTCCTTTTTCCTGATAAGAATAGCGACATTTAATAGAACAGAAAAAATTCCAGCCGTTTTTGATTGATTCATTGTACCTGCCGGTTGATTTGACTGTTTCCTTTTCACAGTTTTGGCAATTCACTCTTTTCATTAACGGTTAATTATCATAAATTTTACTCAGAATTTTCTTCGACATTTTCTACCGAATCTTCCGGCACAGCTTCAATCATTTGCGGTTTCGGAAACATTCTGTCGTGCAGTCTTGCGACTAAAAATTGATTAAAGAAAACGAAAACGGCAAAGCCGATGCATAAAAGCGCGCCGTAGAGCGGTCTTAAAGAAAAAGCGCTCGGAGCGGAAGTGTTTTGCGCCAGATATTGAGAGAAAGTTTTGTCGAGCCAGAAAGTATAAAGGACGGTAAAAATGCAAAAATAAACGAGCGTTGTCCAGAAAGCCCACGATTTGCGAGTTTTCCAGAGAATTACGTTGGCTAAAACAAGCAGGATGAAAGTGGAAATCCAGAGAAAATTTCCGCTAATGCGCGAGAAATATTCATAATTTATAACCACACTTCGCGGGTCGCCGATGCTTCCAAGCCAGCTTGAGGAATAATACGTTAAAACGAACATCACAAGAAGAAAGACCGCGAGCGCGACGAGATAAACTTTATTCGGCATAGACGCATTTTTACCACAGTTTCGAGCTTATTTCCAAGCAAAATATTTAAAACAAAAATCCGGCGGCGGGATAAATATAAATCCCGTCGCCGGATTTTTTGAAAATTAACAACAAATTACTGTCTCGGAGTAACTGTAACGTAGCGTGTGTTGCCTTGCCGGTTTATCAGAAGAATAATCGGCTTGCTGCCCGATTTTTCGATTGCCGCCGAAACTTCGTCCAGAGTTTTCACGGGCTGACGATTGATTTCCATAATCACGTCGCCGCGCGTTACGCCGGCATCGGCAGCCGGACCGTCCGGGTCAACCTCCATCACGACCAAGCCTTTCGTATCGGCAGGAAGCTCCAGCTCGCGCGCGATTTGCGACGTTACGGGCTGAAGGCTCAAACCGAGTTTTCCGCCGTCGTTCGACTTGTCCGGATTTTCCTCGTTTTCATTTTTGGGTTGGTCTTTCTTTGCGCTTTCAATGTTAAATTCATCGAGCGTGGCGGTTACATCCTGAGAATTTCCATCACGCAGAAAAGTTACTTTTATCTCGGTTCCGGGCGCAGTTCCGGCGACCTTGTTACGAAGAATATTGTCGTCGTCGGTCGGTTCGCCGTTAATCGCCGTAATAATATCGCCGACTTTAATCCCGGCTTTTTCAGCCGCGCTTCCCGGTCTGACGCTGTTGACAAGAACGCCTTTCGATTCTTTCAGTTCGAAGCTTTTGGCGATGTCTTCCGTAACGGGCTGAATTCCGACGCCGAGCATTCCGCGACGGACTTTGCCGTCTTTGATAAGCTGGTCCATCACGTTTTTCGCCATATTCGAAGGAATCGAAAAGCCGATGCCGATGTTTCCGCCGCCGCCCGAATCCGAGATGATTTGCGAGTTGATGCCGATTAGCTCGCCGCTGACGTTGACGAGCGCGCCGCCGGAGTTTCCGCGATTAATCGGCGCGTCAGTTTGTAGAAAATCCTGAAATGAGCTTCCGTCGCTTAAACCGGTTTTGCGACCTTTGGCGGAGATAATTCCGGCGGTTACAGTCTGCCCGATGCCGAGCGGGTTGCCGATGGCGAGAACGATGTCGCCGACGCGCACGTTGTCGGAATTTCCGAGATTTAAAAACGGGAAATTTTCGCCTTCGATTTTCAAAACTGCGAGGTCTGAAGGCTGGTCTGTGCCGACGATTTTCGCTTCGTAAGTTTTGTTGTCGATAAGCTGAACCGTAATTTTTTCAGCGCCTTCGACGACGTGATAATTGGTTAAAATCGAGCCGTTCGCGCTGACGATTACGCCCGAACCGACGCCGCGCTCGATTTGCGGTCGCTGCTGTTTTTGCTGCGGCATTCCGGGGAAAAAGTCCTTGAACATATCGCCCAAAGGATTTTGCGGCGAAGCTTTCGCTTTCCGTTCCGAGCCGACTCTGACGACGGCGGGCGAAGTTTTATCGACAATATCGGCGTAGGAAGTTCGCACGCCGTCAACGACTATCGGCGCTTGCGGCGCTTGCGTCTGAACGGGCGCGGCTGGCGTTTCGCCGCTCAAAAAGCTTGATTTGCATCCGCCCAGAACGAGCATCGACGCAATGAGCAGAACATTCAAAAATTTCATACTTTTGTTCTCTTGAAATACTTTCTTCAACATCTATGTTTCTCCAAAATTTCAGCTAATTTCTATTTGAATATTACTCCAAATAATTGCGGATATGAATAGGTTAAGAAACTTTAAAAAAATTAGCTGTAAATTTTACGAAAAAAAGAACCGGAAGTTCGGAAATTTTTGAGTTTTTTTTATTTTCCCCGAACGCGCGGCGTTTCGTTTCGGAAGATATAGGCGAGTGATTTGTAGACGAGCTTGGCGCAGAGAAAAGCGGGCGCGTCGGAATTTTCGGCTTTTGAAAATTCGACCAAATCCATCCCGATAATGCGGCGTTTTTGCGCCAGTTTTTTTATCAGATACAAAGTTTCATACCAGCCGAGCCCGCCGGGTTCGGGCGTGCCGGTCGTCGGGACGAGCGAAGGGTCAAGCCCGTCGATGTCGATTGTCAGGTAAACATTTTCGGTTAAGGAGTTTACGGCGTCGTCAATCCAGTCGGTTCGCCCGACGATGTCTTTCGCCCAGAAGATTTTCGTCGGCAGATTTTCGTCCGAAAGCGAGCGCGCTTCGTCCGCCGAAATCGAGCGGATTCCGACCTGTACGGAAGGAATCCGCAAATCCTTGACGACGCGAGCCATAATCGAAGCGTGCGAATGCTTAGTTCCGTCGTATTCGTCGCGCAAATCGGCGTGCGCGTCTATCTGCAAAACCGAAAGATTGTGATATTTTTCGGCGTGAGCGCGGATAATCGGTGCTGATACGGAATGTTCCGCGCCGAGCATACAGAGAAATTTTCCGGTCGCAAGCAAATCTCTGGTGAAATCGTAAAGCCCGTTCATCATCGCTTCGGGCGTTTCGCGCGGCGCAAATTCTTCGAGCGTGTGAATCCCGATTTTGTAAACTTCCGAATCGGTTTCTTCCTCGTAAAGCTCCATATTGCGCGAAGCTTCGATAATCGCCATCGCGCCTTCGCCCGTTCCCGTTCCGAAGGAAACCGTTCCTTCATAAGAGACAGGCAAAACAAGAACTCGCGCAGTATCGAACGAAGAAAATTCCTCTTCGTCGATGCCGCCGAAATTCATCGGAAGATGTGCTGACTCAGACATATTTCATTTATCATTTATCATTTACCATTTATCAGAAGAAAATTGATAAATGGTAAATGATAAATGTTCAATGTTAAGGGATATCGACTCCCAAATCCTTGCCGCTGAATGAAAATGTCGGGCGTTTGCGACCTTTCATGTATTTGGCGGCGGTTTGCGAAAGCGCCGTTACGAGCAAAGGCAGAGCGATTGACGGGTCGCTCGGAACATAAGCCGTTATCGCGTTTTTCAGAAGCTTGCCGAAAACACAGGTGTGATTTCCGCCGAACGAAGGCGTTCTGATGTCGAGCGGAACCGAATCGGTCGTAACGGAAACGGCGTATTTGTGCCCGCGCGGGTTCGTTCGTGTAATGTAGGAAGAAATCTCCGCCATATTGACCATATTCTGACTGCAAGTGCTGCCGAGTGTCAGGATGCCGGAATTGCGCGTTCGCTGCGCAATCGTCATCATTTCCATCGTGTCCTGCGTGATGTCGAAGGTAAATTGAATCTTCTTTTCAAAACGCGAGCGGGCGATTCCGACCGAAAGAGGACTTGCCAGAACGTCGGGGCAAAAAACCGGAATGCGCGATTTGAACGCAGCGGTCAAAATGCCGTCTTCGTGGGCGATTTCAGCAAGTTCGCGTCCGAGAAGATGCAAAAATTCACGAATCGAATAAGGGCGCGTGTGCTCCAGTTGGTTAATCACGCTGCCAATCCATTCGTCGGCTTCGTGATATTCTTCGGTATTGGCGAGCAAATCGCCGATTCGCGCGACTTCCGACGCTTCCAGCTCGTCATCCGACATCGAAGGATGCGCCTGATAATGATTGCGTCCGAGCGTTTCGTGAATGTCGTGAAAAAGAACCTGACCGGACATCACGATAACGTCAACAAAACGGTTTTTGATGACATAAGCCAGAAGTCGCCGCATTCCCGAAGGAATCAGATTTCCCGAACCGCATAAATAAATCGTCGAATTATCGTCGAGCATATCGAGCCAGATGCGATGCGCCTCGGCTAATTGTTTTGCTCCGAAACCCGCGCCTTCCATCTTTTCCAGAAGTCCTGCAACGCTGCGGTCGCGGTCAACCGGAATCGGTCTGGTCGGAACGGTTAAAAATTTCGAAGCCTTTGTTTTTCTTTGAGCTACCATACTTTCTCCAAATAAAAATAAATTATATCTATAATTTCTATGATGAAAACACTGAATTACCAGCGTTAACTTCGTCTGTTGTATAAAATTCTAAAAAATAGCAAACGGCGCAGCGGTAAGCTTTAACGTGATACGCATCTCTGTTTTTCGTTTTCAGTCCTGACCAAAACGATTGTTCAGGCTCGCCCTCAACCCATACCTGCTGCTGCTTAATCTGATAATCTCCGAGGTCGAGAACAAAGCCTTCGTTCATTACGCCGCCGCATTTTAAGCATCTATTATCGGTCGTCATAAATCTACTCGCCTCCGTTCGGCGAAAGATACGTGTAACTGTTCGCTTGCTGTTCGTAATATTCGATTAACTGGTAACCGATTTTTTCGGAGATTTCATCATCCTTAATACGCCGCATAACGGTTTTCCGAAACTGGTCGTTTAGCTGCGCCGTGTCGAAGCGAACCATCTCGACGGCATCGCCGAGCGTCCCGCCCTGTATAACTTTTCTGATAATATAACCGTCTTCGCCGATGTGTATGTGAGCTTCGTGCGGAACTCCGAACAGATTATGATTATTTCCCATTACTTCCTGATACGCGCCGACCAGCATCATCGCCAGATAATACGGCTCGTTTTTTTCGAGCTTGTGCAGTTCGAGAACGGATTTGACATCGTGAAGGTCGATAAACTTTTCGACGATGCCGTCCGAATCGCACGTTATATCACATAATGTAGCATATTCGGTCGGCTTTTTGTTGAGCTTATGTATCGGGATAATCGGAAAAAGCTGCTCCAAAGCCCAGTTGTCGGGCATCGAGCGAAAGACCGAAAAGTTTGCCAGATATTTCGCGCACAAAAGGCGTCGAAGCTCGTCAAACTCTTCTGCGACATACTTTTTCTGCTGCGCGAACTCGTCGGCTTTTTCGCAAACGTCCCAGAAAAGAACCTCGCCCTTACCACGGTCTTCGAGGGAAATCAAGCCGAGATTGAACATTGTAAAAAGTTCTTCGCGCTGTTCGAGCGCGTCATGATAATATTCGCGATAGTTTTTCGCGTTCAGCGTCTCGCGCAAATCGTAAAGCTCTTTGACGACCTGCGGGTCATCTTCGTCGAGTACAAGCGGCGAGCTGATGTCGTCAACGACGGTTTCGATTTCGTCCTGAATATTTGTAACAAGAATCGCGTGATAAGCCGAAAGATAGCGTCCCGATTCCTGAATAATCGTCGGATGCGGAACGTCTTCGTCGTCGCAAACGGTTTTGATAACGTAAATTACGTCGTTTGCAAATTCCTGCGCGTTGTAGTTTGCCGAAGATTCGAACGATGTCCGCGAGCCGTCGTAATCGACCGCCATTCCGCCGCCGACATCCAAGAATTGAATCGGAATATTCATCTGGCGGATTTTCGCGTATGTTCGCGCCGCCTCGCGCATCGCGCTTTTAATCCGTTTAATATCAGTAAGCTGCGAGCCGATATGAAAATGCAGAAGCTTGAGCATATCCGTTCGACCGGCTTTTTGCAGGCGATGGATTACTTCCAGAATCTCGGTCGTCGTCAGACCGAATTTTGCCGCTTCGCCGCCCGATTTTTCCCATTTGCCCGAGCCTTTCGAATAAAGCTTGACGCGCACGCCGACCATCGGAAGATTTACTTTCGCGTTTTCGGCAAGAGCTTCTTCGGCAAGGCTGAGCGTGTGGTCGAGCTCGCTCATTTTTTCGATAACGATGACGACGTTTTTTCCGGCTTGCGCGCCCGCAAAAGCGAGCCGAACAAAATCTCTATCCTTAAAGCCGTTGAGAACCAGAAGGCTTTCCGAAGGCTGCTCCATTGCCAAAGCGGCGTAAAGCTCGGCTTTCGAACCGGCTTCGAGACCGAAATTGTAGCGTTTTCCTTCGCGCAAATATTCTTCGACGACGGCGCGATTTTGATTTACCTTCATCGGATAGACGCACATATGCCCGCCGTCGTAGCCGAATTCCTTGATAGAGTTTTTGAATGATTTTTGTAATTTTCGGACTTGTCCGGCGAGAAGCTGCGGGAATCTGAGCAAAATGGGCGTGTTTATTCCGCGTTTTCGCAAATCTTCGACGATTTCATAAACGTCAGCCGAATTGCTGTCATTTTCCGAAGCGCGAACAATCAAATGACCGTGGCGATTTACGCCGAAATAACCTTGTCCCCAATTATCAATCCCGTATGTTTCGATTGTCTGCTCGATGACCGTGCTCAATATTTATGTTCTCCAAAAATAAAATTGCCGATTCGGAAGCTTCCGAAAGAGCAAATTGAAAATTACAACTTATAAGAAATGTATCAAAAAACAAATGTCATAACAACAACTATTTTTTTAGTGAATAGTGAACAGTGAAAAGTGAATAGTTTAAGAATTTTCTTTACTGTTCACTATTCACTATTCGCTGTTCACTGATTCTGGCATACGCCTTGCTAAATTCAATAGCGTTTTAGATTTTTCTTCGCGGAAAATCGACTAAATGCTTGTAAATTGATTGAATTTACTGCTCCTTATCAAATAACTTGGACAAGAAATGTCAATTTTATGTGCCAAATTTTGTCACTTCTTTGAATATTTTTAAGTGAGGTTTTATCTATGAACAATAAAAAACAAAGCGGCTTTTCATTAATCGAATTACTTTTGGTTATTGTAATTATCGGCGTTCTGGCGACGATTACATTTCCTTTTCTTTACAGTGCAAAACACGCTGCTGAAAACGGCAACGCTTTTGCGAGTATGCGAACGATTGCTTCGAGTCAGGTTAGCTTTTTCTCGCAGAACGGCAGATTTGCGCGGTTTGATGAATTAAATACCGCCCAGATGAACGGTTTGGGAAATGTAACCTCGAACGTCCTGACGCGTGATAAATTTGCGTTTACGATGACTCCGGGAATTCCGACCGATGCACAGCTTCGCAGCGGATATTCGATAACCGCGACGAAAGCGGTTACAGGCAGCGAGCTTCCGAATGTGCTTTCGCTCACGCAAACCGGACAAATCGTCCAGGTTCTCCCGTAATTTCCGTTAAATCCAATAATCTTCTCCCGAAAAATTAGGTGATAAACCATGAATGTATTTGAAGACCTTGTTGAAGAGTTAAAAGAAGAGAATTTACTTGAAGAGACTGTAATTGAAACAAATCGAGAGCAGGAGAAAAATTTCGAAAGCCACGAGAATGAGGCTGAAATTCTTCATGTCGGCGACGCCGTCGATACCGAAATGCCCGAGGACGGGGAAAATGAATTTTCCGAAAACATCGAGTCATCAGAGTTAAGCTCCGAAACGGAAATGTCCGCGGAAAATCCGGCGGCGGATGAAGAAACTGACGCCGAAAGCCCGGAATATGCAGAATCGGTCGAAATCGAATCGCAGCCGCAGCAAGCCAAAGGCGTCGAGTTTTATCGCCAGCGCGCGATGAAGGAAGTTTCCGGCTTGCAGATGGTCGAGCATGTTTTGTCGGGCGTCGAGCGCGAGCAGATGAAGGTAATTCCAAAACCTTACGACGACCTGGAAGCAAAGAAGATTTTGCATCATTTTTTGCAGGTTTCGAAAGATTTAAATTCGCCCGAACACGCGCAGGCGGAATTTGCCTTGATGCAGGAAACCGAAAGCTGGTATTCGGCTCTCTCGCACCGCGATAAAAACGTTTCTATTACGCATCTGCGCCGTTACTGCGAAACGACGCGACCGCTTTTAAGCTCGCAGGCGCTTATCTCGGTTGCGCGATTTTACCGCAATTCTCCGTTTTCCGAGCAGGTAAGAAGCAAATTCGACCTGGTTATCACGAGACTTTTTGCAAAAGACGTGGGCGGCGAAAAAAGGCAGATGGTCTTTGAAAGAGAAGACATGATAAAGCATTTGACGATGCTTTACGGCGAATGGGCGAGCATTCCGCTTTACGCGGCAAATGAAGACGATTCGGATATTTTGCTGATTGTACTGAAATTTGAAGACTTTATGGCGGAAGCCGAAAATGCCGAGAACTTCGACGAGCTTATAAAAAATGATTTCTTCAACCGCCTGCGTATGTTTAAGGAAAGTACGCATGAGAACTTTTTCGCGCCGCTCGTTACATCGACGGCGATAGAATGCAACGTTCGCGTGGGCAATCGCTATGTCGATTTGATTCAGCAGGAAAAGGAAAACACCGAAAGTGAAAAACTCGAAGACAAATACGGATTTTTGCACGACCAGACTATTTCCGAAGCCGCCAGCAAAACTCTCCAGCTCATCGAACTGTTAAAGGAAAGAGCTTTGGAAATCGAGCCGGAATATGCGGAAGACGAAGAAATCGAAGTAATCGAACCGCAGCCGCAGACCGTTTCAAAGGAAAAAACCGGAAAAGTAAAAGCGACAAAGAAAAGCAGCCGTTTTGCGGTTAATAAATGGCTGCTGGCGGCAACCGCTCTGGTTGTTTTATTTAACATCGGTCTTTACTTCTACGCGAGGTCTAACTACGATGTCCCGGAAAACGCTTCGCAAAATGTGCAGCGCGTGAATCTGGATAATTCCGTATTGAAGGACTTTATCAAGGAAGGACGAATTGCCAATGAAACATTTTTCGGCGTCGTTCAGCCTTCGTGGGCAACTCTCGAACAGGAAAAGAAGGAAGATGTTTTGAAAAAAATCTACGCGACGGCGGGCGAGAAAGCGTTTAATAAAGTTGAGCTTCTCAACAAAGACGGCAAAATTGTCGGGTACGCCGATGCCCAAAACGTCCAGGCTTATTAAATTTAACAATACCGGAACCGAAAAAAACGGGTACTGAATTCAGTACCCGTTTTTTTTGATTTTCTACAAATTTGTAGCTTTTTAGATTTCTTTTTTTTTGCGTTTTAAAGTTCCGGGGAACTATTGTAAAATTCCTTTTTTGAAATTTGTGATTTAAATCGCAGACCATCCAAAAAAATTTAACTAGCCAAATATTAATAGGAGATTTAATGAACGCAACTGCAAAAAATGTATTGAACTATGCCGCCGACCAGGGCGCGAGATTTGTTTCCGTGCGTTTCACGGACTTAATCGGCTCCTGGCATCATCTGACATTCCCGATTGAACAACTTACGGAAGATTCATTTGAAGAAGGTTTTGGTTTTGATGCCTCTTCACTGAGAGGCTGGGCGGCGATTCACGAATCGGATATGCTTCTGATGCCCGACCCGTCGCGCTGCTGGGTTGACCCGTTTGCCGAAGAAACGACGATTTGTTTAATTGCCGACGTGCGCGACCCGGTTACGAAAGAAGGCTATGGCTTAGACCCGCGCTCGGTCGCCATCCGCGCCGAAAGCTATCTTCGATTTACGGGCATTGCCGACACGGTTTACATCGGACCGGAAGCCGAATTTTTCGTTTTCGACGAGGTTTTTTATCACAACAACCAGCAAAGCGCCGGATATTCCGTAAATTCCGAGGAAGGACACTGGAACACGGGCAGAAACGGCAACGATATGATGCCGAATTTCGGTTATCACATCCGCGCTAAAGAAGGCTATGTTCCGGTCGCGCCGATGGACACTCTGATTGACCTTCGCAATTCGATTTCGATGATTCTCGGCGATGTCGGCATCAACGTCGAATGTCATCATCACGAAGTTGCCACCGCCGGACAATGCGAAATCGATTTTCGCTTTTCAAATCTCCTGCACACGGCTGACAATCTCCAGCTTTTTAAATACGTCGTCAAAAACACGGCACACATTCACGGCAAAACCGCAACGTTTATGCCGAAACCGCTTTACGGCGATAACGGTTCGGGAATGCACTGTCATCAATCCTTGTGGAAAGACGGCGAACCGCTTTTCGGCGGCGACCAGTATGCCGGACTTTCGGAAATGGCAAAATATTACATCGGCGGACTTCTGAAACACGCGCCCGCGCTGATTGCCTTCGCCGCGCCGACGACGAACAGTTATAAAAGATTAGTTCCGGGCTTTGAAGCGCCGGTCAATCTCGCCTATTCCGCCAGAAACCGTTCGGCAGCCGTCCGCATCCCGATGTTTTCGCAATCGCCGAAAGCCAAACGCCTCGAATTTCGTCCGCCCGACCCGTCATGCAACCCTTATATCACATTCGCCGCGCTCCTCATGGCAGGACTCGACGGCGTGCAGAACCGCATCGACCCGGGCGAACC
This sequence comes from Pyrinomonadaceae bacterium, assembly GCA_049799955.1. Lineage (GTDB taxonomy): Bacteria > Acidobacteriota > Blastocatellia > Pyrinomonadales > Pyrinomonadaceae > JBGTFE01. The sequence continues at coordinate 21,607 of JBARIW010000018.1, forward strand.
GCTCGACAAGGACATATACGACTTGTCGCCCGAAGAATTAAAAGATGTTCCGTCATTGCCGGGAAGTCTGGATGAAGCCTTAAAAGCTCTGGAAGACGACCACGAATTCCTGCTCAAAGGCGACGTTTTTACGATGACGATGATTGAAAAATGGATTAAATACAAACGCGAAAACGAAATTCAACCATTGCGTTTAAGACCGCATCCGCTTGAGTTTCAGATGTATTACGACATCTAAAACACGCGCGAAAATCAATCAAAACCTGAAAGGAACAATTTTTATTGTTCCTTTTTTTATTTTCCTGTATATTAAACAAAATTCAAAAGGGATGATTTTGACAAAATGTCGTCTTCCATTCAAAAAAGCAATGCGCGTTTAGCCATGTATACCGCGCCCGTAGCTATCAGCTTTATTTTTGCATTAGCTACAGGCGGAGCAATAAACATTCCCTTTGTAGCAATTCTTTCATCGATTCAGGCATTGCTTGGAAAAGAAGGATTTACGCTGGTCAAAGAAGCCTTAACACTTTTGGGCGCAGGCGGTGTAAATCTTTTAACAGGCGAAGCGCACGAAAGAATCAAAACCTTCTTCAAAGGTTTTCAGTCCGAAAACATTCTTAATGACGAAAAGTTTCAGGAAGTCATCAAAAATACGATTATCTACATTCTCAATGAGGAAAAAGATAAGCCCGATTTTGCCGACCAAAAAGAAAATATTGAAAGACTCGTTAAGGCTCTGGAAAAGTTTTATGCAAAGACAATCGAGTTAAAAGCCGAAGATATAAATCAAGACATTCAACAGGCAATTTTAAACTCATTTAATTACGAAGCGAAAGACTTTGCTCAAAACGCCTCGCCTTTAAGCGCAAAAGAATGGAAAACCTTGTTGGAAGACACCGCTATTATTGACAGCGATTCATTTTATGAGGAGGGAATAGGTTTTCGCCTCAATATCCCGGCAAACTTTAAGATTCCGTTAGATAAACTCGCTAAATCTTTAGAAGAAAACTTCCCGAAACGGTTTCAAAACTTTCTTGAAAAAGATTCAGCCGAAAGCGGCGAAGCTTTTGCAAAATTCGTTCTGGATTTTTTGAAGAAAATAGATAATTCCGGCGATGAGATAAAAAGTATTCTTGCCGGATATAAACAGGAAATCGAGAAAATTAAACAAAACACTTCGCTAATCTCACAACAAGGTCAAATAAATCATGCCGAATTAAAAGAATTTTTAGATAAAATTTCTTTGCAAATAGAAAATCTGCAAAACGGTTTATCTTCAAACAGTCAAAATATTTCAATAATTGACATTACCGAAACGAATAAAGAAATCAGGGTCGGTTTTATAAAATACGGTAATCAATTAAATCGGATAATTTCAATCTTAAGAGAATTGCCCTCACAAGTTGCGGATGAATTGGAAAAAAGAAAACTCATTTCCAAAATTACAAAACCAAACGGCTTGATAAATGTTTCCAATGCCGGAAAAACGTTTTTTACGGAGCAGGGAACGGTTTTGGAAGATTTGGAAACGCAGTTGAAAAGCAGGCATATTGCTTGTCTTCACGGGAAACACGGGCTTGGGAAGACGACGAACGCGCAGGAATTTGCGCGGCGGCAAATTGGAAATTACGAGCTGATTGTTTTTCTCAACGCCGCCGAAAAGATTCTGGAAACTTCGATTATAAATTTTGCCGACGATAATATTCCCGAACTGAAATCCTTATCTTTATTCGAACGCCAGCAGATTGCGCCCGAAGCAAAGCTCGCGCTTTTTCAGGCTTTTTTTAACAATAACGAGCTTTGGCAAGGCGAAAAGCGCGGCTGGCTTTTGATTTTCGACAATCTGGAAAGCAAAGAGCAAATCCGCAAATATTTTCCTGACACTAATAACGGCGATATTTTATACACCTGCAACGACGATTTGTATCTGGACGAACCATGCGAAGTCCCGATTAATGAATTCAGCCAATCGGAAGCCGAGCTTTTTCTTTATAAAAGAAATATCGGGCTAAAAGACGCGAAACACGAAGAAATTCCCGCAGAAGCTCTGACTGATATTCGCAAAATTCTAAACGATTACGGCAGACTGCCGTTCGTCGTCAATAAATTTCGCGCTTATCTTTCGGAAATCCCGGTTTCCTACGCGGCGTTTTACCAAGAGCTAAAAAATAACGAACAAAGATATTTCGAGCGTGAGGCTTCAACTGATTTATATCAATATAAAAACGAAATAATCGCATATTCGACTTCTTTTGAAAAAATAAAACCACAAAAAAATCAATCGAATGACGACCGAATCATCAGCCATCTTGCCGTCACACTTTTAGAAATCTCGGCATTTTGCTTTCCCGACCAGATTCCCGAAGAAATTTTAAAAAACACATTGTTTCGTATCGTCGAAACGACGGAAACGACGCTTTCAAAAGAAACATTATTTGCCGAAGCCTTTCGCAAGCTCCAGCGATTCGATTTGCTGAATTCCAAAATCGAGATTTTCGAATATCTCGAAAAAAGAGAAACTCCCGAAATTGTCTATGTGCCGTTTCAAAAAGAAGAAACAGTCTATCAATCACACCGCACAATCCAAAAAATCATCAAACTAAACCTTGAAACCGAAGCCAAAAAGAAAATTCTCGATGAGGTTATTAATGTCCTTACAGATTTAATTCCATGGGTTTACCTCGAAACATGGAAAATCTACGAAAAATACCTGTCAACCACGGAAAATCTCATTGAAGAAGCGCGAAAATTAGAATTAGCAACAGAAAATCTTGGTTACATCTGCAATCAATTCGGACTTTATCAAGATGATTTAGCTCAATATGAAAAAACTATTCAATTTTATGAAGAAGCCTTGCAAATTACCGAGAAAACCATCGGCAAGGAACATCCTAATTATGCAAGTAGCTTGAATAATCTGGCTATTGTTTATCGTTCACAAGGCAAATATGACGAAGCGATTGAGAAATACAAAGAGGCTTTATGGATTGGTGAGAAAACTATCGGTAAAGAACATCCTAATTATGCAATTCGCCTGAATAATCTAGCTAATGTTTATAATTCACAAGGTAGATATGATGAAGCGATTGATTTATTCAAACAAACTTTAAAGATTGGTGAGAGGACTACCGGCAAGGAACATCCTGCTTATGCAACTAGATTGAATAATCTGGCTATTGTTTATAATTCACAAGGCAGATATAACGAAGCGATTGAATTATACAAACAGGCTTTAGAGATTGGCGAGAAAACTATCGGCAAAGAACATCCTGAGTATGCACTTCGATTGAATAATTTGGCTAGTGTTTATGTAAATCAGGGGAAATACAAGGAAGCATTGGTATTATACGAAGAAGCGTTGAGAATTGATGAAAAAGCTTTACCTGAAAATCATCCTTATATTTTACAAGACAGAGAAAGCGTAACGAGATGCCGGGCAGAATTGGGAAAATAACGGGAAATTTCGAACAGAATGTGAAAAATTATTCATAAATATAATTTTTTTCGATTATTTGCGCAAAAAATTTATTTTTGCCGTTCATTTTTCAGATGCGAAAATCGGCGTTTGAAGGTTTTTAGTTGGTTTCCGGTGATTTTTTGTTGGGAAAAAACTTTTGAACGATAGGAAATTGGAGTTTTTTGACAGGGAAAATATTTTGCAGATTGGCAAAAAATTGTTGCAGAGTGTTTTAAAAGAGTTGCAGAGCAATCAAAGAGTATTGCAGAGCAGTTAAAAACTTCTAAAGCTCGTGCAAAAACTTTTGCAGATTAGGCTAGAACAATTATTTCCCGTCAAAAAACTTTTATTTAATAGGAAAAAAGCTGTCGGAGTTGGAGTTTTGAGTTTTACCGGCTAACGCGGAAGTCTCGATTCTGATGTTTGGAAAGGAGATAATACGATGGCGAAAACAATCTATCCATCAAATGACGCGGAATTTGCCGTTTGGCTGGCGAATTTTATCAACAAGGCATCGGATAACAAAACAACACTTAAATTAAACGACGCGCAGGTTTCGGCGTTAGAGGCGAAATTAGCGGCTTTTAATACGAATCTTGCGCTGAAACAACAGAAAAAGGAAGAATCGGTCGCGCAGACGGCGCTCGTTGGCAATTTGCGGGCGGATTTGAACAAGGATATCGGTTTGCTGAACAACGGGTTTAAGGGAATCGACGGACTTGCTTCCAACATCATCGAAGAACTCGGTTTAAGCGCCAATGAGAGCAAATTCGGCAGCTCGACGCCTTCCGCGCCGGTGGATTTGGTCTCGACGGGAACTTCCGACGGGACTAATTCGCTGAAATGGAACAGAAGCGGCAACCGGCAGGGAACGACGTTTATTATCGAGGCGAAAATCGGCGATTCAAACGTCTGGACGATGATTGACGCGGTTACAAACTCGAATTATAAACACAAAAACCAGACTCCGGGCGTAAAAGTTCAATATCGCGTCAAGGCGAAACGCGGCGATTTGGAAAGCGGCTATACGAATATCGCCGTGGTTTACGGATAAATTAAAATTACAAATAAAATTGAAAAGGCTTTGCGCAAAAACAGGAAATAAAAGGAGATGAACCGCGAAAAAACACGAAGCGGAGCGAAATAAATTAATAAATTTAGCGCTGCTTCGCGGTTTCATATTATTAATCTAACCCAAGTTGCCAGTTATAAATATTTAAGAAATTTTGCCCGCGAAATACGCGAAAAGGCGCGAAATTTTTACTGATTTCTTTCTTCTTTGGCGTTTTTTCGCGTATTTCGCGGGCAAATAAAATAATCTTTCATAACTGGCAACTTGGGTTAATCTAAGGTTTTCAGCAAAGCTGATTAAAAAAGGGAAATATCAAAATGATATTTCCCATATTCTCAAATTGGAAGTTTTTCGCTATTCGATTCGCCTGACATACAGTTTCGCAACTTCCGAATTGTCCCAGTAGTAAAGCAGATTGTCGTTGGCAAACGCTACGAGATAACCTGTTTCGGTCGCCGTCCATATTCTTTCTTCGCCGATTCTGAAATAAGTTCCCGTGTAAGAGATAGCGTTGTTTTGCGAGAAAATCTCGCCGGTCATCGCCATCATTCTTATACTTGAATGACGACGCGAATCGTTGGAAGGATAACCGGCGACGGTCGTATTTCTATTTCCGTTTTTCCAATCACGGCTTCCCGTCGTAAACTCGAATTTTTGTCCTTCGCGGATGTAAACTCCGGTCAGATTATGAGTCGTATCGGCGCGGATAATAAACATTTTGGTTTGCCCGATGCTCAATTCGCCGGGAGCGAGAGCCGTAATATTAGGACAATTTTGTTCGGTCGGATACATATAGTTGACTCCGGCGATGTCGCCGATGCTGTATACGCTGGAAGTTCCGAAATTAGTGTTGGACGGGTTGATTCTTCGCCTGATAGTCTGCTTTCTGACGCCGTTTACCTTTTTGCCGAAGGTGTTATATTTATAATGCATAATCGAATTGAAATCATAGTTTCCAACATCGGTCGCGGCAAACGGAACGAGAACAAAATTGCCGATTTGGTCGGTTTCGATATTATCCCAGAGAATTTCCACATACTGGTCTCTGTCGTTGCGCTGCTGCTCGTGCGCGAGCCCTAAGGCATGCCCGATTTCGTGTCTGAGAGTGCCGGCGTTAATCAACGACAGCTTGATTTCCTGACCGTTGACGCACTCGGGGTCAACGACGCATTTTCCGAGCTTTGACTGCCCGCCGGAAAAACCTAAGCTTTCAACCGTGTATTTCTTAAATTTGATGTAAGAGCCTTCGGTCGTCCGCGCGCGAAAACAAACGTGCGTGTTTTGAGCGATATAATTCATCGCGTTGAAAATTGTTTGTTTTTCCGCCGCCGTAAATCCGTTTAAGATGACAAACGGTACGATTGCATTGTCCCATCTTCCGGTTAAACCGGGATTGACGACCGCTGCAAAACCCGCCATCTGATTTTGATATTGGTCGAGAAACTGTTCGCTTCCGAGCGATATGTCGCCTTGCAGATAAACTTCGCCGTTGACGATGGTAACTTCGACCGGCTCGGTATTTTTAATCAAAGGATTTGCCAGCTTCGAGTATTTTTTGGTTCTCACGGGCACGACGTAATCTCCGATTTCCTGTGCGTTGACCGCCGGCAAAAACGTAATGAGCGATAAGCACAGTAAAATTAAACGGGAAAGAATATTTGCCGCTGAACGGCGCTGATTGTTTGCGTAATTTTGGTTTTTCATAAAATCTCCTTTTGTTTTTTTTATTTTTTTCGTGTAACAAAACGGCGGATTTTTCCTTTAAAGTTTTCCGTCCGTTTCGATGATTTCGATTGAGCCGGACAATTCGCATTCAAAAACTTTTCGTTTGCCGCCCGTTTCAATCCGGTAAACCTCCAGGCGATATTTCTCGCCGTTTTGCGGAGAGTCGATTGCATCTTCCGAATCCGCGCGAAAATTTAATTTCAGGCTTTTTGAGCGTATTAGAATCTGTTCAAAAGTTTCGGTTCGCAAATATAATTTTCGTTCGGTTTTCATAAACATCTTTCAATCAAAAAAACTGTTGAAATTTCAATCGACACCGAGTATTATTCTCACGTTACCGAAAAAAGTCTTGAGCAAGTTTTGAGCAAGTTCTGAGGAATTTATGAGCGATTCCAAATTGCTGACAGATAAGCGTTTATATGAGTTCGGCGTGTTTCGGCTCGATACCGGAAACGGTCTTTTTGCGGGCGATGAATTCGTCAATCTTGCTCCCAAAGTATTGCAGACGCTGACGCTTCTGGTCGAAAATCGCGGGCGCGTCATCAGCAAGGACGAATTTTTTGAAAAAATTTGGGCGGATACTTTTGTCGAGGACAACGCGCTTTCATTCAACATCTCGCAGCTCAGAAAGACGCTGGCGAAATTCGACGAAGGAACGAATTTTGTCGAAACGATTCCGAAGCGCGGCTTTCGATTCGTCGCCGATGTGCGCGAAATTTCCGTCGAAGAAAACGAAACCGAGATTTTTATAAATCGCCGCCGGATTCAGGAAGTATTTCTCGAAGATATGACGGAAACCGTCCCGGCAAATAACGTCTTGTCCGACAAGCCGCTCAAATCAAAAATATTTAATCTCAAAACACTCGCCGCCGCCGCCGCCGTTTTGCTGGTCGTCTTATCGGTCGGCTTTATACGGCAGTTTCGACAAAATTCAAAGCTGCGCTCGTTCGAGTCGATTCGTTCGGTAAAATTAACTTCGTGGGCTTCGCTGGGAAGCAGCAGTTATTCAAATTACAGCTCTTCGCACGACGGAAAGCTGATTGCCTATTCTTCGCTCAAAGACGGAATTTCCGAAACGCTTTTCGTCAAACAATTTGACGGCGGCGAAGGAATTCGCCTGACCGGCGACGAATGGAAAAATTTCAACCCGATTTGGTCGCCCGACGACAAGCAAATTGCCTTCGTGTCCGTTCGCGAATCTCAGGCGGGCATTTATATTTGCCCGTTTTTGGGCGGCACGCCGACGCTGTTAAAAATAATCGGACAGGGAAATTTAATCCCGCGATATTGGTCGAAAGACGGCTCGACCGTATTTTATGAATTTGAAGGCAATCTTTTCCGTCTCGATATTTTAAGCAGGGAAACTTCACAAATAACAAATTATCCGCCGTCGAAATTGGAAATCCGGCATTTTGCCGTCTCGCCTGATGAAACCCAAATTGCCTTCTGCGATAAAATCGAAGGTCAAAAAGACATTTGGCTAATGCCTCTGGGCGACGATAAACCTTCCCGACTGACCAATGATAAAGAAGAGGAAACCAGACTATTCTGGCATCCTGACGGAAGAAGAATCTTTTATACGGTTCGGGACGATAACAATTATCAAATCAATCTTGCTTATACGGACGGAGATGAACCCGTTCAGGTTAAGAAAGGCGACGTTGAGTATAAAATGACAGGTATTTCGGCTGACGGAGCTCAGATTTTTTACGCCACATGGCGCGATGAATCCGACATCTGGGGCGTAAAAACGGATACGGGCGAGGAATTCGCAACAGCCGCAGAACCCGAATCCCAATACTGGACGGACGCTTCACCGGACGGGAAATTTTTGGCTTTTCAAACGAATTCATCAAATTTTTCTCCGCCCGAAATGAAAGAATCATTAATTGTCGTCAGGGCTTTGGGCGAAAAACAAAATCAAAATTCGTTTCGCGGAGAAAACCCGAAATGGCTGCCCGATAGCCGCCAAATTGCTTTTATCCGGAAGGACGAACACGAACCGAAATGGAATCTCCGGCTATTCGATACCGTCAGCGGAGCGGAAAAAGAGTTGGCAGTTGACGTTTCATCTCACGCATACGCTCTGCTGCCTTACGACAGGGCGCAGACGACACATTTCAACTGGTCGCCGGACGGTAAAAAAGTCGCATATCTTCCCCGAAATCAAGATAATGTCGAATTGGCTTCGATTGACACGGGAGAAACGACAAAGCTTACAAACAACGATAATCCGAATATATTTTTTCTCAGTCCGATTTGGTCGCCGGACGGAAACCGGATTGCTTTTGTTTCGGAACGAAAAGCACCGGCGGGCGAAAAAGCGATTTGGAAAGTTTGGCTGGCGGAAGGGAAAAATCCGCGTTAAATTTTTTCTACGTCCGAAAGCCTTCGTTTTCTCGGTTGGTCGCCGGACGGAGACAGCCTGTTTTTTGAAACGACCGAAGGCGCGATGAAAGCGAGTCCGACGGACGTAAAGCTCATTCAAATTTCAACCGGCGGGAGCGATAAAATTATCAATTCATTCGAAAAAATCTCGGCTTTGAGCATGGCGTTATCCGCTGACGGAAAAAGCGTCGCGTTCGTTTCGCGCCGCGATGGAAAAGACAATATTTACATTTCATCGACGATTACCGCCGAAACAAAAAAAATAACCGCCAACTCGAATTCCATGCATTGTATCGGAAGTCTCGAATGGTCGCCGGACGGTAAAACTATTTATTTTGACAAGCAGCAACAGATTTACACGATTTCAATGTTCGATAATTTTAATTAAAAAAGGAGACTTTATGCCAAAACAAAAAACTATACGGGATTTAGGACACAAGAAACTCAGCGAAGCTTTTCATGAATTTGAAACGGAAATAATGAATTACGTTTTAGATTCGGTCGATGAAAATCAGGCTGAATTCCGCGCTAATAAAATGACAGAACGAATCAAGTCCGAGTCGGCAAGGTGGAAAAAATCATCCGTCAGAATACCAAATCCACGAAAATTAAAGTTACAAGACCGCTTAATCCTATGTAATAACTCTAAGTTTAAAAAGTTTTGTGTGGATTTTATTAATTTTCAAAACAAAGTGTTAGATTATGTCTTCAATGCGCCGGATATAAACGTAGCGGTACGGCGAGTCGAAGCGATAACAAAACGAATTAATGACACTTTGGATCACTGGGTCGATGTTAAAGGCTCGCCCAATGACAGGCTTCTGCTTGCCGCGCCGCCCTGGCAACAATGTGCTGACGGAATGAAATGGAATCCGGAAACGGAAACTTGTGTTGCCGGAGCACTATTCGACCTCGGACTATTTCCCGACAAGAAAATTTAAGGTGAGGACACCTAAACCGAATTTGAGCTTTGAACGCCTTCGGCGCGCAAAGTCCGAATTTTGTGAATAAATAATAAAATATGAAAATTGAACCAGTTATTTTGGCAGGCGATTTCGTGCGCCTTGAACCGTTGAAAATTGAACATTTCGACGCGCTTTGCGAAGTCGGTTTGGATGAAAGTTTATGGAAATTGACGGCGAATATCGTCAAAACGCGCGATGATTTGCGGCGTTATGTTGAAACGGCGTTGAGCGATTTTGAAAAGGGAATTTCTCTTCCTTTTGTTACGATGGACAAAGCGCAAAACAAAATCGTCGGCTCGACGCGGTTCGGCAATATCGACGCAAACAATCGAAAGACGGAAATCGGCTGGACTTGGATAAATCCGGCGTGGCAGCGAACTTATATAAATTCCGAGGCGAAGCTTTTGATGCTCACGCACGCTTTTGAAACGTGGAAATGCATTCGCGTCGAGCTGAAAACCGATGTTTTGAACGATAAATCGCGCAACGCGATGCTCCGAATCGGCGCGAAAGAAGAGGGAACTTTGCGAAACCATATGATTACCGAATCAGGACGGTTTCGGGATTCTGTTTTTTTCAGTATTATTGAGTCGGAATGGCAGACGGTCAAGGAAAATCTCACTGCCAAATTGAGGAGTTATTAATGAAGAAATTTATTTTACTAACAGTTTTTATAAACTTTATAATTTTTACCGCCTGTTCGAGCGAAACGAGCGGCACAAAGCCTGTAAATACGGCGAATTCAAATACGGCAAATGTTAACGCGGCGAACAACAGTGTTGCCGTCGTCGATACGGATAATGCCAATGTCCCGCCGGGCAATGCGGACTTTAATATTCAACAAGCTGTAAATCGCAAAATCGTTAACGCGCCCCCGAACTATAAAGAACCCGGCGCAGTCAAACCCGCCGCAGTGGCAGCGCCTTATAATTCGACCATGGTGTCAACAATGAGCAAACAAAACGAGTTTCTGGAAATTCGTGAATTTCAGGGCGACCCGCTTCTTTTGAGAGTCGAGCGGACGCAGCAGAACCAGAAAATCAAGCTGTTTCTGAAAAACGGAAAAGTCATCGAGATGCCGTATGATAAAAACGCGCTGTTTCTGGTCGCTTCGCCAAATGAGCTTTTGTCGGCTGCCGGAGTTAAGCTTCCGACGGTTAAACCAGCCGAAGGCGAAGTGAAAAAAGTGCCGAACGACCAGAAAAAACAGTGAAAAACGAATAGTAAATAGTGAATAGCTTATGAATTTCTTTCACTTTTCACTTTTCACTTTTCGCTTTTCACTATTATAATCTTTGTGCTATGGAAAAGTTCAGTATAATTTGTCCGTGTTGCGAAGCGACTTTGACGATTGACGCGCAGACGGGCGCGATTCTTTCGCACGAAGAAAAAAAGAAAATACTCGGGTCGTTCGAAGATTTGCGAAGCGGACTCGATAAACAAAAAGAGCTGCGCGAACAGCTTTTTGCGCAGGAAATGTCTTCGCAGAAAGACCGCGAACGGCTTTTGGAAGAAAAATTCAAAGAAGCGATGAAGCGCGCCGGAGACGAAAAAGACGTGCCGTTTAAGAATCCGCTCGACTTGGATTAATAAAATGATGAAGTATGAACGATGAATGATGAAGTAAAGACAAGTTTCTTCAGTTCATCATTCATCGTTCCTAATTCATCATTTCAACGATTTTTGCTACTATTTAGCTAATGAACACCATCTCTTACTATTGTCAGAAATGTCGCGCGGCAAACGAGCCGGGAAGCTCAATTTGCCGCGAGTGCGGAACGCGTCTGATGATTGTCGTGTTTCCGCCTTCGATTCGACACGAAGAAGGCATCGTTCCGTCGTATTACGAAGACCATCTGCTCGAAAGAGTTTCTCTGCTTGAGCTGCGGCTCGGGCAAGTTACCGAACAGCTCAAACTGGCGTATGAATTTATCAGCCGCGAAGCCAAATCTTTTCAAAAAGACCACGCGCTTTTGCAGTCTTTTTTTGAAACGCTCGAAAAAATTAATCCCGATTTATCGAATTTACTGAGCCAGAATACGCTGGAAATCTGGGACGAAAAAAAGGAAAAGCGGCAGGCTGAAGACAAACAGGGAAGACTGCTCAAAGAAATTCTCGCCAATCACGACAGCAAACAGGCAGAGCTTTTCACGCATTTGATAAAGGAAAGTATCAAGCTTCTCGGTCAAAACGAGGAAAAACAGGCGTTTATGACGCTCGAACGCGCCCTGCTTTTGTCGCCGCAAAACGTGCCGCTGCTCATTTTTATTGCCGAAAATCTTTTTCGAACGGATAAATTCGCGTCAGCCGTCGAAAATCTGGAAAAGGCGTATAAATTCGCGCCGCAGAACAATAAAGTTTTACTTCTTCTCGGCGCGATTTCAGCCGACAAACCCGATGCCGAAACCGCTCGCAGGCTTCTGAGCATTCTGGCAAACAAAAAGGAAACGGCGCTTTGCGTAAATTACGTTTGGGGAATGCTCGCGGCTTTTGAGGAAAACTGGACTGAAAGTCTCGCGGCGTTTAAGGAAGCCTTGAGCGTCGAAGAAAATGCCGAGATTTTATATCTGGCAGGCTGCATTTATTTTCAGCTTCAGCAATACGAAAACGCTTTGCAGAATTTGCAGAAAGCCGTGTCGATTGACATCAAATTTGCCGACGCGTGGTTTATGCAAAGCCTCGTCCACGAAAACCTGGACAATCAGGAAAGCGCCGAAAACACGCGCGCGGCGGCGCTCGAAGCGAAGGAAGCCGGAGCGCAGTGTCTGGAATATCTGAAAGGAAAAAAACAGCCCGATTTTGAAAGCGCGCTGCCTTTTCTGCATTTCAAAAAATCGAAAAAGCTTTTGACCGGCGGCTCTCTGCGCCTGACGAATTTTTTCCGCGAACAGGTTTTTAAGGCAGTCAGATAGAACAAAGATGAAACGAATATTACTGTTATCCTTTCTTTTAATCATCACACTTTCAAATGTTCAAGCCCAATCAGTCGAGTTACCGGATAGCTGCAAAAAACTCCTCGATAAAAATTATCAAGGCTGGAAACCCGCCCCGATTCAGAAGGATATAACCGATTATTTCCGGGGAAAAAATCTTTCGAATCAACTAAATCTGGTAAAAGGCGACTGGAACGGCGACGGGAAAATGGATTACGCCGCGCTTATCAAACACGGGAAATCGAAGAACGAAGCAGGCGAAATTATCGGCGACAGGCGTTTGACTATTGCTTTCGTCAGCCGTAGAAAAGGTTACAGGCATTTCAGCTTTGACGGCGGCGATTACATTGTCTTGATGAAAAAAGGCTCGGAAGATTACGATTACAATACCGATAAGAAGTTTCGCTACCGGACCGACGCGATTTTTGACGGAATCTGGGAAAAAGCGGGCGTTTCTTACGTTTGGAAAAACGGGAAATTTATTGAGATTATAACAAGCGATTAAGATGACGGAAGTTTCAAAAGCAAAATCTCGAATGACGGAAACGAAAGAAAAAATAATCGTCGCGCTCGACGTTGAAACCGCCGGAAAAGCGCGTGAAATTATCGGCGAGCTGCGCAATGAAGTCGGCGCTTTCAAAATCGGTTTGCAACTGTTTACTTCGGCAGGCGCATCTTTCGTAAGAGAAACGGTCGCGGACGGCGTAAAACTTTTTCTCGACGTGAAGTTTCACGACATTCCGAACACGGTCGCCAAAGCTTCGATTGAAGTCGCAAGGCTCGGTGTCTGGATGTTTAATATTCACGCGCTCGGCGGAAGCGAGATGATGCGTCGAACAACTGAAAACGTGCGCGAGGTTTGCGAGAGGGAAAAGCTGGCAAAACCGAAAATTATCGGCGTTACGGTTTTGACGAGCGCAAATCGGGAAACTTTGCGCGAAGTCGGAATTTCGGAAGAAACCGAACGCCAAGTTTTGAATTTAGCGCAACTTACGGCAAAATGTGATTTGGACGGTGTTGTTGCTTCGCCGCTCGAAGCGCGGGCAATTCGAGAAAACATCGGAAGAAAAGATTTTTTAATCGTTACGCCCGGAATTCGTCCTTTTTTTGCAACGAATGACGACCAGAAGCGTGTAATGACACCAAATGACGCCGTCAAAGCCGGTTCGGATTATATTGTAATCGGGCGCGCAATTACGCAAGCCGAAGATAAAATCGCGGCTGTGCGAAAAATTTTAGAAGAGATTGAAACGGCGTAAACTGTTGATGAACAAAATATTACTTCAAACACCGAACCTCAAAGATAAATTTGTGTTTTTCCGAACTCATCTGCCGCTCGTTTGTCTTTTAATCCTTTTATTTTCAGCCGTTTTTACATTCGATAAAGTTTCGGCGCAGAATTCGACCGTTGCCCGAACTGTGCCGGTAACACCTTTTCACATCGGCGAGCGCATAACTTATAACATTTCGTTCAATAAATTTAAAAATGCCGCATATGCCGAAATATACGTGGTTTCGCGCGGAAAACTGGGCGAAAAAGACGCCGTCGAGCTTCAGTCGAAAATAAAAACGTTAGAATTTTTCAGCTCGGCTTTTTATCTTTTTGACGAAGCGCGCACGACTTACGCTTCGAGCGAAACCGGTTTGCCGCTTTATATTCGCAAAACTTCCAATGCGAGCGTTTTGCCGAAAGAAACCATCAACAATTATCTAATCGTTCCGACGACGAGCTATGACTGGCTGACATTGATTTACCAGGCGAGAAACGCCGGCGGAGTCGGCACATTCCCGATGCAGGAAGACGAAAAAATCTACAGCGTCAGCTTGATTTCGGCGGCGCTTGAGCGGGTAAAAACCGAAGCCGGAGAGTTTGATACAAACGTTTCTACGGTTCAAAGCCAGTTTTTTACAGATAAAGGCATCACGGATTTTCGAATCAATTTCAGCTCCGACGATGCCCGGATTCCGGTTCTGATTCGATTTAAAACTGCAAAAGGCGAGTTTCGCGCTGAAATTGCCGGAATTCAACAGCTCGAACCTGATGTTTCGCCCGACGCTTCGCCGACGCCCGTTCAGACTCCGCGACCGCAGGCGACGCCGAAACCGGTTGCGACGCCGACGCCGTATATCGACAATCAGCCGCTTGCCGCCGATATGCCGTTCAAATTGGGCGAGACGCTCGAATACCAGATTTCGACGAACGGGCAGATGCTCGGAATAATTTCGCTTCAAGCCAAAGAGCGCAAAATGTTCGCGGGCACGGATAGTTTGCTTTTAACCGCGATAGTTACGGAAACGCAGCCGGGACAGCAGATTCTGCATCTGAACGACAGCATCACGGCGCAGGTCAATCCCGAAACGCTCGCGCCGCAGCAGATTTCACTCAAATTCAGCGGTTTGTTTGCTTCATACAATCAGGTTGTGCAGTTTGACCAGAAATCGGGATTCGCGATGTCTAACGGAACAAAACAGGTGGAAATTCCGGTCGGGACGCACAGCATTTTATCGCTTGCATACGCGATTCGCGCGTTTAATCTAAAGCCGAGCAAAGACCCGAATAATCCGGTTAATGACACGCGCGTCGCCGTTTTTCTCGGCTCAGACGCGAATATTTTTATTCTCAGACCTTCAAATGCCGATATTATCAACCTGAAAGGCGAAAAAATCGCCGCGCAGCTTATTTCCGTAACGACCGGAAATCCGCAGATTGACGCTTTGAATCTGCGCCTCTGGCTCGGAACGGATGACAAACGCCTGCCACTGCGTTTCACGCTCGGCGGTTATCAAGCCGACCTTATCTCCGAGAAATCAGTTCTGCCGAAATAATTTATTTCACTATCGATGACACAGAGGAAAAATTAACAGGGATGAAGGAGATGAAAGGGATAAAAAATTATTTATCCCTGTTTGTCCCTTTCATCCTCGGTTAACTTTTCTTAAAAAACTCTATGTTCTCCGTGTCTCTTTAGTGAATTTTCCGATAATTCGCTAAAATCATCTATTGAAATTGAAATTTGATTTCAATTAGCTTACAATTTACTAGCCTGTGAATTGAAAAATAACGGCAAAGGGAAAAATTTATGACCTTAACAAATCTTCCAATCGGCGCGAAAGCAAAAGTTGTTTCGGTAAAAGGGAACAACGCCGTCACGAAACGCCTGATGGAAATGGGCGTCGTTCCCGGCGTGTCGGTTCGTGTAATTAAATCCGCGCCGTTCGGCGATCCTTTGGAAGTTCGCGTGCGCGGCTATCATCTGGCGATGCGAAAATCCGAAGCCGACGCGATAGAAGTCAGCGAATGAAAACAGAAGTTCAAAGCTCAAAGCTCAAAGCTCAAAGTCAAACGTCGGCTGAAGCTCCGACCAAAGACCAGAGACCAAAGACCAAAGACCAATTTCTCATTGCTCTCGCCGGAAATCCGAATGCCGGTAAAACCACGCTTTTTAATGCTCTTACCGGACTCAGGCAGAAAGTCGCCAATTACCCGGGCGTTACGGTTGAGCGAAAAGAAGGAACGTGGAAACTGGAAAATCACGCGGCGCGTCTGATAGATTTGCCCGGGCTTTACAGTCTCGACGTAACGTCTCTCGACGAGCAAATCGCCCGCGACGTTTTGACCGGAAAAATTCGTGATTTGGCAAAGCCCGATGTCGTTATCGCCGTTGTTGACGCGACCAATCTCGAACGAAATCTCTATCTCGTAACACAACTTCTCGAATATCACATTCCGGTCGTTATCGCCCTGACGATGGTTGATACGGCGGAGAAGCAAAGTCTCGAAATCGACACGAATAAACTCTCCAGACTCCTGCAAATTCCGGTTGTCCGTGTAAAAGCGACGCAAAAAGAAGGCATCGCGGAGCTTGCCGAAGCCGCGCTGAAAGCGGCGCTGAAACACGAAATCCCAAAGCTCTCATGGCTTAGCGATTTTCCCGAACCGGTCGATGAAGAAGACATTCACCTGAGCCTGACGGACGACGCGGCGGTCAATAAAAAAATCTTCGCCAGATATAATTTTATCTCGGACGTTTACCAGGATTCGGTCAAGCCGAAAAACACGGTCGAAAGAAGCGTTTCGGAAAAAATCGACCGCATTCTGACGCATAAATTTTTCGGGCTGGTTATTTTAATCGCCATTCTTCTGCTTGTTTTCCAGACGATTTTTTCGTGGGCGAGCCTACCGATGGATTTGCTGGAAAAAGGCTTCGGCGCGCTCGGTGATTTTGCTCACGCGGCAATGCCCGAAGGAATTTTGACCGATTTAATCGTTGACGGAATCATCGCCGGAGTCGGCGGCGTACTGGTTTTTCTGCCGCAGATTTTGCTTTTATTTTTGTTTATCTCGCTGCTCGAAGACACGGGTTATATGTCGCGCGCCGCGTTTTTGCTCGATAAGCTGATGAGCCGCGTCGGGCTTCACGGCAAAGCTTTTCTGCCTTTGATGAGCAGTTTTGCCTGCGCGATTCCGGGCATTATGGCGACGCGTACGATTGAAAACCCGAAAGACAGGCTGGCGACGATTCTGGTCGCTCCTTTTATGAGCTGTTCGGCTCGCCTGCCGGTTTACACGCTGATGATTGCGACGTTTTTTTCGGGGCAGACTGTTTTCGGGTTTATCTCGCTCGGCGCGGTTTTGATTCTGGCGATGTACGCGCTCGGCATTATCGTCGCGATTATTATCGCGTTTATTTTGAAAAGAACTTTGCTCAAATCGCCGCCGCCGCCTTTTGTAATGGAGCTCCCGCCGTATCGCCTGCCGAATTTTCGCGCCGTTTTCCAGAATATGTTCAACAACGGCTGGATGTTCGTCAAACGCGCCGGAACGGTCATTCTGGCGATTTCGATTATTCTCTGGTCGCTGACGTATTTTCCGCGAAATGCGGAGACTGAAAACGCGAATTCTCCGGTCGTTCAGGCTTCTGACGATTGCGGCTGTTCGCTGGAAGACGGGAAAAAAATAGAGGAAGAAAAGCAAAGTCTGGCATTGCAGAACAGCTATGCCGGACAGCTCGGGCGCATAATCGAGCCGGTCATACAGCCGCTCGGATTTGACTGGAAAATCGGCATCGCGCTGATTGCGTCGTTTGCGGCAAGAGAAGTTCTGGTTTCGACTTTAAGCATTATTTATAACGTCGGAAAAGATGCGGACGCCGAAAATGAAACGCTGATTCAAGCCGTCAAAGACGCAAAAAAGCCGGACGGCACGCCTGCATGGACGCCGCTTACGGCTCTGACTTTAATGGTTTTCTTCGTGCTTGCAATGCAGTGTATGTCCACAATCGCGATTGTGCGCCGCGAAACAAATTCGTGGACGTGGACGCTGTTTATGGTCGGATATATGACGGCTCTGGCATATTTTGCGGCATTCCTGACATTTCAGGGCGGGCGTTTGATGGGATTCGGTTAAAAAGTGAGAAGTGAGAAGTAAAATCGATTCTAAGTTCTTACATCTCGTTTCCCGGTTAAAAAAATGAACTGGCAAATCATCATTGTTGCGATAATTATTGGCGTCGCTCTGCTTTATGTCGGCAGAAATTTCTGGCGGAAGGCGAAATCGTTTTCACCGAAAAGCGGCTGCGGCTCGGATTGCGGTTGTGATGCAAAGGGAAAGACGGTTAAATAATTTTCGCTCCGAAGATTAAAAAGAATCTATTTTTTATTATCAGGTTTTTCTGACTGTGCTTTCAACATATTTTGTGCCCAGTTGGTGTTTTCTTTGGCGAGCAAAGATTCTACCGTTTGGACGAAAAGATTAAAGCGATTGTCGCCGTTGTAAGGCTCTACCTGCGTCTCAAAAAGATATTTTTCTCGTTTCAGGCTTTCCGCCGTTTTCCGGTATTCAATCCAGTTTTCCTGAAAACGCCGCAGGCTCAGAACGCCCGCGAGAATTGTTACAATCATACCGAGAGTGCCGACGATAATTGTGCCTGTGTACTTAAAATTATCGACGCTGAGCGTCAAACCGCTTAAAAATGGAATTAATGCGGCGGCAACAATTTCCGCGATGCGCAGATAGTGGTAGCGATTTTTACTCTGGACGCTTTTGGCTTCGTACCATTCAAACTGCTCCTGCACTCTGGCTGTCATATATTCTTCAGAAGTCATATTAATTTAATCAGTAAAAAGTGTGCCTCATTTTTACTCTCTTTCTCAAAGCAAGTCAAGAAAATAGAGACAAATGTGAAAAGAAACTTTAATTTTATAAATCGGTAAAACGGGCTCGCGACTTTTGAAATACAAAAAAATAAATCAACAGATTAAATGCGATAAGCACGACGCCGAGTAAAATCTGCCTCTGTGCGGTCATTTGCCAATACACGAGCGCCGAGACGTAATGCTCGATAAATCCGCCTTCGTAGCCGTCTTCGCCGCCGAGCTGACGGAGATAATTTTCGAGTGTAGTGAGCGGACAGGTTAAACGGAAAAATTCGATTAAAATTCCCCAAACGAGCGCGGGCAGATGAAGCCATAAAACAAACCGTCGATACAAAACCAGCAAGCCGCCGAAGATTACGAAAACTATAAAGCCGAAATGCGCCGTTAATATTAAATCAGCCAGAATGCGGTAAATCATAAAATAACGAAACGTGAAAAAGCGATAAGTCTTTGCTTCCTTATCACTTTTTCATTTCCTTTAGCTGTCGTTTCAGCTCTTTAACTTCTTCCTTTAATCGCCCGATTCCTTTGACGTGCGCGTTCTGCCGTTTATATTCGTCGAGCGGCTGGACGGGCGTTCCCCACCAGACGCCGGCGCGGACGATTTTTCCGGGCAAAATTCCGGCTTGCGAGCCGATAATCGCGCCGCTTAAAACTCTTGCGTGGTCGCCGAAGCCGACCTGACCGCCGATAACGCAGTCGTCTTCAATAATCGTGCTGCCGGAAATTCCGGTCTGCGCGGCGATAATCACGCGTTTGCCGATTTGGACGTTGTGCGCGATTTGGACGAGATTGTCTATTTTTGTTCCTTCGCCAATAAAAGTTTCGCCGAGCGCGCCTCTGTCAATACAGGAATTTGCGCCGATTTCGACACTATTTTCGATTACGACAGTTCCGATTTGCGGGAATTTTACATACTTTTCAGCGTCGCGTACAAAGCCGAATCCGTCCGCGCCGATAATCGTTCCGGCATGAATTACGCATTCGCTTCCAATCGTAACATCGTCGTAAATCACACAGTTCGGATGAATTATCGCGCATTTGCCGATTGAGACATTCTTGCCGATTTTTACGCCGTCATGAATTTCCGAAGCTTCGCCGACGTATGAATTTTCGCCGATTGAAACAAACGCGCCGATAAAACTCGCCCGAACATCCGAAGTTTTGGAAACGTCGGAAGTTGCGTGCCAGCCGCCTCTGCGCCGTTTATAAGGGTGAAGCTCTCCGGCAATTTGGGCAAAAGCAAGTTTCGGATTTTTTACGCGAATAAACGGGCAGGAAAGTTCGGCATCGAAATTTTCGGGAACGAGCAGGCAGGAAGCGTTTGTGGTTTTAGCATTTTCGGCAAAATCAGTTTTCTCGACAAATGAAATTTCGCCTGTTTGAGCCTTTTCCAGCGCGGCGACGCCGGAGATTTCCGTCTCGATTTCGCCGTTTAATTTTCCGCCGACGATTTCGGCAATTTTTTCGATTCTCATTTGAGAGAATTGTGGTTTTTTATGATGAGACTTGTCAAATTGGAAGAAGAATTAGCCACGAACAAACACGAAAAGACACGAAATAAAGGCAAAATTATTTTCGTGCTCTTTCGTGTTCGTTCGTGGCTAATTTGCACTCCGGTTTTCGACTTCGTTGATGATGGTTTGCAGGAAAATCTGGATGCCTTCGATTTCAAAGCCGTGTTCGCTCTCCATTCTTTTTAGAATCGGCGCGCTTTCGCTGTCAAGAAAATCGAGGTCGGCTAAATCGAGAGTCAGATTCTCACCCGTGTGCGAGCGCATATCGAGCGCGATTTTTTCGAGCAGAACGGCGTCGTCCCTGGTCATCGAGCCTTCGACCCGCAAAATGCGTTTGTTGCGCTCTGTGTCCTCGATTTCGGTTATTGTTGTAGGCATTTTGTCTTTATACGCTGATTATATGCGAAAAGTTATTAAATGTGGAAGGCTTCGTAAGAATTTCTTACGAAGCCTTTTCTTGCGGTTTTAGTTGAGGTTAGTTTGAGGTGTCGGAGTTCTTTTTATCGCCGCGACGTTTGAAGCCGTCCTTAAACTTATCTTTCATATTTTCTTTCAACTGTTTCGCCTGTTCGCGCTGTTCAGGTGTCAGAATCTGGAAAATCTGCGATTTTGTTCGTTCTTTTTCGACGATAAGTTGTGCGGAAAGCGTGCCTTGTTCCGTCGCAAGCGCCTGCACTTTTGCTTCGTCAAAACTGCCGTCGGCGGTTAAATCTTCGAGCTTTTGATGATTTTCCTTGAGCGCCGCGAAAATCGGCTCGACTTTGGTTTTTTCGGCTTCGGTAATTTGTTTGATTTGCGCTTTCTGCTCGTCACTCAAATTAAGTTTTTCCGCCATTCGACCGAAGCCGCCGCCGCGTCCGCCGAAGTCCTTTTTAAATTTTCCCTTGTTCGTTTCTCCCTTTTGAGCAGTTACAAAAACTGCTCCGAGAGCTAATACCGATATGGCTAAGATTGCAAATATAATTTTTTTCATTTTTCTCCTGAATAAATTCTCCATGAATTTTACGCCGCATTCGCCGCGTTCAATGTCTAAGACGAATTTTCCGCCCGCGCGAATGTCGAATTATCGTGAAGTAATGTAAAGAATTGTAAAAGCGCGCGCAAAACGAACTTTTTTGGCGTAAAATCTAAAAATTATGAATCAAATACTTTTGATTGACGACGACGAGGAGCTTTGCGAGCTTGTTTCGGAATATTTGGCGGTAGAAGGCTTTGGAACGGAAGCCGTTCACGACGGCGCGAGCGGTTTGGAAAAAGCGAGGTCGGGAAATTACGATTTGATAACTCTGGACGTGATGCTGCCGAAAATGAACGGTTTCGACGTGCTCCGCAGCCTGCGCGAAACGTCGAAAGTTCCGGTTCTGATGCTGACCGCGCGCGGCGACGATATGGAAAGAATCGTCGGGCTGGAAATCGGCGCTGACGATTACCTGCCGAAGCCGTTTAATCCGCGCGAGCTGGTCGCGAGAATCCGCGCAATTTTGCGGCGCATGACCGAAACGGAAGAAACTTCGCCGATTTCGAATGAAAAAATTCAGGTCGAAGACGTTGAAATTTCGATTGCGGCACGTTCGGCAAAAAGAAACGGCGAAGATTTGGGCTTAACCGCCGTCGAATTCGATTTGCTCGTCGCGCTTCTGCGCGAAGCCGGAAAAGTCGTCAAAAAAGAAGATTTGAGCGAGACGGTTCTCGACAGAAAGCTTTCGCCATATGATAGGAGTCTCGATATGCACATCAGCAATCTGCGAAAAAAACTTGGGACGCGCGCCGACGACGAAGACCGCATCAAGACGATTCGCTCGGTCGGATACATCTATACATTGGGCATTTAACATTTAATCATTTATCAGAAAAAAATTGATAAATGTTAAATGTTAAATGATAAATGAAATGAGTTTATTTCTTAAAATTTTTCTCTGGTTCTGGCTTTCAATCGCTCTGGTCGTCGCCGCGCTGACGATTGTTAACTGGTCAACGCAAACCGAGCCGCTGGTTCGGCAGTGGCAGATTTTTGTCGGTGAAGCGGCTAATTTAAATTCGCAGACGGCGATGCAAATTTATGACAATGAAGGTCAAAAAGGCTTAGAGGAATATTTAAATCGCAGCAAAAATCCCGAAAGAATAAATGCAATCGGTTTTTTTGATGAAAACTTAAGAAAAATTGCCGGAAATGAAAGTTCTCAGGAAGCAAGAAATCTTTTGACTACGGCTCTGCAAAGCGAGACGGTCGAATTTGTACGACTGCCCGACCAGATTATCGCGGCAAGGAAAATATCGAGCAAAAACGGCGCGAATTTTGTTTATGTAATGCAGCTAAAGCGTCCGCCGCCGACATCTTTGCTTTCCGAAATCACGAACCGGATTCCGCAGATTCTGGCGGTTATTTTAACCGGCGGGCTGCTTTGTTTCGGTCTCGCGCGTTATCTTTCGTCGCCAATCGGGAAACTGAGAAAAGCGACGAAAAAACTTGCTGAAGGCGATTTGCAGGCGCGTGTTGCGGCTGATGTCGGCAATCGTCACGACGAACTTGCCAGTCTCGCCAGAGATTTTGACGATATGGCTGAGAGAATCGAGAATCTTATTTATTCGCAAAAGCGTCTTTCACAGGACATTTCGCACGAGCTGCGCTCGCCGCTGGCGCGTTTGAATGTCGCGCTTGAGCTTGCCAAACAAAAATCGAATAATGCCGCGACCGCGCCGATGCTTGAAAGAATCGAAAACGAATCGAATCGCCTGAACGAAATGATTGGGCGGCTTTTGATGCTTTCGAAATTGGAAAGCGGCGCGCAGGATTTCAGCCGTCATAATGTTAATCTTTCAAAGCTTGTCGAAAATGTCGCCGCCGACGCGGATTTTGAAGCACAGGCGAAGGGCAAATCGGTTAAAATTCTGGAAAATCACGATGTCCGCGTTTTCGGCAACGAAAATCTTTTGCGAAGCGCGATAGAAAACGTTTTGCGCAATGCCGTCCGATACACCGAAAAGGACACGACGGTTGAAATTTCGCTGAAAAACGGCGGCGGGCGCGCGGAAATTATCGTCAGGGATTTTGGCGAAGGCGTGCCGGAAAACGAGCTTGGAAATCTTTTTCGCCCGTTTTACCGCGTCGGCGAAGCCAGAGAGCGCAAAACCGGCGGCATCGGTCTGGGCTTGGCAATCGCCGAACGCGCCGTTGACGCGCACAAGGGAACGATAAAGGCAAGAAACGCCGACAAAGGCTTGATTGTCGAGATAAAATTGCCTGTGGCGGCAGATGTCAGATGATAGATGTCAGATGTCAGTTAGGAAGGAAATCTCTTTCTTCGCTGACATCTGACATCTGGCATCTGATATCTTTACGCATTTCGCCGCGCGTCGATGAAGGATTTGACGCATAAAATCACGAATACGAGACAAATCAAAGCCATCGCGATTTGCGAAATGACAGCCGCCGAAAGCGTGATTGAGCTGATTTTCGAGAGCAGTCGCCCCAAAGGCAGAATAAATCCGAGAAGTCCAATCAAAACCGCGCCGTGCATCAGGTGTTTTCGCAGATTTTCTTTTGATTTTGCAAGAAATCCAAGAATAATCAGAACAATTCCGAAAAACGCGGGAATCAGCGCGGTTATGCTGGCGGAATTGTTTGTCAGACCGTAAACATAACCGATTATTCCAACCAGAATCAGCAGCAAGCCGCAGGCAATCGAAGTCGAAGGCATAATTTATAAAGCTCCGGATAATTAATTTTACAAAACTAAACTTAGCAGATTCGCGTCCGAAAAACTAAAAAGGAAAAATTAAAAAGCCGAATCTGCAAGGAAACGGCTTTTAATATTTGGAGATACTTTGTTTCGGTTTACGCGGCAAGCGAGATTTTATTGATTTCTTCGAGAAGCTGCGCGGCTAAGTCCGGGTTCATCGCGCGCAATTTATCGTATTGCTGCCGCGCGGCGACGACGTTGCTTTGCCCGACATACGCCAGACCGAGACCGTAATAAGCCAACTCGTTTTCGCGGTCGAGCCGGATAGTTTCCTGATAAGACTTAATCGCTTCGGCAAAACGCCTGCTCATCCGGTAAGAATCGCCGAGATAATAATGCGTCCTTGCAAGCGTCGCGTCGCGCTTGAGCGAATCCTGGAAAGATTGAATTGCCTCGTCGTACAATTTCTGATTGTATTGCGCGATGCCGAGTTCATAATACGGCTGCCATTCGGTTGGCTTGAGCGCAATGGCTTTTTTATACATTTCGACGGCGGCGGCATACTGCCCGTCATAGTCGAGCGCGTTGCCGAGATAAACGACCGCTTCGTAATAATCGGGTTTTAACTTAATCGCTTCGCCGTAAGCGTTGATTGCTTCCAGATAAAGCGAAAGCTCATAGTAACAGCTTCCGAGCCGGTAAAAGGCTTCGGCGCTTTTCGGATTTATTTTCAGAGCGCGCTGGAAAGCCTGAGCCGCTTTGGCATATTCTTCGTCTTCAAGATGGTCCATCGCCTGCCGGAACAATTTGCCAAACGGGTCTTGCTGAACCGTCGCGCTCGGTTTTACGTTGCTTCCGGCTGTTTGCGCGAAAGCCGCCGGAACAACCAACAGGCAGAACAAAACCGGCAACAAATATTTTTTCATTAAAATTTTTACTCCTCTCACGTAAGGCAAAGATGCGATTTCAAAATCGCGGGAAATTTTATCTATTAAACTTCAAAACGGCTTTTAATAGCAAGCACTTTTTTATCATTCGCCGATTAAAGCTCCAAGTTTCTTCGCCAGATTCTTGTCGAGCTTCAAAAGCGTCAGATACTCGGTTCGCGCCGCGATATTATTTTTCAATTCCACATAAGTCAAACCCAGATTGTAATGAGCATTGGCGTTTTCCGGCTCGTAGCTGACTACCTTTTGATACTGCACGATAGAATATTGAGGCATTCTGAGCATTCGATAATTGTCGCCGAGCGCCGACGCAATCGCGGTCGAGCCGTAATCGGTTTTTGCGGCTTGTTCGTAAAAGGGCAGCGAAGTTTGGTAATCTTTCCGCTGGTAATAAATATTCCCGAGCTCGTAGTTTGCCTCGGCGTAGTCGGGCTTTAATTTAACCGCTTCCTTAAATGCCTTTATCGCGTCGTCGTCTTTTTTCAGATTCTGCAAGCTTTTTCCGAGATAATAATGCGCCTCACGATTTTCCGTGTCGTCTTTGACGACTTCCTGAAAACCAACGGCGGATTTCGCGTAGTTTTTGGAATTATAATCGTTTAAAGCCCCGGAGAAATCAGCTTTTTTTGCGGGCGACGCGCCGGGCTGAACGGATTTATCAGTTGAAGGCGTAGATTTATCTGATGTTTGAGTAGATTTAACCGAAGTCGTGTCGGAACTTTTATAACACGACGACAGAGTAAAAATCGAAACCGAAAGAAATAAAGGCAAAAGATATTTGTTCATTTGAATTGAAACTTAATTTGCGGAAACACGCGCGAAGTAAAAGTGTCTCGATTTAAGATTTAAGATTCAAGATTCAAGATTGAATACGGAATCTTATAATCTTAAATCTTGAATCTTAAATCTTGAATCTTAAATCGTTATTTCAGAACCGGAAGTTTGACGCCCGAGACGAAGACATTGGAACGATAAACTTTCTGCGTTGCTTTCTGAAAGTCCTTTGCCGTCGCAATCTGATAATTCGGCACAAATCTCTGCGGATTTCGCGCGACAAGCGGAAACCATGTGCTTTGAACCTGCACCATTATGCGATGACCTTTTTTGAATGTGTGCGTAACGCCCGGCATGACAAATGAAACTTTTGTCGGCGTGTTCGGCTTTAAAGGCTCGCCTTTTTCAAAGCTGTTTCTGAAACGCGCGGGCATCGGCTCGCCGCGCAGAAGCATTTGATAACCGCCGGGCTGAAATACGCTCGAAACAAAATTATCGGGCGGCTTGATTCTTTCGTCCTGCCCGTTCGGCAGTTTTTTTCCGGTCAAAGGGAAATTGTAATCGTCGGGAAAAACGTCGATTAATTTCACGACAAAATCCGAATCCGTGCCGCTTGACGAAACATACAATTCCGGTTTGATGTCGCCCGCGACCGTAATATCTTCGGTCAAAATGTCGGTTTGATAAACCAGAACGTCCGGGCGATTTGCGACAAATCGCTGGTCTTCGGTCATAAAATCGCGCGGATAACCAAAAGTGATTTTCTGCGTGTAAGGAACCGGATTCCACGGGTCTGAAACGTATTCGTCGTAAAACAGAGCTTTGCTCATCGGCGGTTTCGTCGTCGAAAGCCTGCCTTCCGAGCCAAAATAAAACATCGTTTCAGTCGTGCCGTTCGGATTGTATTTATCAAACGAGCGCCATTCGTGCGAGCCTGTGTCGAAGAGATTTACTTCCTTAATCTGCGAAATATCGCCTTTGTCCTTCAGAAAATGATTGAAAAAAGGAATCTCAAAGCTTTCGCGATAAAACTGCCCGGTCTTTTGCTCGAAATAAGCCGTGCCGAGCCAATCGCCGTCGCGTCCAGCCCAGCCGCCGTGGTCCCACGGTCCAATCACTAAAACGTTAAACGGAATATTCGGATTCTGCCGCTCGATGTGCTGGTAAGTATTGAGCGCGCCGTATAAATCCTCGTTGTCATACCAGCCGCCGACGGTCATCGTCGCGCATTTGACGTTTTTCAGCTTCGGCAGAATATTTCGGTCTTTCCACCACTGGTCGTAATTCGGATGCGCCATCATTTCGTCCCAGAATTTGATGCGGATGCCGAGACCTTTTTCGTAAGAATCGGCGATTTCCTTGAGTCCTCCTTCTTCGAGAAAAGCGTTGTAGCCGTCGGGCGTCTGCCTTCCATTCCATTTTTTCAGATAATCGCCGGTCGAAGTCGGAACGGGGCGCGGCTGTCCGTTGGAGCCGCGAAAAAACGACCAGTTTTGCGCTAAGAATAAAGCGCCGTTGTGATGCATATCATCGCCCATAAACCAGTCGCCAATCGGAGCCTGCGGCGAACAGGCTTTCAGCGCCGGGTGCGAATCAATCGAGCCAGCCGAAACATAAAAGCCCGGATAGGAAATGCCGTAAGTTCCGACGCGCCCGTTGTTGTTCGGGATGTTTTTTATCATCCAGTCAATCGTGTCGTATGTGTCGGTCGATTCGTCAATCTGCTGCGGCGTGTTGTTGGCAATGTCGGGACGCGCATCTTCAAATTGTCCTTCGCTCATCCAGCGCCCGCGCACGTCCTGATAAACAAAAATATAACCTTCGCGCGCATAAGCCGCCGAAGGACCTAAAACATTTTTGGTCGTCTCGCCGTAAGGCGCGACCGTGTAAGGCGTGCGAAGCAGCAGAATCGGGTATTTCTCCGATTTATTTTTCGGCTCGTAAATCGACGTAAAAAGCTTCACGCCGTCGCGCATCGGAACCATAATCTCGCGCTTTGTGTATTTATCGGCGATATATTTCGTCAATTCTTTCTGCGCCTCGGTCGGCTGCGCCGGAACAAATTGCGGAATCAGACAAATCAAAGACAGAACAAAAACCACAAACAATGACTTCAAACGAGTGTCTTTCATAGTTTCTCCCAAATAAAAAAGGCTAGATAAATCCAGCCTCATTTTCGCGCTTTAAATTTGAAAAAGCAAAGGGGAAGACAATTACGAATTACGAATTACGAATTAAAGAAAACATCTTTGACATTCGTAATTCGTAATTGTTTTATATTTCCACCTCGACCACCAGAACGACCTGCGAGCGGACGTTGAGCGAGCCAGCCTGAACGGGCGTTGAATAAGCCACGTTAGCGGCGGTGTTCGACATCATTTTGGCTTCGGAATAAGGTGTCGCCACCGGTTGAAGCCCAACCGGCGCGCCGCCTTCGTCCGTTTCGACGACGCGGACGATGCGACCGTTTAACGATTTGGCAATCGATTCGGCTTTCGCCATCGCCTGTTTTGTCGCCAGCGCGAGCGCGTCACCCTGCGCGGGACTTGCCTCGCCGACGACGAACGCGATGCCTTCGACGCTGTTCGCGCCCGCTTTCGTCGCCGCGTCAATCACCGCGCCGACCTGTGTTAAATCCTTTATCGAAACCGTAACGGTATTTGTAACTTCATAGCCCGCAATTTTCGGCAAGCCTTCGGAGCTGTAATCTCTTTCGGGCGATAAATTATAACCGCTCGTTTTTACTTCCGCCTTTGAATCACTGGTAACGGATTCGACCGCCGCCTGTACCGCTTCGCTTTTCTTCGCGTTTTGCTGCTGCGCGTCGAGCGCCTGCTTGCCCTGCGTTACAACGGAAAATGTAACGCGGTGTCCGGCGCAATTTTCGCCTGCGAATCGCCGACGACCGTAATGCGCGTCAGTTTATTCTGCGAAGGACGGTAAACATAAAGCGCGACGGCAAACAAAATCAGAGCGACGGAAAGCAAAACTATTTTATAGACATTGTTTCTCATAAGAAATTCCCCTTAACTTTCAAGATTTGAAAAAAGAACGGGTGAGAGAAAAGTTTCTTGCAGGAATTTTCTTAAAAATGGTTATTTACGACGAACATCTTTTCGCCATCTGGCTTGAGGACTCGGCGCGCCCGGTTTTCTGTTTAAGCCGAGCAGTCTCGCTCTTTCGGCTTTTTCTTCCGAAGTTATATCTTCGGGCGATACGTTACCGGCATAAAAAGCAATGTATTTCGGAATAAAATTGCGGTCGCCGATTTTCAATTCCGGCGCGCGCGTTCGGATGAGCACAGGTTCAAATTCATATTTATCGAGCATGAGAATCTCATCTTTGCTCAAATTACAAATCAGCCCGCCGTTAAGCGTTCTGCCCTTTTCTACGAATCCGGCAGGACGCGCGTATAAAAATAAAGCCTCGGGAATCTCCGGCGAAGTTACGCCCGCGTCGATAAGCTCCCGAATCTCGCCGCCGCTATTTTTATACCAGCGCCGCAGAATAGTTTCGGTTACGATTGTAACTCTGACGTTTTCCAGACAAACGTTTTTCAAAATAACAATATCTTTCGGATTATGTTTGACTAACTCTACAGCTTCCGCCGCAGCGCCTGTTTCGAGTATTTTAAATTCTCCGCGCGCGCTAAAAAGCTCTCTGAGCTTTTCATGAGCAAGCAGAGAGCCGTAAGAAAAAATAACCGTCTCATTATCGAGTTCCGCAGGCAGATGATTAATCATTTCCGTCATAGTATTTGTTCGGTTTCTTTCACTCGATTCCCATGCAATAAAAAAGAATAAGCGTGCTAATGTGGCAATCTGTTTTGTGCCGGAGACACGAAAAGAAAGTAGCCTGTGGCGAAACTACAGGAACAGATTAAACAAGAAAATCCCGCGCTAAAGGTGCGGCAGATATTACGCAGCAATAGTGGCGCTCCTTTTTAGAGCGCGAATTCTCTATCGAACTATTTTTTTGTAAACGACCATGGATAAGTGGCGTTGGGGTCGCTGTAAGAGCCGCGTCCTTTCATTGTCTTGCCGTCTTTGGAGATTTCGCCGGTGTTTTTTCCTAAAGACCAGAATCCGTTTTTGGGCTGTTTAATTATTTCGGTTTCTTTCATCGAAACGGTTAGTTTTTCATAATTTATTTCGCCTGTGATAGCGATGACCGCACCGTCTTCTCTGCTTAGAGTGGCGGAAAAATTTGCACCGCCGTCGTGTTGTATGTTCAATGTGGAAGGCGTAAATGCGCTGCCGAACGTTCCTTTCCACGTTCCGTCGAGGCTGAAATTCGAAGCGTTTGTTCGATTGGTTTCGGCGGAATTAAAATTGTTTGCGAAATTAGAGCTGAAATTTGAAAATGCGTTATTAGCCGTATCTGTCGATGTATAATTGCCCAAATTATTTGCGGAATTTGTTAAGGAATAAACGCCCGAATTATAATTCGTCGCCGCGTTCGTCCCGTTCGTTCGCTTGCTCAAACTAAATGCGATTAACAAACCGCCTAAAATTCCGAGACATAACGTTGCGGCGATAATCGCTAAATATTTTTTATTCGAAGCGGCAGGCAGCGGGTTTGCAGATGTCTTTTGAGAAACATCGGGCAAGGTCGGTGCAAACGAAGGCGCGGTGTCGGGCTTGTCCTGATTTGAGGTTAAGTTTCGCGCGTTCGCAACCCGCATAAGAATCTCCGTCTCAGGCGAATCGGCTGACTCATTAGACAAATATTCCGTCGGCATCGAGCCGTCAGACAAAAGCGCGCCGTCCTCAAGGCAAAAATTCAGCGTATCGTCAGAATATAAAGTTTTACATATCGGACAGGTTTTCATAGTATTTTCGAAGCATCTCCTATGAAGGAGAATCGGAAAAAACACCTGCGACTGTGAGGAAGCTCCGGGCATAAACTATTCGCCCGGAGCCGCTTTTTTTATACTACGGAGTTTTTGTGGGAATTACGCGGTCGTTCATCGCCAGTTGAAGGCAGACGGCTTCTTCCCAGCTTGTCAGCGAAAGCTTTTGTTTGAGATTTTTGAAAACGACCGCCTGTATATTTTTTGTTTCGGCGGTTTTTGCGCCTTTCGTTTTAATCGTAACTTCCATGCAGAGACGATAGTTTTGTCCCGCGACGACCTGCGTTTCGGCTTGTTTGACGGCAACGAGCTTGATGACGGCGCGCATCTTTTTGCCCTGCGTTTTCGCGGCATATTTTGCCGCCGCGATGACTCCGGCATTGTCCTTCGAAATCGGGCTGTAACCGCCGGCAATCGTCTCTTTCTGCCCGAAACACACGCCCGCGCAGCCGAAAATGACGACGAGCGCGACAGGTATAAACATCATTCGTAAGTTGTTTTTCATATTGTTTTAATTTTTAATCAACCGCGTTTTTTGTCCGGTCGCGGTTTAATCGCGGCGGTCGGTTTCGGCAAATTGTCGGACGATTTTGAATTGTGCGGAACTTTCGCGTCCTTTGCCGCTTTCGAAACGTTTAGAAGCTTTGAGTCTGCCAGTATTTTAAGGGCATTTTTTGCGTTTTTCGATAGTTTCTTCTTTGCTTTCGGCATTTTTGTCTCCGTATTTATAAAAATTTTAGTCTTCTTCTTCTTCTTCAAGCTCGGCTTTTAGCTTCTCATAGGCTTCGGGATTGTGTTCTTTGAGGTACGCCAGAAGCTCAGGCAGGATGGCGTCGCACATCGCCAAAGTTTTCGCATCCTGCTCTTCCATCTCGATTCGAAGCGCGTGTGCTTCGATGGTCATTTGCATTATTCGCTCGGTTTGCTCGATAACCTTGTCAAGTTTGGCAATGCAGCGTCTGATTTCGGGGATTTTGTCCGTTTTTGCGTGTTTCAGAAATTCGACCAGCTTCTCGCGCCGCCGGATTTTGTCTAACAAAAATGCGCTTTCTTTTTTATATTTCTCGCTGTTTATTATATCTTCATCACTCATAAAAAACTCCTCCGGTAAATTAAGTTTTTTATACTACTATTTCCGCATTTCTTCAATCATTTTTGTTATTTCCGATTTCAGATGCGCGGTTACGGCTTCGTATTTCGCTTCGTTGTCCGACGCCGTATCAACCACGTCTTTCGGATAAAACGGCTCGCCGAATCGAACTTTTACCTTTGAAAAACGAATCCGCCACGAACGCCGCGCCCAGACTTTGTAAACGCCGTCGAGCGCGACGGGAAGAATCGGCAAATCGAGTTCCGTTGCAAGAATCGCCGCGCCTTTTTTGAATTCGTGCAAATCGCCGTCGAAAGCGCGCTCGCCTTCGGGATAAATATTTAAAATCTTGCCGTGTTTCAAACCGATTGCGCCCGCTTTCATCGCTTTCATAAGCTGCGTATCAGGGTCAATCGGTACGACCTGAAGCATTCTTGCGACAAACTGCATAAAGCCGCTCTGGAAAAACTGGCTTGCTCCGACGTGGAAAATTTGTTTGAAATACGCAAACGGATAATTCGAAGTGATTATAAACGGGTCGAGAAAACTTTGATGATTCGGGCAAATCAGAAAAGGTCGCTTCAGTTTTTTGAGATTTTCGACATCCTTTACTTCAAGCTGTAAAAATATTTTGCAGAAAAAATTGAAAATTCTGTAAACAAAATAGGCAAAGCCGATAAAAATCGGGCGGTCGTGCAAAATCGGCTCGACCTCGGGAATAATTTCGTCGGTTTCCCTGACGATTTTCGACCAGTTTAATTCCGTTGAAATCTCCGTCGCCGAATCAATTTTGCCCGCGTGTTTTTGAACAAGCTTTATCGCGTCCGCGACAGTCAGCGCCTGCGCCGCGTCTTCGGCTTCAAATTCAATCCCGAACGCCTGTTCGAGCGCGGCGAAAATCTCCGCGCGGGAAAGCGAATCCAGCCCCAAATCGATTTCAAGATTCATCTGCGGGTGAACCGTTTCAACATCCGATTTATTTTGTTTGACTGCCGAAACGAGCGCGCGTCCAGCCTGCGTTTCCATCAGAGCTTTATCTTCGCCGGAAAGCGTCCATGTTTTTGTCTCGCGCACTTCTTTTTGGACAAAACCGTTTGCCTCGATGTCTTTTTTCAGCTCGAAGCGTTTGATTTTACGCGTTGCCGTGCGCGGCAGAGGCTCGACGCGAATCAGGTAATCGCGCACGCGCTGGTATTCGGGCAATTCGCGTCCGAGATTGTCGAGCGCGTAGCGAATCGCTTCTTTAGAATTGGCGATGTGATTTTGCTTTGCATATTCAAAATCAGGAACGACGATGGCGACGAGTTTTTCCGCGCCCGCGCGTCCTTCGCTTTTGTCTTCGATGCCGAGAATCGCCATTTCTTCGACGAGAGGCGTTTTCAGATAATGAACTTCCAAATCTTCGGGATGAACGTTTTTCCCGCTCGGCAGAACGATAACGTCCTTGCCGCGCCCGACGATGAAAAGATGACCGTCTTTGTCGAATTTGCCCAAATCGCCGGAACGAAACCACCCGTCTTCGGTAAATGCTTCACGCGTTGCCGTCTCGTTTTTATAATAGCCTTTGAAAACCACGCCGCCGCCAATCAAAACTTCGCCGACGCCGTCTTTGTCGGGATTGTCAATTTTGACTTTCGTGTCGCCCATCGGCTTTCCGACCGAGCCGACGCGGTTATCGTCGGCAAATGTCGCCGTCGCCGCGCCCGAAGTTTCGGTCAAACCGTAGCCTTGAATAATAGTAAAACCGAGACGGTAAAAATCAATCGCGACTTCCTCGTCAAAACGCGAACCGGCGGAAATGGCGATTTCGAGTCTTCCGCCGAAAGATTCGTGAACCGCGCCGAAAAATTTTCCGCCGAGATTCAGATTGAATGAATCGCGTAAGAAACCGTTGGTCGAGAGCATCGCTTTGAAAAGCATCTGAACGGCTTTCGGCTTGGATTGAACAGCGTCGAAAATCTTTTTGTGAAACAGATACCAGAGACGCGGAACGGTCGTCAGCATCGTCGGTTTAAAAATTTTCATCGACGACGAAAGCTCGGCTGGCGTCAGTTCCTTCAAATATCCGGCTTCGCACCCGTAGGTCGTCGCCACCCATAAATTAACGATTTGCAGATATGCGTGAAAAAGCGGCAGAAGGCTGAGAATTTTTTCGTCGCCCGTAAACTTCAAAACATCCTTCACGCCTTCAAGCTCGGAAACGATATTGCCGTGTGTCAGCGGAACGCCTTTCGGCGTGCCGGTCGTGCCCGACGTGTACATCAAAAGCGCCGTATCGTCGAGTTTTGCGGGCGTTTCCTGTTTAGCAAAGCTTTCGGGAACTTCGGTTTTCGCCCAGTCTTCAAACTTCTGAAAACCGTTGGCTGAATCTTCCATTTTCCAGACGACTGCCGGAATATTCCTGCCTAATTTCTCTTCAATCTGCTGGAATTTGCCCGTCATGTCGGGCGAGAGAAACGCAACTTTCGCTTCGGAGTTTTCAAGAAAATTGGTCAGCGTTTCAATCTCGCCGTGCGGGTCCATCGGGACGCAGACCGCGCCGCGATAAAGCGCCGCTAAGTAAGAAATCGCCCAGCTCGGATGATTTTCGCCGATGAGCGCGACTCTATCGCCGAATTCGACATTTTCCTGTTCGAGCCGGTAGGCGACCGAACGGATTCGGCTGAGCATTTCTCCGTATGTATAAATCTCGCTGTCGTCGCCGACGACGCGCATGGCGACTTTATCGGCGTTTTTTTCGCTTGACTCAATCAGGCGCTGGCAAAAAGTCATCGTCATAATTTTTATAATAAGGCGAAACCAAAAGGGGTTTTCTCAGATTACCATAAATATTAAATTATTCGGAACGATATTTTTCCATTATCGGTTTGAAAAGCTCGCCGGTTGTGGGCGGCGTGAAGGAAACGGCGTTAGCTCCGGCTTCGATAACTTCGAGAATCGTTTCGTCTCGTTTGCCGCCGGTGGCGATAAGAGGGAATTCGGGCGCGATTTTTCTGATTTTGCTGATGATATTTTTTGTATTCTGCGCGCCGGAAACGTTGAAAATATCGACGCCCGCTTCGATTCTGCTTTCGAAATCCGTTTCTTCCGTCGCAATCGTTAAAATTACAGGAATTTCAAGCTTGCGTTTCAGGGCTTTGATAAGCGAGTTCGGCGTCGGCTGATTGACGACGACGCCGAGCGCGCCTTGAAATTCGGCGTCGATGCCGATTTCCACCGAACGTTTGCCCGAAGTCAAGCCGCCGCTGATGCCGCAAAAAACGGGTTTGTCCGACGCGAGCATCAAAGCGTGGCTGATAATCGGCTGCGGCGTGAAAGGATAAACCGCCATCACCGCGTCGGCGTTGCAGTTTCTGATAATCGCCACGTCTGTCGAAAAAATAAACGATTTGAGCACTCTGCCGAGAATGCAGATGCCCGAACATTGATTGATAACTTCCGGCAGGCGAACGATATTTTTCCGCAGATTTCCGTCAAAAACAGGTGCTTTCATCTTTCTCGCTCCATAAATACAGAAAGGACGCAAAGTCCACGCTTCACATCCTTTGAAATTCCGTGTCCTTCTTCGATAACGCCTGCGAGGTTAGCTGTCGGGCTGGAAGCGAAGAAGTCTTCCTCTGAATGCTCAGATTAGCCCCGAAATTTGGTTCCCCCGCGCCGTTTTCAAAAAAACGACTTCGGCGACTTAAATTGTGTCGGTAGTTTACAAAAAAAGTTTGGGAAAAGGCAAGATTTTTTATTAGATTTTTTTCGGAACGCGAACTTTGAGTGCATTCGGCACAATCTCAAAAATGGCAGGAAGCTTTCCGGGCAATTCGCCGTCAACTTCTAAAAAGATTTCCTGTGTTTTATCAACCGGCGCGGCTTCAATGCGCCTTGCAATCTTCGATTTAACTTCTCTCAAATTCAGATGCGTTCCGCGATAAAGCGTGTAGGCGTTCAGGATTATTTTCGCCGTTTTAATATCGCCGATGTTGACGACATCGAAAAAACCGTCGTTTAGTTTTGCATCAGGCGCGATTTTCATTCCGCCGCCGAAATATCTCGCGTTTGCGACGCAAAAATTTATCGTGTTGAGAGATTTTTCCTCGCGTTCGTCAAATTTTATGCGAACGCTTCTAAAATCCAGACCGAGAACTTCCTGCAAAGTCGAAAGCGCAAAGCTCGTTTTTCCGCGAAAAGCCGCGACCGGAAGCCAGTCCAGTTTGCCCGTCGTTTTTACTCTTTCGATGATTGAAGCCGAAAGCCCGAATGACGAAACATTCAGAAAATAACGGCTGATTTGTTCGTTTTGAAAACTTTGAAATGTAACGCGCCCGACATCGATTTTCTTTGTTTCGCCCGTTCTCAGAGCTTTCGCGGCTTCGCGGGCGTTAGCCGGAATTCCCAAGCTCCGGCGGAAATCGCCGCCTGTGCCCGAAGGCAGAATTCCAAGCTCGCAGTCTTCGCCGGTTTCTAAAATTCCATTGGCGACTTCGTTTATCGTACCGTCGCCGCCGCAGGCGATGATAAATTTTCTGCCCGCGTCGATTCCGCGTTTTGCAAGCAAGCTGCCGTCGCCCGATTTTTTTGTAAAAGCGACCTGAAATGCGCCGAAATGCGCCCGAAAATCCGAAGCGATTTCCGCCCAGTGTGAAGCAGTCGAGCCGGCGGCGGATTTCGGATTGACGATAACGAGCGGTAAAGTCGGGTTATTTTGCATTGAAAAAGATTTTAACGCAATTTTGCAGGATTTGAGAAGAATAGAACGCGGATAACGCGGCTTGGGCGGATTGACACAGATAAAATTATTATAAAATCTGTGTTAATCGGCTAAATCCGCGTTATCCGCGTTCTATATTCTTCAAAATTATTCGCCGTCCGAATGTTCGGTATGGTTCAAAACGGACAACGCCGTGTCTTTACCGGAAAAAGTCCAGCCGCTTCGAATCGTTTTGCCGTTTAGATTTGAAAGCGAATCGCTCGCCGCGTTCAAAAACACATTCGAGTCGAAATCGAGCACCGCGAGACTCGGATTAGAAATATTCGGCAACCCGCCATACTGCAAATCTTTCGGCGCTTTTGCAATAAAAGCTTCAATTTCGGCAATCGAGCGCGGAAGATTTTTCGTCAGCCATTCGGAGCCTGTATCGGTTACGAGCATATCGTCTTCGATGCGAATACCGATGTTTTTATATTTTTCAAAAGCCGCGCGGACTTTTGCCGCAAACTCTTTGTTGGCGGGTGTATCCACCATATAATCGAGCGCGTCGCCGCGAATATAAATGCCCGGCTCATTGGTGAAAACCATTCCGGCTTTGAGCGGCGTATTATAATCGCCGACATCGTGAACGTTCATCCCGAGCCAGTGTCCGAGTCCGTGCATAAACCACATTCTGAATTGCGGCATATCGATTGTTCTGCCTTGAATAGACATTTGAAAAGTCGCGTCCGGCGCGGTTATCAAACCCAATTTTGCAAGACCGTTTTTGATGACATCATCGGCGGCGGTTTCAACCGTAGTCATGTTCGCGCCGGGTTTTGTAGCTTTCGCCGCCGCTTCCTGCGCGTTGTAAACTATCTGGTAGATTTCGGCTTGTTCCTTCGAAAATTTGCCGTTTACGGGAAACGAGCGCGTAACGTCAGCCGTGTAATGTTCGTATTCCGCGCCGACATCCATCAAAAGAATACTGCCGGAATTTATTTCGCCCTGCGCTTCTTCATAGTGAAGCGTCGTCGCGTTCGGACCGCAGCCGACAATCGACGGGTAGCCCCAGAAATCGGCGTTTCGGCGGCGAAATGTGTATTCGACTTCTGCCTGAACTTCATATTCCATCTTCGCGCGCCTCGCCATCGCCCACGAGCGCATGTGCGCCTCGGTCGTAATGTCAATCGCGTGTTGAAGAAGCTTGATTTCGTAAGGCGATTTAATCAGTCGAAGCTCGGCGAAAATCGGCGACGCGCTTTCGATTTTGAAGCCGGTTGCCGAGCCGGAAAATTCGGTTTCCTTTCGATATTCGCGCGGATTTCCTTTCAAAAGATAAAGCGTTTCGGGAATAAACGAACTTGAAAAACTGCTGTTTTGAGTGGCGAAAGGTTTTTTGTCTTTGACCGATTGGAGAAACAGATTAAGCTCGTTTGTCATTTCCGTTCCTTTTGCGACCGGAACGTTTTCGACAATCGTTTTTAAGCCCGAAATTGTTGATGCTTCCTCGGTCGAATACATTTTGCCGTTCCACGTTTCAAACTGCGGATTGCGTTTCGGCATAAACAAAATTTCCTGAACTTTGCCGCCGTCTTTTATCAAAACGAGCGTCGCGTTGTTTTGTTTGAGATTGGTCAGATAATAAAGATTATTTTCCTGCCGGTAAACGTAATTTACGTCGTTTGCGTAAATTTTCGGGTCGGTGCTGAACAAAATCAGCATACTTTTATCAGCCATTTTGGCGGCGACCGCCGAGCGGCGGCGAGCAAGCTCCGACTGGCGTTCGGCGTCCGAAAATTTCGGCGCGGGCGGCGTTACGCGAATCGGAATCGGTTTGGATTTTTCAAAAGCAAAAGTATTTAAAGAAAATGAAAGCAGAACGGTAAAAATTAACAGATTTTTTATCTTCATCGGTTTCTCCTAAAGAATTAAGAACAAATTATTTTATGAATCAAAAGTAGGAATAAACTTAACAAATCGGGCTTACCTTTGTGTTCTCTGTGTTGAAATTATCTTTAACACAGAGAACACTGAGATTTCACAGAGTTTCACAGAGAATTTACTCTCTAATCCTGATTCACATTATTTTATGAATTCAACATCGCGGACGGCACGATTGCCGAAATAATCAGCCGCGAAAACGCGCAGAACGTAATTTCCATTTTCAAGGCTCGCCGCATCAAGAAAATTCTCCTTTGCGAAATCGCCTTTAACTTCGTTTGAAACTATATAATTAAAAATGGTTTCGCCCGTCGCGCCTGATTTGCTTCCTTCGGCGTAAACCATTCGGACAAAATCGCCGTCCGGCAGAAGCTCAAAGGAAATTGTCGTTTTTTCTTCCGACACAGGCGTTTTGTCTTCGCGCAGAATCTGGTAACCGAGACGGTAAACTCCAAGTCTCCGGCGTTCCGCGTTTCCGTCCATCCGGTCAAAGGCACGAACCACGATGCGTGTTTTTCCGCTCAAGTGTATACGCGAGTTTTCGCTTTTGGTTTCATTGACCGGCATCCAATTTTGGTCAAACAGCGAAATTTGTTCGATGACAGGCGCAATCGAGTCGGAAATAGAGGGAAAGCGAAGCGCGTCGAGCGCGTTCATCTCCGCGCCGCTTCTGCCCGCGACGAGATGAACGTGATTCATCGCGTTGAGCGTTCCGATTGCTTCGCCCGCTTCAAACTTTGCGCCGCGCGGCACACGCAGACTTTTTATTTTCCGATTTGCTTCGAATGCGAAATTAAAACGCTTATCGTCAAAAATTTTATCGTCTTTGTCGCGCCCTAAACGGATGTGAATATAGCCGAGCGTCGGCATTCTGATAAGCTCGCGCAAGGTCGCAAGATTGTGAACGGCTGTGGGAAGCAAAACTTTTTCCGTGCGGACAAATCGCGCCGTTTCGCCGTAACCGCCGACAATATCCAGACCATTGTGAAACCAGACATCTTCATCGAGAGAAACATCGCCGCGAATTTCGCCCAGCGTTCCGGCAATTTCGCGCCTGTCCTGCGGCGGATTATAAGTCCAGCGCGGCTCCGCCGATTCTCTAAATTCTTCCGCCGAAACTTTTAGTTTTTCGCGTTCTTCAGCGCTTGTTTCTTTGCCGAAATCTCCGCCGGAAAAAACTCTCAAAACCTGATTTTCCGAATCGGCGACAAATACGTTGCCGTTTTCGTCAACCGCCAAACCCGAAGGTCTGTTGAATTTCGCGGCTAATAAATTACCGTCGGAAAATCCGCGTCTCGTGTTGGAAATCGTTTCGACAACGGGAAAAAATCTTCTTCCGAGGGCGCGAATAGAATTTCCGTCGGCGACATAAATCTCGCCGAAATTGCCGACGGAAACGGCTAAAGGCTCGACAAAGCTCGCCTGAAAAAGCGCGCCGTCAACCGAATCCTGTAAGCCGTTTCCCGCAAGCGTCGATGTTTTTCCGTTTTCATCGACGACGCGTAAACGCCTGTTTTCGCTGTCGGCGACGATAATTTTCCCGTTTTTCAAGGCGATTCCGCAGGGCGTGTCGAATTTTGCCGTTTGTCCGTTTACGGAATCGGCAAAACCCTGCTCGCTTCCCGCAAGAGTGGAAACTTTGCCGTTTTCAATGACGCGGATTTTATCGTTATAAGTGTCGGCAACAAAGATTTTATCTTCGGAAACAGCAACGCCGATTGGCGCGTTGAAGAGAGCATTCGGCGCGTCGCCGTCGGCAAAGCCCGGTTTGTTTTCGACTCCGGCGATTGTTTCGACTTCGCCGTTTTGCTTTACTTTTTTTATCGCGTGCGCGCCGGAATCGGCAACGATTAAATCGCCGTTTTTGTCGAACGCGATTTCCGACGGCGTATTTAATTTGTCTGTAAAAACATTCATTGTTCCGTCGCGCAAAACGCGCCAGATTTTGCCGTTTTCGCCGTCCGATACAAAAATTTCGCCGTTGCGCGCGGCAACGCCGAAAGGCTCGCCGAATTTTTCGCCGATTCCGGCTAAAGTCGTAACTTTTGTAAAAGATTTTCGCTCGCTTTCAGCTTCCCGGCACGAAAAGTTTATAAAAGTCAGGAAAGTTAAAATGAGGATTTCGGTTGTAAAGATTAAAGTTTTATAGCTCGATTTTTTCATTTTGCAGATAAATTTGCTACTATCTTCACATAAAGTTTTTTTTAGAACAAAGGAGAAATCAAATGTTTTCATTACAGGATTTACTCGGACAGGAACAGGGAAATCAGGCGGTTGACCAACTGAGCCAGAATTTAGGCTCAAATCATACGGCGGTTAATTCGGCGATTCAGATGGCTTTGCCGCTGCTTTTGAGCAGTCTGGCAAAAAACGCTTCGACTCCCGAAGGCGCGCAGCAGCTAAACGGCGCGATTGAACAGCATCACGACGGAAGCCTTCTCGATAATTTATCGAGTTTTCTCGGCGGCGGAATTGACCCGCAGGCAAGCGGTCAGACAAACGGCGTCGGAATCTTAGGGCATATTTTAGGCGATAATCAAACGCAGGCGGCGCAGCAGGTCAGCGAAAAATCCGGCTTGGATTTGGGACAGGTTACGCAGCTTCTCATCACGCTCGCGCCGATTGTGATGGGTTTTCTGGGCAAGCAGAAGCAGCAGCAAAATCTCGACGCGGGCGGATTGTCAAATTGGCTCGGCGGTCAGAACGAGCAGATTCAGAACGCGCCGCAGGGCGGATTTTTGAGCGGAATACTTGACCGCGACGGTGACGGAAGCTCGATAGACGACATTGCCGGGATGGCGATGAATTATCTGAGAAAGTAGTTTTTGTATAATTGGGATTAAAAATGCGGGTTTCGTCAAAAATCCGCATTTTTTTATTGATTGAGAACATTCTGAAACAACTGTTAAATTTTTCGCGTAATCAAACCTTACGCGTTTTATTTTATCAAAATATAAAAAGAAAAAATATGAATAGAAAATCATTTCGTCTGAAGGCTTTTGCGTTCCTGATGACATTTTTACTTAGTTTTTCACAGTTTGCGGCGGCGTGGACTCCGCAGAAAAATCTGTTTCTTCAACAGCAGGACGATGTTAAAAAGCTTCCGCCCGTGAATTGGATTAGAAGCCGCGCGATTGACGTAAAACACGTTTCGATTGACCTTCGTTTCGACTGGGAAAAGGAATCGGCTTACGGCACGACGACGATTACGATTGCGCCGTTTAAGGACACCGACAAATTTTATCTCGATGCGGCGATGATGACGATTAATTCCGTCAAATTGCAGGATGGAACAAATTTAAAGTTCAATTACGACGGCAAGAAAGACCTCGATAATCTGGAAATTTTGGCTGGTCGCACGCTCAAACGCGGCGAAGACATAACCGTTAAAGTCGATTATCGAACCAACTACGTCAATTCAGCCGACGCCGATACGGCAATCGGCAGCTTCGGTCGCGGGATTCGTTTTATCAAGCCGAACGAAGACGAACCCGACAAACCGATGCAAATCTGGTCGCAGGGCGAAACCGAATTTAACCGCTACTGGTTTCCTTCTTATGATACGCCGAATGATTTTCGCACATCGGAGCTTCGCGCGACAGTCGATAAAAAATATTTTGTCGTCTCGAACGGAAAATTGATGGAAAACAAGGATAACGGCGACGGAACGCGAACTTTTTACTGGAAAATGGACCAGCCGTATTCTAATTATCTGACCTCAATCGTGGTCGGCGAATACGCGGAAGTGAAAAACGGCGAATACGACGGCAAACCGATTTATGCTTACGGTTATCCTTCGGAAACGAAGGAAGTCGCCGCGACGACGAAAAATCTGCCCGCGACGATTAAGTTTTTCTCCGAGAAAACGGGCGTAAAATATCCTTACGCGAAATATTCGCAAACGTTTGTCGAAGATTTCGGCGGCGGAATGGAGAATATTTCCGCCACGACGCAGATTGAAGAAATGATTCACGACGAGCGCGAGCTGCTCGAAACGGACAGCGAATCCTTGCAGTCGCACGAGCTCGCGCACCAGTGGTTCGGCGATTACGTAACCTGCCGCGATTGGGGACAAATCTGGCTTAACGAATCGTTTGCGACGTATTTTCAGTCGATGTGGGACGAGGAATTTAAAGGACACGACGAATTTCTCTACACCGACGTTCGAAACAACCAGCAGCAGACCATCGACACGTGGATGCAGGGCAATCGCCGCCCGATTGTTACAAAATATTACGCGAACAAGGACGCGATGTTCGATACATACGCATATCCCGGCGGCGGCTCGGTTCTGCACATGCTTCGCAAGCATCTAGGCGAAGAAAACTGGTGGAAAGCGATTAATCATTATCTCGTTTCGAACGCTCACCAGCCGGTTTCGACCGAAGATTTGCGCATCGCGATTGAAGAATCGACGGGCGAATCGATGGATTGGTTTTTCGACCAGTGGCTTTATCGTATGGGACATCCGGTTTTCGAAATTACGCAAAGCTATGACGACGCGAAAAAACAGGTATCGGTAAATGTTAAGCAGACGCAGAAGGTTGACCCGAAAAACGAATTTCCGCAGGTCGAATTTTACCAGTCGAAAGTCGATATCGAAGTTGACGGCATCGTTCATCAGGTTTGGATAGAACCGAAGGCGGAAAATGTTTTCACATTTGATTCCGCTTCAAAACCGAAGCTCGTTAATTTCGATTACGAAGGCACTTTGCTCAAAGAATTGAAATTTGAAAAATCGGTTGACGATTTGATTTACCAGCTTGCCAACGATAAAGACGTTATCGGAAAACGCTGGGCGATGGCGGAATTGGTGAAAAAAGCGGCAAATCCGGCTGATAAGGCGAAGATTATCGCGGCTTTGCTGAACACGGCTGAAAAAGATTCGTTCTGGCATCTGCGCTCGGCGGCGATTTCGGAAATCGGCGAAATGTCCGCGCCGCAGGGTTTGCCCGGAACTGAACCGCAAGCCGCTCAGATTGACGCGGCGACGGCGCAGGTCGCGCAGAAATTAGCCAAAGATACACAGGCGCAGGTTCGCATCAGCGCGATTTCGGTGCTCGGCGCGACCAGGGACGCCAAATACGCAGACCTTTATCTAACGGCTTTGAACGACCAAAGCTACGGCGTTATCGATGCGGCGGCAATCGCGCTCGGCACGACAAAAAGCCCGAAAGCCTATGACGCTTTAATTAAACTGGTCGGCACGCCTTCGTGGAAAGGTCGCATCCAGATTGCCGGACTCAACGGTTTGGCGGCGCTCGGCGACAAGCGGGCGCTCGATGTCGGGCTGAAAAGCTATGCCGATAAAAAACTGCCTTCCAACGCGAGAACAGCGGCTTTAACTGTTATCGGCTCAGCCGGTAAAGGCGACAGCCGCGCTTATCCTTTAATTTTCGAAGCCTTTAAAAAATCGCTTGCCAGCAACGATTTTCAGGGACTTTTCAACGGCGTTCAGGCAATCGTCAAGCTCGCCGACCCGCGCGGTCAGGAAGCTTTTGATTTGATGAAGGAAAAATTCAAGAATCAGGCAAATATTCTCGGATTTGTAACTTTTTTTGAAGGGCAATTTAAAGAGGCGATTAAGAAATAATTTCAAGATTTAAGATTCAAGATTTAAGATTTAAGATTAGAAAACGCCAGTCTCAATCTTGAATTTTGAATTTTGAATTTTGAATTCTTTTGGAGAATCTATGAATTTCAAATTAATCAACCGGAAATCAATAATATTAGTTTTAGCCTTTCTGCTTGCTTTTACAACGCTCGCGCAGGCGCAGCCGCAAACCGAAAAGCAAATCGAGAAGAAGGTGCTTCCGCCGATTCATTATGTCCGCAGCCGTGATTACGATATGCGGCACATCGCTTTGAATCTGAAGTTTGACTGGGAAAAAGAGCAGGCATACGGGACGGCGACAATCACGCTCGCGCCGCTTGTTCAAAGTCTGAAAACGATTAATCTCGACGCGGGTTTGATGACGATTAGCTCGGTCAAACTGGCGAGCGGCGGCGACCTGCAATTTCAATATGATAAAAGCGCCAGCAATCTGGAAATCAGTCTCGACCGTGAATATAAAAACGGCGAGGCTTTAACATTTGTGGTCGAATATCGAACCGACGGCACGGTCGTTCCGAACACTTTAGGCTTCGGCGGCGGCGGCGGTTTGAAATTTATTAAGCCGAATGCCGATAATCCGAATCGTCGCCGCCAAGTCTGGTCGCAGGGCGAGAGCGATTACAACCGTTTCTGGTTTCCGTCGTACGATTCGCCAAACGATTTTGCCACAAGCGAGATGACCGCGACGGTCGAAAAATCGATGTTTGTCGTCTCCAACGGGAAATTGCTCGAACGCAAAGACAATAAAGACGGCACGGAAACTTTTCACTGGAAAATGGACACGCCGCACGCCAATTATTTAACTTCAATCGTCGTCGGCGAATACTCGGAGGTCAAAGGCGAATATCTGGGCGTTCCGGTTTCGACTTATATTTTCCCGAACGAATTAAAAGACGGCGCGGTTTCGGTCAAAAGACTGCCGGAAATGGTCAAGTTTTTCTCCGAGAAATTGGGCGTGAAATATGCTTATCCGAAATATTCGCAGACGATGGCGGAAGGCTTCGGCGGCGGAATGGAAAATATTTCGGCGACGACGATGACGCCGACGATGATTCACGACGAACGCGAATTGCTCGATTTCGACAGCGAAGGCTTGCAGTCGCACGAGCTCGCGCATCAATGGTTCGGCGATTACGTAACCTGTCGCG
This sequence comes from Pyrinomonadaceae bacterium, assembly GCA_049799955.1. Lineage (GTDB taxonomy): Bacteria > Acidobacteriota > Blastocatellia > Pyrinomonadales > Pyrinomonadaceae > JBGTFE01. Next base: position 66,550 of record JBARIW010000018.1, read on the forward strand.
AATGGTCGGAAATCTGGCTTAACGAATCGTTTGCGACATATATGCAGGCGCTCTGGGACGAAAATTCGAAAGGACACGAATATTTTCTTTATTCGGACGTTCGCTCGAATCAGCAGGCTTATATAAATACATGGAATCAAGGTCAGCGCAGACCGATTGTTACGAAATATTATACAAACGCCGACGCTCTTTTCGACACATACGCATATCCGCGCGGCGGCGCTGTTCTGCATATGTTGAGAAAACATCTCGGCGACGAATTGTTTTTCAAATCGCTCAATCATTATCTGATGACAAACGCCAACACGCCCGTCCAGACCGAAGAGCTTCGCATCGCGATTGAAGAAGCGACCGGACAATCGATGGACTGGTTTTTCGACCAGTGGCTTTACAAAATGGGACACCCGATTTTTGAAGTTACGCAGAATTACGACGCGGGCGCGAAAAAATTAACCTTAAACGTCAAGCAGACGCAGAAAATCGATTTGATGAACGATTATCCGCAGGTCGAATTTTTCCAAACCTATGTCGATATTGAAATTGACGGAAACGTCCAGCGCGTCTGGATAAAACCGCAGGCGGAAAACGTCTTTACATTCGATGTCGCGCAAAAGCCGATGCTCGTCGATTTTGACAACGAGGGAACGCTTATTAAGGAATTGAAATTCGAGAAATCGACTGACGAGCTTCTTTATCAATTCAAAAACGATAAAGACGTTTTAGGTCGCGTTTGGGCGATGAACCAGCTTACGCCGCGCTGGCGTTCAAAAGACACGAATGACGCTGACAAGGCGAAAATTCTCGCGGCGCTCAATCAGGCAATAACAAATGACGCGGTTTGGATGGTTCGACGCGACGCGATTCAAATCGTCGCGGCGGCGCAGGGCAATCCGAATGCGGCGAGTGCTACTTCCTTAAGCCTCGACCCGGCGACAATCAGCCAGTTGACGGCGGCGACAAAGGACAAAAATTCGAATGTCCGGGCAACGGCAATTTCCGGTTTGGGACGAACTTTGGACGCAAAATATACCGATATATTTCTCGCCGCTTTGAGCGACCAAAGCTACGGCGTGATTGATTCGGCTGCGGCTGCGCTCGGAAGAACGAAAGACGCGCGAAGCTTTGACGCGCTGACCAAACTGCTCGAAACGAGTTCGTGGAAAAACCGTATCAGAAATGCCGGATTAAGTGGACTGGCAACTCTGGGCGACAAGCGCGCGCTGGATTTAGGATTCAAATACATCGATAAATCCTATCCGTCCGATGTTCAGGCAAGCGCTCTGGCTGTTCTGGCGGCAACCGGAAAAGGCGATGCGCGCGTTTTTCCGATTTTAATTGAGAATTTCAAAAAGACTCTGGAAAATAACCGTTTTCAAGCGGTTTTTCAGGGCTTGCCGACTTTTATCAGGCTTGCCGACCCGCGCGGACAGGAAGCCTTCGATATGGCAAAAGAGAAATTCAAAGACCAGCAGAATGTTCTCGGTTTTATCAGCCAGCAGGAAGCTCAATTCAAAAAAGCGATTGAGCAGAAATAATCGGCTGTAAATTAAAATAAAAACGCGAATCAACGCCGGTTGTTGATTCGCGTTTTTATTTTGTCTTTTTTAGGTTAAAATGACGGCGAGGTAATTTGAGAAATTTATGCGTAAACTGAGAATTTTCTTAATGTTTGTTTTTGCGGCGTTTTTGCAGATGCAGATTTGTGCCGTTTATATTTCCGCCCAAACCGAACCTGTTACCCGCCAGGAGACGCTTCGCGGCTCGATAACGCCCGAACGCGAATGGTGGGATGTATTGCATTATCATCTGGCGATTGAGTTTTTTCCCGATAAAAGAACGATAAAAGGTTCGAACACCATTACTTTCAAGACTCTTAAAGCGGGAAATAAAATGCAGATTGATTTGCAGCCGCCGCTTGCCATTACGAAAATCACGCACGGCGCGGCAGAGCTAAAATTTGAGCGCGAAGGCAACGCTTATCACGTTTCGTTTGAAAAAGATTTGCCGCAGGGCGTCGAAGATAAAATCGAAGTTTTTTACGAAGGAAGACCGCAGGAAAGCAAAAATCCGCCATGGAGCGGCGGCGTAACGTGGGGAAGAGATGATTTGGGCGATAATTTCATCGTAACGACCGCGCAGGGAATCGGCGCCAGTATCTGGTGGGCAAACAAAGACCACGGCGCTGACGAGCCTGACCGCGGAATGCAGATTGACGTAACGGTGCCGGAAACTCTCTCTGCCGTTTCAAACGGGCGTTTGAAGAAAATTGACGAAAACACGCAGAACAAAACGAAAACTTTTCACTGGGAAGTTACAAATCCGATAAATAATTACGGCGTAAACGTAAATATTGGCAATTATGTTCACTGGGAAGAGAAATTTAAAGGTTTGGGCGGCGATTTGGATATTCAGTATTGGGTTTTGGCGCATCAGAAAGAAGCGGCGATGAAGCAGTTCAAGGAAGTTCCGCGAATGCTCGAAGCATTTGAACACTGGTTCGGCAAATATCCGTTTTACGAAGACGGCTATAAGCTTGTCGCCGTTTCGTATCCCGGAATGGAGCATCAAAGCTCCGTAACATACGGAAATTATTTTAGAAACGGTTATATGGCGCGAGATTACAGCGGAAGCGGAGTCGGATACAAATTCGATTTCATCATCGTTCACGAATCCGGGCACGAATGGTTCGGCAACAATATCTCGATGAAAGACGCCGCCGATATGTGGATTCACGAAGGCTTTACGAATTATTCGGAAAATCTCTTCGTCGAATACTGGTTCGGTAAAGCTGACGCCGAAACTTACGTCATCGGCAGCCGCCGCAACATCCGTAACGACGCACCGGTAATCGGCACTTACGACTCAAACCGCGAAGGCTCGGGCGATATGTATTCAAAAGGCGGAAATATGCTGCATACAATCCGCCATATAATCAATGACGATGAAAAATGGCGCTCGATTTTGCTTGGTTTGAACAAGGATTTCTGGCATCAAACCGTAACGACGCAGCAAATTGAATCTTATATTTCAAACAAAGCGGGAATGGATTTGAGCAAAGTTTTCGACCAGTATTTGCGAACGATAAAAATTCCGCTCTTAAAATATAAGACCGACGGCAATAAATTGACGTTCGGATATGAAAACGTCGTTTCGGGCTTTGCAATGCCGCTTCGCATAAATGTCAACGGCAAGGAAATGAAAATTACCCCGACCGAGACGATGCAGACTTTAACTTTGCCCGAAGAAATTAAAACATTTGAAGTCAATCGCAACTTTTACATCAATGCGGAAATGATTAAATGACGGAATAAATTGAGTGGTTGACTTCAAAAGCCCGAAAATATACACTTTATCTTTAAAACGTGGTGAGTTAGAGCGACTTGCGACCACGAAAAAAATCGCTAAAAAGCTAAGAGTTTCAACCGAAATATTTTTACAAAAGAAAACTCTGTGCTTATTTGGCGCAGAGTTTTTTAAGTTTGAAAGATGGTCTTTGGTCTTTGGTCTTTGCCAAAACCCAAAACCTAAAACCCAAAACCAAAAATGAAATTTTTAGATTTATTAAAAGAAAAAATCGTCGTTTTCGACGGCGCGATGGGCACGAATCTGCAAGGGCAGAATCTCTCGATTGAAGATTGGGGCGGCGCGAATTTTGAAAACTGCTCGGAGAATCTGCTTTACACGAAGCCCGAAGCGATTGAAAAAGCTCATCTCGGTTTTCTCGAAGTCGGCTGCGACGTTATCGAAACAAACAGCTTCGGCGGAAGCGAAGTCGTTTTGCAGGAGTTCGGAATCGTCGAAAAAACTTACGACGTAAACAAAAAAGCCGCCGAATTGGCAAAACGACTGGCGAATGATTTTTCGACCTCGGACAAACCGCGTTTTGTCGCCGGTTCAATCGGACCGGGAACAAAATTGCCGACGCTCGGGCATATTAATTTCCGCGATTTGAAACAGGCTTACGTCGAACAGGTTCGCGGGCTTTATGACGGCGGCTCGGATTTGTTCGTTGTCGAAACCTGTCAGGATTTACTCCAGACAAAAGCCGCGCTCGCCGCAATTTTCGAGTTTTTCGAGCGGCAAAAAGTCCGGATTCCGGTCATCGCGCAGGTTACAATCGAGACTTTCGGAACGATGCTCAACGGGACGGAAATCGCCGCCGCTCTGACCGCGCTCGAACCGTTTCCGATTGACGTAATCGGGATGAACTGCGGAACGGGACCGAGACAAATGGCGGAAAGTTTGAAATATTTGTGCGAAAATTCGCCGATTCCGGTTTCCGTTTTGCCGAACGCCGGACTTCCCGAAGTAAAAGACGGCGCGCAGCACTACGACGAAACGCCCGAAAGCTTTACGGCGCAAATCGTCCATTTCGCAAAAGATTTCGGCGTCAATATCGTCGGCGGCTGCTGCGGAACGACGCACGAACATCTGAAACTCGTGGTCGAGCAAATGGAGAAAATTTCGCCGAAACAGCGCGATGCAAAATTAGTTCCTTCGGCTTCGTCAATCTATTTCCAGCAGCCGTATATTCAGGACAATTCGTTTTTGATTATCGGCGAGCGCGTCAACGCGTCAGGCTCGAAGAAGATGCGCGATTTGCTCGAAGCGGAAAATTGGGACGGGCTTGTCAATCTGGCGAAATCACAGGAAAAAGAAGGCGCGCACATACTGGATGTAAACGTCGATTTTGTCGGGCGCGACGGCGTTGCCGATATGAACGAGCTTGTCTCGCGGCTTGTTACGAACGTCAAAATTCCTTTGATGCTGGATTCGACCGAATGGGAAAAAATGGAAGCCGGACTCGAACTGGCGGGCGGAAAATGTCTTTTGAATTCGACAAATTACGAGGACGGCGAGCCGAGATTTTACAAAGTTCTGGAACTGGCGAAAAAATACGGCGCGGGCGTCGTCATCGGTTTAATTGACGAAAAGGGAATGGCGCGCTCCGTCGGAGATAAATTAACGATAGCCCGCCGCGCATTCAAAGACGCGACCGGATTCGGCATCGAAGGACACGATATTTTCTTCGACCCGCTGGCTTTGCCGATTTCGACCGGAATCGAAGAAGACCGCAAAAACGCGGACGAAACGATTAAATCAATCAAACAGATTCACGCGGAAATGCCCGAAACGAATATTCTTCTCGGCGTTTCCAATATTTCATTCGGATTGAATTCCGCTTCGCGCATCGTTCTGAATTCGGTTTTTCTGCACGACTGCGTCGAAGCCGGAATGAACGCGGCGATTGTCAACGCTTCAAAAATTCTGCCGCTCAATCGTTTCAACGAGCATGAAATCGAAGTCGCGCGCGAATTGATTTACGACCGTAGAAAATTCGAAGGCGACATTTGCGTTTATGACCCTTTGACCGAATTTACGACGCTTTTCGAGGGCAAAACGACAAAATCGATGAAGCCCGACGTTTCAAATCTGCCGGTTGACGAAAAATTGAAACATCACATTATCGACGGCGAAAAAATCGGGCTGGAAGACAATCTGAAAATCGCGCTCGAACAATATCCGGCGCTCGAAATTATCAACACAATTTTGCTCGACGGAATGAAGACGGTCGGCGATTTGTTCGGTTCCGGGCAGATGCAGCTTCCGTTTGTTCTCCAATCCGCCGAAGCGATGAAATCGGCTGTAAAATTTCTCGAACCGTTTCTCGATAAAGTCGAAGGCGAATCGAACAAAGGCGTTCTGGTTCTGGCGACCGTTAAAGGCGACGTTCACGACATCGGCAAAAATCTGGTCGATATTATTTTGACGAACAACGGTTATAAGGTCGTAAATCTCGGCATCAAACAGCCGATTGACGATATTTTAAAGGCTTTTGAAGAAACTAAGTGCGACGCAATCGGAATGAGCGGGCTGCTCGTAAAATCGACGCTCGTGATGCGCGATAATCTCGAAATAATGAACGAGCGCGGCATTAAAGTTCCGGTTATTTTGGGCGGCGCGGCGCTCAATCGAAGATATGTCGACAACGATTTGGTTCCGCTTTACGAAGGCAAATTGTTTTACGCGCGCGACGCTTTCGACGGGCTTCACGCGATGGATTTGCTGACGCAAAAGGGAATTCAGCCGCAGAGAGGCGGAGACGCTGAGAAAGCGAAAGTTGCCGCTGCCGGAAACGGAAACTCATTTGATTCGGAAATCCAAACTGTTGAAGACGTTGAAGATTTAGTCGGCGAAGACGCGAAACTTGGCAAACAGGCGGCGCGGGTTTCATCGAGAAGCGCCGGCGATTCGACGCATACGACGAAATCCGGCGTTTCGGCGGTTGAAAATATTCCAGCCGCACCTTTTTACGGTTCGCGTGTTGTCGAAAATATTGATTTGGACGAAGTTTTTGCGTTTATCAACGAAACAGCGCTTTTCAAAGGTCAGTGGCAATACAAACAAGGTCGCAAGACGAAGGAAGAATACGAAAAGATTCTGCATGAAACGGTTTACCCGAAATTTGCCGAAATCAAGGAAAAAGCGAAGCGCGAAAAGCTGCTCACGCCGAAAGTCGTTTACGGTTATTTTCCGTGCCAGTCCGAAGCGAACGATTTAATCATTTACGAAGCGGACGAAAAAACCGAAAAGCTGAGATTTACATTTCCGCGCCAGCCGGTTGAGCAGCGCGGCGGGAAAAATCTTTGTCTCGCCGATTATTTCGTCTCGAAAGATTCGGGCAAAATCGATACGGTCGCGTTTGATTTGGTAACGATGGGACGCAGAGCGAGCGAATATTCAGCCGAGCTTTTCCGTAACGATAATTACACCGATTATCTTCTGTTTCATGGTCTTTCGGTCGAATCTGCCGAAGCTCTGGCGGAAATGTGGCACAAGAAAATCCGCGAAGATTTGGGAATCGCCGGAAACGATGCCAGCCAGCTCGTCAAGCTTTTTCATCAGGGCTATCAAGGCTCGCGCTACAGCTTCGGCTATCCGGCTTGTCCAAATCTCGAAGACCAGACGAAGATTTTCGAACTGCTTGAGCCTGAAAGAATCGGCGTCGAATTGACCGAAGAATTTCAGCTCGACCCTGAACAATCAACTTCGGCGATAATCATTCATCACCCGGACGCGAAATATTTTAATATCGAATAAAAGAAAGGGCAAATATTATATTTGCCCTTTTTTATTGTTTATATGTAAAGTTTATCTGTGAATCAACAACAGGAACAAAATGATATTTTGGGCGATTTTACAAAGCGTCTGGACAAAATAGATATCGAGTATATGCTTGTCGGCTCAATGGCTCTGGTTCATTACGCATTGCCCCGAACGACGGTTGATATTGATATTGTCCTGAAGATTTTGACAGAAAATATTGATAAATTCATCGCGGAATTTGAAACGGATTATTACATACCGACAGGCAGGGCAAAGCAGGCTGCCAGCGAAAAGGGAATGTTCAATGTGCTGAATAATCAAACGGTTTTGAAAATTGATTGTATTATTCTCAAGGAAAGCAAATTTGAAAAAAACGCCTTTTCACGCCGTCAAAAGGTCAATTATTCGGGTGATTTCAACGTTTGGATTATCGGCAAAGAAGATTTAATTTTGTCGAAGCTGAATTGGGCGAAAAACACTAAATCGGAAAGGCAAATGCGTGATGTTGCCAGTATTATCCGTAACGGATTTAATACGGAATACGTCGAAAAATGGGCAAAAATATTGGACGTAGAGAAACTTTTAGAAGAATGCTTCGAGCTTTTGGAGAAAAATTATGATGACGGACACGACTCGTGAAATTGAGGAAATGCAAAACGAGCTTTGGATGAAAAAAACGCCGCAGGAGCGCGCCCGCTTTGCTTCGACAATGTTCGCCGCCGGAAAGCAAGCCGTTATCGCTTCTTTGCCGAAAGATTTACCCGAAAAAGAGCTGAAAAAACAATTATTTTACCGCATCTACGGTGAGCATTTGCCGGAAGACTTTTTCAAAGATTAAAACAATAAATATGAAAAGAAAAAACTCCGTTTCGTTTCTTTTAGTTCTTTTTTCCGCTTTCAACCTTTTCGCGCAGGTTGAAAACAAAGCCTTCAAAAGCTTCGACGCGAATTACAAAATAGTTTTTCGCAATCCGGCGCAGGACAAGAATTTTTATCTGCTCAGCTTGTTTCAAAATCAATCGAAAGTTCGCGCGGATTTGCGGAAAAATAAAATTCTGCGCGATTTTGCCGGACAAAAAAATGCTTTGAAAGCGGCTGAAAAATGCGATGACGTAAATTGTTACGACAAAGCGTTTCGCCTTTCCGAGCAGGAAATCGAAACGATTGCGAAAGTGTTTGAAAATTCGGCGGGAAATTCGAAATTGACGCGTCTGGCGGAAAAAGATTTGCGTCCTTCGGGAATGTTTATCAGATACGCGCCGAAATCCGACGCGGAAATGATTGCGCTCGCGTGGCGCGACGCGGCGAAAGGATTAAATCATATTCTGGACGTTTACGGGCTCGGCAAAGACGCGGCTTATAAAGACATTGATAACGTCAGCTACGACGTAAACGGCGCGGAATATCGCCAAATTTTGAAGGCAAAGGTCGCGGAAATAAAATTGCCGGAAAACGCTCTGTTTTTTGAGCCGACGCTCGGTTACGCTTTGAAGCTTCTCGAAGCAAACCGGCGCGACGAAGCCGGACGCTTTGAGCCTTTAGAGGAAACGGAAAATAAAAAAGCGTTTGAAAATCTCAAAAATATCAAGTGGAACGATTATCCGTATTCGGTGATTCTCGTTCTCGGCTCGGGACCGAATGCATCGGACGTTGACGCTCCGAATATCGGGAAAATCGGAATCGCGCGCACCGAAGCCGCCATAAAACTTTTTCAGCAAAAAAAAGCTCCGCTGCTTATATTCTCCGGCGGCTACGTGCATCCGGCGCGCACGCCTTACTGCGAAGCGCTGGAGATGAAAAAATACGCAATGCAGAAATATAATATCCCCGAAGAAGCGATTTTTATTGACCCGCACGCCAGGCACACGACAACAAATGTCAGAAATGCGGCGCGGATAATGTTTCGCGACCAAATTCCGACCGGCAAAAAAGGCTTGATTACGTCGAGCCAGTCGCACATCGATTATGTCGCCGGAGAGGAATTCGTCAAGCGAAATATTAAGGAACTCGGCTTCGTCCCGATGCGGATTTTTGAGCGAATCTCGCCCGTCGAAGTTGAATTTATCCCGCTCGTCGATTCTCTATTTATGAATTCGATGGAGCCGCTCGACCCGTAAAGAAACGATGAAGTATGAACGATGAACGATGAATGAAGTAAATGAAAACACGCGCGAATCAGGTTTTTAACTAAGCTTCGCGCGTGTTTCTTTACATTTCCTTGTTGTATTTATTTCGGTAATCAAACGGCGTCATTCCGGTGAGTTTTTTGAAAATTCCGCGAAAAGCTTTTGTGTCCAGATAGCCAACGTCGAACATAACTTCGGTGATATTTTTGCGGCTGGTTTCAAAGCTTTTTTTGGCGGCTTCGATTTTTACTCTCTGGATATATTGGCTGACGGTGTTGCTCGTCGCTTTTTTGAAACGGCGTTCGAGAGAGCGGCGACTGAGGGCGCATTCCGACGAAAGCTCGTCAATCGTGATGCGCTCCTGAAAATTGTTTTCGATAAATTTCTGCGCTTTTTTTATGTCTTCGTCGGCGTGCGCGCTTTGTCCTTTGAACATGATGAATTGCGATTGACTGTCGCGTTTGATGTCGATGGCAAAGACTTTTGAGGTGAGAATCGCCGTTTCGCGGCTCGTGTATTTTTCGACCAGATATAAGAGCAGATTCCAGTAGCTTGTCGCGCCGCCGCTGGTGTAAATTCCTTGTTCTTCAGTGATGATTTTGTCCGTAACAAGCTCGATTTCGGGAAACATTTTTCTAAATTCGTCCGCCGCCCGCCAGTGAGTCGAACATTTTCTGCCGTTAAGAAGTCCTGTTTTTGCGAGTAAAAACGCGCCGACGCAAAGGCTGACGACTTCCGCGCCCGATTCGTATTGCCCGACAATCCACGGAATAAAATCTTTGTTCGTTTCCAAAACCGTTTCCATTTTGCCGTCAAACGCGGGAATAAAAATCAAATCGGTCTTTTTTACTTCATCGAGAAGAAAATCAGTGTGAACAGAAAATGAACTGTTGTGCAGTTTAATTTCTTTCTTTAATCCGACCAGATTTATATTAAAAACAGCGGGTTTTCCGGCATTTTCAAAAAAGCTGTTGACCATCGAAAAAACATGGCGCGGGTCGTCGATTGCCGCCAGAACCGCCGATTCGGGAACGAGTATCGAAACGTGTTTCATAAGCTTAAAATTACTGCAAAAATTTGTCGCAATCAACCCCGAAGATTGTCGTTTTTACACCTCACATATTTAAAATTAAAGTGTTATAGTTTGTGTATGATATATTGTATCATCTGTGAAACACATTAAATATAAAGGAGAAAAAATAAAATGGCAACAATCAATCCATACTTAAATTTCAGCGGCAACACGGAAGAGGCTTTTAACTTTTACAAATCAATTTTCGGCGGCGAATTCGAAAGGGTTATGCGTTATAAAGACGTATCGCAGATGGAAGGCTGCGACGGAATGCAGGTAGCCGAAAACGACCTTGAAAAAATATGCCACATCGCGCTGCCGCTTGGAAACGGCAATGTTTTGATGGCGAACGATGTGCTCGAATCGATGGGAACGCTGAGTGAAGTCAACAATTTTTCGCTTTCCGTCAGCGCGGACGGCAAAGAAGAAGCCGACAAACTTTTCAACGGACTTTCGGACGGCGGAAAAGTGGAAATGCCGCTCGCGGACGCTTTCTGGGGCGGGTATTTCGGGATGCTGGAGGATAAATTCGGCATTCGCTGGATGGTCAGTTACGAATACAATCAAAATAAATAAAAAATTAAGGAGAAAAGAAAATGGGAAAATATGTTGATGGTTTTGTGTTACCGATTGCAAAAGAAAATGTTGAAAAATACACGGAAATGGCGCGAAAGGCGGGTGAAATTTGGATGGAACACGGCGCGCTCGAATATTACGAAGCGGTCGGCGATGATTTGGAAATTGAAAAAATGCTGTCGTTCAAAAAAATAGCCGATGCTTCCGAGAATGAAACCGTGATTTTTGCGTGGATTGTTTATGAATCCAGAGAGCATCGCGATAAAGTGAATGAAGCCGTGATGAGCGACCCGCGTTTGAAAGAAGATATGGAAGCGAGCAAAAATCTTTTCGATTTCAAACGGATGGCTTACGGCGGCTTTAAAACTCTGGTTACATTCTAAATAAAAAAGGAGAAATGATAATGACAAAAGAATTATGGATAAACCTTCCGGTGAAGGACGTTAAAAAATCAAAGGAATTTTTCACCCGTATAGGTTTTACGCCTGAAGAAGCGCACGAAACGGCGGATATGACTTGTGTTAAAGTCGGAGAAAAAAACATTGCCGTTCTGCTTTTTGCGGAAGAAACTTTAAAAGGTTTTATGAAAAACGAAATTTCCGACACGCGCAACGGTTCGGAAATGATGATTTCGTTTGACGCCGAAAGTCGCGAAGAGGTTGACGAAACGGCAAAGAAAGTTTCGGACGCGGGCGGAAATGTTTTTAGCGAACCGGCGGAAATACAAGGCTGGATGTATGGTTTTGCCTTCGTCGATTTGGATGGACATCGTTGGAATATGCTATATATGGACTTCAGCAAGATGTCGAAAGAATAGAAAACAGCAGGGAAAAGCAGGAATAAATATGAAAATCGCAATAATTATCGTTCGTGTTTTGATGGGACTTTTGTTTGTTTTTGGTTCGATTGCATTCTTTCTAAAACTGGGCGGCGAACCGCAGTTGGAAGGAAACATGAAAACTTATTTTGAAGGCTTGGTCGCTTCGGGTTATTTTCTGACCTTGTTGAAAATTACCGAGCTTGTTTGCGGAATTGCGCTAATTGCAGGACGTTTTGTGCCTTTAGCGCTTGTTATTCTCTCGCCGATTATAGTCAATATTTTATTTGTCCATCTTTTTCTTGATAAATCAGGATTGCCGGTTGCGATATTTTTGGTGTTGGCAAATTCATTCCTGGCGTATGCCAATTGGGACAAATTCAAACCGCTTTTGGAGGCGAAATAAAATGAGAAAATTAAAATTACAAGTACAAATAACAGTTGACGGATTCGTCGCCGGACCGAACGGCGAGATGGATTGGATGACATCCGGGTCGGATGACGAGGTTGAGGCGGTTATGAACGCTTTGACTGACAGTTCGGACACAATGCTGCTCGGCAGAAAAATGAACGACGGTTTTGTCGATTTCTGGACAAGCGTGTTGGACACGCCGGAAAGTCCGCTATACGCGTTTGCTCAGAGAATGGTAGATATGCCGAAAATCGTCTTTAGCAAAACGGTCAAAGAATCAAAATGGGCAAACACGACTGTGGCAAACGGCGATTTGGTCGAAGAAATTGAAAAACTCAAACAGCAGGACGGAAAGGATATTGTCGTTTACGGCGGAGCGACCTTTGTTTCTAATCTGATTAAAGAAAATCTGATTGACGAATTTAATCTTTTCATCAATGCGACGGCAATCGGCAGCGGACTGACCATTTTCGGCAAATTGAAGGGCAATCTAAAGCTGGAATTAACCAATTCACAAAGGTTCAAGTGCGGCGAAGTGCTCAACACGTATCAAATGAAACGAGATTAAATATGAGTTTGGGATTTAAATATAATTCTATCGAAGCTTTCGTTCCTTCGGGCAGTGATTTTCAAGCGTCTAAGCAGTTGTTTTTGGAACTAGGTTTCAGCATAACTTGGGAAAACGGCGATTATGTCGGGTTTGAGAATAACGGCTGTCGTTTTATTCTTCAAAATTATAACGACAAGCATTTTGCCGAAAATCTGATGATTAGCGTGAAGGTCGATGATTTGGATGAGTTCTGGCGCGAAATCAGCGAAAAAGATTTAGCTGCTAAATTCGGCGTTAAATTAAAAGAGCCGACCGATTTTCCGTGGGGAAGAGAAGTTAATCTGATTGATATTGCAGGTGTTTGCTGGCATTTTGTGCAAAGTGAGTGAATTGCCGTTTACTTAATTTTCGAACATTCTTCGTAATCAAAAAGATTAAATAAATTGGCTGACAAAAAGCCGATTTTGCCTGATTCGCAAAGTCGGCTTTTTCGTTGTAGAATTTTTTTTATGACAGATGAAAACGAAGAACAAAAAGAAACTACAAAAGAAAAGCTCGAAGCGGTCGGGCAAATCATCATTGGCGAGATTGAATCCATCGGCGGAATTTTGACTGCCGATCCGATAACTCACGCCGAAGGCGAATTTAATGTCGAAGCCGGAAATCTGCATCTCGAAAGCAGCGACGCGCTGACAGAAAATGAAGAAACTGAAAAATCCAATCAGACGGAATAAAAAAATCCAACGATGACAAAAAAAATATTTATTGCCGGTTCGGGCGGAATCGGGGAAGCCGCCGCGCTTCTCCTGCGTGAATGGTCGGAGAGGGAAACGGACATTTTTCTCGGCGATATTTCTGAAGGAAATCTGCAAAAAGCGCGGAATTTCGTCGCGGAAAACTCGCCGAAAAGCTCAAAAGTCGAAACCATTTTGATGAGCGGCGAAATCAACGACGCGATGAAGTCGGCGTTTGAAAAATGCGATGTTTTGCTCGATTGTTCGCCCGGCAGCCAAGCGCCGCGAATGGCGCGTCTTGCAAAAGACTTTAAGATGCATTACGCGAATCTGACCGAATACGTCGCCGAAACCGACGAAATTATCGAGCTTGCGAAAGACGCCGAAACCGGATTTATCCTCCAAACAGGTCTTGCGCCCGGATTTATAAACGTTCTGGCGATGTCGCTTTATCAAAATTTTGTCGAAAAATACGAAAACGAAAAAGTCGAAAAAATCGGGATGAAAGTCGGCGCGCTCACAGCACACGCGCATGAGCCGCATTTTTACGGCTTTACATGGTCGCCGATTGGCGTCGCGACCGAATATGTAAAAAATTCGGTCGTCATACGCAACTATAAAATCACGAAAAAGCCCGCGCTTTCTTCGCGCGAGCAAATCGTTATCGGCGGCAGAACTTTCGAAGCGGATTTAACTTCGGGCGGCGCGGCGGATTTGCCGGAGTTTTTTGCAGGACGCGCAAAAAGTCTGGATTATAAAACTCTACGCTATGTCGGGCATTACGATTGGGTCGAATCGATTATTAGAAAACTGCCGAAAGATGAAAATCTGGCGAATAAACTTCAGGACATAATGCTCGAAGCCGTTCCGTCGGTCGAAGACGATTTTGTTCTGGCGCACGCTTCCGTTGACGGTTTTGACGCGAGCGGCAGGCGCAGAATGTTCGAAAAAGCTTATTTTGCCGAGCCTCTGGAAATAAACGGCAAGCGGCTTCGAGCGATTCAAACGACGACCGCCGCGCCGCTCTGCGAATCGGCGATGATGCTGCTTACGGGCAAATACAAAGGCGTCGTTCTGCAAAGCCAGCTAAATCCGAAAGAGTTTTTGAAAGGAAAATTCGTCAGCCGGATTTACACGGAGAAATAAGTTCAAAGTTCAAAGTTTAAAGTTCAAAGTCAGTTGAAAAAACCTTGAACCTTGAACTTTGAACTTTGAACTTTTCTGACTTAAAATCACTGCGATGAAACTCAAACTGCAAACTCCGCTCGTCGAGCTTCACGATTACGAAATTGCCGGTTTGTCGGGCGCGATGGCTCGGAAATTGGCGGTAGCGGTAGCCGGTTTTGCATACAAAAATGATGCGACGGAAGCGACGGTTGAAGATTTGCTCAATTATTTTCCGATGCGCTGGGAAGACCGCTCGAATCTGATTCGAATTGACCAGCTCGTGCAGGATTCGGAAGCTTCGGTCGACCTTTATACGCGTGTCGCGGGCGGATTTAAGGTCGGAAAAAATCGCGGTCCGAAAGCGCCGCCGCTTTTTATTTTTGAAATCACGGCGGGCGACGCCGAACGGACGATGAAGCCGGTCGTCGTCTGGTGGTTTATTTCCGGCAAAGGCGCGTATAACATCGTCAATTACTGGACAAAACGCTTCGAGCGCGGCACGCGTTTCGTCGCCTACGGCAAATGGGAATGGGACGCGCGGAAAAATACATTTGCGCTTCGGCTGAACAAACCCGACGAACTCGAAATACTGCCCGCGACAGGCGATTACGACGAATTCGGTTTGCTGAAAAACCTTTCCAACGCAGAGACGCAGAGTCGCGGAGATGAAGAAGAAACAAAGGACAAAGGACAAAGGACAAAGGACGATAATTTAGAAGAGGAAATATTAGAAGACATCGATAATCCCGCGCTGGCGATGATTCATGTCGGGCGGCGCGTTCCGGTTTATCGAAAGCTCGGACAGTTTCAGACAAAACGCCTGCGCGAGATTATTTTCAGCGTTTTGCAAAATCTCGATAAATCTACCGTAAAAGAAACTTTGCCCGAAGATTTATGCGAGCGGCAAAAACTGATTCCGCGCTCTCAAGCCGTCGAAGAAATTCATTTTCCGCCCGAAGATTCGCTTATTTCCGAGTATGAAATGTCGCGCAGCGCGGCTCATCTGCGTCTGATTTTTGAAGAGTTTTTCTGGGTTTCGTTTGCCTTGCAGCTTAAACGCGGCGAGCGCAGAAAAGAGCCGAAAGGCACGATTATCGAGATTTCCGACCGAACTTTCGAGCGAATGCAAACGCTTTTGCCTTTTACGCTGACCGGCGCGCAGGAACGGGTTATCAAGCGAATTTTTGAAGATATGCAGTCCGACGCGCCGATGAACCGGCTTGTTCAGGGCGATGTCGGAAGCGGAAAAACGATTGTCGCGTTTCTGGCGATGTTCGCCGCGATGGAAAACGGTTATCAAACCGCGCTGATGGCTCCGACCGAAATTCTCGCCGAACAGCACGCACGAAATGCGAAAAAGATTTTTTCGGATTCGCCGTATCGCGTCGATTTGCTGACCGGAAGCCTTCGCGCCGCCGAAAAGCGAAAAGTTCAGGGCGACATCGCCAGCGGAGAAATTCACGCCGTTATCGGAACTCACGCGGTTATTCAGGACGCGGTCGAGTTTGAAAAATTGGGTTTGGCAGTAGTTGACGAGCAGCATCGTTTCGGCGTTCTCCAGCGCGCAGAGCTTCGCGCTCGCGGCTACAATCCCGACATTTTAGTGATGACGGCAACCCCGATTCCGCGCAGTTTGGCGATGACGGTTTACGGCGATTTGGACGTTTCGGTGATTGACGAGCTTCCGCCGGGCAGGACGCCGATAAAAACCGTCGTCGTCGGCGAAGACCAGAGAGGCGGCGTTTACAAGGGAATCGAAAGAGAAATTAATCTGGGACGGCAGGTTTATGTCGTTTATCCGCTTATCGATGAATCTGAAAAGATGGATTTGAAGGCGGCGACGAAAATGTTTGAAGAGCTGCGCGACAAGATTTTTCCGAACTACAGGGTCGGACTTTTGCACGGCAAGATGAAAGGCTCGGAAAAGGAAGAAATAATGGGCGAATTCGTTGCCGGTCGAACGAATATCTTGATTTCGACAACCGTTATCGAAGTCGGCGTCGATGTTCCGAACGCGTCTTTGATGATTATCGAACACGCCGAGCGATTCGGACTCTCGCAGCTTCACCAGCTTCGCGGGCGTGTCGGGCGCGGCGCTGAACAATCGTTTTGCGTTCTGCTGACAGGCGATAAAAAAACTTCCGTTGCGCGCGAGCGTCTCGGGATTATGGAAGAGACGACCGACGGTTTTCGCATCGCCGAAAAAGATTTGGAAATTCGCGGGCAGGGCGAGATTCTCGGAACGCGCCAGTCGGGCGTTCAGACTTTCAAAATTGGTAACATCATTCGCGATTTGGAAATCCTCGAACGGGCGCGCAAAGAAGCCGAATTTTACCTGACATCGAAGCGTTTAACTAAAGAAACTTCACGCCTTATCGAGATTACAAAAGCCGACGCGCGCTTTCGTCTCGCCGGTATCGGATAGGCATTTGAAAAATGTAACATAAAAAGTACAGTTCGTTATTGATATTTATTAAAATATCCGTTAAATTTCTTTTATGGTTTCATAATCTTTCATAAATTTTTGAGTAGGTTTGATTTTTTCAGGCATTACATCGAATTAAAACAAAATTACAATTTCACAACAATAACCCTTACCTTTTGTTCGCTGAATTTGACCGGGTGGTATTTACCATTCGGCATTTAAGTCAGAATTTTAGGCGTAAAACTCGTTTAGAATATTTGAAATACAGGAAAAAAATAAAATGGACACGCGAAGACCGACAACAAATACTTCAAAGCCTTTTACACGTAACAACAGCTTCAAAAAAGAGGGTGAGAGAACTTTTGGCGAAAGGAAATATCCACCGCGCGACAACAGGTTTCAACCCAGAGACAATCGTTTTCAGGACAAAGATAACAGGTTTCAGAAAAGAGACGGGAAATATCCGCCGAGAGACAATCGTTTCCAGCCGAGAGGACGTTTTGCCCCGAAAGGGAAAAACCTTAAGCCCTGGGAAAAAATCAATAAAACACGAATCGTCTCGGAAATGCAGATAACGGACGGCAAGCATCGCGGAAAGTATGTTCAAACCACAGCTTCGCCGAAATTGCTTGCGACATCTCGCCGTATCCGCGAAACGATGTTTAAGATTCTCTTTCGCCGCGTTCGAGCCGGAAGATTTTTAGACCTTTGCGCCGGTTCGGGAATGGTCGGAATCGAAGCGATTTCACGCGGCGCGCTGATTGGCACATTTGTCGAGCGTTCGTCCAAAATGTGCAGCTTTATCAAAAAAAATCTGGCATCCTGCGGAATCAAGGAAGGACACGGCGAAATCGTCGAGATGGAAGCCGTCCCGTTTATGAAAAAAATGTCGAAACGCCGACGCTTTTGGGATGTCGTCTTTTTCGACCCGCCGTATGATTCGAATTACGAGGAAGCGCTGAAATATTTCGCCCGGGGAATAACGATTAAACCGCACGGCGTGCTGGTCATCGAGCATCATGCCGATATGTTTTTCCCCGAAAAAATCGGCGTAATGAAACGCTGGCGCGTCATCATTCAGGGCGAGTCGGCAATAAGTTTTTACGAAAGAAAATAATCCGGGGCAAGTTCAAAGTTCAAGGTTCAAAGTTCAAAGTTTGCTCATAAACCTTGAACTTTGAACTTTGAACTATTTATGCGAATAATTGCAGGCGAATATCGCGGGCGCGTGCTGAAAAGTCCTCCCGATAACAAAACCCGTCCGACTTCTGACCGTCTGCGCGAAACTCTTTTCAATATCTTAAATCCGAAGATTGACGAATCGACGCGCTTTCTCGATTTGTGCGCGGGAACGGGCGCAATCGGCATCGAAGCCGTTTCACGCGGCGCAGCATTTTCCGCGTTTGTCGATAAATCGCGCCGCGCCTGCGCGCTTATAGAAGAAAATCTGGACTTGCTCGGAATTCCCGAAATTCAAACCGAAGTTTACTGCAACACGGCTGAAAATTTTGTTCAGCGCGAGCAGAAGAAGGTTTGGGATATTGTCTTTTACGACCCGCCTTATCAAAATAATTACACGGTTTTTCTGCACGAATTCGACGAAAATGTCGCAAATTTACTAAGCGAAAATGGCATTCTGATAGTCGAGCATCACACAAAGACGATGTTGCCCGATTTGATAGGCGAGCTGCGCCGCTGGCGGATTTTAAAGCAGGGCGAAACGCAGCTCAGTTTTTATGAGAAAAATTAGTTCCCTCGAAAAATGAAAATACTTGTCTGGCTAATACTTTGTCTCATTTGGGGAAGCACGTGGGTTTTTATCAAAATCGGTTTGCAGGATTTACCGCCGCTGACTTTTGCCGCGACAAGATTTATTCTCGCAGTTTCGATTTTAGCCTGCATTATTTTTCTGCAAAAAATTCCTCTGCCGAAAACCGCTAAAGAATGGAAATTAATTGCGCTGACCGGCGTTTTGCAGTTTTCGATAAATTACAGTCTCGTTTTTTGGAGCGAACAATATATTTCATCCGGTCTTGCGGCGGTACTTCAGGCGATGATTACGGTTTTCGGGCTTGTTCTGGCGTGGATTCATCTGCCGAGCGAAAGAATAACTTGGCTCAAAGTTTTTGCGGTTTTGCTCGGAATTACCGGCGTTGCGACGATTTTTATCGAACAGCTACAGATAAATAACTGGATGGCTTTTGCAGGATGCGCGGCAATCGTCATCGGCGCATATGCGGCGGCGCAGGCTTCAGTTTTAATCAAAGCGAAAGGCGGAAATATCCATCCGGCGAGTCTTTCCTTCTGCCAGATGGCGTGCGGCGTTCTGCCTGTAATCATTTACGCGCTCGTCAAAGAAGGCAATCCGCTCGAATTTAACTGGACGTGGCGTGCTGTCGGCTGCATTTTTTACCTGACGATTCTGGGAACAATCGCGGCGTTTTGGCTTTATTACTGGCTTTTAAATAAAGTCGAATCAACCAGAGCAATGATGATTTCGCTGGTTACGCCTTTGCTCGCCGTTATTATCGGCGCTATTTTTCTTGGCGAAAAACTTCCGCCGCAGACATTTTTCGGCGGCGTTTTAATTTTATTGAGCATCGGTTTAATCGTTTTTCGCAGGAAAATAAAAGGAATTGAAACGCAGAGACGCGGAGACGCGGAGGAAAATGAAAAGCTGATTACAGAATAAATTTTTTCTCAAAACTCCGCGTCTCCGCGTCTCTGTGGTAAAAATAATTAATGCAATTCAAATTCACAACCGCCGGAGAATCACACGGACGCGCGCTCGTCGCTATTGTCGAAGGCTTGCCCGCCGGGCTGGAAATCGATGTCGGGAAGATAAATCGAGAGCTTTGGCGCAGGCAGCAGGGCTACGGGCGCGGCGGGCGACAGAAAATCGAAAAAGACGAAATACAAATTCTATCGGGCGTCAGGCACGGCAAAACGCTCGGCTCGCCTATCGCTTTTATCATCGAAAATCGGGATTTTGTTCATTGGGAAGAAACAATGGCGAGCGAAAAGCTCGTGTCCGAGCCGAAAAATCCGCGTCTCGTCAAGCGTCCGCGTCCAGGACACGCCGACCTCGCGGGCGGGCAAAAATTCCAGACGAGAGATTTGCGCGACGTTCTCGAACGCGCTTCGGCGCGCGAAACGGCGGCGCGTGTCGCCTGCGGCGCATTTGCGAAACAACTTTTAGAAAAATTCGGCGTCGAGATAAAAAGCCACATTATCAAGCTCGGAAACGTTCCCGAAAAACCGCTTGAAAAAGATTTTGACGAAATCTCCGCAATCGACGAAAATTCGCCGCTTCGATGCGCCGATAAAGAAACGGAAGCGGAAATGATGAAGCTCGTTGACGAAGCAAAAGCCGAAGGCGACACTCTTGGCGGAATTTTCGAAGTCGCTGCCAAATCGGTCGTCGTCGGTCTCGGCTCGCATACATCGTGGAGCGAAAAACTGGACGGGCGCATCGCGCAGGCATTTATGTCGATTCAAGCCGTCAAAGCCGTCGAAATCGGCAACGGTGTTGAAAATGCGGGAAAATTCGGCTCGAAGGTTCACGACGAAATTTTCTTTGAAGAAAACGGCTTTAAAAGAAAGACAAATCGCGCCGGCGGGCTTGAAGGCGGAATAACGAACGGCGAAGAATTGCGCGTGCGAGGATTTTTGAAGCCGATTTCGACTTTGAGAAAGGCGCTTCATTCGGTCGATATCGACACGAAAAAAGAAGATTTAGCGGCATTCGAGCGCTCGGATATTACGGCTGTTCCGGCGGCTGGCGTGATTGGAGAAGCGATGCTGGCGATTGTTCTGGCAAACGCGATGCGCGAAAAATTCGGCGGCGACTCGATGAGCGAAATGCTGAAAAATTTTGAAAATTACACGAAAGATTTAGGCGTTTATTAAGCTTTCCCGAGCTTTTCCCGAATCAAAGCGGCAGTATTTTCGATTATTTCTTTAGCAAAATCCTGAGCAATATGAAGCGCGGCAAGATTGTGCGCGGCGGTCATTATGGTCAGCGCTTCGGAAATTTTTTCAAGCTCGATTAAAATCTTAACTTTGGTCAGGTAAGAATCGACCAGATTTCTGTAGCTTTCGCCTTTTTCGAGAAATTCAATCGCTTCGTTTATCGATTTCAAGGCTTTTTCGAATTTTCCTTCCGCGCAAAAAATCTGCGCGCGGGTTTCGAGCGAAAAGCCTTCGCGCGTTTTATCGCCGATTTGCTCGAAAATCTTCTTCGCGCTGTTGGCGGAATTATGCGCTTCTTCAAAATTTCCTTCGCTGTGAAAAAACTGCGCTAAATTGTTTTCCGTAACGCCGCAGTAAACTTTGTGTCCGACCGTCTGGAAATAGCCTCGCGCCAGCTTCAAATTTTTAAGCGCGGAATATTTCATTCCCAGATTTTTGGAGGCGATGCCGATTTGATTATAAAAACAGCCTTTTATCAAATCGTCGGCGTATTTTTCAAACGAGTTTTCCAGCTTCTGACTTTTAACGACGATTTCGTCGTATTTTCTTTTATCGAGATTCAGCAAACCGTCGATAATATATGAATAAAGCCGGACAAGATGCGTGTCGGGCAAATTTCTCGAATAAGATTCGCGAAGCCAGTCTTCGGCTTCGCCAAGCTCGCCCATGCGCCAGTAAGCCAGAGCCAGATAATTTTCGCACTCGGCAACTTTTTCAAAATTATAAAACGATAAAAATCGGTGGCGCGCTTCGGTCAGTAAATCTTTGGAAATTTCCTGAGCGTTTGTAATCTGCTTCGAATTTCCCAAAAAACCGATGATGCCGCCGCATCTTAAAAAAAGCTCGGCGGATTCTTCATCCGTCAAGCCCGTCGTTATCGGGAATTGCGATGTTACATTCCAAAAAGGCGAAAGCGAAGAAAATGCCTTTTCGTATTGCCCTTTCTGCTCTAATTCGAGTATCTTATTCAAAATAGCAGTCAGGTTTTGGGAGTAATTCATAATTATTTTGGAACCGTCCGTTTATTAATAATATTTACAAACTTCTTTCGAAAGAAAATCAAAAAAAACAGGAGACAATATGAAACAGCTAATAAAAATCAGCTTTTTATTTATTATGTTATTTCTGGCAATTCCGGTCTTTGCCGACGGAGATATGGGTGCAGGCGGCAGAAGCTGCACAAATAACTGCGGCAAAGCGGAAACAGAAATTTCTACAAATACAAAGTCTGCAAACCAGGGACAAAATGATTCTGAAAACATTTTTACCTGGATTTATGAACAAATATTTGAATTGATTGACTAAAAGAACGTCATTTCAACTCAGGTATCTTGTACTACGTTATCCGGCAAAGTTTGTTTAACTTTGCCGGACTTAACCATAAATATCCGAAAAGATAGCACGAAAAGCAAGTTTTTAAAAACGTAAAGTGGTAGTTTTTTGAAAATTACGTAAAATTTTAGTTTATTTAACAATCTTTAAGAAAATTCAGGGCAGAAGTTTATAAGTCAAAATTCCGAGACTTTCCTGCAAAAACACCGCAAAATCTCCGCGTGAGATGATTCGCTCGAAATTTTCCGTCTTTTTAAAGTTTACCGGAACGTCTTCAGCGCCAAAAATTTGCGTCCACAAATCAATAACTTCATTCTGCGTTAAAGATTCATTTCCCATAAATTCGGAGTTTTCATTAACCAGCGAAACGTCGTAATTCTGAAGAAGAAGCTTAACCGATTCGTAAAAAGGCTCTTTCGTTTTAAGCTCTTTTATTTTCACGACCGAAGCCGTTTTTTGCGGATTGAAGGCGGAAAAAATTCCGTTTTGGCGTAAATCCTTGTTGGCGAATTTGGCTCTGGTCGAGAGTAAATCGAGCGTCAGGCGCAGAAAATGGGCGAAATCGCCGCGTGTCAGCGGCAGTTCCGCGTGAAAATTACCGTCGGCGTAACCGTATGCGAGATGATAATTTTCGGTCAAATCCAGAATCGCCTGATAAAACTGCGAATCATTTTTTACGTCGGCTAAATCTTCGATTTTTGCGGCGAAAACGTATTTCCCGAGCAAATCGCCCGGCGTAAATGTATAAGTAATCACCGCCGAAATACGTGTTTTGACGCCGTCGCAAAGCGTCGGGACAAATTTTGCCTTCATCGCCGCCACAACCGCCGCGCCCTGCAAAACTTTGTTGCCTGAAATTTGTTCCACACGAAGCGCGTTTCCGTTCTCGTCAAGCTCGACCTCAACCTCGATTGTTCCGCCGGTTTTCGCCTGTTTTGCCTCGGAAGGATATTTCGGTTCGGGCAGAAGAAGCGCATTGCCAAGCCTCAAATCTTTACACACTTTGCCGACGCTTTTTGTATTCAGGCTTGAATTTATGCTGATTGTTTCCTTTTTTTGCGCGGAAATATATTGAGCCGAAAAAAGAAAAAATAATATGAGATAAAATAAATTTCTCGCCATTTCAGCTAAATCTTACAACAAAACGGCAAATTGACAAGAAAAAATAAATCAAAGAAATTCGAGGCTTTCAATTACCGATTTGAAGCGCGTCGTTATGATTGATGACTGCGTCCGGATTTTTCTGCAAAGCCGCCTGAAATTTATCGTTAAAAGCTTCATCCGCGTCTTCGAAATTGAGTAAAATTTGCGCTTCTTTGAGCAGCGCCTGCGCGTCCGGCTCGCTCGCCGCGCGTCTAATCGAAGCCGCTTCGTCAACCAGCGCAATCAGCGCGGAAATTTTCCGAAGCCACGCGAAATGCGGGTCGTCGATAACGAGCTGAAGATATTGATTTACGCTTGAAATCGCGCCGAATTTTGTTTCGTATTCGATTTTTGCCGCATCGAGCAGAGTTTTGTGCAGACGCAAAAGCGCTTTGCTCAAATCTTTTAATTTCCGGCGCGTCTCGTCGGTTAAGGTTTCGTGTCCGTTTTCAAATTCCGTGTTCATACATTTATTTTAACTTAAAAAAAACTATTTTTTGAACTCGATTAAATCCCACAGGTTGCCGTATAAATCTTCAAAAACGGCGACTGTTCCATAATCTTCCGTTTTCGGCTCGCGGACAAAATTTATATTTTTGAGTTGCATATTTTCATAATCCCGCCAGAAATCTTCGGTTTTTAGAAACAGAAAAACGCGCCCGCCGGTTTGATTGCCGATTCGGCTTCTTTGCTCGTCGCCGACGCCTTTTGCCAGCAGCAGACAGCATTCTTCCGAGCCTTCGGGCGCGACCAGAACCCAGCGTTTCGTTTCGCTCTGCGGCGTGTCGTCGATAAGCCGGAAGTTTAATTTTTCGGTGTAAAACTTAATTGCTTCGTCATAATCGTCAACGACCAGAGCGATATGAGCGATACTTTGTTTCATGGTTTTTTGTTAATCAAATTTTCGCAATCGCAAACGCAATGCATTCAATTTGATAAAGCCTTCGGCGTCGTGCTGGTCATATGCGCCCGCGTCGTCTTCGAAAGTTACGATTCTTTCCTTATAAAGCGAATATTCCGAGCGGCGACCTGTAACAATTACGTTGCCCTTGTAAAGCTTCAGGCGCACATCGCCCGAAACGTTTTCCTGCGTTTCGTTGACGAGATTTTTCATCAATTCGAATTCGGGCGAAAACCAGAAGCCGTAATAAATCGATTCGGCGATTTTTACGCCCAGAGAATCTCTCAGGCGAACGACTTCGCGGTCGAGCGTGATTGATTCCAGAGCGCGATGCGCCGCGTGCAGAATCGTTACGCCCGGCGTTTCGTAAACTCCGCGAGATTTCATCCCGACAAATCGGTTTTCGACCAAATCGACTCTGCCGATTCCGTGTTCTCCGCCGAGAAAATTTAATTTTTCAAGCAAATCGACCGCGCCGAATTTTTCTCCGTTTATCGCAACCGGCTCGCCTTTTTCGAATGTCAGAACGATTTCTTCCGCCGAATTTTTCGCATTTTCAGGCGATTTCGTCAACATAAAAATATCTTCGGGCGGCGCGCTCCAGGGGTTTTCCAGAATTCCGCCTTCGTAGGAAATGTGCATCAGATTTCTGTCCATCGAATACGATTTTTCGGCAGTCGCTTTGATTTCGATGTCGCGCGCTGCGCAATACGCGATTAAATCGGCGCGACCTTTGAAATCCCAGCTTCGCCACGGCGCGACGACTTTTATATCGGGCTGAAGCGCGTAATAAGTCAGCTCGAAACGAACCTGGTCGTTGCCTTTTCCGGTCGCGCCGTGCGCTACGGCGTCCGCGCCTTCTTTTTGGGCGATTTCGATTTGTTTTTTCGCAATTACCGGACGCGCAAGGGAAGTTCCGAGCAGGTAAACGCCTTCGTACAATGCGTTTGCCTTGACGGCGAGCCAAACATAATCTTTGACAAATTCCTCGCGCAAATCTTCGACATAAAGCTTCGAAGCGCCGGTTTTTAAGGCTTTTTCTTCTAAACCGTCGAGTTCTTCGCCCTGCCCGACATCAGCCGTGTAGCAAACGACTTCGCAATCGTAAGTTTCCTTGAGCCAGAGCAGCATCGCGGACGTGTCGAGACCGCCCGAATATGCCAGAACGATTTTGTTGATTTTCTGCATAAAATAATTTTATCACCCGCGAGGCGTATTTTATCAAAATCAAAATCCAATAGTTCGGATTTTTCGGTTATAATTTGAAAAGGTTTTGAAAGATGAAAAAGAACAAACCGGAAACCGCCGTTTATCTCTACGACGCGAACGGCAGCGACGAAAAGCTCAAGCTCGAAGACATTAATCTGAAAAAGCTGAACGATAAACAGCTTCTATGGATTGACGTTCCGGCGAGAGACAAAAAAACGATTGAAGGCGTAGTTTCCGCTTTGCAGATAAAAAACGCGCCGGTTAAAAGCATTTTGGACATATCTGAAAGACCGAAAATCGAAAAGTTTGAAGATTTTTTCAGATTTTTTATCATTTCCGTTAAAATCTGCGACGACTGCGACTTAAATCCTGTGCCGATAGATTTTCTGGTCGGGAAAAATTTCGTCGTTTCGATTCACGACGATGAAGTCGATTATTTTAACGAGTTCCGCGAGCGCGAACAGGGCGAAACGCAAATCGGCGAATTGGACGCCGAAAGCTTTGTCGCGACGCTTCTGGATTTGCATATCGTCTCGTATTTTCGGGCTTTGGAAGAAATCGAGCTGCGAGTCGATAAATTTGACGAGAAAGTTTTGAAAACGGATTTGGACACCGATAAATTTCTGTCGGAAATGGTCGGGCTTCGCAACGCGGTTTCAAAGCTCCGGCGCTGGTTTATGCCGCACCGCGACGTTTTCTATGCTTTTGCGCGTCCTGATTTTCAGCAGATTTCACAGTCGGATTCTTTTGAACAATTCAAAATGCTCAACCAGCATTTCGAATCGGCGGTTGACGCGATTGAAAGCTCGCGCGACACGGTTTTGAGCATTTTTGATTTATACGCGACAAAATCCGATCAGTTAATGAACGATTTAATTCGCAAGCTGACTTTTTTGACTTTGATAATCGGCGCTATGGGCGTTATCGCGGGAATTTTGGGGATGAATTACGAAGTCGATGTAATTTTCAAATCGAGTTACGGTTTTTGGCTGACTCTTGCCGGAATGGTTCTTCTGGCAATCGGCTTGTCGATTTTTGCCAAAGTTAAACGTTGGATATAAACGAAAAATGACGGAAACAAAAAATCTCTGGGGCGGACGTTTTGCCGCGAAAGCGGACGAAACTTTTGCCGAATTTAACCGCTCTTTCAATTTCGATAAACGTCTTTTCGAGGCTGACGTGCGCTGTTCAATCGCGCATTGCGACGGGCTTTTTCACGCCGGAGTTTTGACGCGTCTCGAATCCGAAAAAATAAAAAACAGTTTGCAGACGCTGCTCAAACGCGCCGATTACGACAAAGATTATTTTGACGATGCCGGAGCCGAAGATATTCATTCGTTTATCGAAACTCGCCTCGTTCAGCTAATCGGCGACACGGGCAAAAAGCTTCATACGGGCAGAAGCCGCAACGACCAGGTTGCGACCGCGTTTCGGCTCTGGCTGCGCGAGGAAATCGAGGAAATTTCGCGCATTACGAGAGATTTGCAAAAAGCTCTGATTGATTCGGCGCAAATGCATAAAGATGCGGTTTTGCCCGGCTACACGCATCTTCAGCGCGCGCAGCCGATTCTGTGGGCGCACTGGTGTCTGGCGTATTTTGAGATGCTCTCGCGAGATAGAGAAAGATTGGACGAAGCCTGGCGGCGAACGAATGTTTTGCCGCTCGGCTCGGCGGCGCTTGCCGGGACGAGCTATGAAATCGACCGCGAAGCCGTTGCCGCCGATTTGGGTTTCGAAGGCGTTTCGGCAAACAGTCTCGACGCGGTTTCCGACCGCGATTTCGCCGTCGAATTTGTCGGCGCGTGTTCGCTCATTATGGTTCATCTTTCGCGTTTCTCGGAAGATTTGATTCTTTACGCCTCAAGCGAGTTTCAGTTTATCGAGCTGAGCGACGCGGTTTCGACAGGTTCGAGCCTTATGCCGCAAAAGAAAAACCCCGACGCGCTTGAGCTGATTCGCGGAAAAGCCGGGCGAATTTTCGGTCATCAAACAGCGCTTTTGACGACCCTGAAAGGCTTGCCGATGGCTTATAACAAGGATTTGCAGGAAGACAAGGAAGCGGTTTTCGACACGGTTGACACGATAAAAATGTGTCTGAAAGTTGCGGCGATTGTCTTGCAGAATCTGAGCATCAATAAAGAAAAAACATTTAAAGCCGCATCCGAAGGTTATTTAAATGCGACCGAGCTGGCAGATTATCTCGTTCATAAAGGCATTTCATTTCGCACCGCGCACGACGCGACCGGAAAAATCGTGCTTTACGCAATTTCGAGAAAAAAAGAATTACACGAGCTGAATCTTGAAGATTTCCGGCAATTTTCCGGCGAGATTGAAGAGGATGTTTTTAAAGCTTTGAGCCTGGAGCAGACGCTTGCGAGCAAAAATCAAATCGGCGGAACTTCGTCGGAAAGAGTTTTTGAAGCAATCGACGCGGCAAAAAGAGATTTGGAAATTGAAGAATAAAGGGATTTGCGATTTTGGATTTGTGATTTGCGATTGCAGGACGAAATGGATAAAAAAGAACTTTTCAAACAAACTGCCGAAAACGAATTGATGCAGTTTCTCGGCGTTAAAATCGACGTTGTTGAAACGGACAGAGTCGTTTTGAAAATGGAAGTTACGCCGAAAATTCATCAATACATCGGCATAATGCACGGCGGCGTTTCGCTTTATCTATGCGAAACGGCGGCTTCAATCGGCGCGGTCGCCGGCGCTGATTTGACTAAGGCTGCGCC
The DNA here is from genome assembly GCA_049799955.1 of Pyrinomonadaceae bacterium. Classification (GTDB taxonomy): domain Bacteria; phylum Acidobacteriota; class Blastocatellia; order Pyrinomonadales; family Pyrinomonadaceae; genus JBGTFE01. Next base: position 94,828 of record JBARIW010000018.1, read on the forward strand.
CGTCGGCGTCGAGATAAACGCCAATCATCTGCGCGCGGTGAGTCGCGGGATTCTTACAATCGAAGCCAAGCCGATATACGGCGGACGCGCAATGAGCGTTTGGGGCATCGAGATTACAAACGATAAAGGCAAACTTATTTGCACTTCGCGCTGCACATTTATGCTGAAAAAAGGCGCGGCAATTTAATTTAAGATTCAATATTTAAGATTTAAGATTTAAGATTTAAGATTTAATATTTTGTCTTTCAATTTTGAATTTTGAATCTTAAATCTTAAATCTACTTGTATGGATAATTTTATCCGCAATTTTTTGACCGAATGGCGGCGACTCGATTTGCCGTTTGAAGATGCGACATTTGTTGCCGCAGTTTCGGGCGGCGCGGATTCGGTCAGCCTTTTGCTTGCGCTGTATGAACTGAAAAAACTGAAAAAACTCAATTTGCGTTTCGCCATCGCGCATTACAATCACGATTTGCGCGGAGAAGAAAGCGAAAAGGATGAGCAATTCGTTAAAAATCTGGCTTCGGAGTTCGGTTTTGAACTGGCGCTCGGCAGAGGGAAAATCTCGCAGGAAGGAAACCTGGAGCAGAATGCGCGCATCGCCCGTTATGCATTTCTCACTCAAACTGCCGAAAACCTTCACGCAAACGGCATTTTGACCGCGCATACGCTCAACGACAACGCGGAAACTTTTCTGATGAATCTCATCCGCGGAAGCGGAATCGAAGGTCTCGGCGGAATGAAAGTCATTCGGTTTTTAGAAGAGGAGAAAAGGAGAAAAGGAGAGAAGGAGAATGCATTAATCGCTTCGAGCATCTCCTCATCTCCTCATCTCCCTTTCTCCTCTTCTAAAATTTTACTTATCAGACCGCTGCTTACTTGGGCGAAGCGCGAAGACACGGAAAATTATTGTCATCTGAATAACGTTGAATATCGGTATGACTCGATGAACGAAAATTTAGCGTTCAAGCGCGTGCGAATCAGAAAAGTGCTGCTTCCTCTGCTTGAAGACTTTAACCCGAAAATTATCGAAACATTGGCGAAAACCGCATTTTTGCTACAGGAAGATTTTGCCGAGCTGCGCGAAATTGCCGAACGTCAATGCGCGTCAACCGGTAATGAATTGCTGCTAAAAGATATAAAAAATCTTTCGATTTCAACGCGCCAGAACATTTTGCGCGAATGGCTGAAAAATAATCGAGGAAATTTGCGGAGTCTGGATACGAAACATTTCGAGGCGATTGAAAACCTGATTTTCAGTCAGAAAAGCGGCAAAACAATCGAATTGCCGAATAGAGAAACGGTTGTAAAAGAAGACGGAAGATTATTATTTAAGAAATTAAAGGTTGAAAAAAGCCCGTCCGAGAATTACAATCAAGAATAGTAGTTGAAAGCGGCAGACGTGCGCTTTCAGAACAACGAAACAAGGGGAACTTTCATCATAAGGGCGTATTAGTTATTTTCCGAATTGATGGAAGTTATTTTTTGGAGGCTATAAATTGAGTTCTAAAGCAAAACAAGTTCTTTTGTGGTTAATGATTATTTCCAGCGCGATGCTGTTTGTCTGGTTTTTGCAAGGCAATCGCACCAAAAATCCGCAGGAATTATCGTTCGATAAAGCGTTGACTTACATTAAAAATAAGGAAGTTACCGAAGCCGTCGTCGGTCAGGATACGCTTGAATTGACGACCAAAAGTAACGAGAAATTTACCACAAAACTAGATTCCAGCGATGCGACGCGCGCAGAAATTCTTAAAGCGGCAAACGAGACTGATACTAAAATCAATCTCGCGCCGGCTTCGAGCGGCTATTTCTGGATTTTGTTAATCAATGCGCTGCCGTTTCTGCTGCTTATCGGCTTTCTCGCTTTTACTTTAAGACAAATGCAGGCGGGCGGAAACAAGGCTTTGAGCTTTGGTAAATCGCGCGCGAAATTGCTGAACAATCAGCAAAAACGCGTTACATTTAAAGACGTTGCCGGTGTCGAGGAAGCGAAAGAAGAATTGCAGGAAATCATCGAATTTCTGAAAGACCCGCAAAAATTTCAAAAGCTCGGCGGCAAAATTCCGAAAGGCGTTTTGATGGTCGGACCTCCGGGAACGGGCAAAACTCTTCTGGCGAAAGCTATCGCAGGCGAAGCAAATGTTCCGTTTTTCTCGATTTCCGGCTCGGACTTCGTCGAAATGTTTGTCGGCGTCGGCGCTTCGCGCGTTCGCGATTTATTCGAACAGGGCAAGAAAAACGCGCCCTGCATCATTTTCATCGACGAAATCGACGCTGTCGGTCGTCATCGCGGCGCAGGTCTCGGCGGCGGACACGACGAACGCGAGCAGACTTTAAATCAGTTGTTGGTTGAAATGGACGGTTTTGAATCGAACGACGGCGTAATTCTCGTCGCATCGACAAACAGACCGGACGTTCTCGACCCGGCGCTTCTTCGTCCGGGACGCTTTGACCGCCGCGTTGTCGTCGGTCGCCCTGATGTCAGAGGACGCGAAGGTATTTTGAAAGTTCACACGCGCAAGATTCCTCTTGACGAAAACGTTGACATCAGCGTTATCGCTCGCGGAACGCCCGGATTTACCGGCGCAGACCTTGCGAATATCGTCAACGAAGCAGCCTTGAACGCGGCGCGTTTCAACAAAAAAGTTGTTACGATGACCGATTTTGAAATCGCCAAAGATAAGGTTTTGATGGGCGCGGAACGCAAATCAATGGTTCTTTCCGACCACGAAAAGAAATTGACGGCTTATCACGAAGCCGGACACACGCTCGTCGGTTTGAAAATGCCTTCGGCTGACCCGGTTCATAAAGTTTCGATTATCCCGCGCGGAATGGCTCTCGGCGTAACGCAGCAGCTGCCGGAAGGCGACCGTCACAGTTACACGAAAGAATATATTATGAGCCAGATTGCAATTTTGATGGGCGGCAGGCTTGCCGAAGAAATCTATTTCGGCGCTGATAACGTAACGACCGGCGCGTCAAACGACATCGAACGCGCAACGGAGCTCGCTCGCTCGATGGTCTGCGAATACGGAATGAGCGAATTAGGTCCGCTGACCTTCGGTAAAAAGGAAGAGCAGATTTTTCTCGGACGCGAAATCTCGCAGCATCGTGATTATTCGGAAGACACGGCGATAAAAATTGACCAGGAAGTCAAAAAAATCATCGCTCTGCAATACGACAAAGCGAGAAACGTTATCGTCGAAAACGGCGAAGCGATGGTTCGACTTTCGGAAACTTTGCTCGAACGTGAAACGCTTGACGGCGTTCAGATTCGACGCGTAGTTGCAGGACTTCCGCTTGACGGCGACGACAGTTCGCCTTCGACCGACGATGACGGAAACAAACCGGCGACCGAGGAAAAATCGAAAAATCCGTTTAAGAGTCCGATTATTCCGCCGATTACCGGAAACAATCCGGCGACGGCGTAAGCAGGAAAGTAAAAAGTAAAAAGGCAAAAGTAAAAAGTGAAGAAGCCGTTTGATTAACTATTAAGTTTTTCCTGACGGCTTTTTTACTTTTTACTTTTTACTTTTTACTTTAAAATTTTTACTTATGACGCATTGGCAGACTTCGCGCCGGAAATTATCTTTTGAAAAAACTCTGGTGATGGCGATTTTGAACGTAACGCCGGATAGTTTTTCGGACGGCGGCGAGTTTTATTCTGCCGGCGATGCTTTGCGACAGGCTGAAAAATTAATCGCCGAAGGCGCGGATATTCTGGACATCGGCGGCGAATCGACGCGTCCGAAAAGCGCGCGAGTTTCCCCGGAAGAAGAAATTCGCCGCGTTGTGCCGGTAATTGAAGCGATTGCAAAACGTTTCTACGTTCCGATTTCGGTTGATACGAGCAAATCGGAAGTTGCCGAAAAATCCGTCGAAGCAGGCGCTGAGATTATTAATGACGTTTCAGGTTTACGCTTTGACGAAAAAATTGCGAGAGTCGCGGCAAAATATAAAACGGGTTTGGTTTTAATGCATTTGCGCGGTGAATTTGAAACTATGCACAATCAAGCGCCTGTTTCGGATATTTTGAATGAGGTTTCAAATGGCTTTCGCCGGAGCATTGAAAAAGCGGAAAATTTCGGTGTCGGTAAAAATCAAATTGCACTCGACGCCGGCATCGGATTTAGCAAAACTTTCGAGCAGAACTTGGAATTGATTGCTAAAATAGATAAGCTCAAAGCAGAATTTTCCGATTTCCCGATGCTCGTCGGAGTTTCGCGCAAATCGTTTATCGGAAAGATTCTGGGCAATGTTCCGGTTGGCGAGAGAATAAACGGAACGCTCGCGGCGAACGCGATTGCGGTCTGGAACGGCGCGAATATCGTCCGTGTTCACGATGTCGGCGAAACGGTTGAAGCATTAAAAATTATAGATTTTATTAAAAAGCAGTTATGAGATTTATTCGTCTATTTGCGGTCATAATTTTGTTCACGCTGGTTTCGGGTTTTACCGAATGTTATAAACCCGTAACGGAATCGGGCTTACCGAAAAATATAAAGAAAATCGCTGTTCCGGCGTTTCAGTTTGAAGTCGAGGGCGCGCGTTATCGCGTCGAATCGCGCTTTACCGAAGCCGTTACAAAAGAAATTATTCGCAGAGGGCGCGGTCTGAAAGTTCAAGGCACGCGTGACGGCGCGGATGCGGCGGTCGAAGGAACAATTCGCAAATTTACGTTTTCCGGCGTGCTGCTCGACCGCGAAGGTCGCGCCAGAGTGTATGAAGTAACGATTGTCGCGGCGGTTACGATTCGCGATTTGCGCGAAAACAAGATTTTATACGACAATCAGAATTTCATTTTCCGCGATTCGTTCGAATTTTCACAAGACCCGCGCTCGTTTTTTAATGAAGAAGACCCGGCTGTCGAGCGCATGGCGCGCGCATTTTCCGAATCGGTCGTTTCGACGATTATAAACGGACTTGGAGTTAAAGAGGAGAAAAAATAAATAATTGATAATTGATAATTGATAATTAAGAAAGGTTTTTATTATCAATTATCAATTATCAATTATCAATTTTATGTCTGTTTTATCGAGAGAAGATTTACGCAATCAACTGAAGCGCAGGGAGTTTGCGCCGGTTTACCTGCTTTTCGGTGCGGAAACCTATTTGCGTGATGTGGCGGCGAAAACGATTGCCGATTTGCTTCTTGGCAATTCAGGCTTGAGAGAATTTAACGAAATCGAGCACAGCCTGACGAACAGCAAGATTCAATACGCGCTTTCGGATGCCGAACAGTTTCCGATGATTGATTCGCACCGCGTTATCAAAATTACGGACATTGTCGTTTCGGCAGGCGGAAACAAAGATAATTTGAAGGAAGAAGACGAGGAAATTCTGGCGCGATATTTAAATCGCCCGTCGGAAACCTCCGTCGTTATCTTCGTCGCAAACGAACTGGACAAGCGCCGGCGGATTTCAAAAATACTTCTCGAAAAATCGGTCGCGGTCGAATTTTCCGCCTTACAGGATGCCGAATTAAAAAACGAAGCGCGAAAAATTGCAAAGAAATCGGAATGCGAAATTGACGAGCGAGCCTTAAATTATTTAATTTCTCTGGTCGGAAACGATGTTCGAAAATTAACTCTGGAAGTTGAAAAGCTCGCCGTTGCCGCTTTGCCCGATACTTTGATAACGAACGAATTAGTTGAAAGTCTCGTCCCGAATTCGCGCGAAATCTCCAATTTTGATTTGACCGACCAGGTTCTTGCCGGAAATAAGACGCGCGCTTTGCACGTTTTGAAAAAGATTCTGGACGACGGCGCAGAGCCTTTGATGCTGCTCGGCTTGCTCGCCTATAATTTTCGCCGCCTGTTCCAGTGCAGCGAGCTGATGAATCAAGGCGTCGAGCGCACGGAAGTAGCGAGAGTGATGCGCCTGCATCCGGGCAGCCAGAGAGAATTTTTAGAAATCGCCAGACGCAATAAATCGGAAAAGTTTTCGCGGATTTTGCAGCGAATCGCCGAAACCGATTTGGCAATCAAAACCTCAAAAGGCGGCGGCGGAAACGCAGGCTCGCGGATGCAGATTGAAATTTTAGTCTGCGAAATGGTCAGTCTTTAGAAAGAATTAGCCACGAACAAACACGAAAAGGCACGAAAAAAAAACTAAAATATAATTTTCTTCTTTTTTCGTGTTCATTCGTGTTTGTTCGTGGCTGATTTCTCGCAAAAAAATCGGGAATTAGCTTGCTTAAGGCTAACTCCCGTAATCAAAGGAGAAAAACTATGAGGTATAGAAACTCTTTTAGGCTAAATCGTTAACGTGGCTCGTCAGACGCGATTTGTAACGCGCCGCCGTGTTTTTGTGTAAAATTCCTTTATTAACCGCTTTATCAATCAACGAAATCGTCGGATTGAGCAGTTCGACACTCTGATTTTTGTCGTGTCCGGTCAAAGCCGTGCGAAGCTTCTTGATTTGCGTACGAACTTTGGTGCGGTTGCTTTTGTTTATCGCGCGTCGTTTTTCATTTTGCCGGTCGCGTTTTTCGGCTGATTTATGATTTGGCATTTAATTTCTCCGTTTTTCTCACCTCTACAGATAACAAAGTGAAAGTTTTCTCATTCAACGAGAAATTACAGAGTATATCGTTTAGAAAAAAAGGTGTCAAGCAGATGCGCTTTAGTAGTCGAATTTCGAGATAATCGCGTGCATCAAATCGACGAGAAGAACGGCAATCGGCGGGTAAAAAACGATTTCCGGGCGAAACTGCGAGGAAAAAAGCGAAGGCATCGTCGCGTTTATCGAGGCGCTGAAAAAATATCCAATCGAAAGCCCGATTGCGAGACTCGCGCAAATGCCGGTTAAAAGAAAAGAAATCGCTCTGATGCGTGTATAAGGCTTTGTTTCAGGCTCGCTTTCTTCAAGAATCGAATCGTGTATGTTGTCGTTGTAGGTATAGCGTTCAAGTCCCGAACGAAGGCGTCGAAAAAGATGATAAACTCCGGCGATGAAAAGGGAAATCACGATAACTTTGCCGAACATCTCGGATTTTGTCCAGAACATTGGCTTGAAAACCGCCACAAATCCGGTTGAAAGAAAAAGCGCGACGGTCGGGAAAATAACTTTTTGAAGCGCGACCGTTTCGCGCCGCTCGTCGGCAATCATCCGGTCGATAATTTCGTTATAACGCCGCTCGTAAGCCATCTGCCGCCAGCGCCGCGCGTGCGGATTGTCGGACGAAAGAACCGAATCGCTGTTCCCGTTTCCGTTATACTGCGCTCGGAGAACCTGTTGGTCGTAATCGGCGCGCTGTTTCGGATTTCCGAGAATCTCGTAAGCTTTCGCCGCTTCGGCAAACTGCCGCGCGGTTTCGTCAGAACCATTGTTTTTATCGGGATGCAGTTTTCTGGCAAGGCGCCGGTAAGCCGATTTTATCTCGGCATTTGAAGCCTTCGGTGATACTTTCAGAGCTTTGTAGTAATTCACCATCGCAGAAAAATGTAGTTTGGGGAGCAGAAAGCAAAAGTGCGAAATCAGCCTTTTCAGGCAAAATAATTATAACACGATTCGTAAACTTTAGAGAAACTTTTTTAAGTGAGAAGTGAGAGGTGAGAAGTGAGAACTAAAAAGAATTTATCTCACTTCTCACTTCTCACTTCTCACCTATTCCAAGTCGTCTATTTGCAAGCTTACCGGATTTGCGCCCGAAGTTTTTACCGCGTCGATAACTTTTGCGACGCTCCCATAATCAAGATTGCGCGGCGCTTTGATAAAAACGGTTTTCTCAATCTTTTCGTTTTCGGGAATGTCGTTTCTCGCAGCAAGAGCTTCCGAATAAATATGATTTTCCGTCCGAATCGCAAAATTTCGCGCGAGCTTTTCAATTAATTTGTCCGTTTCCTGAATAGTTCCGACATTATTTTCCGTATTCAAACGCAGGCTCGAATCGGAACTTATCGCAACGACAAGCGCCAAAGGATTTGGAATAGAATTATCAATTTGCTTAGACTCCTGCGGAATCTTCGCCTTAATATCCGTCGGTTTCTGCGGCGCGACAATCATAAAAATAATCAAAAGAACCAGCAGCACATCAATCAAAGGCGTTACGTTAATATCAGGTTTCGTCATAGTTTTTCTCCTTCCGGTTTTTAGATTAGACACCGGAAAGAAGAAAAAGTTCCCGAAAAAGGGTAATTTGTAATAGGAGATTAGTAATAGGTAAATCCAATTACCAATTACTGATTAAGGGCATACAATCGCCGAAAGGACGCCAAAAATTATCGCTAAACGGAAGAATTTTTCGGAAGAAACGGAAGGAATCGACAAAATTTCTGTAAGAGTTCGCGAAAAACGCGCGAAAGTTTACAAAATTTTCATGAATGTTTATGCGAGCATTGAAAAAAATCGAAAACATTACCCTGATGTTTGGAGTTTTTTACCGAAAGTTTGCAAACAAAGCACAAATGTTCGCGAGCAGATAAAAAATGAAGTCAATACATTTTTTAACATCAAAAATTATTTCTTCACCAACATTTCCTGACATCTCTCCACTCTTATTTTAAGTTGTGCAATATCAGGATGATTTTCAGGCAAAGTTTTTTCATAAATCTCCAAAGCCTCTTTATATAAATCCAATGCCTCTTGTATATTGTCCTGCGCAAAACGCAGCTCTCCAATCCACCAGTAACTTAATGCCGTATCGGGATGATTCTTTCCCAAAACTCTTTCACGAATTTCTTTTACTTGTCGGTAATATTCTTCAACAAGTTCAAATTTTCCCTGTAATTGATAAACATTAGCCAGATTACTCAAGTGCCTTGCATATTCAGGATGTTCCTTACCAATAGTTTTCGCATCAATCTCTAAAGCCTGCTTGTATAAATCAATCGCTTCGTCATATTTGCCTTGTGAATAATAAACACCCGCCAAATTATTCAAGCGAGTCGCATAAGCAAAATGCTTCTTACCGATAGTTTTCTCGCCAATCTCTAAAGCCTGTTTATATAAATCAATCGCTTTGTCATACGCTTTGTCATATTTGCCTTGTAAATGATAAACACTAGCCAGATTATTCAAGTGAACTGCATAATCAGGATGTTCCTTACCGATAGTTTTCTCGCTAATCTCTAAAGCTTGTTTGTATAATTCAATTGCTTCGTCATATCTGCCTTGTAAACGATAAACAATAGCCAGATTATTCAATCGAGTTGCATAAGCAGGATGTTCTTTACCAAAAACTTTTGCAGAAATTTCCAATCCACGCCAGTAAAATAACTCAGCTTGCGCGTAATTGCCTAAAAGCTCCTGATAACGACCAATTCGATAGTAAAGATTATTAGCATTTTCGGTTTCAAATTGTAATTTATCCGCATTTTCCAGAAAGATTTGCGTGTGTTGATAATATTTCTCGCAAATTTCTTTATTGAGATAATCGTATTTTGGAAATAAATCTATAAAAATCCCGGTAAGCTGCGTGCAGGTTGTTTCGTTTTCTTCCGGTGTTAGCTTTGTTTGAATGACTTTTTGAATTAAACGATGAGTCGTAAATGATTTTGCCGTTTTATCGTATTTCAATAAATCGTAAGCAAGCAGTTTACGGCGGATTTCCAACCATAAAAGCTCATTTTCTCCCGATTCAAAATCGATTTCGGTAATTTTCTTCAAAATCTTTTGTAAAAGACTTTCACAAATATTATCGGGCGCGATAAAGCTCGCCGCAAAAAGAAGCTTTCGCGTTAATTCGGCTGAATTTTCAAATTTATCTTTAGGTTTTTTGAGGGAAATGTCGTCAATCGCAATCGAAAACGCGTTTAACGCGGATTTGTTTTTATATCCGTCAAACTCGTCTACATTTTCCAGCCAGTCAATCAGAGTTTTTTGCATTATTCGCTCGAACTCGGCAAAAGAAATCGTATTTTCACTGATAAACGCGCCGGTCGTGTTCAAAGAAACCGGAAGACCGTCAATCTCTTTGACAATATTTTCAAAGGCTTTTCGTTCGGCGGCATCGTCGATTTTGATTTCTAAATGGGGTTTATTGTTTGCGCGGCTGAAAAGCAAAGATTCCGCATCTTCCGTATCAAGCTTGTCGATTTTTATTTCATCTCCGAGATTTGTAATCGAAACGAAATTAGAAGTAAAAATACAATCGCCGTTTTTGTTCAAAGGAACAAAAGGAAATAATTCGACCGGAATATCGACGTTATCGTAAATCACCAGCTAGTTTTCATTTTCTTCGAGCCAATCCTTAAAACCGAGCGCCTGTTTCGACTGGTCTTGCACATCTTTCAAAGACGGATTGAGCAAAACGCCGATTTCCGCGAGGCTTTGCATCATTTCTTCCTTTGTGGCGCGAACGAAAAAGATTTTGTCGTATTTGTTTTGGTGAATATCGGCAAATCTATAAGTCGAAAACGTTTTTCCCAAGCCGGAAATATCGTGAATCGAAGCGCGATGCGTTAAATTTAACTGCGTTTCCAAATCTCCGAGCAATTTCGTCCGACCGACAAAGAATTTCAAATCGGGAATGAATTTATTCGGATAAAATTTGTCCGAAGGCGGCTCTTCGACTACTTCTTTTTCCAATTCTTTTAATAATTTTTGAAAAGATTCTTCAAAAATCTCAGGTGAAGTAAAATCTCTGTAGTTCTTGCCGGGAAGAAACGACGGCAGCTCAATCTTTTCCAGTAAAAGCGGAAGAACGAAAACAATATCTTTGTTAAATTCTTTATTTAAAGCTAAATCAAGCTCTTTTTTTACAAATTTAGACTCAAGCGCGTTTTGTGATAAGACAACTGCAAAAAAATCAGATTTATCAATTGCTTCGCTTAATTTTTGAATAAACCATGCGCCCGTTTCTAACTTGTCCTCGTCTAACCAAACTTCGACACCTTTTTCTTTGAGTCTTTCGACAAGTTTATCGACAAAATCCTTGTCCTTTCGACTATAACTCAAAAAAACCGAAGAATATTTGCTTTTTTTATTAGATTTATTAGGAGACACCATTGATTTATCCCAAATTATTAAGTTGTCAGGTAAAAAAGCGTTGCCAAAGTTTAATTTACAACGCGTGAAAAATCAATAATTTTCTCCTCGAAATGCTGTCTTAATTTTAAGCTGCTGAAATTCGCCTGAATATAAATAACTACGCCGTAAACGACGCGGCTATGATTACAAAAATGCTTATTTCGCGGTTTCATTCAAAAAATTAAAATCCGCATTAATCGAATCGAGCAAAGCCTTTGCTTTTACGAGCGTTTCCGCGTATTCGTCTTCGGGAATGCTGTCAATCACGATGCCGCCGCCGACATTGAAGATGGCTTCGGATTCTTTAACGACCATTGTGCGAATGGCGACGGACATATCCAGTGAAAAGGGAATAGTGAATAGTGAATAGTTTTGAAACGAATCACTGTTCACTATTAATTGTTCACTATTCACTGAATATCCTATCGCGCCCATTGAAAGCCCTCGATTGGCGGTTTCGAGACGGTCGATTATTCGCATTGTGCTGATTTTCGGCGCGCCGGTGATTGAGCCGCAGGGAAAAACGGCGCGGATTATGCCGGAGAAACTAGTTTCTTCGCGCAGATTTCCTTTGACGGTCGAGACGAGATGAAAAAGCGTCGGGTGTTCTTCTAAATCGCAGAGCTTTTCGACCGCAACGCTGCCGAATTCGCAGATTCTGCCGATGTCGTTTCGCAAAAGGTCAACAATCATCACGTTTTCGGCGCGGTCTTTGGCGGAGTTGAGTAGCTCGTTTCTTAAATTCGTATCTTCCTCAGGCGATTTTCCGCGTGGACGGGTTCCTTTAATCGGAGAGGTTGTGATTTGCGATTGAACTTTGAAAAATCTTTCGGGCGAAGCGGAAATGACGAAATCATCTTTGCGTTTGATAAAAGCGGCGAACGGCGCGGGATGGTTTTTTCTTAAATTGAGGAAAATTTCCTGCGGCGTGAGATTTTCGGGCAGTTTTGCGCGAAGCTGCTGCGTCAGATTTGTCTGGTATGTGTCGCCTTTGCGGATAAATTCTTTTATTTTCCCGATGCCCGCGAGATATTCGGCGCGGGTGAAGTTTGAAGAGATTATTGAGTTACAGGAAGTTGCAGAGTTGCGGGAAGCTGCGGAGTTAAAGATTATTTTCTCGATTTCGTCGAATTTATTTTCGTCTCCTTTAAGAATAGTTTTGCCTGTGTCGTAGTCGTGAATTATCAGGCAGTCGAACAATGCGAGAAAAACGTCGGGTTCTTCGAAGGTTTGAAATTCTTTTTCGCGCGGTTTTATATTTTGGAGCTTTAAGCCGAAATCATAAGAAATTGTGAAGATTGCGGCGAAGCTGCGCGCGAGCTTTTCGTCTAAGATTTTTAGAGTTTTTCCAGCGTTTTCGTTCGTGATTTCTAAAGTTTCCGTCGCGTTTATTCCGGCAATCAAAAGATGCGAGTCCTGATGCGACACGTTGCAGCTATCGAGCAGGCAAACTTGTCCGGTTTTTGAAATTTCGAGCAGCGATTTGATTAAATCACCGGCAGAAAAGTTTATTTCGCGCACGTTTGGGATTTTAGCACGATAGTTTTATTTTCATTTATAACGATTTTGAATTAAGATTCAAACAAGTCAATTCTTTTTATAAATTTCAAAATCTATGGCTGAAAATTTGTCGGATAAAATTTCTCTCGTTCGCGGTTTGGGGCTTCTGGCGGCGGTTTCGGTAATTATCGGAAACGTTATCGGCACGGGCGTTTTTTTGAAAGCGCGCGTGATGACCTGCAATGTCGGCGACCCGATTTGGGTGATGATTGTCTGGATTGCGGCGGGAATTTTGTCGCTTGCGGGCGCGCTTACATACGCCGAGCTTTCCGCGATGAAACCCGAAGCGGGCGGCGAATATGTTTTTCTGCGCGACGCATACGGGCGCGTTTCGAGCTTTCTTTATGGCTGGATGCTGATTTTTGTCGGGAAAACCGGCGCGCAGGCTGCCGTTGCCGTTACATTTGCGATTGGCTTGAATGATTTTTTCGGCGGAAAACTCAAACAAACGCTCGTAAACACGAACATTTTCGGCTACCCGTTTGAAATAACTTCTTTGCAGATTATCGGCGTGATGCTGATTGTGATTTTTACGACGATAAACTGCGCTTCGGTCGTTTTGAGCGGAAAAATCGCCACGGTTCTGACGTTTGTAAAAGTCGCTTTGATTGCGTTTGTCGGAATCGGCGCTTTCATTTGGGTTACGGGCGGAACTTTCGAGCATTTTTCGATGATGAACAGCGGCGGAAAATGTGAAGGCGTCAATGAATCTGTAAAATTCGGCTCGGCAAATTATTCTTTTATCGCGGGTTTCGGCGCGGCGATGCTCGGCGCGCTTTGGGGCTACGACGGCTGGAATAACCTGACGCTGGTTGCGGGCGAAATCAAGAATCCCGAGAAAAATATTCCGATTGCGCTGATTGGCGGCACGCTCGTCATCATGATTCTTTATGTTTTTGTGCATTTCGCCTATTTTTACGTGCTCGACCCGACGACGATTGCTTCGGTCTCGAAAGATTCTTCGGTCGCAAAAGAAGTCGTTTCAAGATTTTTCGGCGGCAATGTCGCAACTTTTGCGACGGGTTTCGGTGTTTCGATATTTACGATGGGCTTGATGCTTTCGTCAATCGGAACGCTTCACACATCGATTTTAACGGGTGCGCGCGTGCCTTACGCGATGGCGAAAGACGGTTTGATGTTCGAGCCGATGGGCAGATTGTCGAGCGGAACGCGCGTTCCGGTCATCGCTTTGGTCGTGCAGGGAATCTGGGCTTGTATTCTTGCGCTGTCGGGTTCATTCGACACTTTGACCGATTATGTTATTTTCGGCTCGTGGATTTTTTACGCGCTTGCAACCTCGACAATTTTCGTTTTTCGCAAAAAATATCCCGACGCCGTTCGTCCTTATAAAGCATTCGGCTATCCGGTCGTGCCCGTTTTATTTTTGCTCGTCGCCGGTTTTCTGCTTATAAATACGATGATTAACGCGCCGTTTCAGGCATTCACGGGAATTATCTTGATTCTTCTCGGATTGCCCGTTTATTATTATTTGACGAGGAATAAAAGCGAAGAAATAATTGAAGAATAATGAAAAGTTTTTCATCACCGAAGACACGGAGACACAGAGATTTTTATTTCATTTTCTCTGTGTCTCCGTGTCTCTGTGGTAAATTATTCTTATAAACAAAGATGGCTATCAAAGACAGAAGAAGCGGAAGCGACAGGCGAAATCTCGAACGATTTCCGGTAAATATCGAAATCGAATGGGAAGGCTTGGTCGGCAGGCATAATGGAACTATCAGTGATATTTCGATTCACGGCAGTTTCGTTTTATGTTCGGGCGAGGTCGATGACGGCGAGAACGTCAAAATCTTTTTTCCTTTAACCGACGGCAGAAAAATTCAATTCTGGGGCGAAGTCGTCAATCACGTTTTTGAAATCGGCTTTGCCATCCGCTTTATCGAGCTTTCGGAGGCGCAGAAGGATTTTCTCGAAAAGTTTGTCGATACGCTACGCGAAGATTAATTTCAGATGATTTACAAGGGCGACTCACAGAAAATTCTCGAAACGCTTGAGCCGGACAGTTTTCAGGCAATCATTGCCGACCCGCCGTATTTTCAGGTTCTGCTCGAAGAAAACTGGGACAATCAATGGCAGACGGAAGAAGAATATCTTGTCTGGACGGAAGACTGGATAAAAAAAGCGGGCGCGCTTTTAAAAGACGACGGCTTGTTTTTTATCTTCGGACAGCTCGGCAAACGCGAGCATTTGTGGCTTCACGTTTGCTCGATGGCGACGCGAATCTTGCAGTTTCACGATATGCTCATCTGGGACAGAGCCGTTGGCTATAACGAGCGTTACGACAGCTTTACGCCCTGTTATGAAATGATTCTCGTTCTTCGCAAATCGAAAGACGCGAAAGCATATTTCAACAAAGATGCCGTGAGAATCGCTTACGACGACGAAACAATCGCGCAATATTTGAAAGACAAGCGTTATAAAGATTTGGACGCGCGGCGCGAGCATCTCGAAAAAGGGAAATACGCGACCAATATTCTGCGCGTTCCGTCTCTAAAAGGAAGTTCAAAGGAAAAAGTCGGACATCCTTCGCAAAAGCCTTTGAAATTAATCGAAATGCTCGTTTTGGGCGCGACACGCGAAAACGATTCGGTGCTCGACCCGTTTCTCGGTTCTGGGACGACGGCAATAGTCTGCCGGAATCTCGGCAGAAAATTCGACGGCATCGAGATTGACGAAAAATATATTGAAATCGCCGAAAATCGCCTGAAAGAAACTCAGACGAATTTGTTTGCCGGAACTCCGCTCCCGACATAGATTGTCTGTTAGAATTTTGGAACTTCCACGCCCCAAAGTCGGGCTTTACCGTCGGCATAAACTTGTCCTTTAAAGCCGAATTTCGACCAAAAAGTACTATAAGGAAGACTGCATTGCAGGCGTCTTTGTTTATTGTCGCTGCCAATTTTCTGGTTCAGGCGCATCTCAGTTCGCGGCAAGTTTTTCTTTTCGGCTTTAGCCATTTTTCGCAGGTCATTGTAGTGCGGGTTTTTATCGCTGACAAGTCCTTTGAATTTTACGATTAACGGACCCATTTGCTCGGCTGTCAGATGCTCCTGCTCGTCGGATAATGTAATTTCGGCAAATAAATCGTGCCATTTAATAGGAGAAATTATGCTGACTGAGATTTCATGAAAGACTTTTGCGTTTCCCGCCGTTGTATAAAAGCCGACAATCAAAAGAAATTCCTGAGTGTTTTCATACTGGCGAAGGGCATCGGCGAAATAAATAGCCGAACGACCCTGGCAGGTTTTGATGGAAACGGGTCTGTTGGCAAATATCGCAAGCTGGTCTTTATATTCACCCCGATAATTAGGACTGGCAATATCCCATTTAGCGGTTTTCGGCGCTTTAGCATTAGTCGTAAATGTTTCTCTTACCCAATTTTCAAAGTCTAATCCGTGTTTTTGCCGCTCCGCCATCGCGTTTCTCCTTTTCTTTTCTAAAATTAACGACAGTTCGTAAAAGGTCTTTTTGCCGCCGGCAAAAGAAATTAATCTTCTTTTAGTTTTTCCAACGCCCAGCGCGCGATTTCCCTGTCATCGAAGTGAAATTTATCGTTGCCGACAATCTGGTAAGTTTCGTGTCCTTTTCCGGCAATCAGGACGACATCGTTCGGTTTTGCCCGCGCAATCGCCTGAAAAATCGCTTCGCGGCGGTCTGAAATCGCAAGGTACGGTGAATTTGTCTTTTCCAGCCCGGCTTTTATTTCTTCGATAATCTGCAAAGGATTTTCCGTGCGCGGATTGTCGGACGTAACAATCACCAAATCGCTGTGCCGTCCGGCGACTTCGCCCATCGGCGCGCGCTTTGTTTTATCGCGGTCGCCGCCGCAGCCGAAGACGGTGATGATTCTGCCTTTGGTCAAATCTCCGGCGGTTTTCAGCGTGTTCAAAAGCGCGTCGTCGGAATGAGCGTAATCGACGACGACCGCGAAATCGCCTTCGTGCGGAACGCGTTCAAAACGCCCGGGCGCGCCGACGCAGGTTTTCAAGCCTTTCTGAATCGAATCCAAATCATAACCGAGTTCGAGCGCGGCGGCGGTCGCCGAAAGCATATTGTAAACGTGCGGCTTGCCGACCAGCGGCGATGTGATTCGCCGTTCGCCGTTTGGCGTTTTCAGCAGAAAAGACGTGCCTTTTATTAAAGAAACTTCGATGTTTTCGGCAGTCAAATCAGCCGGATTATTTTGCGAAAAAGTTACCACTCTTTGATTCTTCGCTTTTAATTCGTTTGTCAGTCTCGCGCCGTATTTATCGTCGATATTTATAACCGAAGAAGCGGGTTTTTCGCCTAAACGACCGTCAAATAATTTCTTTTTCGCGTCGAAATAATTTTCCATCGTCAAATGATAATCGAGATGGTCGCGCGTCAGATTTGTAAAAATCGCCACTTGAAATTTAAGCCAGTCGCAGCGATGAAGGTCGATTGCCTGTGAAGAAGTTTCCATCACAGCCATTTTGCAATCTTCATCTACTGCTTCGCGCAAAAATTTGTTTGTGTCCGAAGCTTCGGGCGTCGTGCGGACTGCCGGTTCGCTTTTATCGCCGATTCGATATTCAACGGTCGTCAGCATCGCCGCTTTTTCGCCGTTTGCCTCCGCCAGAGCGAAGCAAAGATAAGTCGTCGTCGTTTTGCCGTTTGTGCCCGTAATGCCGACGAGCTTTAAATCGTGTGAAGGATTTTCGCTGATAACGGCGGCGGCTTTGGCGAGAGAAGCGCGGGCGTTTTTAACTTTCAGCCAGACGCCGCGAAATTCTTCGGGCGCGTCGAGTTCGGAAATAATTCCGACCGCGCCGCGCCGCATTACATCGGGCACAAATCGATGACCGTCCATCGTCAAACCCTGAACGGCGACAAAAAGCGAGCCGGTGCCCGCCTGACGCGAATCGTGCGTTACGCTTGTCACCCGTTTTTCAGTTTCGCCGGTATATTCGGCGTTTAATTCTCCGGCGATTTCTCCGGCGGTCGTGTTTTGAAAACTCAAAATCTATTCCTCAAAAATCATGTATCTTTATTCGAATTCAAATCATCTGAATTATACAAAAGTTCGGAAAAATGCACGAACGGCAATTTTTGAAATGAGATTCGCATTTGAGTTATTATAAATCAAGATGAATTGGATAAAAATCTTTTTAGCGGCGCTCGGACTTGTTTTTCTCGCAATGATACTTTTCTGGATTGTCGGGATAATTTCGGCGATTTTATGGTTTGTAATTTGGGCTGGACTTATCGGCGTCATCAGTTACGGCGCGTATCAATTTCTCAAAAAATCTGAAGAAAAGCCGAAGCTCGCCGATAAAACGCCGATTGCGATTGCCGAAATAAAATCCGTTGACCGCCAGCTCGAAGAATACAAGCGTAAGTATTTGCCGAAATAAATTATTTAAAAAGCAAATAGCTAGACTTTCTCTTCCCGATTCGATAAATTCGAATTTACTGGATTTTATTGAAGAATTTATTGAATGGCGTTTCATAAATAGTTGATTGCCGAAACTATAATGAGAAAGGACATTATTGATAGAAAATCTGAAATTAAATTATGGGTTTCACAAAATCTGCCCAAAGCAATGATGTGCCATGAACTTAATTGCAGACCAGCAACATTAGATGGCTATTTGAAAAAGTTCGGAATTTCTTACAAGGGAAATATGGGCAGAAAGGGCTATAAACCATCGCCCTTTAAAAAAGTTGCATCAGATTTTCTGCATAGGGGAAGTACTATTAGCAGTCATAAATTAAAAGTAAGATTGTTGAATGAAGAAATAAAACAAAAAGTTTGTGAAAGATGCGGAAATGAAAATTGGTTAGGTGAAACGATACCACTGGAACTGCATCATATTAATGGTGACCGCTTCGATAACAGAATTTCGAACTTACAGTTGTTGTGTCCAAATTGTCATGCTTTAACCGACAATTATTCAGGGCGTAAGACAAAAAGAATTTGAAAATAAAGTTAATGATGAATGCTGAGATGGTGTAATTGGTAGCCACGTGGGTCTTAGAAGCCCATGCCGAAAGGCGTGCGAGTTCGAGTCTCGCTCTCAGCACCACAAAAAAGTTTCTAATTTAAGGGTAAATTCAAGGAGGTTAAATTTTATGAAAAAGACAGTTTTTGCGGTCGCTTTTTTAGCGGCATTTATTTTCTTCGGAGGTTCTGAAAACGTCTCCGCTCAGTCCGGTTCGATGGAATGGCGCGGAACGGTTGACGATACGGTTCAGGTTGTAATTCGCGGCAGAAACGCGACGACAAACACGCTCAGCGGAAGCCAGACTTATGACGCGCGCACAAGTTTTAGCGACCGTCTGCCGCGAGATAATACGAGAGTCTCGGTAAGTAAAACGAACGGTCGCGGCAGAGTTTACGTCGTCCAGCAGCCGAACCGCCGGAACAATTACACGGCAATCGTCCAGATTGTCGATAATAAAGGCGGCAGAGACAGGTATGCATTCACGCTTTCATGGGATTAAAGAGAAATTTTTTTTCAGCCAGCAGGTTTTTCGGCTCGATAGCTGAAAAACCTGCTTTGTTTTTTCCGGTTCGCCGGTGCTTTTTCCAACTTAAAACTTCTCAATTCAGCCTGAAATTCCAAATCTTGCGCGAAAAAGTCTATTCGACATTTACGGGGAAGTTCGTTATCCTTTTCATTGGTATTAATTGAATTAGAGGAAAATTTTGAGTGCCGCGCTTTTACAGTAAAGGCACTTATTTTTATTAAATGAAAACAGAATTAATAGAAGTTTCTCCTACGCTGAGAGAGATAAAAATTGAGATACCGGCTGAAACCGTCAGAGAAGCTTACAATCAGGTCAGCCAGAAATATGCGCGCGGCGCGAACGTTCCGGGATTTCGGAAAGGAATGACGCCGATTGATGTCGTCAAGCTTCGCTATAAAAACGAAATTCAGCAGGAAACTTTGCAGGAGCTGCTTTCAAAAAGAGTTACGGAAGCGATTCAGAAATTCGAACTGCATCCTTTGAGCGAGCCGGAACTGCATATCGAAGACGCGCAGAACATGAAGCTAAACGGCTCGCAGCCGCTTTCATTGCACCTGCACGTAGAAGTGATGCCGGAAATTCCGACGCCGGAATATAAAAATCTGGAAGCGACACGCCGCGTTCGTCCATTGGCGGAAGGCGAGCTTGAAAGCGTTATTGACGAACGCCGCCAGCAATATTCGACTTTAATGCCGGTCGAAGACCGCGCTTCCGAGTCGGGCGATACCGTAATTGTCGATTTAGAAGGAATTTTTGCAAATGAGCCGGAAGCCGAACCGATAAAAGCGGACAATCTGGAAATTACTCTCGGCGACGAATTGATTGAAAAATCATTCACCGAAAATCTGGTCGGCGTGAGAGAGGACGAGGAAAAAGAATTTACGGTTTCTTACGCGGAGGATTTTTCTTCTCCCGTTCTGGCGGGCAAAACCGTTAATTACAAGGCGAAAATCAAATCCGTCGGCAAGGTCGATCTTCCCGAGCTTGACGACGAATGGGCGCAGAGTCTTGACGAAGGTTTTGAGACGATAAAAGATTTGCGCGAAAGTCTGTCGAAAGAGCTGGAATCGGTTGCAAAAGCCGACGCCGACGCGCGCGTCAGCAACGATTTGATTGCAAAGCTCATCGAAGCTCATGAATTCGAAGTTCCGAACGCGCTTATCGAAAACCAGGCGCGCAATCTTTTGAACAATTTCGCACAGGATTTGCAGCAGCGCGGCGTCGATGTGAACAAAATGGAGAACGATTTCGTTCAAATGGCGTACACGCAAATGCGCACGCAGGCTGAGCGCGACATTCGCGGCGCTCTGCTGCTTGAAAAAATCGCCCAGCAGGAAAATATCGAAGTTTCGGACGAAGAGGTTAACGAAGAAATCGAGCGAATCGCGCATTATTATCGCGCAACTCCCGAACAGATTCGCGAATCTTTAGCGCAGCAAGGCGGCGAAGTGAATATTTCGAACACGCTTCGGACGCGTAAAGCGGTCGAAGCGATTGTCAAAAATGCCAAAATCACGGACGGCGAATGGGTGAGCGAAAATCAGCCGCAAGCCGCGCCGGAAGAAGAAGATAAGGCAAAAGGCAAAAGTAAAAAGGCGAAAACCGAAAAGGCGGAAACCGAAGACAAGCCGAAAAAGAAAACGGCTAAAAAAGAAAAGTAATCTTAAATTTTAGGTTAAAAGAACAATTTGGCTAATTTGGGAGTTGCAATTTGAGAGATAATATGTAAAATCATAAGCGATGGCAATAGCTGTCATTTCAACACTTATCTCTGTCAAGTTAAAGCAACTCTTAAACACGAATCGTTTTGAAAAATTAATTAAAGAGAGAAAATTATGCTAGTTCCAATGGTGGTCGAGCAAACTTCGCGTGGCGAACGTGCATTCGACATTTATTCAAGACTTCTGAAAGACAGTATTATTTTTATCGGCACGCCGATTGACGATACAGTCGCTAATTTAATTGTTGCACAGCTTCTTTTCCTCGAAGCGGAAGACCCTGAGCGCGACATCAATTTATATATCAACTCGCCCGGCGGCTCGATTACTGCCGGGATGGGAATTTACGACACGATGCAGTTCATCAAAAACGACGTTACGACCATCTGTGTCGGGCAATGCGCTTCGATGGGCGCGCTTCTGCTGGCAGCCGGAGCGCACGGAAAGCGTTTCGCCCTGCCGCATTCGCGTATTTTGATTCACCAGCCTTCTGGCGGAGCAAGCGGTCAGGCAACAGACGTTCGCATTATGGCGGAAGAAATTATCCGTATGCGCGAGCTGACTTCGAGAATTCTGGCGCATCACAGCGGGCAATCCTACGAACAGGTTGAAAAAGACGTTGAGCGCGACCGCATTCTGTCGCCCGTTCAGGCTAAAGAATACGGCTTGATTGACGAAGTGATTGAACACAGAGAGAAGTGAACAGTGAACAGTGAATAGTGAAAAGTTTAGAAAATCTTTCACTATTCATTATTCACTATTCACTATTCACTAACTTATGATAAGACGACCCGAAGAAATCTTACGCTGTTCGTTTTGCGGTAAATCGCAGAATGAGGTTAAAAAGCTCATTGCCGGACCGAGTGTCTATATCTGCAATGAATGTATAGACATTTGCAACGAAATAATCAACGACGACGAGCAGGCGGAAGTGGCGGCGACGCGCACGACTTTGCCGAAACCGCAGGAAATCAGCGCGTTTCTCGATGAATACGTCATCGGTCAGGAAGAAACCAAAAAACGTCTTTCGGTCGCCGTTTACCAGCATTATAAACGCATCGAGATGGCAAAACGCCGTTCGGATGTCGAGCTTCAAAAATCGAACATAATGCTTATCGGTCCGACCGGAACGGGCAAAACTCTTCTGGCGCAGACCTTAGCGCGTGTTCTGAGCGTTCCGTTTTGCATTGTCGATGCGACGACTTTGACCGAAGCCGGATACGTCGGCGAAGACGTTGAAAACATCATTTTAAGACTTCTTCAATCGGCGGGCGGCGATGTCGAGCGCGCACAGCAGGGAATTATCTACATTGACGAAATCGACAAGATTTGTCGCAAGGACGACAATCCTTCGATTACGCGCGACGTTTCGGGCGAAGGCGTTCAGCAGGCGCTGCTCAAAATTCTGGAAGGCACGGTCGCAAACGTCCCGACGCAGGGCGGGCGCAAGCATCCGCAGCAGGAATTTATGCCGGTCGATACGACCAACATTTTATTTATCTGCGGCGGCGCGTTTATCGGTCTTGACCGTGTCGTCGAAAAACGTATGCGCAATAAGTCGCTCGGTTTTCAGGCTGATATAAAAACGAGCAAACAGCGCCAGAATGAAGCGATTGACAAGCTTGAGCCGGAAGATTTGATTCATTACGGCTTGATTCCCGAATTTGTCGGGCGAATTCCGGTTCTCGGAACTCTGCACGAACTCGATGAAGCCGCTCTGATTCAGATTCTGACCGAGCCGAAAAACTCGCTCGTCAAACAATACCAGCGCAAATTCGAATTCGACAACGTGCGTTTGAAATTCACCGACGACGCGATAAAAGCTATTGCTCAGCAGGCGTTTCTCAGAAAAGTCGGCGCGCGCGGGCTGATGATGATTATGGAAGAAATCCTTCTTCAGCCGATGTATGTTCTGCCTTCACAGAAAAAAGTTAAAGAATTGGTCGTAACGAAAGACATGGTCGAACGCAAAGCTCCCGCGCTCGAAATCATCCGCGAAGTCGATGAAGCGGCGTAAATTTAAAGAAATGATGAAGTATGAATGATGAACGATGAATTAAAGAAAAATTATCTTATATTCATCGTTCATCATTCATACTTCATCATTTCTTTAAATTCTTCACAAAAAACTGGCAAAATTCATTTAAAATGTTCTAAAATTAAAATCTCAGAACTAATAATCATTTACCCATAACAAGACAGTAATTTTTTCCGAGAAATTTAATCCCTTAGTTTTATGCAAGAATTTACAGACCAGATGCCCGCAAACATTTCGCGTTTCCCGATGGTGCCGATTCGCGATGTCGTTATTTTTCCTTTTACCAAAGTCGCCTTTAAAATCGGTCGTCCGAGCTCGGTAAAAGCTTTGGAACAGGCGATGCTTTCGGAGAAAAACATTTTTCTCGCCACGCAGCACGACGCGACGGTTGACGAGCCGAATCCCGAACAGATTTACACGGTCGGCACGCTTGGGCGCATTCTTCAGGCGCAAAAACAGGACAACGGGCAAATCAAGGTCGTCGTCGAAGGACGCGAGCGCGGAGAGGCTGTGCGCTTCGAGCAGGACAGCGAGGGAATGTTTTTCGCGCTGGTGAAAAAAGTTTCTTCGGTTGACGAATCGGGCTTTCGCACCGACGGGCTTTTGCAGAAAATTCACACGCTGGTCGAGCAGTTTCTGCGCGTTTCGCCCGACGCTTACACGGACGCGCTTCACGCATCTTTACGCGGAATTTCCGCCGCGCAGATTGCCGACGCGATGTCGTCGCATCTGCGCATTCCGGTCGAAGAAAAACAGAAACTTCTGGAAACATTTTCCGTTCAGGAACGCCTGCAAAAATTAATCGAGATTCTCGAAGTCGAAATCGACAAAAAACAGCTCGACCGGACAGTTCACGCGCGCACGAAAAAGCAGATGGACAAGCACCAGCGCGAATATTATCTGAACGAGCAAATCAAGGCGATTCACAAGGAGCTCGGACGCAAGGACGACAAAGCCGAACTCGACGAGCTGAAAAAGAAAATCGAGGAAGCCGGAATGACCGAAGAAGCCAGAGACAAGGCTTTACAGGAATTCGCGCGTCTCGAAGCAATGCCGCCGATGTCCGCCGAATCGACCGTTTCGCGCACATATCTCGATTGGCTGATAAATGTTCCGTGGCAGAACGCTTCGGAAGAAATCAACGATTTAAACGAAGCCGAAAGAGTTTTGAACGAAGACCATTACGGCTTGGAAAAAATTAAAGAACGCATTCTCGAATATCTCGCCGTCCGCCAGCTCGTCAAAAATCCGAAAGGCACGATTCTGTGTTTCGTCGGCGCGCCCGGCGTCGGAAAAACCAGTTTAGGAAAATCAATCGCCAACGCGACGGGCAGAAAATTCGTTCGCCTATCACTCGGCGGCGTTCACGACGAAGCCGAAATTCGCGGTCATCGCAGAACGTATATCGGCGCGCTGCCCGGACAAATCGTCCAACTGATGAAACGCGCCGGAACGGTTAATCCCGTTATCTTGCTTGATGAAGTCGATAAACTCGGAAAAGATTTTCGCGGCGACCCGTCGGCTGCTTTATTGGAAGTTCTCGACCCCGAACAAAACAACACCTTCCGCGACCATTATCTCGATGTCGATTACGATTTGTCGCACGTTTTCTTTATCGCCACGGCAAACGTTTTGCACACGATTCCGCCTGCATTGCAGGACCGTCTGGAAATTTTGCAGTTATCCGGCTATACCGAGCGCGAAAAAGCGCAAATCGCCACGCGTCATTTGATTAAAAAACAGGCGGAAGGCAACGGTCTCGATGCCGAAAAAGTCCAGTTTACCGAAGACGGAATTCTGGAAGTTATCCGTCATTACACGCGCGAAGCGGGCGTGCGCAACCTCGAAAGAGAAATCTCTTCGTGCCTTCGGAAAGTGGCGAAAAAATATATTATCTCCAATCAAACCGAAGATTTTAAAGAAGTAATCGACGCCGAAAAAGTGCGCGAGCTTCTCGGCACAATCCGTTTCCGCAAACAGGACATCGCCCGCAAATCGGAAATCGGCTTGGTCAACGGGCTTGCATGGACGGAAGTTGGCGGCGACGTTCTCCAGGTCGAAGCAACCATCGTCAAAGGCAAAGGCGAAGTAACTTTAACCGGAAAGCTCGGCGAAGTTATGCAGGAATCGGCGCGCGCCGCTCTGACCTGCGTTCGCACTCGTGCCGAAAAACTCGGCATCAGCCACGACCTTTTCCGCGAAAAAGATTTGCACATTCACGTCCCCGAAGGCGCAATCCCGAAAGACGGACCTTCAGCCGGCATCACGATGGCGACCGCGATGGTTTCCGCCCTGACCGGCAAACGCGCCCGCCACGACGTAGCCATGACCGGCGAAATCACGCTCCGGGGAAAAGTCCTGCCCATCGGCGGCGTCAAGGAAAAACTCCTCGCCGCCCACCGTTTCGGCTTAAAAACGATAATAATGTCAAAGGAAAACGAAAAGGATTTAGCCGACATCCCCGAAGAAGTCCGCGAAGATTTGACCATTCACACGGTCGATATGATTGACGAAGTCCTGAAATTCGCCCTCGAACCCGACAAAAGCGACGACATTTTAGAAATGCCGCCGATTTGGACGGGCGATAAACCTGCTTCCGATATTTCGGCGGCGATTGAATAAAAAACTGAATAACTAATAAAAAGTGAATAGTCTAAAGTAATGAAACATTTTGGCTATTCACTTTTTACTTATTGTCAGGGCATTAAATTCACACATTAATACTTGTCAAGCAGCTTGCCGGTTGCATCGTACACTTCAAGATAATCTGGTACTCCTATTGCAGCGCGTCGCCTGACATAAATATCATTATTGGCGCAGCTATCGGCAAAGAATTTCTTATTGTCGTTAAGATAAATTCCCGTATGAATCATATACCACCTGCCCCTCTGCATCGGTCCGCCGGGAAAGAAAGCCGGAGTCGGGTTAATCGGCTCGACGTTGGTTGACACCCCGTTCGCCTTCCACGTTCTGAAATAATACGTTGTGATCTGCGAGCCGTTATTACCCGGCGACGAGCCGTTCGCCCACCCCATCGGAACGCCTCCGGCTCCCTGGTCGTAGATAGTCCAGTCAATGATTATCAAATAGATTGTCGGGTCGATCACGTTTAGCTGTTCGATATAGCCCTGCATTTCCCGTTTAAAGAGGTTGGTCGGCTGAAATGATAGAGTGTAATAGTAATTAAATGTACCGGCGCTCGGCTTCGCGTATTTATAGACCATCACCTCAGAGAGCTTTGCCGGATTCCACGGCGGGCAGCAAGCGTTCGGCGGCTGATTCAGGTCTTTCGGCGAGCCGACTCCCAACATGCCGTAATCACCAGTCTTCGGATATCCCCCGAAGGTCGTCGCAGTGTTAGTATCATTGTCAACGGCGAGAACATCTGTTTGGGGTAAGCCACTAGCCATAACGTTAGAAAGAGTAACCGAGCTAAAATAATATGTCTTGTTATTGGACATGGTAATGTCAACTCTGGCGATATTGAAACCGGTGACGACTTTTGATTGCCCGCTTATATAGATCTCCACGGCATCTATAGGCGCACCCGGAGGCAGGTAGCGAAATATGTCATAACATTCGTTGTTCAAACCCTGGAAGTCGCAAGATCCGCTGAAAGGTGTGCCCTGGTTTTCATCTAATTTCGGGTCGTTCCAGGCAAACTTATGGAAGACTGGCGGAGTACTGCCGCTCTTTTCCCAAATAGTGAGCCAAATTGGCGCGGCGGTCGCAGCCTGAGCAAAAGCTGCCATGAAGGCAATAATAATAATCGTTTTAGCTAAATTAAAATTCATCGGTTTTCTCCTAAATTTAAATGGGATGCTTAGTCGAAGCGTCTTTTCCGTCGCCGCATCTGTTTAAGCGACAGCCGCCTGCGAGTGTATTGCGGGGACGATTTCCCGTAAAATTTTTCCGGTAAAATAACCTTGAATTATTTTTGTCGGCAAAGAACCGGACGATTTGAAACGCGAGGATTCAAATATCAAGCGGCGCGTTTCGGGTTTTTAACTAGATTATCGAAGCTTTCTGCTTCGATAATCACGCGCAAAGCGACATCATTGCCGCAAAATGCGCGGCGAATCTCGAAAAAAGTGTCGTCGTTCTCCTAAATTAGGAAGTCAATCTCGCTCGGATTCACGGCAGTTTCGTAATTTACGACCTCGACTTCGCTTTAAGTGACCTCGACCTCGAAAAAAGTGAGCTTGACCTCGCTTTTTGTGACCTTGATGTCGAAAAAAGTCTCTTTAACCTTGAAAAAAGCCGCGTCAATCCCGCTTTTTTCGAGATTGACGCGATTCAAAGCGAGCTTTGCTTACGGGTTTGGCGGATTATCCGTCTTTTTAGCGCGATATGCGAAACGTTGTCCGAGCGCGTCAAGCAGTTGGTCGAGTCCGCCGCTGTCGCTGCCGCCTTTTCTTTTTGCCGCATGGTAAATTTCCAGCGCCGCGACGTATAAATCGCTGCCCGTAAGCTGCATCGTGTCCTGTAATTTTTCAAACAGGATAGCCAATGCCACGTAAATTTGATTCAAAGCGTTATAAAGGTCTTCGTCCTGACGCATTTCCGCCGCGTCGAACGAGCGCGGCAGGAATGAATCGTCCTGTTCGGCAAGCGCCAGACCTGCCTGAACGAAAGCGCGGCTTTTATCGCCCATTCGCGGAAGCTCGCGTTTTTCCTCGGTTGTTAAGCTAATTAAAAAGGGGAGAAGCGCGATAATCTGATTGATTAAATCCAAAATTTTATCGCGGTCTGCCGTTGAAAGAGTGGCGTCTATTTTGTTTTGCATAAAATTTCTCCTTATGCAGTTTGTACGGGCAAAAAGGCTTTTGTCCGGTGGACGAAAAATTTGGAAGCGGAGAACCGTTTGTTCAAATGCTTCGCGGAAGCGAAATAATTCTAAAAAGAAATGGAATTATTCCCGAAAAACCTTTTGAACCCCTTGAAGATTTTGCTATGCAGGTATATTGACGCAGGTTGAGAAATTTGTCAATAAAAAAGTTTGAGTAGTGGTAAACGGTAAGTGGTGAGTGGTAAGTGAAGAAAAGAATTCTTCCTCTTACACTTACTACTCACCACTTACCGTTCACCACTAATTTTCCGTTTATTTTGCGATTGGCGTGCCTTGCCCGGCGATGAGAAGCCATTTGCCGTTTAGCTTTGCAAATGTGTTAGTCCATCGATTTTGCCCGCCGAGGTCTTGCCCTTTGTATGTGCCTTTGTCCGTCGTGCGGTATGTAACGATTGCCGAAGCGCCGTAAAGCGAAACTTTCATATCGTCGATTTTTGAAGATTCAAACTTCAAATCGCCCGATTTGAAAAGCGCAATCAATTCCGTTTTAGTCAAAAACATGCCGTACGGGTCGGTAAGAACTGCGCTGTCGGCAAAATATTTTTCAAAAGAAGTTGTTTTGCCTATTTGCAGGTCGGCTGCCATTTCCTCTTCCATTTTCATCAACGTCTGCTCGACAGACATTTTCTTCTGTCCGAAAGCGAGCGCCGAAAGCATCAGCATTAAAGCAATAAAAATAATAATTTTTTTCATGTTCATTTTTCCTTTTCGATAAAATTTTGTTTTGTAAAAGCTTCAGCCGGAGAGTTCGGAGACGAGAGGAAAACGGATGCAGAAAAATGATGAATTATGAACAATGAATGATGAATTAGGAAAGTGTCTTTCAGAATATCAATGCAAAGTCGTGAATAGTATTTTCTTAAAGGCAATGATTCACGGCTGAAAGTCAATGTTTTATGATGGTGGAGGAAGAATCCGCTATGGACTTTTTAAGTGGGAACTACTATGATGATTCGAACGGAAAATGGATAACGGATAGTAGATAATTAAGAAGTTTTTATTATCCATCATCCATTTTCCGTTATCCATTCAATTCACTTAGGAGAAAAATTTAATGAGTAAAGCGGAATCGGCGGATTTGATATTGAAGCTGTATGATTTGAGGCGCGAGGAGACAATGCGCGAGGCGCGAAAGTGGTTTGTTACTTTTATGCCCGAAACGACGCAGGATGTGATGAAGGCAATGCTTGACGACGCGAGCAGCGCATATTACCGGATGGTCATTTCCTACTGGGATATGGCGGCGGGCTTGGTTAATCACGGCGCAATAGACGCGGAAATGTTTCTCGATTCGGGCGGGGAATGTGTGTTGGTTTTCTCGAAAATCGAGCCTTTTATCGAAGAGCTGCGGGCAATTGTCGGCAGCGACAAGTTTTTGAAAAATCTCGAAACACTGATTATGACGATTCCCGACGCGAAGGAAGTTCTAGCCGGTCGGCGCGAAATGATTAAACGAATGGTGCAGGCGCGCGCGGAGATGGCGTCTAAAAAGGCTGAAAATTAAAAAAATGTTTGTATTTTAGTCCAAGTATGTTATATTGCGTTGCATAAACTTAATTAACTTCCGATAACGGAGAAAATAAAGATGAACGACATGCTAAATTTTCTTAATGAGAATCGCAATGGTATCTGGGTTCTTTTCCTGATTTTATTCGGCTTTATAATATTGGCGCATTATCTTTCCTGGGTTTTCGGGTTAGGACGATTTAGCGGAGATGGAGCGAGAACGCGGCAGCCGTTGAATTTTGTCTTTGCCGAAGCCGTAATAAAAATCATCAACGATTTCCGGCACCTTCTGGCTTTAGTACTGGTAATTGTTTTTGCTTCGGCTCTGGCTTATGCCTTGTATATCGGACACGAACCGTCCGACGGAAAAACTGCTGTTGAAAATCTGAAAGAGTCATTGCAGGGAGTTATGGCGACGCTCGGCGGTTTAGTCGGCTCGATTATCGGTTATTATTTCGGCGAGTCTTCACGGGTTGGTTTAAATCAGGCAAATTCGCCGAATCCGGCGAATCCGCAGAACACGACAAACCCGCCGATTCAAAAACCGCCCGACAACGCGTCAAACAATCCGACCATCACAGAAGCGCCGACTCCGCCGGGGATTTAAGGCTTTCTAAAAATGACTTGGTTTGCTAAAATTGAATAAATGTTTATAGATAATCCAATTAAAGACCAGCTTGACTTAAAAATTATCGACACTGTTTTCGACCCCAATATTTACGGTGCTTCGGAGAATCCCGTTTTACCCAGAAACGCGAAGTCCGACGAAATGAAGTTTAACGTTCATTATTATGAACGGGACGGAACATTTAACTATCAGGTCTGGCTTTTTCTCGCCGGAAACGATTTGCCGTTTGTCGATAAAGTTACATATCAACTGCACGAATCGTTTGATGAGCCGTTTCGAACCGTAAACCGAACTCCGGCTAATCCCGACTGTCGACTGGTGATTTGGACTTGGGGAATTTTTCAGGTCAACGCAAATATTTACGACAAAAACAATCGTCTTTATGTTTTGACGCATCAGCTCAATTACGGCAACCAACTGAAAGAGTTTAACGACAAAATCAAATCTATTCCTGAAAATCCCGAAGCGACATTTGGCGCGACGCTTGTTGCCTGATGTTTTTAGCCGGAAATTTCCAGCCATGCGCGAACGGACGGATAAAAATTATCCCGGTCGCAAACACCTGCCGTAAATGAAAATAACTTCCGCCGAATTTATCAAAAGCGCGTTTAATGAAACTCATTGGACGACGGACGGCTTGCCGGAGATTGCTTTTCTCGGTCGCTCGAACGTCGGAAAATCGAGTTTGATTAATTCTCTTTTGCAACGAAAAGGCTTGGCGCGAACATCCAATACACCTGGAAGAACGCAGAGCATTAACTTTTTTTTGATAAACGAGCGATTTTATTTTGTCGATTTGCCCGGCTACGGCTACGCGAAAGTTTCAAAGACGATGCGCGCCGATTGGGGCAAAATGGCGGAAGAATATCTGGCGGAAAGACAGGAGCTGGCGCTTTCGATTCAACTGGTCGATTCGCGCCACAGCCCGACCGAGTTGGATAAGCAGCTTAACGAATGGCTGGTATTTCACCGGAAAAATCACATCGTCGTCGCTACCAAAGCCGACAAGCTTTCCAGCAATACATTGAGTAAAAGCCTGCGGGAAATTGAAAATACTTTAACGGGCAGCAAAATTATCGCCTATTCCGCGCATACCGGAAAAGGCAGGGACGCGCTCTGGCGGGAAATCGGCGAAGGGTTAGGGCGTAATACGTGATACGCAATACGTAATACGCCAATTCGGAGTAAAAACGTATCACGTATCACGTATTACGTATTACGAAAAAAAACGCATTTTGGGGTTGATTTCTTCAACTGAAACGAGTAATAATTAAACATCCGAAAAACTCTTGGGTTTTGAGAAAGCTGTAGAGCTTAATTTTTTGGAACATATCTTGACGGAACTTTCCATACTATTTCAACAGGGTTCGGGTTTTAATTAATTGTTAATTTAAATTACAGACATGATTCAGACTCCGAATCCCCGGCGAACTGCAAAATTACCCCTTGAACAAACGGTTATAAAACAATGGCAACCAAGACTACCAGAACTAAAGTAATTAAGACAAATAAATCTGAGGAGAACGGCACTGAAAACGCCGCCGAACCGATAAACGAAGCGGCGGACACGAACGAAAAAGCCCAACAGCCCCAGAATAATAAGCAAAAAGAAAGAACCAAGATTCCCGAAGCGGCGGAAGGCACTTTGGATTTAGCCGTGCTGAAGGAAATGTCTATTTCCGAACTGACGCACATCGCCAAGGAAATGGGCGTTGACGGCGCATCCGGTATGCGCAAGCAGGAGCTTATCTTTAAAGTTCTCGCCGCGCAGACCGAGAAAAGCGGCTTAATCTTCTCGGAAGGCGTTCTCGAAACTTTGCCCGACGGCTTCGGTTTCCTGCGCGCGCCCGAATACAATTATCTGCCCGGTCCCGACGATATTTACGTCAGCCCGTCGCAGATTCGCAAATTCGATTTGCGCACCGGCGACACGATTTCCGGTCAGATTCGCCCGCCGAAAGAAGGCGAGCGCTATTTCGCGCTCATCAAAGTCGAAGCAATCAATTTCGAAGCGCCCGAACACAGCCGCGAGAAAGTATTTTTCGACAATTTAACGCCGCTTTACCCCGACGAGCAGTTACACATGGAAGTAACGACCGATAATATCTCGGCTCGCGTTATCGACCTCGTTACGCCAATCGGAAAAGGACAGCGCGCGCTGATTGTCGCGCCGCCCAGAACGGGTAAAACGATGCTTCTGCAAACCATCGCCAATTCGATTACGGAAAATCACCCGGAAACGACGCTGATTGTTCTCCTGATTGACGAGCGACCGGAAGAAGTTACAGACATGCAGCGCTCGGTTAAAGGCGAAGTCATTTCTTCGACCTTTGACGAGCCGCCGACGCGCCACGTACAGGTCGCCGATATGGTTATCGAAAAAGCGAAACGCCTCGTCGAACACAAACGCGACGTTGTTATCCTGCTCGATTCAATCACGCGTCTTGCCCGCGCGCACAACGCGGTCGTTCCGCCGTCCGGCAAAATTCTTTCCGGCGGTATCGATTCAAACGCGCTCCAACGCCCAAAACGCTTTTTCGGCGCGGCGCGTAACATCGAGGAAGGCGGAAGTCTGACGATTATCGCCACTGCTTTGATTGACACCGGCTCGCGTATGGACGACGTTATCTTTGAAGAATTCAAAGGAACGGGCAACTCGGAAATCCACCTCGACCGCAGGCTTTCCGACAAACGCCTCTTCCCGGCAATCGACCTTCAAAGAAGCGGAACGCGCAAGGAAGAACTGCTCATCGACAAGGAAAACCTCAACCGCATCTGGGTCATGCGCCGCGTTCTCAACCCGCTTTCGCCCGTCGAACAGATGGAAGTCGTGCTGGAACGCCTGTCCAAGACAAAAACCAACGCGGAATTTCTCGCCTCGATGCAAAGCTAAATTCAATTAAAAATTAAGAATTAAAAATTAAGAATTGCCGGAATTGATTATTATCAAAACCGGCAATTCTTTTATTACATAACCTCAATTTCAAGCGCTCAGAAAATAATTAGAAAGCTACAGGAATTCTAAATCAATTATCAAAATAGACGCGGGCGCGGAAGTCTTGTTAAAATCAACAACGGTTAGAGACATTTTGATTTGAGGGGCGAAACTATTTTGCGCGTTGCGGTTCTTTCTGCGGAAGCGGTTCCATATTCGAAAACGGGCGGGCTGGGCGATGTTGCGGGCGCGCTGCCGAAGGCTTTGAAACAGGTCGGGGTCGATTCCGTTCTGGTTACGCCGATGCATTCTTCGGCGATAAAAGGCGAGCATTTGTGGAAGGTCGCCGTCGATGATTTGTGGATTTTCTGGCGCGGGCGGAATATCAGGGCAAAGGCTTTTTACTCGGAGGCGAACGGCTCGCCGACGTTTTTGATTGACGCGCCCGAATTTTTTTACCGCGATTCGATTTACGGGTTTCGCGAAGATTACGAGCGTTTCGCCTTTTTCAACCACGCCGCGCTGACGCTTTTGCAAAAATTGGGCAAGCCGCTCGATATTGTTCATCTTAACGACTGGCATTGCGGCTTCGGCGCGGTCGAGATTGCCGTCCGAAGGCGGCGCGACCAATTCTGGCGCAACACGCGGACGGTTTTTTCGATTCATAATATGGCGTATCAGGGCGTTTTCGGCGCGGACGAGCTTTGGAAGCTCGGTTTCGGCGGCGAATTCGAGCGCAACGCGTTTATGTCGAACGGCGCGGCTTCGGCGATGAAGGCGGGACTTGAAACTTCGGATATGCTCTCGACAGTTTCGCGCAAATACGCGCTGGAGATTCAGACGCCGGAAGAAGGCTACGGGCTTGACTGGCTCGTCCGGCAGCGAAACAACCGGATGTTCGGAATTACCAACGGCGTCGATTACGACGTTTGGAATCCCGAAACCGACACGGAACTTCCGGCGCACTTCAACGTCGATGATTTAAGCGGAAAACTTGAATGCAAGCGCGCGCTTTTGCAGAAATTTTCTTTGCCTGAGAATCTCGATAAGCCTGTTTTTGCAAGCGTTACGCGGCTTACTTCGCAGAAAGGATTTGAACTGATTCAGCAGGTCGCGGGCGAAATTCTGGCGACTGGCGCATACTTTATCGCGCTCGGTTCGGGCGAGAAATCCTACGAAAATTTTCTTCAGAAATTGCGCGATTACGCGCCGCATCAGGTCGGCGTTTACAAGGGATATAACGAATCTCTGGCGCACGTAATCGAAGCGGGCGCAGATATGTTTCTGATGCCCTCGCGCTTCGAACCGTGCGGTTTAAACCAGATGTACAGTTTGCGCTACGGCACAATTCCGATTGTCCGCGCCGTCGGCGGTCTGGACGATACGGTTCAGAATTTCGACATGACGAGCGGAACGGGCAACGGCTTCAAATTCAAAGAATTTCGCGCCGACAAATTTTTAGAGAAGATTTACGAGGCGCTTTTCGCCTACACCGACACAGATGCGTGGCGCAAGCTGCAAACAAACGGGATGACCGAAGACAATTCGTGGGAAAACGCGGCGCGGAAGTATGTGCAGTTATATCAAATGACGAAATCGTGATACGTGATACGTGATACGTGATACGATTTTTTGTCTTTATCAGCGTATCGCGTATTACGTATTACGAAAAAAATGTTTAGCTATCAGGTCGATGAACATCTGAAATTAGTTTTGCCGCTGCCGCAGCACGCCGGGGAAATAGCTAAAGTTGTGCGCGAAAATCTTGAGCATTTGAAGATGTGGGTGCCCTGGGCGACGGACGATTATTCGATTGAGTCGGCGAATGATTATATAAAGCGAAATTTGACGGCACTCGCGGAAAACGGAAGTTTTTCGATGAGCGTGGTTCTGGACGAAAAAATTGTCGGAAATATAGGTTTTCACAATCTCAATTCAAACAATAAATCCGCGCACATGGGGTACTGGCTGGCAGAAGAAGCGCAGGGAAAAGGTTTGATGACGCGCTGTATGCGTATTTTAATCGATTATATTTTCGACGAGCTGAATCTGAACCGGATTCAAATAAACTGCAACGTCGAAAACAAAAAAAGCCGCGCCATTCCCGAACGTTTGGGATTTGCGCTCGAAGGAATTCACCGTCAGGTCGAATTTCGCGACAATAAATTCGGCGATTGGGCAATTTACGCGATGCTGAAGGAAGACTGGAAAAAATGAATAATTGATAATTGATAATTGATAATGAAAGAAAAAATTATCAATTATCAATTATCAATTATCAATTATCAATTATGATTATTGTAATAATTGGCGCTCAATGGGGCGACGAGGGAAAAGGCAAAGTTGTCGATTTGCTGGCTGACCGTTTTGATATAGTTTCGCGCTATCAGGGCGGGCATAATGCCGGGCATTCGGTTTATGTCGGCGAAAAGGCGTTTGTTCTCAGGCTTTTGCCGTCGGGAATTATTCACGAAGATAAAATCTGCGTGCTCGGCAACGGGATGGTTATCGACCCGAAAGCGTTTTTCGAGGAAGTTGACCAGATGAAGGAACAGGGAATTTCCGTTTCGCCCGAACGGCTGAAAGTTTCGAGCCGCGCGCATCTTATAATGCCTTATCACCGCGCGCTCGACCACACTTCTGAAGAACGTCTCGGCAACGAAAAAATCGGCACTACCTTGCGCGGAATCGGTCCGGCTTATGAAGATAAAGCCGGCAGGCGCGGCATTCGCGTGTCCGACGCGCTTTCGCCCGAAGTTCTGCGTATGCGGATTGAACGCAATCTGGAAGAAGCGAATCGAATCATCGTTTTATACGGTCAGCCGCCGCTTTATGCCGATGAAATTTACAACGAAATTGCGCCTTTGATTGAAAGACTTCGCCCGTAT
Organism: Pyrinomonadaceae bacterium; assembly: GCA_049799955.1. GTDB lineage: Bacteria > Acidobacteriota > Blastocatellia > Pyrinomonadales > Pyrinomonadaceae > JBGTFE01. Next base: position 130,437 of record JBARIW010000018.1, read on the forward strand.
GTCGCCGAAACTTCGCATTTTTTGGCGGAAGCGAAAAAACAGAACAAGAAAATCCTGCTCGAAGGCGCGCAGGCGACGCTTCTCGACGTTGACCACGGAACTTACCCGTATGTTACATCGTCAAATCCGACGGCAGGCGGCGCGTCGGTCGGCGCGGGCATTCCGCCGCATCACATCACAGGCGTTCTCGGAATCGTCAGAACTTACGCGACGCGCGTGGGCGAAGGTCCGTTTCCGACCGAAATGCTCGACGACGAAGAGGATATGGCAAATCTGATTCGCAAGCGCGGAAACGAATACGGCTCCGTAACAAAACGCCCGCGACGCTGCGGCTGGTTCGACGCGGTTGCGACACGATACGCGGCTGAACTCAACGGGTTCGATTCGGTTGCCTTAACCAAACTCGACGTTCTCGACGCTCTCGACGAAATAAAAGTTTGCGTCGGCTACGAAATCGACGGCGAAAAAGTCGATACGTTCCCGGCGGTTTCGCACGATTTGAGCCAGATAAAACCTGTTTATGAAACGCTCGAAGGCTGGAAGGCGGAAACGCTCGGAACTACAAAAATCGAAGATTTGCCGGAAAAAGCGCGCGCTTACGTCGAATTTCTCTCAAAATCAATCGGCGTCGAAATCGGTTTAATCTCGACCGGACCCGAACGCGACCAGACGATAATTTTGCAGAATTCGGTGATGGAAAGCTGGTTTAAAAGCTAATTCCATAAATTAAAACCAATGAAAGGTAGTTGACTACCTTTTTCTTTTCAGATAATATGTAGTCCGCTACACATATTTTGAAAATCTGCTATGGAAGACATCGATTTTTTAAGAGAATTAGGAACGATTAGTTTCGTTACGCGGCTAAAGCGAGTCAGCGATGCGATGCTGCACGACGGAAGAAAGGTTTATAAACATTTCGGATACGACATAGAGCCGAACTGGTTTGTGATTTTTAAACTGCTCGAAAAATACGGCGAGCTGACCGTCATGGAAATTGCCGATAAAATCGGTATGACGCATCCGTCGGTCATTGCGATTATCAATAAAATGCTAAAGCTCGAATATCTCGCGGAAAAAAAATCTCCTTCGGACAGCCGAAAGAGAATTTTGTTTCTGACGCCGAAAGCTAAAGATAAATTGCCGGAATTCGAGAAAATCTGGGATGCGGGAACCGCCGGTTTTAAGCGTATGCTCGATGGCTCGGACGCTTTTGCCTTTTTAGACGAGCTTGAAGACAAAATAAACGATAAGGGATTTAAGACAAGAACTTTAGAGGAAATCGACAAGCTGGCGGAAGCTCGAATAATCGAATTTGAAGAAAAATACGCCGGAGATTTTGCTTCTTTGAACTACGACTGGATAAGCAAAGGCTACAAAATTGAAGGGCACGACCGCGAAATTTTGGATGACCCTGTTAATTATATTATCGACGCGGGCGGGCAGATTTTTTTTGCTTTGATTGGAGAACAAGTCGCCGGAACGGTTGCGCTGATGAATATGGATGAAGAAACACTGGAACTGGCTAAAATGGCGGTTTCCACAAAGTTTCGCGGCTATAATATCGGTCTTAAATTAATAAACGCCTGTATTGAATATTCCAAAAAAAAGGGAAAGAAAAGAATACTTTTAGAGTCGAACACAAAACAAATAGCCGCGATAAATTTATATAAAAAAGTCGGTTTTAAAGAGATTCCTTTAGACCCGAACACGCCTTACGCGCGGGCGAATATTCGAATGGAAAAGAAACTCGATTGATAAAAATTAAAACGGCATAAGAAGATACAATCTTCTTTGATGCTTGAGCTAAAAATTTACGCTTCTAAAGGATTTTTACATTCGACTTGCCAAGTTTAACTCCAAAATGTAAAATCATAATTTCGTTTGAGATTGAAATACTTTTCAACCTCAAACAAAAGTGGTCCGATAGCTCAGTCGGTAGAGCAAATGGCTTTTAACCATTGGGTCGAAGGTTCGAGTCCTTCTCGGATCACCATTAATATCAATAGTTTAGGGCAACCAATTTGGCTGCCCTTTTCTTTTTTTGAGCTTCCGGCTACGTGAAATCAATTTTATATAGGCGGGTCATCCGCAGGTTGCAGGCGCTTGAGTCGTAAACTCAATCGTTGACGGTATGTAAGCTGTCGCCAAATCCATTCCATCGGTCCGTAAGCAAAATATTTCAGCCACAAACTACTAGTTATTATTTGAAACAGAAAGATGACAAGCGCGGTTAGCGTAGCTTTGAGCGCGCCGAATCTGCCGTATTGACCGAAACCGAAACCGTAAAAAATAATTACGCAGATGATTGTTTGCAGTAAATAATTTGTGAGCGCCATACGTCCGACCGGAGCCAGATGCGAGAGCAATCGCCGCCACGCCGCTTTTTGCCACAGCGTTGCGACCAGGGCAATAAAGGAAAACGCCAGCGCGGGAACGCCGAAGGCATAGCTGATGACGCCGACAATGCCGGCTGGCGACGGCGGAAAAACCGCTTCGTGTCCGGCTAACGCCGCAAAAGCGATATTGCCGATAAGACCTAAAACGATTCCGTATATAAGCACGCGGCGAATGAACGGCTGATGACTTGATAAATTCTGAAAAAAGCCGCGCCGGTAAGCATAAAAGCCGAGCAAAAACATCGCCAAAAGTTTTGGCAGACGCATCTCTAAAATCAATCCGGCATATCTTCCGACAATATAATGCAGGTTATAATCGCTGATAATTTGAAGATAACCGCTCGTTGGAACAATTTTGACGGCGTTGTTCCACATTTCAGTCTGACCGGCTTCGACCATCGCAAGGGCTTCGGGCGGAACAAAGGCGACAAACAATATATAAATCAAAAGGTATGTGAGAATAGGCACGGCGAGCAGCGCGAATGCCCATTTGAGCAGCGAGTCGTTCGATTTTCGTCGAAAAAGTATAAGCAGAAAGCCCATTAACGCATAGATGCTCAGGATGTCGCCTGCCCACAGAAGATAGGCGTGAGCGAGTCCGATGACCAGCAGCCAAAACAAGCGTCGTTTGAAAAGCGAGGCTTTCGTATCGCCGCGTTCTTCCGCGCGACTGATTTGCAGCGCGAAGCCGAATCCGAAAAGAAATGAAAAAATCGAATAAAACTTGCCTTCGACAAAAAAATGAACAAGAAAATGCGTAATCCTGTCGGCAAGCGGAGTTAGCGCGGCGAGCGACGGAGGCATCATTCCGTAACCGGAAAACCACTGCATATTGCCGATAAGAATACCGCAGACGGCTAAACCTCGCAGAATGTCGAGAATTTCAATGCGTTCCTGCGAAGAGATTGGGCTAATTTGGCTTTCAGACATATAAATTCAGAAAATCGCCGCGTTATTATTTAAACTCGTTTATTGAGATAGCTTCAAGAATTAATTGTTTTAGCTGCTGCCGGCGTCCTGATAAATGGGCTAACGTAGAGATTAAAAAAAATGTTCCAAAACTTTTTTGGGAATAGAGCTGGTAACGGCAGGTAAAAAGATGATTAAGGTAGAGAAAAAAAGACAAGCGCTCATTAGGGCTTTGCACAAAAATAGAGAAATAAGCAGAGGGAATTATCAATTCTCCGTGAAACTCCGTGTTAAAAATTGATTTCAACACGGAGGACACAAAGCTTTTCACAGAGAACGCAAAGTTTTTCTATTTTTGTGCAAAGCCGCTCATTAAATCTTCTGGAGAATCCGCCGGACATCAAGCCGATTCTCCTTCGAAACATAATCGAATGCGCCTCACGGACGAGAAATAAATCGCGTTAATAACAAAAAAAATCGCGGTCAACAAAAATAAGTAATTTCATTTTACTGGTCTCAGCAGCCACGTAAAGATGACGGTCATCAGGCTCAGCGCGAGAATGACTTCAACCCAGAAAAATGAACTGTAATCGCTGAATGTTCCGATTGGCGGAACGGCTGGCTGACTGTTTCTGAGGGCGACAAAAGCGAAAAGTAATGTAGCGATAAATGAAAACATCGCGATTTCTACCTTGCGACCGCGCACGACGACGCTTAAAATCAGAAGCAGGACGGCAATCGAGACCCCCCACATCAAAACCATCACAAAGACGGAAAAGAATTTAACCATCGAAGAACGCGCAATGCTCATTTCAATATCGACATAGTTGTCGTCGCTGTCTTTGCTTTTTGAAGTTTCGATGGTGTAACCCGCCATTTGCGGAGTAAAATCCAACGTAAAAGGTATGTCTTCTTCCGTTTCCTCAACCGTCGTTTCCGGCTTTGTTTCGGCTTTTGTTTCAGTCGCCGGATTTTCTTCCGACGTTTTCGGTTTGTCGGCAGGCTTTTCGGGTTTGGCGGTAAACCAGAAAATTAATTCCGATTTGTGTGAATCGAATGGATAATCCGTAACCGAGCCGTCATACATATTTAAAATAGCTTCGGTCGGCGGCATTCGTTTGCCTTTTTCAAAACTGACTTCCTGTTTTCCGTTCGAACTGTTGATGTCAAACTTGATGTTTCGCGCCAGCGTTCCGTCTTCTTTGGCAAAACTCCCGTTCGGTTCAAATTCCAATCGAACGGAAACATCGCCTTTAATCGGGTCAATCGAAAGAACTTTTGCGACTACTTCGATAAAATCCGTTTTATTCTGAGCAGTTGCAGCAGATGTTGCCGCGAGGACTGAAACTAAAATTATTCCTAAACATACACAAAAATTTCTAATATCATTTTTACCGGTAAACGACATATAATTTTATCTCCTGTTACTGTTAAAATATTTTCAGTCCGGCTGCGAATTCGGACTGGGAATGACAATCTTTTTTGTTTAAGATGACAGGAAAAAGAAACAAAATCGGTTGTCATTCCCGGTTTTTCAGCTAATTGGCGCTCGCGCCGCCGCTGTACATTTCAAAACTGCCCCAAATCATATCCATCGTAGCTTTTTTGGCATCGTATGAAGCCGCATCCGAACGAACAAACATCACATAGTTATCGGATACATCGGTTGCGACAAGAACTTTCAGCTTCGATTTGCTGCCGTCTTTACTTTCCGAAGAAGCATCAGCAACCGCATAATCTTCGCTTTCGCCCTTCAATTCACCGGCGGTAACCGTTTCGCCCATCGCTCCCAATGCTTTTTCCGCGCGTTCGAGCAAATCCTCTTTCGACAATGTCGAATCTTTGAAAGCATAGACGATAACTGTTATATCGTCAGGAGTTGAGGCAACAAATGTGTCAACGCCGCCTTCATTGCTCGAATCTCCGTTTGAGCCTTTCGGAAGACTAAAGCCGTAGCCTTTGGCTTCATCGGCATAATAAACCCATTCAGCCGGAACGGTCGGCGCGTTTTTCTGTTTTTTGGTGTCGCCCGACGGTTTGCTCGCCTTTTCGTCTTTTATCTCGGTTTTCGGCTTGGTGTCGGCTTTGCTCGTCGTGTTTGACTTGTTCGCGTTGCTGGAATTTGTCGCGTTATTCGCGGCATTTGCCGGTTTTGCCGTATTTGCGTTGTTGGCTGCTCCGCCGCCGCAAGCCGTCATCCAAAGCGTCAGCGCCGTTAAGACGCAGAATAATTTAATTGTTTCTTTCATTTTCACTCCTGTTTTAATTTGTTTTTTATTGATTTATCGCCGCCCTGATTTAAGAATTGCCATCAATGGCGGCGCAATGTCGTGCCTGACTGATTGACTCCAGTTATCTTTCGATTTTAGAAGTCTGCGCGTAGTTCCAGCGACTTGAGTGCCGGGCATCCTCTTTTTCTTGAGCATGTTAGCCGGACTAAGCCGTTAAAATTACTTTGCGAAATAATACTGTTTCTTCGCCGTTACCGCAATGCCGCAGGAAGGGGTAAAAAAACCGCACTTTTTTCGGATAAATTTAAAGTTAAAGCTAAAGGGATAAATTCAATCAAGTATAACCTCAAAAACTTTTTTGTAAAGTCTTGATGTGTCCTTGTTTAAAAAACATAAGCGGTCGATTGAATTATTTGGGTTTGGTGGAGGTCGTCGGTTGATTGGTATTTCCGGCAACGATGTAGCTGTCGCGCGCTCGTATAACCAGATTCGGGCGGTTGACACGGACTTTTATTTGCTTGCGCTGACCGATTTGACCTGCTTCCTGCGGGTAATAACCGATGTTGTACTGGCGTCGAAGCTCTTCGGCAATTCCTTCAAACGCGCCGGTCAAACCGCCCGGAGTCGATTCGGCGGGAAAAACTCTTCCGCCCGTTACGGCAGCAAGGTCGTCGATATATTTTTTGCCCACCGCATATTCACTTCTGGTCGTGCCGTTTCGCGGAAACGGATTGAATATGCCGCCGTTTCGGCGATTATTGTCAGAAAAAGTATTGTAATAAATCGGGAAAATCGTCACGTCGGATTCTTCGGCGAGATTTAAGGTGCTGTCATAGGTCGCGGCGTCCGATGTCGTATCGACACCGTCTGTAAATAAAACAATCGCTTTTCGTCCTTCGATTTTGCTCAGACGCTTTTTCAAAGCATTATTAACCGCATCGTAAAGGGAAGTCCCATCGCCGAAATCGGCTTTTTTGATGGCTTTGTAAATTTTTTGGCGGTCGCTCGTTACGTCGGTCAAAACGTGTACGTTCCATGCAAATTCGATGACCATCACGCTGTCCTGAGGTTTAAGCTGATTGACAAAAGCGATGGCGGCATTCTGGATTTCTTCGATTTTATATTCTGTCGAAGGGCTTGTATCGAGCAGCAGAATAACCGTGAAAGGTTTTTCCGAAGTGGCGAAATAGCCGATTTCCTGTTCTTTTCCGTCTTCGAAAACCTTAAAATCTTCTTGGCTTAAATTTGGAATATAAATACCGTTGCGGTCAAAAACCGAAACCGGAATCGTTATCAGGCTGGTATCGACTTTTAAATTTTCGTCGCTGTCATTCAAAATCTCAGCGCTTTTGTTGTCGGGAATCGTTTGGCTTTGCGGCTTTGAATTTGTGTTGACACTGCGCAAGGTCGTATTTGTCGTGCGCGTTTTTACCGGAGCCGAATCCGAATAGTTTGGTTCTTCTTTTTCTACGACAATCGGCGCGGGAGTCGGCATAGTCAGGATTTTTCTGCCCGATTGCGCCGAAACGATTGAAAAAAGCCCTAAAACTATTAACCCGACCGCAACAAATTTTCTCATCTCAAATTTCTCCGTTTTGAAAAGATAACCGGTAAAAGTTTTAGATGCAAAAATCTTTGAAAAAGATGAAAGTAAAATTAAGTGAGAAGTGAGAAGTGAGATGTGAAAAGTAAAAAGGCAAAAGTAAAAAATATCATTGTGTAAAATTGAACATTTAGCGAAACTGTTTCTTTACTGTTCACTGTTCACTGTTCACTGTTCACTTTCTCTCCTGCGCCAGATGAAATAAACCGGAATGCCCGTCAGAGCCAGTAAATATCCGATTCCGGCTGTTCCGGGCGCTAAGTATAAAAGCGTTAAAATCACGAATGTGGAAAGCGCCAGAAAAATTATCGGCGTAACGGGATAGCCGGGCGTTCGATAAGGTCTGTCCATCTCAGGACGGGCGCGGCGCAGAACGATAACCGCCAGAACCGAAAGCGCGGCTGAGGTGAGGTCAACGGTAACGATATATTCAAGCAGCTGCGTGTAAACATTGCCGAAAGTCTGCTTGCCTTCGACGTATGTAACAGTGCGCGGCAGAACGAGCAGACAAGCCCAAACGCCTTGAGCGAGCAGAGCAAATGCCGGAACGTGTTTGTCGTTCGTTCGCGCCAGCCGCTCGAAAAGATAGCCGTCTTTTGCCATCGCGTAAGACACGCGCGAGCCTGACAGAATCAAGCCGTTATCGCATCCGAACGTTGAAATCATCAATGCGATAACCATAATTATCGCGCCCGGCGCGCCGATAATCTGTTCCATCACGGCGACCGCCACACGTCCGTTCGGCGCTTTTTGAATAGCCGGAAGTGAGAGCGTTACAACGTATGCGAGATTAGCCAGAAGATATAAACCGACGACGATTAAACAACCGATAATTAATGCTCGCGGCAAATTTCGCCCGGGATTTTCGACCTCTCCGCCGGTAAAAGTTACATTATCCCAAGCCGACTGCGAAAAAAGCGGTCCGGTCATCGCTTTGCCGAGAACCACGACAAAAGCGAGCGAGCCGAGAGCCATCGCCGCAGGCTGCGCCGTTTCCAGACTCCAGCCGTTTGCGACCGGATTCCACCAATCGGCTGTAAAAAGCGCGCCGCCCGAATTCCATCCGAACAGCAGACCGATGACGACCAAACCGAGCAAAGCCGCCGTTTTTGTAAATGTAAATGTGTTTTGAATCCATTTTCCGACCGTCAAACCGCGCGTGTTGATAAATGTCAGCAACGCGATAACCGCGATGGCGAGCATCTGCTGCGATGAAAGGCTGACGGCGTAAGAGCCGAAAACAAACGGCTCGATTATGAAAGTTTTGTCGGAAATCGCCGGAACTAAAATGCCCGTAAAAATCGCAAACCCGACCGCGACCGCCGCAATCGTGCCGCTTTGAACAATCAAAAACTGCGCCCAACCGTAGAGAAATCCGACGGGTTTGCCGTAGGCTTCGCTCATAAAAACGTAAGGTCCGCCCGCTTTCGGCATCATCGCCGCCAGCTCGCCGAAGCAAAGCGCGCCCGTAATCGTCATTATTCCGGCAAGAAGCCAGAGAACGAGCAGCCAGCCCGGCGCGCCGACGAGCCTTGCCGATTCGCTCGAAACGATAAAAATTCCGCTTCCAATCATCGAGCCGACGACAATCATCGTCGCGTCGAGCAGACTCAAACCGCGCACAAGTTTTTTCTCGTTTTCAGGTGTTTCGGTGGTCATAAATTTCTCCTCGAACAAAATAGAATCCGGTAAATCTCATTTTGAAGGAGAATAATTCACGAAAAAGCCTTAAACTGACCGGAACGATTTACAAACCGGAAATTTTTACATTGTTTTCGATTAACTTTTGCCTTATCGTCCGGGCAAACTCAAGCGCGTTCGCGCCGTCGCCGTGAATGCAGACGGTTTCAGCTTTTATCGGAATTGTTTCGCCGTTTGCAGCCGTTACGGTTTGCGTTTGAATCATCTGCAAAACCTGTCTGACAGCTTCATCCGCGTTTTTAATCAAAGCATTCGACTCGCTTCGCGGCGTTAAACTTCCGTCGTTTTTGTAAGTCCGGTCGGAGAAGACTTCCGACGCGGTTTTTAAGCCGAGCTTTTCCGCTTCGCTGATTAAAAAGCTGCCCGAAAGCCCGTAAAAAATCAGCTTTTCATCAAGTGATTTGACAGCTTTCGCAATCGACTCGGCTAAATCCGCGTCTTTTGCCGCCTGATTATAAAGCGCTCCGTGCGGTTTTACGTGATGCATCCTTGTGCCAAACGCCTCGCAAATCCCTTTAATTGCGGAAATCTGATATAAAACGACATCGAAAATTTCCTGTGCGGACATTTTCATCTCGCGCCTGCCGAAGCCCTGCAAATCGGGAAAAGAAGGATGCGCGCCGACGGCAACGCCTTTTTCAATGGCTTTTTCGACTGTTTTGCGAATGACGCTCGCATCGCCGGCGTGAAAACCGCAGGCGATATTGACGGACGAAACGTAATCCATCAACGCCGCGTCATTTCCCATCGTCCACGCGCCGAAGCTCTCGCCCATATCGCAATTCAGGTCAATCGAAAGCATAAGATTTTTCACCACAGAGACACAGAGACACAGAGATTTTTAAGAAAATGGAGCGTATAGATTATACATATTCAATTTATTCTGTGCATAATGTTTTATTTTCCTCTGTGTCTCTGTGTCTCTGTGGTGAAATTTACTGCAATTTTAAGTAAATTCAAATTTTTTTCAAACTCAAGCGTCAGGTTTTCCGCTTCTTCAATAGAAATTAAATGAAAAGCGACTTTATCGCCAGCGCCGAGCTGTGCCGGAAGCGGTAAATCTACGGAAATCACATTTCCGATTCGCGGGTAGCCGCCCGAAGTTTGATGGTCAGCCATTAAAATTATTATCTGCCCGTCCGGCAGAAGCTGAATCGCGCCGAAATTTACGGCTGAAGAGATTAGTTCTTTTTTATCCGAAAGTTCAATCGGTTCGCCTCGAAGACGAAAGCCCATCCGGTCGGAGTTCGGAGAAATTACAAAATCTTCGTGAAGGAAATTTTCGCGGCTTTGCGCCGTTAGTAATTCAAATTCCGCGCCGGCGATGACGCGAACCGTCGGAAATCGACTGTAAAAGGGAAGCATCGCGCGGGAAATTTTGATGTTTGTCCTTTGTTCGTTGTTAATTGTTCGTTGTTTGAAGAGTAATCTATCATCTTTTTGCAAAGCTCTTCCGCCGCATCCGCCGATTTTTGCTTTCAAATTTGTGCTCGCGCTTCCGAGCCATTTTTCGATTTCAAAGCCTCCTTTAATTGAAAAATACGCGCGATTGCCGGATGTTTTTTCGGGAAAGCGCAAAATACTTTTCCTTTCGGCAAAATAAGGTCGCCAGTTTTCAAGTTGTAAATCGTTCAACTTTGCCGAAAAATCCGCGCCGCCGACAGCAAAAAAGGCGTCCGATTCAAACAGAATTTCGGGTGCGGGGAAATGCATTTCCAGAACAGCTTCGTTTTCCCGGTTTCCGAGCAAAATATTGATGAGCCGCGCGGCGGTCGTGTCCATCACGCCGTTTGGATTAATGCCGAAACGCCGGAAATTTGTCCGACCCAAATCCTGAACAGTCGTTAAAATTCCGCTTTTGAGAATTTGAATGCTCATAATTTCCAGCCACGAACAAACAGGAATGAACACGAAAAAGAGTAAATAATTTTCGTGAAATTTCGTGTTTGTTCGTGGTTAATTCTCATAAAATTTCACCAAATCGCCAGCCTGTAAAAATGTCGGCGATTTATCTTCGGGCGTGAAAAGCTGTGTTTCGGTTTTTCCGATGATTTGCCAGCCGCCGGGCGATTCGAGCGAGTAAATGCCGGTTTGTCTTCCGGCGATTCCGACGCTTCCTTTCGGAGTTTTCAAACGCGGAGATGATTTGCGCGGCGCGGCAATTCTCTCATCGATTTCGCCCATATAAGCAAAGCCGGGAAGAAAGCCGAGCATATAGACACGATATGTTTTTGCCGTGAAAATCTCGATAACTTCGCGCGTTTTTAAATTATTGCTTTCGGCTACAAATTCCAAATCGAGCGCGCATTCAGCATCGAAACTGACGGGAATTTCAATCAGGCGCGCCTCGTTTTCAGAGATTTCTTCCAGATTTCGCAATCCTTTTTCGGCAAAATTTTTTACCGCGTCGAAAGCGTTTGGAAATGTCGGAGAGTTTTTTCTAACTTTGAAAACATCATAGAAAATCGTCAGCGAAGCGTAAGCGGGAACAGTTTCTATAAAGCCTTCAAATTTATTTTGCTCGAAATAATCCGCCAGCCTAATAATCCTGCGATTGAGTTTTTCGGAAATTTCATTTCCAAGCTCAATCGTCAAAGCATTTTCACCGAGCGGAAAAATTTTTACCTGATTTTTTATTCGCACTACTGAAAAACGAGTTTATCAAAAATTTTTGTTGAAAAAAATAAAAATGGGTTTACAATAGGCAGGAACACAGAATTAACCGCAAAAAATTACAGCATTCTGCCGTTTCGTCCTTCCGCGGCAAAACGACAGTTTAACCGAATTTGTATATTTCAGGATTGCCCGGATAAAACGTCTCCCGGCAGTTTTGGTTTAATCATTCAGGAGGAAATATGCCGGAACAAGCAGCGACAGAGGGTAAAAATAACAACGACAGACCGAAAAAGCTTTATGAAGTTTTAGCGGAAGAATATCGAAGACTGGGAATTTTTTCGGCGGCGGAAGCCAAAGCGATTTTAGACAAAGAAAAGCAGCATCCTTTTTACGACTCGAAAGATGAAAAAAAACGGCGCGCGCTTGGAGAGTTCCTGCTCGCCGAGCTTCGTCATGCGATACATGCGAAGGTAAAAGCCGATAAAAAACATACAAAACCCTTTGCGGCGCTTTGCTTTTCCGGCGGCGGAATTCGAAGCGCGACTTTTAATCTGGGAATTTTGCAGGGTTTGGCGAGACATAAACTGCTCGATAAATTTCATTATCTTTCGACGGTTTCCGGCGGCGGTTATATCGGAAGCTGGCTTTCCGCGTGGATTTACCGCAAACGCCTTAAAGCGAAAAGTGATTTTAACAGGGAAGATGATTTTTCCGCCGATTTTGTAAGGGAAGTTCAGAAGGAATTAGCGCCGAAAAGACATGATGAAAGCGTAGCGGCTAAAGGAGAGCATATTCAAAACGAGCTTCACGATGTCGAACCGCTGGAAATTAAGCATCTGCGCTCGTACAGCAATTATATGAGTCCGCGTCCGGGACTTTTTACAACTGACACTTGGACGTTAATCGTCGTATATTTAAGAAATCTTCTGCTGAATTGGACTGTTCTTGTGCCGTTGCTGGCGGCGGTTTTGTTGCTGCCGAGGCTGTTTTACGCGGTTCTCGGAAAAACTATGCCGATTTTACCCAATTATTTCAGCCATGAAAGCGTTTTTTTTCTCGTTTCCTGTTTAAGCCTTTCGGCTGGTATCGTTGGCGTCGCTTACATGATAGCGATGCGCCCGACTTTAAGAAAATATTTCTGGTCGGACACAGAAAAAGCCTTTGCGACGAAACGCGAGCCATTAATAAGAACTTTGTGTGTTTCGCTGATACTTGTTCTGGCTTTTGGCTTTACTGTTTTCCGCGTCTGGTTTATGGAAAATTCGCCTGACAATCTGCCTGATATTTTATATTTTGTCTGTTTTGGCGCGGGACTTTTTGTAGCGGGCGGTTTGGGCGCGCTTATTTATGGAATGATAAAGAAGCCGCAGCGCGTCGAGACAGACAAGAAGACCTTTTATTTCTGGGGCGAGGTGATGACATCGATTATCAGCGGAGGTGCGGGCGGCGCTCTGCTCTATTTATCCCTTTATCTCATAACCAAATACACATCGACGCATCCTGAAAATTTGACATTAATTTACGCGTGTTTCGGTGTTCCGTTGTTTCTGATTGTTTTTCTGCTCACTGCGACAATTTTTGTCGGCATTGCCAGCAAAATTACCGATGATATGGACAGAGAATGGCTTTCCAGATTCGGTGCTTTGTTGCTTATTTTTGCGGTCGTCTGGAGTGTGATGTCGAGCGTCGTGCTGCTCGGTCAGATGCTTTTCGAGGACACTCTTTTTAACGATTCGACAAAAAATTGGGTGAAAGGCGCAATTGCGTCAATCGGAGGACTTTCAGGTTTAATAACGTTGGTTTTAGGATTTAGCCGCAAAAGCGATGCAAAGGACGATAAAGCGCCGAAAAGTACTTCGGGTTTTCTGCTATGGTTCGCGCCGCAGATTGCCGCGCCGATTTTTGCGGTTTTTCTAATGATTCTGATTGCTTACGGAACATATTTATTGATGTTGTTTGCAGGCGAAAATATTGACTGGCTAAGGCTGCCGATTATTTCCAAAGGCGACAATGTTAAGTTAATTTTTCCGAATTTTTTAATCACGTTGTTATGGATTGCACTGCTTGCCGGAATCGGCATTTTGATGGGCTTTTTTGTAAATATAAATAAGTTTTCGCTTCACGCAACCTATCGCGAGCGGCTGATTCGCTCGTATCTGGGCGCTTCGCGGGCGGAAGAACGTCTGAAAACGGAGAACAGCTTTACGGGTTTGGACGACAAAGACAACGTGGAAATGAAGGAATTATTGCAGCGTCCTTTTCACGTTGTAAATATGACTTTGAATCTTGCCAATTCAAAAAATCTTCGCTGGCAGAACAGGAAAGCCGAATCTTTTACGTCAACCGCGCTGCACAGCGGAAGCTCGAATATGGAAGACGGAATCGGAAGTTACCGCGATTCTGATTGGTATGGTTACAACAAACAAAGCTGCTCGGCAATTTCGCTCGGAACGGCGGCGGCAATTTCCGGCGCGGCGGCGAGTCCGAATATGGGTTATTACACATCTTCGAAAGCTGTTTCGTTCCTGATGGCTTTATTCAACGTTCGTCTCGGCTGGTGGCTCGGAAATCCCGGCGCGACGGGAAGCGATACCTATAATTTATCAGCGCCGAAATGGTCTCCGAAAGTCTTTTTCGCCGAAGCTCTCGGGCTGACCGACGACCGGCATAAATACGTATATCTTTCGGACGGCGGGCATTTCGATAATCTCGGACTTTATGAAATGGTTCTGCGCCGCGTTAATTTGATTGTCTGCTGCGATTCGGGCGCGGATTTGGATTTCGGTTTCAACGATTTCGGCACGGCGATTCATAAAATCCGCGTCGATATGGGAATTCCGATTGAGTTCGAAAAGCAAAGCGACATTCCTACGGCGGGACGAAACTGCGGCATCGCCACAATTAAATATAAGGAAATTGACGGAGAAAACGCCGAAAACGGAACGCTTATCTACATCAAGCCGACGCTCGACGGCGACGAGCCAATCGATTTGATTAATTACAAAAAATCGAATCCGGCTTTTCCGCACGAAGGTACGGCTGACCAGATGTACAGCGAAACACAATTCGAAAGCTACCGAAAACTCGGCGCGCATATGATTAATTCATTTTGCTGCGGCGATAAAGACAATATTCCCTGCATAAAATGCTCGGAGCTTTCAAACTTGTTGGATAACGCGAATGATTATTTAAAGGAACACGGCAAAGAAAAAGAGATTGGCAATAAGAAAAAGGACGTGGAAAAAAAATACTGACTTTTTTAGACAGCGCGTTTCCGGACAAGTAAATTATCGCTTTCGTTGCTTCGGGTCGAGATATTCGCGCAAGCCGTCGCCGATAAAATTAAAGGCGAGAACGGTTAAAGCAATCGCAATCGCCGGGAAAAAGAAAACGTGCGGCGCGCGGTAAAGCGTGTCCAAGCCGCGCGCTTCTTCGAGCATCGTTCCCCAGCTCGGCGACGGCGGCGGAATTCCCAAGCCCAAAAACGAAAGCGAGGCTTCCGACAAAACCGCGCCAGCCATTCCCAAAGATGCCTGAACAATCAAAGGCTGAATCGCGTTCGGCAAAATATGCGTAAACAAAATCCGCATATTGCTCGCGCCGAGCGCCCGCGCCGCCTGAACGAAATCATATTCACGAACCTTCAAAACCTGTCCGCGCATCACGCGCGCGTAGCCGACCCAACCGATAACGCACAGCGCCAGAATCAATTTGCCCAAACCCGCGCCGAGAAAAGCAACCAGCGCGATTGCCAGCAGAAGTCCGGGAAAGGCGAGAAAGACGTTGAAAAGATAACCGGATAAAATTTTATCAATCCAACTGCCGTAAAATCC
This sequence comes from Pyrinomonadaceae bacterium, assembly GCA_049799955.1. Lineage (GTDB taxonomy): Bacteria > Acidobacteriota > Blastocatellia > Pyrinomonadales > Pyrinomonadaceae > JBGTFE01. Next base: position 145,726 of record JBARIW010000018.1, read on the forward strand.
GGCGATTGCGCCGATAACAGTTCCGATAGACGATGAAACGAGAACGACGATAATTCCGACTTCGAGCGAGATTCTCGCGCCGAAAACGAGACGTGAGAAAACATCGCGCCCGATTGAATCCGTCCCGAACCAATGCTCAGCCGTCGGCGCGGCGTAGCGCATCGAAGTATTGATTGCGACCGTATCGTGCGTGGCGATAAACGGCGCGAAAATCGCCGTGATAATCAAAATAATCGCGATGCCGATGCCGATGTAAGTAAGTCGATTCATTTAACATTTATCATTTAACATTTATCATTTGCCCGATGTTAAATGATAAATGTTAAATGAACTACGAAAGTCGTATTCTTGGGTCAAGCCATCGATAAACCAAATCCGTCAGCGAATTTGCCAGAATATACGTTACCGAAATAACCAGAACGCAGCCCTGAACGAGGCGATAATCGCGTTTGTTGATGCCTTCGTCCAGTAAAAGCAAGCCGATGCCTTGCCAGTCGAAAATCTTTTCGGTGATGATTGCGCCCGCGAGCAAAACGCCGAGCTGCAAGCCGAGAACCGTAACGACCGGAATCAGACCGTTTTTCAAAACGTGTTTGTAAACGACTTTTCGCTCGCTCAAACCTTTCGCGCGCGCCGTTCTGACGTAATCTTCGCCCAATTCTTCAATCACGGATGAGCGAACCATTCGGGTTAAAATCGCCGAAAGCGCCGCGCCGAGCGTTACGGCAGGCAAAATGATGTCTTCGGGATTGACGCTGCCCGTCGGCGAAAATATCTGAAATTTGACCGCGAAAATATAGACGAGAAACGGTCCGATAACGAATGTCGGAAGGCTGATGCCGAGCAGCGCGAAAAACGAAGCGGAATTGTCAATCCAGTTGTTTTTATTCGTTCCGGCTAGAACTCCGAGCGGAATGGCGATGCCGACGGCGACAAACAGCGCGGCGAGCGCGAGCTTTATCGTCGCCGGATAACGCTCCGTAATCATGTCCAGAACCGGACGCCCGGTTCGGAAAGAATTTCCCAAATCTCCCGTCAAAACGCCTTTCCAGTAAGTCAGATAACGATTGTCCGCGCCGTTCCACTCAAATCCTTTCGCGCCCGAATATGAAAAGAAAAATGCCGGCTTATCAAGCCCGTGCGTGCGGTTGAAATTTGAGATTTGTTCTTCGGTCGCGCTTTCGCCCAAAGCCGCGATTGCCGGGCTGCCCGGAATTATTTCGATTAAAAGCGTAACAATCGAAACGACCGTCCAGACGACCAGAAGCAGAAGTCCGAGCTGACGCGCAAAGCTTTGAATTTTGTATTTCATCCCAAAACCTGAAAAAGCGAACCGAAAATATTAGTTTAGATTAATTTTTCCTGACGCCGAAATGAATTGCGGCAATTCCGCCGGTCAGATTTTTATATTCTACATCGGAAAAGCCGATTTCGCGCATCATCGCCGCCAGATTTTTCTGGTCTGGAAATTTTGAAACCGAGTTTGGCAAATATTCATAAGCCCCGCGCGAGCCGCTGACCGCGCCGCCGATGCGCGGCAGAATGTGTGAAAAATAAAATTGAAACGCCTGACGAAAACCCGGAATTATCGAGCTTGAGAATTCCAGAATAACGAGCTTTCCGCCAATTTTTAAGATTCGGTGAAGCTCGATTAAGCCGTCTTTCCAGTTCGAAAAATTTCGCAGACCGAAAGCGATTGTTACCGCGTCAAAGGTTTCATTCGAAAAGGACAAATTCATTCCATCGGCTTCGATGTAAGGAATAGACGCATTATTTTTCGCGTTTTTATCAAAAGCTATCGAAAGCATCGGGCGGCAAAAATCCGTGCCGATAATTTTCGCTTTCGCGCCTTTTTGCAGTTCGAGCGACAAATCGCCCGTTCCGCAGGCAACGTCCAAAACTTTCGCGTTCGGATTTTCCAGAACGTCCGAAAGTTTTTTTGCGACGAGCCGCCGCCAGCGTTTATCGACGTTTACCGAAAGCAGATGATTGAGAAAATCGTATTTTGAAGCGATTCCCGAAAACATCTCGCGGACGGCTTTCGAATGCTGTAATTCGTCATTTGTTCTTTCGCTCGTCATAAATTTATTTATTTGACGTTGTAGAATTTTCGTCTGATTTATTGCCTGAAAAAACCAGTATATAGGCAGCCGATTCCTTCTGTAATTTTTCCAAAACCTTTTGCGCGTCGATAATCGTTACATTTTGCGCGTTTTGCCATTCGGTTTTGAGCGGCGCGAGTTTGAAAGTATCGGCATCGAGCCAAAAATTCAAGGTGTCCGTTTGATTCAAACCGGATAGAAATTCAGCTTTTGCTTTATCAAATTCCTCTTGTTTTACCGCATCTTTCAGAAAATTGTTTTGATAGCCGTCGGTCATCGGCAAGCTAATCTGATTGCCTTCCTTTTTGATGGAATCGACAAGCCATTGTGAAACTCCAAATACAAAAAAGCCCGGCAAAATATGTTTGTCATAACGAACGAAAGCCTTTTTGCCTTCACGCATTTGCAAGCGGTTTTGCAGGATTTTTTCTAAAACCTGCGAGGCATAAAAATCTTTGTCGTTTCTTGCCAGACCACGCAGGGCAAAGCGAAATTCGCTTGTTTTTTCGACCGGCGAGTCGAAAACCGGCAAACCCGCTTTCGGCGCGTCAGGCTGTGTAAATGTCGCCGGAATTTTTTTGTCGGCTTTTTCCCAACCCCCGAAAAGACGGCGCGCGGCGCGATAAACGAAATCGAATTTGACGTTGCCGGAAACAGCCAGAGTCGCATTATCGGCGTTCAGAAATTTTTGTTTTGCCAGCATAAGGTCGGCAAAATCTATTTTTGAAACGGTTTCGGTCGTTCCGAGCTGCGGTCTGCCGTATGGATAATCACCGAAAAGACGTTTTGCCACAGCGACATCGGCGAGATATGCCGGATTTTTTTCGAATTCTTTGATTTTTTCGATATTCGCCGCTTTTACTTTCGCGGTCGTGTCTTTGTCAATCTGCGTTTTGGCGACGGCGCTTGCGAACGCTTCAAGAATTTCTAAAATCTTGTCGTTGTCGCCGGTCGCGTTGATTTGGATGTAATCGTAATTGCTTTCGACCGCAAGACTTCCGCCCAAATCCTGTTCAAAATATTCTTTGACGGTTTCGTTCGGAAACAAAATTTCGCCGAGAAGCGCCATCACGCCTTCTTTTGCCTGCGGGTCGAAAGCCGAGCCGCTGTGGATGCGGAGCTTGACCGAAGTTTTTTCCGCGTTCGGCGTTTCCCATACGAGCAGTTTGAGTCCGTTTAATAATTTCTGCTCGCGCGGCGCGGGCAGATTTGTCTGCGCGAATGTAAATGTATTAAAACTGAACAAAAAAAGGGCGAAAACCGTAAAATTTTTGAAATAGTTCCTGATTCTCATTGAATTAAGTTTATTGATAAAAAAGAAGTATTGAAATATCGATATTTAGTTGCAAATTTTTCGGGATAAGTTGTTAACGGCAATTTCTATTTTTGTTTAAGTAAAAAGTTTAGATGCGTGCAGGCATCCCGTCAAACGAATGGAACATCAAAAAAATTGTTGCGGTCAAAAGCGTTTGGGTAAAAAGTCCGCCGGAAACGCTTAACATCTGAAAAAATCGATAATATAATTAAAAAAGGTCATTGAACTCGGAACTTAAGGAGTTATAAAGTTTGAGAGGCAAAGAGATGGGAAAAATAGTTAAATATTGTGGAAAGTGTGAAGAAGGTTTTGCCGCCAAGTTCGGATTTTGCCCGAATTGCGGGGAGCATCTGGAAGCGTTTGAGATGAATCCGCTCAACGAATCGGCTCAGCCTGAAATTTTAGCGGCGGCAACTCCCGAACCGGAAGCTCCTTTGTCAAATTCTTTTCAAACGCTCCCGAAAGTCGAAGAGCCGGTCATTCCGGCAACTGCGGCTTTTGCGGGCAATGATATTTTAGAACTCGATTCGGTCGATGTAGCCGAAGAAACTAAGCCCGAACCCGAACCATTTGTTTCGCAAGTCGAGCCGGTTTCGGCAAACGAACCGGTCAATCAATATCAATTTGTTCCCCAAGCCGAAGAAACGCAAAATTATCCGCGCTATGAAGCATCGGAGGAAGACAGCGCTTTTCACGTTACGGTGATTGAAGCGAAAGACGTTCAGCTTCGTAACGGGCTTCTGGTCGGATTCGGAAGTTTATTTCTCGCGGCGGTGGTAATTGCATGGGTTTGGTCGCTCTTTGTCGCCGCGCTTCCCGTTTTTGCGCTCGACGAGCCTTCATTATTCGCGTTTGTCGGACCGATTGAAGATACGCCTGTTGAAATCGAAAAACCGCCCAAGAAAAACGACGATGAAGGCGGCGGCGGCGGCGGCGGCGGTAAAGAAAACCCGACTCCGGTTAATAAAGGCAGATTGCCTACGCAAATGGAAAATCCGCCCAAAATGCTTTTGCCTGTAACACAGATGTCAAATCCTACCTTTCTCGTTCTGAATGCGACAAAGGGAACCAATAAAAGAGAAATGACAAATGAGCCTATCGGTTTACCAAGTGGTTTAACATCGGATACTCTTTCAAGCGGGTCAGGTTCAGGTAACGGTATCGGCAATGGCAAAGGAAACGGCGCTGGAAACGGAATCGGTGATGGCGAAGGCAACGGCAACGGTTCGGGAAGCGGCAACGGCAACGGAACCGGAAACGGTAACGGAACCGGTAAGGGCGATAGTGATGATAATGATGCGCCGCAAATTACCAAAGCGGTCGGCGTAACCGTCGGAATGAAAATTTTATCGCGTCCGCAGCCGAGATATACGGACGCGGCGCGTGTAAATAATGTTCAGGGAACTGTTACGCTTCGCGTTACGTTTACGGCGTCGGGAACAATCGGTTCGGTTTCGCCGGTCAGCGGTTTGCCATACGGTTTGACCGAACAGGCGATTGCGGCGGCAAAACAAATTCGCTTTGAACCGCCCAAGAGAAACGGTCAGCCATATGCCGTAACCAAAACGGTTTCTTATACGTTTACAATCTACTAAAATCTATTTCCAAGTCTTTAAAAAAGCGTGAGTCAAAATATTTCGACTCACGCTTTTTTGTGCAAAAAATGCAGAAATACGCACTTTAGAATGATGAATTAAAGAAATTGTCTTACAGTTCATCATTCATACTTCATCATTTCTTCTGACATTAATTTCCCAGACCGAAAAATTTTCTAATCGAAGTGAAAACACCTGCTTTGTCGTTTCTCTGATTGTTGCCGGTGTCTTCGTGCATCTCGTCGAGCGCGGCGCGGCGTTCATCGATGATTTTGCCGAAAGATTCGACCAGTTCGGGATTTTCTTCGAGAATCGGTTTCAGACAGTGATGCTTGATTTCAACGACTTCGGTTTCTTCGTCGGCAACGACCGTGGCGGTACGCGGCTCGCCCGTAAAAAGCCCCATTTCGCCGAAAAAACCGCCTTCTTTCAGTTGCCGGATTGGCTTAACCTTGCCGTTTTCTCTGACCTGAACCGTAACGGAGCCGCGATGGACGATAAACATCGAATTGCCTTTTTGCCCTTTGCGAACGATTTTTTCTTCGGGCGCGAAAACCCTTAAAAGGCTGGCGCGGGCGAGCTTTTCTATTTCATCTTCGTTAAGCGGAACAAAAAGCGGAACATGGTTGAGACGCTCGAAAATTTCGTTGTCGGTTTCGACAAAAATATTTGCCGGAGGCTTTCTTTCGATGTGAATTGTCTGCTTATGCTCGGCAAAGCTGAATTTTTCGCGCTGAAAGGCATACCAGATTCGCTGCCGGATGAGCGCGTCGGTGTCGTTATATTTCGTGTAATCTTCCAGCCAGTATTTAACTTCCCATTCAATTCCGTTATCGCCGAGATTTCTGATGCGAACGACCGGGCGAATCATCGACGAGACGTTTTCGACCTGCCTGACGACTTCGCGAATAACCTGCGTGGTTTTTGCGGGCGAGTTTTCATAAATCGTGCTGAAAAAAACAACCCGCGCATTGAGATTGTCTTTCGGTGAAACCTCAAAAATCTCCTTGCCCAAAACCGAATTGCTGACGATAACGATTTTATTCTGAAACGTTCGAATCCTGACGCCTCGCCACGAGATGCTCTCGACCACGCCCGTGCCTTTATTCGGAATATTGATAACGTCGCCGACCTGAAACGGATTGTCAGCCTGAATCGCCGCGCCCGCGAAGAAATTTCCGAGAGTGTCCTGTAAAGCGAGACCGATGACGATACCGATAATCGTCGAACCCGTAAAAATCGGCGCGAGCGTCGTATAAACACTGGAAAACTGCGATTGGAGAATGACGATAAATGCGACGATAAAGAGAAGAGTCGAGATGACGTTTCTGAGAAGAGTCGAAATTTCGTAGGAAGCTGAGCTGAGAACCGTGCTGAAAATCAGCGCGTTGAGAACCCGGATTGTCGCAACGACCAGAATCATCCAGAGAACAATCTTCAAAATCCGGTAGATATTCTCGAAGATACTGATGGCGGTTACGCCCATATCGGCATCGGAAGTCGGAAAAAGCGTAACGATATATTTGATGATATATGGATAGACAAACGGCATTAAAGCCAGTATGAGAAAGACCGTTCCGACCAAAATTAGAAAAGGAATTATCCTTTTTAGAAATCCCGTTGCTTCCATAAATTAAAAAATATCAATAATCGTCTTTCCAATCAATAAAAGAGAAAGTATGGATACGAAAATAGTGATAAACCACGCGACGCATTTAAAAAGAAAACCGTTGCTGTATTCGCCCATAATTTCCTTGTTGCTCGAAAGAGAAACGATGGCGATAAGGATTATCGGCAGCAAAATTCCGTTAATACACTGCGTAAAAAGCAGTAATTTAATTTGCGGAATGCCCGGAATCAGTGCCGAAATTGCGCCGACTAAAATCAAGGTCGTAAAAATGCCGATAAAAATCGGCGCTTCGCGGAAAGAATGCGAAAGTCCCTTTTCAAATCCGAGAGCTTCGCTGACCGAATAAGCCGTTGCCAGCGGCAAAACGCCCATCGCCAGCATCGCCGCGCCGAAAAGCCCGACGGCAAAAAGATATTTCGCGTAATTTCCGGCAATCGGCGCGAGCGCCTGCGCGGCGGTCGCGGCTGAATCGAGTTCGGTAATTCCCTGCGTGTGCAGAGTCGCGGCGGTCGAAATGACGATAAAAGCCGCAATCATACAGGCGAAAACGGTTCCGACAATCGCATCGGCTCTGACAAGCGGTAAATCATCTTCGTCCATTCCTTTTTCGACTACCGAAGACTGAACATAAACCTGCATAAACGGCGTGATGGTCGTTCCGATTAAAGCCATCACGGTGAAAAGATAGCCGCTGTTAAATTCAAGCGTCGGTCTGACGAATCCGTTTCCGACTTCCGACCAGTTCGGTTTTGACATAAAAGCCGAAAACACATAACAGAAAAAGACGAGCGACATTGCCAGAAAAACTCTTTCGACGCGCTTTTGCGAGCCTTTGACGACGAGCCACCAGACGAGCGCGGCTGTAGCCGGAATCGTGAAAAATCTCGAAATACCGAGAAGCTCCGAAGCCTGCGCGATGCCGATAAATTCGGAGACGATGACGCCCGAATTGGCAATCAAAATCGCCAGCATAAAGAGCGCCGTCAGACGAACCCCGAAATGCTCGCGTATCAAATCAGCCAAGCCCTGTCCCGTAACGACGCCCATCCGAACGCACATTTCCTGCACGATAATCAGGCTTATCGTCATCGGGATAAACGCCCAGAGAAGCGTGTAGCCGTAAGCCGCGCCGGCGGTCGAATATGTAGCGATGCCGCTCGCGTCGTTTCCGGCGTTGGCGGCAATAATTCCGGGTCCTAAAATGGCTAGATAAGCAAAAAAGCGATAAGAAGATAGATTACGACGTAAACGCGAAGGTACGCGCCTGACATTCTGCACAAATCTGCTGAGAGCAAAATTGGAAAAATTCATTTCTACTACTGCCGTCGTCGCTCATATTTACATCGTAAATCCGCAGTGAAAACCAAAATATCCGTCTTCAATAAATGATTTACGAAAATTGAATATAGCGCGATTATCGAAAAGATGAAAGCAGAGAGAAGCTAATGGTTGAAATTATTTTTAATTTATCATTTTGCGCAGATTTGCCAGTTTTATCAGGATTTCAGGCGCTTCTTTGAGTTCGGCGAGCGGCGAAAGTTGTTCGTAGATATAATTCCAGTCGAGTTTGTCTTGTTTAATAATAATCGAGTTGATGTCAGTCCAATCTTTATCGCGGTCAGCAAAGGCTTTTAAAACAATTAAATCTTCAGGCGAGCAAATTTTAAGTGAGATATTCGGCAAATACTCTTGAAAGCTCGAACGATTTATCATTTTCTCCTCAAACTCAAAGCCGCCGAGTGAAATGTCAATACCAATCCCACTTTCGGTTTGAAGCAAGAGGACGCGGTTTTTCAATGCAAAGTTTTTTGCATCTGAAAGACGAGGTTTGAAATCTTCCAACAGAGCATCAACAAATTCTTCTTCAAAGCCAAAACCCGTCAGTAAAGTTAAATCCACATCTTTTGTCATCCGCTGCTCGCCCCAAAACTGCAAGGCAAGCCCGCCGATAAAACAAAACTGCCAATTCCGCAACTCGCAAATGGACTGAATAATTTGCGCCGTTATAACTAAATCGGTCATCGAAGTTTTTTCAGAATGCGGTGAAATTCGACTAAGCCCGAATAAGGTTTAGCGCCTTCAAGCCATAAAGCCGAACGAAATGCGCCGTCAAAAAGAGGAATTGTTTCAGCGAGATTGGATTTCTTTATTTCTTCACGCCGTATTTCTTCCATAACTTTCCCGACTTCTTCGCGGTTTCGGACCCAGGCTCGAAGCTTTTCCTTTTCGTCTTTCATAAGCTTATCTTAACATAATTTATTAGCGGCAAAGACAGAACTTTTTTAATTATAAGTTTTCAAAATGAGTCCAAAAGTCAAAATGAAAAAATCTACTAAATACGGCAATAGCTTGAGATTTTGCCTTTCCGCTCTTAAACTTAAAGTTTGATTGACGCGCTATTTTTTACACATTTCAGAGCTTGAGGATAATCTATGACACATAATCTATTTAATACGAGACAAACATTCAAAACCGGAAACGGCGAAGACGGCGTTTTCTACAGCTTGCCGCAGCTCGAAGCCGAAGGCGTCGCGGCGGTTTCGCGTCTGCCGATTTCGATTCGTATCGTGCTCGAATCGGTTTTAAGAAACTTTGACGAGAAAAAAGTTCGCGAAAATGATGTTCGCAATCTTGCCGCTTGGGGCGCGAATGACGAGCGTATCGAAGAAGTTCCATTTACGGTCGCGCGCGTGATTTTGCAGGATTTTACGGGCGTTCCGCTGCTCGTCGATTTGGCTGCGATGCGCTCGGCGGTCGAGCGTATGGGAAAGGATGTCAATGTTATCGAGCCGCTCGTTCCGGTCGATTTGGTGATTGACCACTCGGTTCAGGTCGATTATTCAGGCTCTGAAAGCGCGTATCAAAAGAATATGGAAATGGAGTTTAAGCGCAACGAGCAGCGCTATCGTTTCCTTAAATGGGGAACTCAGGCGTTTAGCGGTTTTCGTGTCGTCCCGCCGGGAATCGGCATCGTTCATCAGGTCAATCTCGAATATCTCGCCAAAGGCGTTTTTGAAAACGAAGGCGTTTATTATCCCGATACGCTTGTCGGAACCGATTCGCACACGACGATGATAAACGGTTTGGGAATCGTCGGTTGGGGCGTCGGCGGAATCGAAGCGGAAGCGGCGATGCTCGGTCAGCCGGTTTATATTTTAACGCCCGATGTCGTCGGCGTTCATCTTACGGGCGCTCTGCCGCAGGGCGCGACGGCGACGGATTTGGTTTTGAGAATCACGGAAATGCTCCGAAAAGCCGGGGTCGTCGGCAAATTTGTCGAATTCTTCGGCGAAGGCGCGGCATCTCTGCACGCGACCGACCGCGCGACGATTGCCAATATGGCGCCCGAATACGGCGCGACGATGGGCTTTTTCGGCATCGACGAACGCACACTCGAATATTTTGAAGCGACGGGGCGCAGCAAAGAGCAAATCGAGACAATCCGCAATTATTATACCGCGCAGGGAATGTTCGGCATACCGCGCGAAGGCGAAGCGGATTACACGACGGTTTTAGACCTTTCTCTTGAAACGATTAATCCGAGTGTTGCCGGACCGAAACGCCCGCAGGACAGAATCGAGCTTTCCAATCTGGACGACCGCTTTATCGAATTATTTACTAAAACTGTTGCCGACGGCGGTTACGGCAAGAATGCGGATGATTTGGAAAAACGCTATCAGGTTACGAT
>JBARIW010000019.1:0-13730 GCA_049799955.1 Pyrinomonadaceae bacterium
GTGTTAAACGTGCCATAACTTAAAGTAACCTCCAAATAATTTAGATAAAACTCAATTGCTTAATTAAACATATTTGCGCGTAAAAGTGCAAATATCAAAAGAGCCGAAAACAACCAAATATAAAAAATGGTCGGGGCGAGATGATTCGAACATCCGACCTCTCGGTCCCAAACCGAGCGCACTACCAGGCTGTGCTACGCCCCGCGCTCGTTTCGGCGCGCGTTTCATTCAAGAAACACTTTCAAGTGCCGAATTTTACAGGCGAAAATCGCAATAGTCAAACGCGAGTGTTGTAAAAACCGCGTAAATACTCAATTATTTTTTTCATTGCGCGCGCGCGATGGCTGATTTCACGTTTAACTTCACCGGAAAGCTCGCCGAATGTTTCCTCAAACCCGTCGGGAATAAAAATCGGGTCATAGCCGAAACCGTTTGTACCACGCGGAGTTACAGTGATTCTGCCGTCGCAGATTCCTGTTGTGAGAAATTTTATATCGCTTTTTTCATCGGCAATCGCCATCGCGCAGACAAATCGCGCGCGCAGATTGTCGGAGTTGCCCAATTCACTAAGCAATTTGGCGATTTTGTGCGCGTCGCTCGCATTTTCGCCTGCATAACGCGCCGAAAAAACGCCGGGCGCGCCGCCCAGAGCCTCGACTTCCAAACCCGAATCATCCGATACAGTCCAAAGTCCGGTTTGCGCCGAATAACCGGCGGCTTTCAAAATCGCGTTTTCAGTAAAAGTTGCGCCTGTTTCTTCGACTTCGGACACATCGGAAAATTCATTCAAATCTCGCAAAACAAACGGCAAATCTACCAGAAACTCTTTTAATTCCCTGACTTTTCCGGCATTTCCGGTTGCGACGAGAAGGCATTTAACATTTAACATTTAACATTTAACATTTATCAGTCAGAATCTGTTCAATGATAAATGATAAATGATAAATGTTAAATGTCTTACTTTTTTGTTGCCAAAAGGCGTAATTTCAAGGTATAAAATAAGTAGCGGTTATTTTCCGCGCTCGCCTTCGCCGCCCAAAATCTTTTGAGAGGAATTCTGACTTGGACGTTGCCGTAATCGAAACTTCCGTTTTTAACCCGACAAATCTGCCGCCGGCACACATCGCCGCCGAGGATGAATCTGTGCCGACAGCCCCTGCGCCGGATACGGACGAGCTGATTTTCGAGCTTGGATTCTGGTTTTCGGGTTTGGAAAGTTTCTTAAACATTCGCAATCATTCGTTTGCCGACGAAAGCCGCGCGAAAGCGACTTCGCGCGACTGGGCAAGAGAATTTCGCCTGACGCATTCGACGCTTCTGCTTTGTTCGAGACTGACGATTCAGCTCGGCAAAGCCTTAAAAAAGCAAAAAAGCGAAAATGATTTGGAAGATTTTTCGATGACTTCCGAGGAAATTTTCAAGCTCTCCGCCTTTTTGAAAGACGCGGTTTTATTAAACGAAGGACTTCTGCGCGCCGCTCCGCTCAGATTCGGCGAATGGACGGCGTGGAGCAATTCGCTTTCGGACAAGCTCAAATCGAGCGAATCGATTCAGAAACTTATAAGTTCGGCGGAGAAAACGGGCGAAAATTCTTTGCCGACAGTTTTGCGCGATTTGCTTGAAAACAGGCAGCTTCCTTTTGCCATCGAGGCTGATTTACGGCTCGTTCTGCCTCGTTTCGCCAAGATTTTGAGATGGCTCGGCGTGATTGAAAAAATGCTCGGACGCGATGAGCCGCTCAAACCGACGCTTTTGATTTTTTCAAGGATTTACGAGCAAATCCGCGAAATGATGAGCTACATCAACAATCGACTTTTGCGTTTTTCGAATGAAGACGACGCGCTTTTCGGCGTTCTCGACGGCGCGTCCTACGCCGCTTCGATTGAGCTTCGGAAAGTTTATAATTACGAGCTTGCCGGGCTTGCGGAAATTCGCCAATCGCCGCTGATTTACGCGAAAATCGAGACGGCTTTCGCGCTTCTAAACGACAGTTTTCAGCTTACGCTGGTCAATTTCGCGCAGCTTATCGACCCGAATGTCGAGCCGTTTAAGCTCTTTCCGAGCATAAAGATAAAATTCGACCAATCGGTAATTTTGCGCGAAGATTTATGGAGCATTTTGCAGGAAGTCAAAAAGAGCGAAGAAAATCCAGACAAAAATCCGCTCGCCGAGCTGCACAGGCAGTTAACGGATTTCAGCAAAGGCACACTGCATTTTCTGTTTTACAAGGACAAGGAAACGGTCGAAAGATTTATCGAAGAAGTTCTGATAACGACGAATAAAAAAGATTTAGTCCCGATTCTGCACCGCTTCGGCGCGTATTTAGAAACGCTTTTCGGACAGGTAAACATGCGAATCGTACTGGCGGGAAATCCTTTCGAGTATCCACAAGAATAAGAAATAGACCGCGGATGAACGCGGATTCGGCGGATTGGCGCGGATAAGAATAAAGATTTTTAATAAAAATTTTCATATCGGCGTAAATCCGCTAAATCCGCGTTCATCCGCGGTCTATTCTCTTTTTTTATTGTGAACGCAAAGTTGCCAAAGGTTTTCTAAACAGCACGTCGAAGCTGGCGATTGCGCCGACCGCCATTACCAGAATTGCCGTAATAAAGACGCCCGGAACGGTTAAGCCGAAATCGAATTCCCATTGAATCTCGAAAATATATTTGGCGACGGCGTAAGACAGCGCGGTGGCGAAAGTCGCGCCGATAATTCCCGCCAGAACGCCTAAAAGTCCGTATTCGGCAAATAGAATCGCGCTTAAGGTCAAACGGCGCGCGCCGAGAGTTTTCAGTACGGCGTTTTCATAAATTCTCTGCGATTTGGTCAGCGCAATCGAGCCGACCAGAATCAAAATCCCGCTTAAAATAACAAAGCTTCCGACAAAGGAAATTGCCAGAACGAAATTGTTTATCAGCTTCTGGACGGCGGCGACAATATCGGCGACATCGAAAATCTGCACGTTCGGAAATTTATCGATAATTTTTCTTTGCAGGCGCTGGCGTTCAACTTCGGGCAGACGTTTCAGAACATTCGCGGCAAATGTGAGCGGCGCTTTTTCGAGAACGTCGGGACGAAAAACGAATATAAAAGCCGTCCGCGTGATTCGCAAATCGAGACGGCGAACGCTTGCGACCTGCGCCGTGATTTTTCTGCCCGAAATGTCGAAAGTTATCGAATCACCGACCGCGACGTTCAAGCGCCGCGCCATATCTTCTTCGACCGAAACCTGCGGAACATCCGAGCTATTCCACCAATCGCCCGCGATGATTGTCTCATTCGAGTCCAGATTCGGGCGATATGTAACGGCAAATTCGCGCCCGATTTGTCCCTGCTGCTGTCGCGTTTCGCGGTTTGCAAAATCGAACGGATTGCCGTTTACAAAAGCAACGCGAGCGCGCGCCGTCGGGATAATCTGCGCCGCTTCGCCGGTTCTTTCTTCGAGAATCGTCTTTAATTCATCGACCTGACTGCGCTGAATATCGACCATAAAAAGGCTCGGCAAAGTCTGGTTGCGCGTAAAATCGAATTCGCGGACGAGATTTGCCTGCAAAGACTGAACGGCGAGAACGACGAACGCGCCGAGTCCGACCGCGAGCAGAATCACGCGCGTCTGATTGCCGGGACGATAAAGCGAATTGACGGCTTGTTTTAATGAAAACGAGCTGAAATTTTTGATTTTTTTCAACGCAAATGTCAGTAGAATTGCGGCAACATAGAGCATCACGGAAGTTAAACCGAGACCGACCAGAAAAAACGCGCCGACTTTGATTGAGCCTGCCTGCCATACCGAGAGCGCAAGAAGTCCGATTAAAGAAATCGCGCCGAAAATCGTTCTCGTCCAGTCAAGACGGCGCATTTTCTCGCCGCCCGCGTCGTGCAAAAGTAATTTAGGTTTGATGTTCCGAACCTGCAAAAGCGGCAGCGCGGAAAACAAAAGAGAAATCAGAACGCCGAGCAAAACGCCCTGCCACGCGGACGACGGCTGCACGCCGTAGCTCATCGAAGCGGGCAGAGCGTCGTTAAACCTGTATTTTGCAAACCACAAAAAACACTGCGCCAGAAACACGCCGAAAAAGCTTCCCAAAAGTCCGAGAATCAAAATCTGCAAAAGATAAACCGAGATAATGCGCGTCCCGCTCGCGCCGAGACATTTTAGAACGGCGACGGATTTTCGCTTTTGCTCGACAAAAACTCGCGCCACGTTCCAAACGCCGACGCCGCCCAGAACAAGAATTAAAAGTCCCGTCAGAGAAAGATAATTTTCCGTTCGCGTAAACTGCTCGCCAAGATTTTCCTGCGTTTCGCGGTAAGACTGGACGTTTAGAATCGTGTCTTTCAGATTTTCGCGCAAATTTTTGACGAGCTCGGTCGGATTGTCCGAAGTCCGGTAAAGAATCCTTCTACGAATCCGGCTCGTATTGCGCGTGATTTCGGCTTCGTCAAACGCTTTTTTCTCGATGAAAACACGCGGTCCGAGACGAAAGCCGCCCGTTCCGCCCGGCTCTTCCGAAAAGGTCGCGCGAACCTGAAATTCGGCTTCGCCGATGCGGATTTTATCGCCGATTTTGATGTTTAAATCTTCGAGCAGTAAGGGCGAAACGACCGCGCCGCGATTTTCGAGCAGCTTGAAATCGAAAGGTTTCCCGTCCGAAAGCTTAAATGCGCCGACAAGCGGAAACGGCGGCTCGATGCCTTTCAGCTCGGCAAACGAGAGCGTCTCGTTCGACGCATCGACGGGACGCGCCATCGCGGCGGTCGTAATCGCTTCGTTTCTCGCTTCGACGATGTTTGATTTAGCTATCGCCGCTTCGATTTTGTCGATTTCGGTCGGCGAAAAATCGTTGGTCGAGCTGATTTCAATGTCCGCCGTCATCAGGGTGCGCGCGTCGCCGCCGACCGACTGGCTCAGATTCTGTATCAGCGAACGCAGCGCGACAATCGAGCCGACGCCGATGGCGATGCACAGAAAAAAGAAAAGCAGACGCCGCCACGACGAGCGTATTTCACGAAATGTCAGGTTGAGAATAAAATTCATTCGTAATGCGTCCACATACGCAGAATGCGGATAACTTTTTCCTCTTTGTTTATTTGGTAAATCAAACGGTGCTGAATATTTATCCGGCGCGAATAAATGCCTTCAAGGTCGCCGGTCAGCTTTTCATAAGGCGGAGGATTTCGAAACGGATTTTCGCGCAGAACGTTCAAAATCTTCAGCGCGTTTTTCCAGAGCTTCGCGCCTTGCAGATTTTTCGCGTCCTTAAGTGATTGTTTTGAAAGAATCAAAGTCCAACTCAAATTTCGCCTTCCTTTTCGAGTTCGTTTAAGAATTCTTCTTCGGATAAAAACTCGCTGTCGGGTCGATTCATTTCCGTTATGATTGATTCGCGCATACCCGAAATTGAAAGCAAATTAACTGTTTCCTGCAATGCGTTCCAGTCTTCTTCGGAAAGCAAAACGGCGTTATTATTTTCGGTTGTAATTAAAATCGGACGATGCGATTCGTTCGTCGCTTTTATCAACTCCTGAATTTCGTCTTTCGCCTCGGTTGCCGTTATCGTTTCAAACATTTTAATTTTCTCCTTCAAATTTATCATCGCTTAAAACCTTGCCGTCTTTCAAGCGAATCCGCCTTTGCGCCTTGTCGGCTAATGCCGCGTCGTGCGTAACGAGAATTAAAGTTACGTTGTTCAGCCTGTGCAGCCCGGTCATTAAATCGAAAATGTGCGAGCCGTTGCGCGAATCGAGATTTCCGGTCGGCTCGTCTGCCAGAAGCATTTTCGGCTGGTTGGCAAAAGCGCGGGCGATGGCGATGCGCTGCTGTTCGCCGCCTGATAATTCGGTCGGGTAATGATGCCCGCGATTGGTCAAATCGACATCGACGAGAAGCTGTTCGGCTCTTGTTCGCGCGTCTTTTAGCCCGAGAATCTCCATCGGAATCAGTACGTTTTCAAACGCCGTAAGACTCGGAATCAGGTGAAAGGATTGAAATATAAACCCGATTTTCTTGCTTCTGATGTCGGCGAGCGCGTCTTCGCTCATTGTCGTAATATCTTCGCCGTCAATCAAAATTGTGCCTGACGAAGGCGCGTCGAGTCCGGCAATCAAGCCGAGCAGCGTCGATTTGCCGCTGCCCGAAGCGCCCGTCACGGCGACAAATTCGCCATCGGGAATTTCCAGCGAAACATCGTCCAAAATCGTCAAATCTTCCGCGCCGGAGCGAACCGTTTTTGTTACATTTTTAAGTTCAATCATACTAAGACCAGTTTTCAGAGTATCAAAATTATCTTAAAGTTAAAGTTTATGAAGGTTATTTCAAAATTTCCTCATCCGGTAAGATTCGTCATTCTAAGCTTTACGATAATTCTCTGGAGTTGTTCAAACTCGCCGTATTACGCGGACGAGCTCGAATATATGAAAAACATAAAGCCGCAAACCGGCAAGCCGCTGATAATCGCTTTCGGCGACAGCCTGACGCACGGATTCACGACCGACAGAAAAATTTCCTACACGCTTTTTTTGGAAGAGAGGCTGAATAAAACCGGATGCGCCTACGAAGTTCTGAATTTCGGCGTCAACGGCGATACGACCGGCAAAGCTTTAAGTCGTCTGGATTACGCTCTGAATTTCGACAAAATCGAGATGTTCATTCTCGAACTCGGCGCAAACGATATAATGTCGAAGAAGACGAAGATAGAAGAAATCAAAGCGAATTTGCAGGAAATTATCAGCCGCGTGAGGAGAAAAAATATTAAAATCCTGCTTTGCGGTTTCGAGCCGCCTTCGACGACAAACGAAGAATATCGCCGCGACATCGCGAAAATGTATGCGGATTTGGCGGCGGAAAACGATATTCCGCTAATGCCTTCTTTCCTCGGCGGCGCGCGCGACGATGCAAAATTTATGCTTCCCGACAATATTCATCCCAACGAAGAAGGCATAAAAATCATCGAAAGAAACGTCTTCGAGAAAATCGAGCCGCTCCTGCAATGCGCCAGGTGAAAACGGACAATTGATAATTGATAATTGATAATTGGAAGACTCTTTCTTAATTATCAATTATCAATTATCAATTATCAATTATTTAACTTATGTTTAATTTTATTCGATTCACAGCAATTATAATTTTTACGGCTGCCGCGCTGATAATCTCCGGCTGCGGCGCGTCGTCCGCCGAAAAGCAGTTTACGGGCAACGCCAACAAGCCGATGATTACGCCGAACATCGCTACCGGCAGACCGAAAATCGTCGCGTTCGGCGACAGCCTGACGGCGGGCTTCGGCTTGGCGGAAAAAGAATCTTACCCGTACCTTTTGCAAAAGAAGCTCGAAGCCGGCGGCTACCGCTACGAAGTTGTCAACGCGGGCATTTCGGGCGAAACAAGTCTCGGCGGTCTGGAGCGCGTCGATTGGGTTCTTGAACAGGAAAACGTCGAGATTTTAATTTTAGAGCTCGGCGCAAACGACCTTCTGCGCGGTCTGCCCGTCGCCAAAATGAAGGATAATCTAGCTAAAATCATCAAAAAAGCGCAGGCGAAAAAGATTACCGTCCTGCTCTGCGGAATGCTCGCCCCGTCCTCGGTCGGAGCGCAATACCAGCGCGATTACTCAAACGCCTTTCCCGACCTCGCCACCGAATACAAAGTCGCGTTTCTGCCTTTTCTACTGGAAAACGTCGCGCTCAACAAAGACCTGAATCAAGGCGACGGCATCCACCCGAACGCGAAAGGCGAGATAATTATGACCGACAATATCTACAAAGCCTTACAGCCGCTGCTGAAAAAGTAAAATTGATTGTTTTTGCGCTCGTTTTATGTTAATCTCCCAAATCGCCTGTAATTAATCCGACCGGAAATTACAGCGAACCGGCTTTCATCTCAAACTACGAAAGAACTTGAAATATAATTTTTCTGCAAAGAGAAGGATTCTTTCTCTTTGCCCGGACTGAACGCTTACAGATTATGTTTTCTCTGACTAAAACAAATATTCTGCCGCTCGCAGCGGTTTTTGTGCTTTTACTTTCCGCATTTAATTTATCGGCTGCCGTTTTGACCGTAACGACGCTTGCAGACACGGACGACGCCGTTTGCGACGCGCAATGCAGCCTGCGCGAAGCCCTTACCGCATCGACCGGCGGCGATACGATTATTTTCGCCCGCGATTTACGCGGCGGAACGATTCAACTGACAAAAACTCTTTTGATTCAAAGAAGAATAACCATCGACGGACCGAACCTGCGGCGGATTACCGTTAAAGGCGATAATACTTTTCGAATTATCGAAACGCGCACCGACGGGACTTCCGCTATGGTAATTTCGATTGACGGTCTGATTATGCGCGACGGACAGGCGCTCGCAGGCGACGGCGGCGGAATTCTTGTCGGCGGCAGCGGCACAGTTCTGAATCTAACCAACTGCGCCATTCTCGGCAATACCGCGCAGCACGGCGGCGGCATATATATGCCCGGCGGAACTCTTTATCTGATAGACAGCACGCTCGCCGACAACACGTCGACGGCGGACGGCAGCGCGGGCGGCATCGACCTCCACTACACGATTGTGAAGATTATGAACAGCACGATTTCGGGCAACAAATCCCTTTCCGCAGTTGACGGAGTCGGCGGCATACGCCTTTACAGCAGCCCGAACTGGTTTATAAACGGCGGCACGGTCGCGGGTAACTCTTCGAACGGCGCAGAATTGTTCAGCGTCGGCGGTATCGGCAACATCGGCGGCATCAACGGTTCGATAACCAACTCAATCATCGCCAAAAACACCGGCATTCGCGCTGATTTCACCGGCGGCGGCACATCGGCGCGAAACAGCCTGTTCGGAATCGGCAGCCCGACGGGAACTTTTACCGATGGCGTAAACGGAAACATCGTCGGAACGGCAAAAGCTCCCGTCGACCCGCAAATCGGATTATTAAACGACAACGGCGGCGGGCTTCCGACGCACGCGCTTCTGCCGGCGAGCCGCGCCATCGACGCCGGAAACACAGACCTTTCCATCGACCGCCACGGAAAGCCTCTGACGATTGACCAGCGCGGCTACAGTCGAATCGTCAACACGACCGTCGACATAGGCGCTTACGAATTCAACGCCGCGCCTTTGAATCCAGCTTCAAACATCAACGGGCGCGTTACGAACGCGACGAGAAGCGCAATTTTCGGCGCTCGCATCCTTCTGCGCGACGAAACGGGCGCGATAAGATTTGCAATGGTCAACCCGTCCGGTTTTTACCGCTTCGCCGGCGTTCCCGCAAACGCGACCTACACAATCGAGTGCGTAAGCAAGCGCGATACCTTCAGCCCGCAAAATATCCTCGTCGAAGAATCGACCGAGTATATCGATTTTCGTGCAAATTAACTGATTTATAAAACAAAAAAGCCGTCTGCCTTATATCGAGGCAGACGGCTTTTTTGCATTATGAAAGAAAAGGTTTAAGTTGTGCCGCCCTGATTCGACGATTTACGCCTGCCGCCGGTTTTGTAGTCGCTCTTTTTCTTCATTCCCGTCGAAGCGTATTCGTCCGAATCCTCGCCGAACTGCGCTTTGACCTGTGTTCTAAAGCCGCGAACAATGTCCTGTCCGTCCCATTCGGCGGCTACCGTTTTGTCGCGTTGGGCGTCTGCGGCGGCATTCTTCTGAACTTCGAGCGTTTGTTCGCTTTGGATTTTATCAAAAACCGTTTTCACCTTTTCAATAGCAAAATCGGGATTTGAAGGATTATAATTTGCAATAGCCTTTAATGCCGCATACGCATCAAGGTTTTCCTGCAAAACTGCCGGACGCAGTCGTTTTGTTTTATTCTTAGCCATCTATTTAACCTCCGTTTAGTAAAAACATAAAAGTTAAGCAGACTTCCATCGGAAGAGAGCCTTGTTTCGGAATTGAAACGCAATCAATATATACGAGTATCAAACGAAAGTAAATAAAAATCTTTAATATCGGCAAAAAAATCCAATTTCAACACTTTTGAATTTAACTAATCCTCCAAGCGCAAAAAGAAACCTCGCAAGATTCTAAACAAATCTCATGAGCGCAAAACACAATCTCTTGAGCGTAAAAGAAAATCTTCCGAGTGTGGAAGCTAATCTAAAAATATTATTAAGAAATCTCACGAGCATATTAAATAATCTCTCCAGCATTCTTAACACACCGACGAGATTATAAAGAAATCTTCCGAGAAGTCATTAAACACTCACGAACACATTAGCTAATCTCAAACTCATAATTCGTAATTCGTAATTCGTAATTGACTCTTAGTGTCGCCGTTTTTTCTTTCCCTGCCGCGCCTTTCGATACATTGCGCCATATTCTTCAAATATTTTTCTATAAGGATTATTTTGCGGAACATAACTCAAAAACTCACCCGCCAATCTTCCCGCTTTTTCTCTATAGCCGATTTGTAATAATTCGAGTATTAAATTATTACAATACAAAATTGTACGAGGATGTTGATTTCCTAAAATATCTCGAATCATTTGTAATGCTTTATCGTGATGCTCAACAGCTTTCTGATGATTTCCTAAGTCACTATAAATCTCTCCAAGATTATTTAAAGAATCAGCAACACTAGGATGTTTTTCTCCAAATAATTCCAGACGAATTTTTAGAGCTTGTTCTTCTAATTCCAATGCTTTTTGAGGATTGCTTAGTTTGATATAAGCCTTACCCAGATTACTCAAAGAAGTAGCAACATTAAAATGTTTTTCTCCAAATAGTTCCTGATAAACTTCAAGAGATTGTTGTTGTAATTTTAATGCTTTTTGAGGGTCATCTGATTCCATATAAGCCCCGCCAAGTTTGCTCAAAGAAGCGGCAACATCAGGATGTTTTTCGTCAAATAATTCCTGATAAATTTCTAAAGCTTGTTGTTGTAATTCTAAAGCCTTTTGAGGATTTCTTAATTCGACATAAGTCCAACCTAGAACACTCAAAGAATCAGCGACACTAGGATGGTTCTTACCGAATAATTCCAGACGAATTTCTAAAGCTTGTTGTTGTAATCCCAAAGCCTTTTGAGGATTTCCTAATTCGCCGTAAGTCCCGCCAAGATTATTCAAAGAAGCAGCAACATCGGGATGTTTTTCACCAAATAGCTTGCGGACAATCTCTAAGGCTTGCTGTTTCAATTCCAGAGCTTTTTGAGGATTTCCTAATTCGTCGTAAGTCCCGCCAAGACTATTCAAAGAAGCAGCAACATCGGGATGTTTTTCGCCAAATAACTCTAGACGAATATCAAAGGCTTGCTGTTGTAATTCTAAAGCCTTTTGATAATTTCCTAATTCGCTATAAGCCCCGCCAAGATTACTCAAAAACTTTGCAATATCCTCACTTTTCTCATCAAATATATTACGACCAATTAATAAAGCCTTTTGATAATCCTCAAATCTTTGATGAATATTTCCTAAGTTTCCGGTAATAACTCCTGAATCGTTATATAAATTTGCTAATAATTTTTCATCATTTAATTGATTTTCCTGATATAAATTTAGCGCCTTATCCAACAAGATTTTAGATTCCTGATAGTTGCCGCGATGCCATAAAGGATATGCTTCAAAGTCAATTAAATAAGCGGTTTCGATTGGCAAAACATCAAAAGATTGAGATTGCCATTGCTGTAAATGAATTGTTTCGTTTTCAAATTCGAGGAGATATTCAAATTCGTCTTTTCTCTTACGAAACCATTCGACCAGATTCTTAATAACCTTTTGATGCCATTCTTTTCTTTTGATAAGCGGCTTTTCAAACTTGCGAACGCGGGCGACGAGCCTGTGAATTGTATAGCGTTTTGTTTCTTTTTCCTCTTTAATCAGGCGCAGATTGACCAAATCGGAAAGAGCCGTCATTAATATGTAATTGTTTTTGATTTCAACCAGCGACTGCAAGAGCGAATAACCCATCGAAGATTTTCCGCTCCACGCGAGAATGTCTAAAATCTCTTCAAGTTGCGGCTTTTTCGTCAAAAGCTTTTCGCTGATTTTAAGCGTTCGGATAATGCTTTTATCGTGATGCGTAAAGCTGATAGACGGGAAATCTTCTTCAAGCGCGTCTAAGGGAACTTCGTCTAAAAATTCGAGATATTCACGAAAAGAAATAATTTCATGCTCTGCCAGAAAACCGCCGACGAGTTCGACTGCCAAGGGCAAATCGCCAAGTTCTTCCAAAACCTTTTCAAGCGCCGTTTCTTCGTCGCCGTCTTTAAGCGGGCGGTTGTAAATTTCGAGTAAAAGCTTGCGCGATTCCTTGCGACTGAGAACGTCGAGATTTATCTCGTCAAAAAATTCCTGCTTTTCGCGCGACGTTATCAAAATATGCGGGCGAGCGTCGCTTTCGGGTAAATAATTTTCGATTGCTTCCTTATCATCGACGTTATCAAAAATAATCAAACAGCCCGAAAGCTTGCGAAAGCGGTTTCGCACGAGTTCGGCTTGGTCAAAACCGGTATTGAATTGCGAAATCCACTTTAAATCTTCACCGATTTTGATTAGCTGAATATCAATATCCTCATCAGCCGTCAGCCAAAACACGCCGTTTTCGTATTTATCACGGAATTTATAAGCATATTCGACGGCAAGCTGCGTTTTCCCCAAACCGCCGATGCCTTTTATGCTGACGGCTTGACCGATAGCGGCGCGTCCGCTTCTGTTCAGCGATTCCCAAATCTTCTCGCGCAAACCTTCGCGCCCGACAAACGCATCGCCTTTTGAGGCAAAGGGCACGTTGAAATGTTTTTCGCTCAAGACAGGTTTGAAAATCTTTTGTGTAGATGAAATAGTTCCCGAAAATGTAGATAAAGTTGTAGTTTGCAACACCGGACTCGACACTGGTGAATCGGGCGGCGGAGAAGGAATTAAACTTTCTGAATTGTCGTCGCCATTTGCGATTCGGCACATTTCTTCAAGCAAATCAATCAAAGGTTTTCCATGATGTTTATAAATAATCTTCTCAACATATTTAGGAATGTTCGGATTATCTTTTTCATCTTCGGGCAATAAAATATAAAAAGAATTTGCGCCGCCTTCGTAAATTTCATCAATGAGGTTTAATTGCTTGAGAAAATATTCATCATCAAGGCTGAATCCTATAAAAAGAGTTGTAAATTTCGTTAGAGTATTAACTAGAGTTTGAAGTTTCGCCTGATTGTTGCCTTCTTCGTAAAATCCTTTGTATTGTTCCGGTGTAAATACAACATTTCTCGAATTATGAATTCTTCCGTGAAGATAAAGAACCGTCGGAAATTTAACTTCTTTTTCTTTTTGCAATTCTCCCAATTCAAACTTCTCCAAATCGAGAGGTCTAAGTTCGTCGGAGTTAGGACAAGTCCATTGCAAAACACGGTCAACGTTAGTTGTGATAATAAGATTACTTCCTAATTTCCAAATAAGCTCAGATAGTTTCAAAGAGCTTTCATCAGCGTCGCTTTTTCTCAGGTCAAGTTTCTCTTTTAGCATCTGATGCCAGAGAGTTTCATCAAGCGCTTTGGAAGCACGACGAGCTGCTTCCAAATACATAGGTTTTTTGAGAGAAAGAATTTGTTCTATATCATCGGCTTCGTCATTTTCTTTTTTAACTCTCAACTTCTCAACAGAGTAATTAACCCAAGTTGCCAGTTACTGAATAAATGCCTTGTTAACTTGATAAGCAAATAAAAACAAGGCGATTTTCAACAGAAAACCATTCAAAGTGGTGGCATGAATCTTTTTCGGAAACAATTTTG
>JBARIW010000020.1:0-75486 GCA_049799955.1 Pyrinomonadaceae bacterium
CTCTCATTTTATTAACAACAACGAGGAAACCACTATGACAACAAACACAAAAAATATAAAGTCCAGAGGAAGACCAGCAAATGAGAATTATTTCAAAACCGATTCTTCAAAAATTTTGGTTGCAAAATTCGTCTGCAAAAATTCCGCTTTTAGACTGGTATAGACAATCTAAAAAAGCCGGGTGGAAAAATTTAGCAGAAATTAGAACAGTATTTCCGCACGCCGATTTAGTCGGTGAATGTGTTGTTTTCAACATTGGCGGAAATAAATACAGATTGATTACAAAAATCAATTACAGAGCGAAAATCATTTATATTCGTTTTATCCTGACTCATAAAGAATATGACCAGGATAGATGGAAAAATGATTGTCGTTGTTGAATATAATGAATTCAATTATTAACAATCAAACTTATGCCGATTTAGTCGTAAAAGTGTTGCCGACAGCTATTCAAAGTGAAGAAGAATACGAAATAATGTTAGCAAACATTAACGAGTTGATGAGTAAAGGCGAAAATGAGCTTTCGCCCGAAGAAGAACGTTTGCTTGAAACTTTGGCTATTTTGGTTGAATCTTACGAAGACGAGCATTATCCAATGCCGGAAGTTTCGCCGAACGAAGTTCTAAAATTTTTAATTGAAGAAAACGGTTTGAAACAAAGCGATTTGCTTCATATTTTCGGTTCAAGCGGAATTGCTTCGGAAGTTGTAAACGGTAAGCGCTCAATAAGTAAAGCGCAGGCAAAAAAATTGGCGGAGTTTTTTAAAGTTTCGGTAGAACTATTTATATAATCAAATCTAAATACGCATTTAAAGAAGGCGCAATTTTCTGCTGCGCCTTTTTTATTTTGGAGTAAATTATTTTTAACGTTGGTTGGTCATTTTTGACAAAAAAAGCTTTAAATTTTATTAATTTAGGATTAAACTTAAACGTTCTTTTCTGAACAAATCCCGAATTGGAGTATTAAAATTAAAATTAAAATGAATAAGAAAATATTATCTGTACGTATTTTAACGACTTTTGCTTTTTTAGTTGCCTGCGCTACGTTTGCCAGCGCGCAAGCCACGCGAACATGGATTTCCGGCGTCGGCGACGATGCCAATCCGTGCAGCCGCACCGCGCCCTGCAAAACTTTTCAAGGCTCAATCTCTAAAACCGCTAACAACGGCGAAATCAATGTTCTCGACCCCGGCGGCTTCGGCGCTGTAACGATTACAAAAAATATGACAATTGACGGCGGCTCGTTCATTGCCGGTGTTTTAGTAAGCGGTTCGAATGGCATTATTATCAATGCCGCAAATAGTGTCGTTACGCTGCGCGGATTGGACATTGACGGACTCACCACCGGCTTAACCGGCATTAAAATTCTTAACGCGAAAGCCGTTTTTATCGAAGACTGCACGATTTACGGCTTTCAAAAAGGAATTTCGGACGACCGGACAAACGGCGGCAGCTTGAACGTCAGCAATACGATTATCAAGAACAACAGCGTGGTCAATGCCCTTATCGGCGGCGGAAGTACTCCGGCAATCAAAGCAGCGTTCGAAAATTCTCAGCTTAAAAACAGCGGCGCGGGCATTGGACTGTGGGCATCGACCGGCAGCAGCGTTTCAGTTATCAACTCGGTAATTTCCGGGAATTTTGATAAAGGAGTTTACGCGGAAGAAACAGCCGTGGTCGATATTTCCGGCGGAACAATTTCTTTTAACGATACGGGAATTCAGCTCGAAAGCGGCAGCCCGACAGTTCGCATCTCAAACGTTAATATAACAATGAATAATGTCGGCGTAGACGTGCAGGGTGGCTCACTTGATTCATACAACAACAATAAAATTCAGGGAAATCAAGCGAATGGCTCTGTAAGTCGAGTAATCGGTTCAAATTAAACTCGCCGAAAAAAAGTAAAATGTAAAAAAGATGTGCGGCTAAACCTGAATGTTTAGCCGCACATCTTTTACTTTCTGATTAAAAATTAGTAATTTGCCTTTGCTGCCGAAACGACTTTTTCAGCCGCGTCGCGCATACCGTCTGCCGATATGATGTTGATGTCGGATTCGCGCAGAACGCGCTTGCCTTCTTCAACGTTGGTTCCTTCCAGACGCGCGACAATCGGAATCGTAACGCCGAGATTTTTTGCCGCTTCGACGACGCCGAGAGCGACCATATCGCAGCGGACGATGCCGCCGAAAATATTTATCAGAACGGCTTTGACGTTTTCATCGGCAAGGAGAATGCGAAAAGCGTTTTGAACTCTTTCCTGCGAAGCGCCTCCGCCGACATCAAGAAAGTTTGCCGGTTCGCCGCCCGCGAGCTTGATGATGTCCATCGTCGCCATCGCCAGTCCCGCGCCGTTGACCATACAGCCGATGTCGCCGTCGAGCTTGATGTAGTTCAAATCGAATTTCGAAGCTTCGATTTCGAGCGGTTCTTCTTCGTTCAAATCGCGCAAATCACCATATTCTTTATGACGAAACATCGCGTTGTCGTCGAAATTCACTTTTGCGTCGAGCGCAATCAGTCGATTGTCTTTGGTCAGCAAAAACGGGTTGATTTCAAGCAGGGAAGCGTCCATTTTTTCGTATGCGTCATAAAGCTTGAGCATAAATCCGGCTGCTTGATTGATTAATTCATTTGGAATTCCTAGCCCGAAAGCAAGCTTTCTGGCTTGAAACGGACGAAGCCCGACGCTTGGGTCAACCGCTTCTTTGAGAATTAATTCGGGCGTTTCTTCGGCGACTTTTTCGATGTCCATTCCGCCCGCTTTCGAAGCCATAAATACATTTCTACCGGAAACGCGGTCGAGCGTTACAGCGAGATAAAATTCCTTGTCAATCGGCAAGCCTTCTTCGATAAGAAGCGTTTTTACTTCGCGTCCTTCGGGTCCGGTTTGATGCGTTACAAGTTGCATTCCGAGCATCTGATTGGCAATCTCACGCGCCTCTTCCGGCGATTTGGCGAGCTTTACGCCGCCGCCTTTGCCGCGCCCGCCCGCGTGAATCTGCGCTTTGACGACCGTTATGCCAGTTCCCAATTCCCGCGCCGCCGCTTCGGCTTCTTCGCCGGAGCGCGCCACAATTCCGCGCGGCGTCGGAACATTATATTGCCTTAAAAGTTCTTTTCCTTGGTATTCGTGTATTTTCATCGATTTATATTTTGTTAATAAAAAGTTTAGCCTGCGGCAAAAATAAAAGCAAAGACAATATAAATTGCCTTTGCTTTTATTTTTAAGCTATAAAATTTACTGCAATTTAACGTTTATCTTCAGCAATTTCCATGCACTGTCGCGGTAAACCCATTCATTTTCAAATTTAACGTCCGCATCCGCAGTTGTGGTGTTGCCGTTGGCAACCAAAATATAGTTTCCTTTTTCTTCGCGTATCGCAGGCGCAGAAGAAAATTTCGCGTCTTTGCCGCTGGCTTCACGCAAAACCGGAACGATAACGTCTTTTTTATCGATAAAGCCCTGAAAAGTCGTTTTTAGCTGTGCTTCGGTAAAAGATGATTGAAAATCTTTTGAAGCTTTTTCTCTAAAAGCTTTGAAATCTTCCTTATCAACAGCATCGGCTAAATCCGACATACTGGTTTTCACAAGCGATTGCGTTACGGATTCAGCCGGCATTTCCGGTTTTCCGCCGCAGCCCAAAATGACGAGAAATACTATCAGCAGGGGTAGAATTGCCGAATATTTATTTGTAAATCCAAAAATTGTTTTTTTCATTTTTTTTCTTCTAAGCTCCCAAAATTTATTTTTCTCCGATTCTTCAAAAACACGAATCGGAATGTATTTTAATTCGCATTTTCACAGCCGGTCTTAATTTAGCTGTAATTACAAGTTTCTTGCCGTAAATTTTATCTTCCAGATTAGAAAGTTTAGTCCTCCGGTATGCAAAAAGCAAAGGCAGTTTTATAAACTGCCTTGATAAAACATCTGCAAAAAAACGCCTAATCCGCTGTCGTGTCAACTTCTATTCTGGACAGTTTCCAGTCTTTTCCGTCGGGAATATAATGCATCAGAAACTTGGTCGAGTTCGGGCTTGTATTGTATTTACCCTTAAGCTTCAGAGTTTTAAATCCGATTTCCTTTTCAATTACAGGGTCGGGCGAAAAGTCCGCGTCCATCGAGCTGATTTTGTTAATTCGAATTTTTTTATCGATAAAGCCTTGGAAAGATGTTTTTAACTGCGAAGGCGAAGTTTGTTTTTTCCAGGCTTTTGAAATGTTATCGTAAAAATCTGTAAAATCGCCGTCGTCGACCGCGCTGTCAAAATCCAGCAAAGTCGTCTTCACGATTTCCTGTAGTTCTTCGTCAGACGGCATTTCGCCTTTTGAAGCGTCGGCTTTTGTAAATTTCGGTTTCGGAGTCGCGGTCGGGGTGGAAGACGCAGTCGGAGAAGCGCTTACCGGCGTAGAATTGCCGTCAGTCCTGCCCATACCTTTACATCCTAAAATGACAAAAATCATAATGCCGAGAACAGCCAACAGCGTCAGATTGGCATTTTTACCGAAAATCATTTTATTGATTAAGTTTTTCATAGATTTCCTTCTGTTTTATTTTTAAGATTTATTTTTCTTTTCGGGCAAACAAAAACTGACAATTTGCCTGCAATCAAGGAAAAAAAGGCGCGTAAACAAAATTTTGCTTTATTAACCCGGAAAAGAAAAAATTTGTAGCGATTATACCAATTTTTTGATAAAAGAAAAGGCTGGCAAATATAAATTTACCAGCCTTTCGCAGTGATTCGGATTAAATCACTGCGATTTCTCAACCAGTTTCAGCAAAGTGCGAACCGCAACGGCAGTCGGACCTTTCGACTGGTGCGATTTTGTGTCGTCAGCCCACGCAGTTCCGGCAATATCGAGATGCGCCCATTTTGCTTTGTCGATAAATTCCTGAATAAAGACCGCGCCGATAATTGTTCCCGCCTTACGCGCCGGTCCGATATTTTTGATGTCGGCGATGTCGGATTTTATTCCTTTGCTGTATTCTTTGCCGATTGGAAGCTGCCAGAAATTTTCGCCCGCCTGTTTGCCGCAATCGATAATTTCTTCGACAAAATCCTGGTCGTTGCCCATAATTCCGGTGTTGATGTCGCCGAGCGCGATAATCACAGCGCCGGTCAGCGTCGCCATATCGACAATTCGCGTCGCGCCCTGTTTTTCGGCATAAGCGACGGCATCGGCTAAAATCAGACGACCTTCGGCGTCAGTGTTTAGAATCTCGACGGTTTTTCCGTTCATCGCCGTTACAACATCGGAAGGACGAGTCGCTTTTCCGTCCGGCATATTTTCGACCGCCGCGACGACGCCTAGAACCGGAACAGTCGGCTTGAGCAAACCGATTGCCATCATCGTGCCGATAACGGTCGCGCCGCCCGACATATCGTATTTCATCGCGTCCATTCCTTCGGCTGGCTTGATGGAAATTCCGCCCGTGTCGAAGGTGATGCCTTTGCCGACAAGCGCGAGAAGGTCGCCTTTTTTGCCTGTATTTTTCGCCGGTTCATATTTCAAGACAATTAATTTTGCCGGCTGTTCCGAACCGATTGAAACCGAGAGAAGCGAACCCATTCCGAGCTTTTCCATCTTGGCTTCGTCGAGAATTTCGCATTTTATGCCGACTTCTTTCGCCATCGCTTTAGCGCGGTTCGCCATTTCGGTCGGCGTTAAAATATTTGGCGGCTCATTTGCCAAATCGCGCGCGAAATTCATCGAATCGCCGATAATCTCGCCGCGTTTTAAACCATTTTCAATATCGTCGGCATTCGCGCCTTCGATGCACAAAACGAATGTGTCGATAGATTTCGTGTTTTTATCTTTCGTCTTGTATTTATCGAGTTCAAATTGGCTCGTTACAACGCCCTGCGCGGCGCATTTGGCGGTATCTTCGGCGTCCTGTTCGAGTCGCGGCAAGAGTGCAAAGCTTTTGGCGTTGCGCTTTCGCAATGCGCGCGTCGCTGTGCCGGACAAAACCGCGACGTTTGCGGCTTTATATTCGACGCGGTCGCCGACGCCGATGAGAAGAAGACGGTTTGCCTTTATTTTCCCGCTCGCGGAAAAACGTAAAAGCTCCGCCTCGCCCGCTTCGCCCGTAAATTCTTCCGATTTTATTATGGAAGAAATTTGCCCGCCGGTGAGTTTGTCCAAATCCTTTAAAACGCCGCTCGACGCTTTTTCATCCTTGAACACCGCAACCGCCAAAGCATCGACGTTTGCCTCTAAAAAATTATCCGTAATCGCCTGAAATTTCATATTTGTTCCAATAAAATAATATTATTCGAAAATAAATTTGTTAATAACTTAACCTAAGTTTACACATCTTTCAACTTATTTTTCCTTCATTTGCGCCTGTGTTTCTCTTTCGATAGTGCGATTTTTCAAAGTTTCGCGTTTATCATATAGCTTTTTGCCCTTCGCCAGACCGATTTCGAACTTGATTCGTCCGTTTTTCCAGTATATTCGCGTTACTACCAGAGTCATTCCTTTAAGCGTCGTCTCGCGCTCTAATTTTTCAATTTCGCGCCGGTGAAGCAGAAGCTTTCTCGTCCGCAGAGGCTCGTGATTATTTATATTGCCGTGCGAATACTGCGAAATATGCGCGTTAAATACCCAAAGCTCGCCGTCTTTGACCGTAACATACGATTCTTTTAACTGAATCCGACCGAGCATTACGCTTTTCACTTCCGTTCCAAGCAAAACGACGCCCGCTTCAAATTTATCCAAAATATGATATTCGTGAAAAGCGGCGCGATTGGTCAGGATTTCTTTGTCGTTTTCCGACATAAACTATTATTTTGCCTCTCAAAATTTTTACAGGCAAGGCGAGAAACGCTTTAAATCATTTGACAACTCAAATTTAGCTTTTAAAATAGAACGTTGTGCTGGGAGATCGTCTAACGGTAGGACTGCAGTCTCTGGATCTGCCTATCGGGGTTCGAATCCCTGTCTCCCAGCCAAAATTTCAGATGTCAGATGCTAGATGCCAGATGTCAGTATAAAGCAAAACTGACATCTAACATCTGATATCTGACATCTTTTTTATGAACAAATGGTACGAAACAGAAATCCGCGTCCGGTATGCCGAGACGGACAAGATGGGCATAGTCCATCACTCGAACTATCTTATCTGGTTCGAGCTTGGACGAAGCGATTTTTGCCGCGCGCGGGGTTTTTCCTACAAGGATATGGAGGAAAAGGACAACGCGCTGATGGTCGTTGCCGAAAGTTACGTTCGCTATAAATCTCCGGCTTATTACGAAGACGTTCTCATTGTCCGCACGCAGGTCGGCGAAGTTCGCAGCCGTTCGATTCGTTTTATTTACGAGGTTTTTCGCGCTGCGGACGAAACTCTGGTTGCCGAAGGCGAAACGCTTCATCTCGTTACGGACGAAAATAAAAAAGTCCGCACTCTGCCCGAAAGCTATAAAGAAATGCTTCTGACCGAAGAGTTTGACGAAAACGCTTTTCCCGAAAATCAAGCGCCCAGTTAAGTTTAAAGCCATTTCGTTTGTGAAAGGTTTAACCTTGACTTATAATCTTCCAATCAAATAATCAAAAATAAAATAAGCTTAAATTATTATCATTATGAATGAAAATAACGAATTAGCCGACCAGAATAGTTTTGCCGAGCCGATTGTGAAGCTGCACGAACATTACGTAAATGTAATGGAAGCTGTAGCCACACAGGATATTGAGAAATGTGAGGAAAATTTACGATTTGCCCAGTCTATTTATAAAAATATTGAAACTAACTTTACGCAGGACGTAAAGGTTTATTTGTGCAATTTAGTAAATTTAATGGAGACGGCAACGCGTTTTCTTCGGGCGACTTTATTTTTTGATGATGAAAGATTGAATAAATCTCTCGAAGAATATAATGCGACAATAGAGATTTGCGGCGACGCGGAGAAAAATTTTAGTCTGTTGTCTGAAGAAGCCGAGAAGCTTTTAAACCAGGGAGGCAGCGTTTCAATGCTTCGTTTTATGTTCACGTATTTTGAAAATACAAGTATCGTCATGCATGAACTTGTTAAAAAAAATTTGAATATGAGAGAGGGCAAATTTGTTAATCAGGTTGAAATGTTGAGAGAAACTGCCGCCGGATTGAAAAAAGAAGATTATCTCGAGTATTTCGGCGAGAATGAAGAAATTAATAAGGTAGTCTCAGCACTCGTTAAAATGCTTAACGCAAGAGCTGCTTCGTATGAAAAAAAAGCCGAGCGGCTCGAAGAGAAGATGGAAGACATCGAATTTATGTTGCCAATCGATAAAAAAGTATTTATCGTACATGGTCATAACGCGAATGCTTTAGACGAATTAAAAAATCTGCTTTCAGATGAATTGAATATAACTCCGATTGTTTTATGGAAAGAACGAAACGAAGGAAAAACCATTATCGAAAAGTTTGAGCATTACGGGCGAATCTGCGCATTCGCGTTTGTTCTCGTAACGCCTGACGACACGGTAACAGTAGATGGAGCGACATATTTTCAGGCGCGCCCGAACGTTCTCTTTGAGCTTGGCTGGTTTTGTGGCAGATACGGAAGAGCTAAAGTCCGCATTTTGAATCAGAAGAAAACGCCGCTTCCGTCCGATTTAAATGGACTTGAAACTTATGAATTCGACGAAAAAATATCGGAAATAAGTGAAAATATAAAAGCTGACTTGATAAACGCCGGTATTTTAGACGACACGCGGCAAATGACGGCTGTGTAGCGTACAAATTTTCTATTCATAAAAGCCGTTCCTTATCGCAAACGGTTTTTATAAGGACATTAGCGATTATTGCTGATGTTTTGTCGTTTCCTGCTTATCATTCTTACAAACTCGAAAGCATTTAACTGCATCGTATTATTCACTAAACAATAGAAAAATTACAAAAGAATCCTTATTTATGAAAAATATTTTACTGTTTCTGATATTTACCGCGCTTTCGTTTTCGGTTTTCGGGCAAAAGAAAGACGCGCCGAATTTTGACATCGCCGATTTTAATAAGAAAGCCGAAACAGCGGAGTGGCTGGTCGAATATGATAACGTGGCGTGGAAAACGTCGGACGTTGTTATGACGCAGGACAAAAAAGAGCTTGAGCGTCTCGGCAAAGAGTGGTTCAGTTTTCAGGATAAAAACAATCTATGGCACGCCGTTTATGGGAAATATGAAAATGACAAATACGATATGGTTTTTCATTTTACGATGGACGGCGCGGGAAAGATTACGCGAATCAGCGATAAAATCGATGCCGATTTTTTAAACGCTCACGCGCGGGCTTTGGCGACGGCGATAAAGGAAATGACGCTTAAAGTCGGAAACGACACGCCGAAGTTTAATCAATACATCAGGCAAAATGCCGACAAAACATTTTCGGTTTGGATTCTTCCCGCATTTCAGACAAATGGCGTCGCGGCGTACGGCAGGGAATTTATCTACACGATTGACCGGACAGGCGGCAAAATCATAAAAGACGACAGCTATTTTCAGGGAAAAATACTCGGATTTAAGGTCGATAAGCCGAGAGAAATCTGGCTCGACTACCGCAAAACCGATAAGCCGACTTTAGGCGCGATATTCTTTGTCTGGTATTACAAGCAGTATTTTACGAATATTTATATCGATAACGCCAAAACCACCAGCACTGTCTTTAAAAACGGCGATACGGATTACATTTGGGTTCACGTCGAGAAGAAAGAAGAAATCAAACCAAACGAAAAATAGGTTTTGATTATTCTTCGTCCTCGCGCAATTTTTCCAACACGGAAAAATCTTCGAGCGTCGTAACGTCGCCCGCGACCGTTCCGCTTGAGGCTAGTTCTCTGAGCAGGCGGCGCATAATTTTTCCCGAACGGGTTTTCGGCAAAGTATCCGTAAATCTTATATCGTCAGGTTTGGCTAATGAACCGATTTCTTTGGCGACGTGATTTCTGAGTTCCTGTTTAAGCGCGTCGCTGCCCGCGTGCGTTCCTTCCAGAGTTACAAAAGCCGCGATTGCCTGACCTTTTAAATCGTCGGGACGACCGACGACCGCCGCTTCGGCAACCGCCGGATGAGAAACCAATGCGGATTCGATTTCGGCAGTTCCGAGTCGATGACCGGAAACGTTTATCACATCGTCAACTCTGCCCATAATCCAGTAATAGCCGTGCTCGTCGCGCCGCGCGCCGTCGCCCGCGAAATATACACCGGGAATCTCCGACCAGTATTGTTTTTTATAACGCTCGTCGTCGTTCCAGATTGTCCGAAGCATCGACGGGAAAGGTTTTTTGATGACGAGATAACCGCCTTCGCCCTGCGGAACGGAAACACCGGCTTTTGTAACAATATCGACGATAATGCCGGGAAAAGGACGCGTCGCCGTTCCCGGAACGGTCGGCGTCGCGCCCGGCAGCGGCGAAATCATAATTCCGCCCGTTTCCGTCTGCCACCACGTATCGATAATCGGGCAGCGCTCGCCGCCGATGACTTTGTGATACCACATCCACGCCTCGGGATTTATCGGCTCGCCGACCGTTCCGAGAAGTCTCAAAGACGACAAATCGTGTTTGTTCGGATATTGCTCGCCCCATTTGATAAAAGCGCGAATCGCCGTCGGCGCGGTGTATAAAATATTTACTTTATGACGTTCGATAATGTCCCAGAATCTGTCGAAATCGGGATAATTCGGCGCGCCCTCATACATCATCACGGTCGCGCCGTTCGCCATCGGACCATAGACGACGTAACTGTGCCCCGTAACCCAGCCGATGTCAGCCGTACACCAGAAAATGTCTTCGTCCTTCAAATCTAAAACCCATTTCGCCGTCAGAGAAACCTGCGTCAGATAACCGCCGGTCGTGTGCAGAATGCCTTTCGGCTTGCCCGTCGTGCCTGATGTGTAAAGAATATAAAGCGGATGTTCCGAATCCAATTCTTCGGCTTCGCATTTGTCGCTCGCCTCTTTCATCAAATCGTGCCACCAGTGGTCGCGAAGCTCGTTCATATTGATTCCCGAACCTACACCTATTCTTTCGTAAACAATGACATTTTTGACCGAAGGCGTTTGCTCGACCGCATTATCGACCGTGTCTTTCAAGGGAATCACCGCGCCGCGCCGATAGCCGCCGTCAGCCGTAACGATTAATTTACATTCGCCGTCGTTGACGCGGTCGCGAATCGCGTCGGCTGAAAATCCGCCGAAAATTACCGTGTGCGTCGCGCCGATTCTCGCGCACGCGAGCATTGCGATTGCCAGTTCGGGAACGAGCGGCATATAAAGCGCGACTCTATCGCCTTTTTCGATGCCCAGATTTTTCAAAACATTGGCGAATTTGCAGACTTCGGAATGCATCTGCTGATAAGTCAGCGTGCGAATCTCGCCTGGCTCGCCTTCCCATATAATCGCGGCTTTGTTGCGCCGCCACGTTTCCAGATGACGGTCGAGACAATTATACGAAGCGTTTATCTTACCGCCGACAAACCATTTAGCGTGCGGCTCGTTCCATTCCAAAATCGTTTCCCATTTTTTGAACCAGTGCAAATCTTCAGCCGCCGATGCCCAAAAGCCTTCCGTATCTTTTGCGGCTTCCGTGTAAATCTGCTCGTATTCGGCAAAACTCTTAATATGCGCCTGCTCGCTAAACTCTTTCGGCGGCGGAAAAACTCTCGATTCGGTTAAAGTTGATTCGATATTAGTCGTTTCTGGTTCGCTCATAGAAGGTAATTGATAATTGATAATTGATAATGAAAAATCTTTTCTTAATTATCAATTATCAATTATCAATTATCAATTTTGAGTTATCCATTTCTCACAGTCTTTGATAACTTTAAAGTATGACCAATGCCGCAGTCGCCGAGCTTTATTTTATTGCCGTGATGATGATTTTGATTATGATTTTGAGTGTCGGAGCGACATATATTTTTTTCCGGCAATACAAGCTCGAAAAGAAAAATAAACATAAAATAAACGATGAAGCGCGCGCGCAGGCTGAAAGAGAATATGTTGAAAAATGAAGACCTTCACGGAAATGCGCCCGATAAGTCGAGCGTCGCGCTTCTTTTGATTGACGTTATCAGCGATTTTGAATTTGAAGACGGCGAAAAGATTTTTCGTTATGCCTTACCGATGGCGCGAAAAATCGCCGGACTGAAAAAACGCGCGAAAGAACATAAAATTCCGTGTGTTTACGTCAACGATAATTTCGGCAGATGGCAGTCGGATTTTAAAAAACTGCTCGAACACGCGCTCGACCGTTCGCGTCGGGGCTCGGAGATTGCCGCGCTTCTCAAGCCGGACGAAGACGATTATTTTGTGCTCAAGCCGAAACATTCCGGCTTTTATTCGACGACGCTTGATATTCTGCTCAATTATCTCCAGTGCCAGACGCTGATTATTACCGGAATCGCAACCAACATCTGC
This sequence comes from Pyrinomonadaceae bacterium, assembly GCA_049799955.1. Lineage (GTDB taxonomy): Bacteria > Acidobacteriota > Blastocatellia > Pyrinomonadales > Pyrinomonadaceae > JBGTFE01. The sequence continues at coordinate 12,386 of JBARIW010000020.1, forward strand.
GTTTTGTACACGGCAAACGACGCTTATATGCGCGATTTTGATTTGATAATTCCGTCCGATTGCGTCGCCGCAAATGAAGAAAGCGAAAATAGAGATATGCTGAAATACATCGAAAAATACTTAAAGGCGAACATTCGTCCTTCGGCAGAAATTAATTTAAAGGAGTTGATAAATAGGTGATAGGCGATAGGTGATAAGTAATAGGTAAAAAGAGTTTTTACTTATCACCTGTTACCTATTACTTATCACCTGATTATGCATTCGAACATTTTAGATAGAGAAAAAACGGTTTTGGTCGTAATTGATATGCAGGAAGCGTTTCGCCCGTCGATTGACGAGTTCGAGCAAATCGCTTCGCGCATTTCGATGGCGATTCGCGGGTTTCAGATTCTGAATTTGCCCGTAATCGTTACCGAACAATATCCTAAAGGCTTGGGCAGAACGGTTGAAGAAATACTTTTCAGCCTGCCGCCGGAATTTGAGTTTATCGAGAAAACAGCTTTCAGTTCGTGCGGCGCGCAGGCGTTTTTAGACAAAATACAGCAGCTCGGCGCAAAACAAATTTTGCTGTGCGGAATCGAAGCGCACGTTTGCGTCAATCAAACGGCGCACGACCTTCTGAATCGAAATTTTGAAGTGCATCTTTTGCAGGACTGCGTCAGCTCGCGCTACAAAAACGATAAACGCGCCGCACTTCACAAAATGCGAATGAGCGGCGTCATACCTTCGACTATGGAAATGGCGCTTTTCGAATTGATGCGCGATTCGACACATGAGCAGTTTAAGGAAATTCAAAATTTGATTAAGTGATTTGCGACATCACAGGTAATTAGCCACGAACAAACACGAAAGAACACGAAATAAGAAGAAAACTTATATTTTGGTTTTCTCTTTTTCGTGTCTGTTCGTTTTTGTTCGTGGCTAATTTCTTTTCATTTAGTTATTTTGACTTTCTTCGGCAATCATCTGCTGCGTCCATTCGTTTTGCGGATAGCGTTTCTTCAAAAAATTGCCGATTTCCTCGCGCAGTTCTTCATTGTTTCCGCAGCCGTATTTGTCCCATCCGTTTGCTTCATACATGATATACAGGCTTTCCGGTACGCGCTTATCGAGCGGCGCGAGACGCGCCCATTCGAGAACTTTCGCGCCCATAAATTTTGGCGCATCGCCGATTGTTTTTAATTTTTTGAGTTCCTTTTGCGCCGCATCGCTCTGCGCCTCAGTCAGGAAAATCGGTCGCGGCGAGAGCTTGCGCGGCGCTTCTTCGCCCGTTTCCTCGTCGTAATACGCATCATAAGGCTCGCACCACCAGACTGTCGCGTACATTCTGAAATTTTCCTGCGGCGTGCCCATTCCGCTGGCGATATAAGGCGTCAGCTTGTCAGTTTTCAAAATCAAATAAAGCGCGGCGTGTTTTTTCGCCTGAATCGTTTTTGCCGCCAGAAATTTATTCATCAAATCTTCCATTTCCGGCTCGAATTTGACGACTTCGGGCGCGATTTTTGAGGCGGTCGCAAAATCTTCCAAAAGCGCGGCGCGTGTCCAAATCGCCAGAGCAAACCGCTGTCTTAAATAATCGGGAAGCGCGGGCGATTTTTCGGCTTCCAGCAAAATTGTGAGCGGGAAATGCTCGTTGATAATTTCGATGGTTTTATCGTCAAACATCACTCGTTCCTGCCAGAGCTTTTCTTCCTTAAAACCTTCTTCAACCTCGCGTTCATATTCATCTTTCGACTTATCAAATTCGGCGTTATAGTAGGATTTCTGCATGGCGATAAATTCCTCAATCGAGCCGCTGAATCCGTCGAAATCAAACGCGAAAGGCTTGCGCTGCGCGAATTTCAGAAAATCGTCGAGCGTGTCCGAAAGCTTCAAACGCAGTTCGAGAAACAAATTTCGCGAAGAAACCGGCAAATCGACGGATGAAGCGAGAATTTCGTCAAGCAGTTTTTTCGCTTCGGCGGATTTATTTTGCTCAATCAAAATCCGCGCCGTGTGATAGGCGACGGTCGGATAAGCTGGCGACGAAAAACTTACTTTTTCCGAAGCTTCGAGCAGACGATTCAGTTCGGAAGAAGTTTTATCAGCCTTTGAAAGCGCCGTCAAAAGCCACAAATCCGAGCCGTTTTGCTTGAATTTGTTGAGCGAATAAAGATAAGCTTCGGTATTTTGAATCTGATACGTAAAAAGCCATTCGGTCAATTCATCCTGTCGCAGAAATTGCGGCAAAATCGAAAGCGCAGTTTTTTCACTGCCGTAATATCCGCCCTGATAACCCGACTGATAGTTTTGCGAATAACGCGTCGTGTAAGCTATTTTTTTGCTTTCGAGCAGGCGTTCCTTCATTTTGTCGGTCAAAGGTCTGCCCATAACTCTCTCGGCTTCGGCAGTCGCTTCGGCGTCGGTCGCGTCGGGCTTTAAATAAATCGTCCAATTTTGCTGGTAATCGTCGGTGTAAAGATAAATCTGCAAATCGCCTTCGTTTTGCTGCGAAGTATTTGCGGAATTTGTGCAGTCTGCGGTGTTCGGACAATTTTCGTTAGAAATCGTATTGCTGACAGAAGTATTTGTGTCTTTCGGCTTCAATTCTTCCTTTCGTTTTTCTTCCGCGTCGAGCGTTTCTTTCTCGAATTTGTCGAGCAGCCAGTTGTAATCAATCAAATCCTGCCGGAAATTCTGACTTCCCGAATAAGCGAAATTTCGCGCCAGCTCGCCGACTCTTTCCTTCGGGTGGAGTCGATATTTGATTAAATTAAGAAGCTTTTCGGTCGAATCCTGAAACTTTCCGCCTTTTGTCAGAGTCATTTGCAGATGCTGCTCGGCTTGCGCGTAAAATTGATTAATTTTCGCCTCGTCCTTCGTCAGGCTCGCCTGCCGAATCAAAGTTCTGCCGACCAGATAGTCGGCGGTTTCCTGCCACGGCGAGCTTGTGTCCTGCGCGATTGCGGCAAAATCTCGTCCGGCTTTTTCGTAGTCGAGCGAATAAAATTCAGCCGCCGCGATTTGATATGCGCGGTCTTTTTGCAGCCATTCGGGCATCGCTTCGGTCGGCGCTTCGGGCGTTTGTTTTCCGCTCGCGCAGTTTGCAAAAACCTCGTCCTGCGCCGCAAGCCAGGCTTTTACGTCTTTGTCTTCCGAACCGTAGCTCGTAATTCTGTCGGAAAGCGTCTGCGTCGCCGTTTCGAAAGCGTTTTTCGTGCAGTTCGGGAAAAAATCATAGCCGCCGTATGCGCGTTCGGCATAAATTTCGGGAATTTTTTCTTCTTTCCCGATAACGTCTTTGCGTTTTTCGAGCCACGAAATAAGTGCTTCCTGAACATCATTGCCCTGAAAATCCCGATTGTTAAATTCCGCGTTCCAGACATCGACCAACGCCTGCTGCTCGTCCGCCGTAAAGCTGCCGTTATTCAAATAACGATAAGCGGCGAGCAAAACCACGCGCCGGTAAGTCGGTTTTAAAATACCGAGTTTTCCGGCGGCAAAATTTTGATACGGATTTTCGGGCGCGTGTTTATAATCAAAAATCGGCGTAACGAATCCCGGTCCGCAGGGAAGAATGTTTGAGAAAAAAGCGAGCATCAAAAAGGCTGAAACCGCTAAACGAAGAGAATTTTTCATATTTAATTTACAAGTTTTTCTAAATCGGACTTTTCCCACGCTTTTGATTTGAAATAATAAAAACGCCGGTTCGGTTTGAAATTTACATTCAAAGGCTCGTCAACGGAAATGCCGTAACTTCCGCGACATAAAGGCTCGCGCCAGTCGCTTCCGGCAGACAAAAATGAGCGAATTTTATCGCTGTCCGCGCCCATTTCAAAAGCCATCGGAACGGCTTCGTCAACCGGAAAATCGTTAAACCACGCGTCGCCGGCGCACCAAGAAGCGAGCGCCGTCATCGTCAAAGGCGTGTAGTTCGGCAGGCGATATTTTAATTTGGTAATAAATTCACCGTAAAATTTTCGTTCCGAGCCGACCGCGTCAAAATCAATCTGAACGGCTTTGACACCGGGACGTTCAAGCGTATTTTTAACCAGATTGACGATTTTTTCCACCTGCGAAGGCGAAAAAGTCGGGCGCTTGCCGCCGATTTTTGAAGTTTCGATGCGCGTAACGGCAATCAAATATGTTTCGGGCGCGATTTCCAAAGGCTGACGGCGTGGCTTGAAGACGATTTCTTCGTTTTGCAAAAATAAAGTCTGCGCCAGAAATGCCACGCCGATTTCTTTCGTGTCGATAAATCGCAAATCTTCGGGGCGTTCCCAAGCCCAGAGAATTTTTTTCGGCATTTGACTGTTTAATTCAGGATTAATTTCGTGCTTTGTCCGGCAATTTACAGAAAAAATGAGCAGGCAACATAAAATAATTCCAAATTTTGCCGGTGAGTTGTGTCTGAAAAAAAGCATCCGATTCAATATACAACGATTAGAAAAATCAAACTAGAGTAATTGTTATCGGTTTGTTATATTTATAGCAACTGAATAACCATTCATTAAGGGAAAAACGATGATTGAACGCGAACAAATTGAAATGGATGTTTTGTTTGTCGGCGCAGGACCGGCAAATCTGGCAGCGGCTTTGCATCTTAAAAATCAAATAAAAGAACACGACCGGCTCGTCGCGCATACGAGCTATCAGGGCAGGGAAATCGGCGAGCTCGAAATCGGGATTATCGAAAAAGGCTCGTTCGTCGGTGCGCACATCTTGTCCGGCGCGGTGATGGATGCGCTGGCAATACGCGAACTGATGCCCGATTTTCTCGAACAGGGCTGCCCGGTCGATACGGTCGTTTCCGAGGACGCGTTCTGGTATCTGACTGAAAATAAAGCCATAAAAGCGCCGATTATTCCGCCGCCGCTCAAAAACAAAGGCAAATATATCGTTTCGCTGAGCAAAGTCTGCGAATGGCTTTCCGAAAAATGCGAGGAAGCGGGAATAAATATTTTCCCGGAATTTCCCGGCGCGGAAATGCTCTATGACGAAAACGAACGCGTCATCGGCGTTCGAACGGGCGACAAAGGAATCGACAAGGAAGGCGAGCCGAAAGGGAATTTCGAAGCGGGCGTCGATATTTTGGCAAAAATTACGGTTCTCGGCGAAGGCTCGCGCGGTTCGCTTGCAAAACAGTTGACGCGAAGGCTCGGAATGAACGAAAAAAGCGAGCCGCAGGTTTTTTCGCTCGGCATAAAAGAGATTTGGGAAGTTCCGACAGGGAATTTTGAAGAAGGTCTGGTTATTCACACGCTCGGTTTTCCGTCCGACGCGCAAACTTACGGCGGCGGCTGGATTTACGGGATGAAAAACAATGTCATCAGCATCGGCTATGTTACGGGACTCGACTACAAAGACCCATTGATAGACCCGCACGCCGAGTTTCAAAAATTCAAAACGCATCCCGAAATCGCCAAAATTCTCGCCGGCGGAAAAATGCTCAAATACGGCGCGAAATCGATTAACGCGGGCGGTTGGAACACGATGCCGCAGCTTTACGCCGACGGCGTTCTGCTTGTCGGCGACTGCGCTTCGTTTCTGAACGGGCAGCGCATCAAAGGCATTCACACGGCGATGAAATCGGGAATGCTCGCGGCGGAAACGATTATCAGCGCGTTTGACCACGAAGATTTTTCCTCAAACACGCTCAAGCTTTTTTCCGAAAAAGTTAATATGAGCTGGATTTATGACGAGCTTCATCCGGTCAGAAATTTTCACGGCTCGTTCCAGAAAGGTCGCTGGTCGGCGCTCGTCAACACGGGAATGCAGTTTATGACCGGCGGCTTGGCTTGGGGATTTATGCCGAAGGAATATCACGTTCCGGGTTATGAGCGAATGGAAAAGCTCGAAGAATATGATTACGAAGGCGACGCGCCGGAGCAGCGTTACCCGGATTTGAAATTCGATAAACAACTGACTTTTGATAAAGTTACGGACGTTTTTCACGCGGGCGTGGCGCACGACGAAGACCAGCCCTCGCACCTGCATATTCTCGACACGGAAATCTGCGCGACACGCTGCACGGAAGAATACGGCAATCCGTGTCAGAGATTTTGCCCGGCGGCGGTTTACGAAATGGAAGAAAACGCGAAAACCGGACGGCGCGAGATAAAAGTGAATTTTTCGAACTGCGTTCACTGCAAAACCTGCGACATCGCCGACCCGTATCAAATTATCAACTGGGTAACGCCCGAAGGCGGCGGTCCGAATTACAAGGGAATGTAAACATTGAACATTGAACATTGAACATTTATCAAAAATCACCTGATAAATGATAAATGTTCAATGATAAATGATAAATGATGAATGGAATATGAATTGCTTTTATTTAAAAATATGTGGAAATCGTTGCGAAACGATACACAATTTTATTAACAGGGAGAAAAAGCAATGTCATTACCAAATAAAGATGAAATGGAAGGAAAATGGGAACAGGTCAAGGGAACCGTCAAAGATAAAGTCGGCGAAGCGACCGGCGACACGGATTTAGAAGCCGAAGGCGAAGTTCAGAACGCCGAAGGCGAAACGCAGGAAACCTGGGGAAAAGTTAAACAAGGCGTGGGCGATGCGGTTAAAGCCGTAGGCGACGCAATAAGTAAGTAAAAAGCAGTAAACTGAAAACTGAAAATTGGGAGCTAAGCTTTCAGTTTTCAGTTTTCATATTTTTTGTTCAAGAATCTCGAAATTAACTTTTTTCTCTTCCAGTTCTTTCATCGCAATCCGCGTCGATTTCATTTTGCGAGGGTCTTCGTCAACACGCACGTTTGCGCCGCGTTGAAGTTGTTTGCTGCGCTGCGCGGCAAGAATAATCATTCTGTATTTCGAATCGATTGCCGGCGGCGGCGTGTTTGTCGTTTCGGTTTCTTCAGTTTCTTCTACGAGTTTTTCGGTTTGTTCAGCCATAATTTTTTTCAATCTCCGGGAGTTTCGACTTTTGATGTGTCGAAACTATCTAAAATAACCTGAATCGACCGCATTTGTCTATCACGCTTTAGTCTTTCCGCCAGAATTATCGCCCGCAAATCGCTCGAAGCGTGTTCGACGCTATCGTTTACGACGATATATTCAAATTCGTTAAATCGTCTGACTTCGTCAAAAGAATTCTTCAAACGCAGCGCTAAATCATTTTTCTTTTCGGTCGCGCGGTTAGACAAACGCATTTTTAAAACCTCGAAGGAAGGCGGCAAAATAAAAATGCTGACGGCTTCGGGCAATTTTTTCAAAACGCTTTCCGCGCCCTGAACGTCGATTTCGAGAATAATATCTCTGCCAAGCTCGATTTCGCCGTTGACCTGTTTGATTGAAGTCCCGTAAAAATTACCGTGAACCTCGGCATATTCGAGAAATTCGCCCTGCTCGATCAATTCCTGAAATTTTTCCTCGCTGACAAAAAAATAATGTCGCCCGTTTTCTTCGCCATCGCGCCGCTCGCGCGTCGTAAACGAAACGGAATAACCGATATTCGGCACGGTTTTTAAGATTTCCTTAATCAAAGTGCCTTTCCCGCCGCCCGAAGGCGAGCTGATAATGATTAGGTTACCCTTCATATCATTTATCATTGAACATTTATCATTTATCAGAAAATGTTTAATGATAAATGATAAATGTTCAATGTTATTCCACGTTTTGAACCTGTTCGCGGATTTTCTCGATTTCGCTTTTTATCGAGAGCGCCGCGTCTTTGACGATTAAATTATTCGTTTTTGACGAAACCGTGTTTGCTTCGCGGTTTAATTCCTGTGTCAGAAAATCGAGCCGTTTGCCGACATCTTTTTCTTCTTCCATTATCGCGCGAAATTGTTCGATATGAGCTTTCAGGCGCGTAATTTCTTCGGAAATATCGCTTTTTTCGGAAAGATAAGCGATTTCCTGCGCCAGTCGCGCTTGGTCAAGCTCGATTTGCGAATCGCTTTTGGCGAGAAAATCGGTGATGCGTTTTGTCAGGCGCAGGCGATATTCTTCGGCGACATTCGCGCTTTCCGATTCGATTTTCGGCAAATGATTTTCGATTTCGGAAAGCCGGAATCTTAACTCGTCTTTTAATGATTTGCCTTCGACCTCGCGCATTTTTTCGAGTTCGTCGAGCGCGGTTTCCAGCGAAATTACTATCGCCTTTGAAAAATTCTCGTCCAGCTCATCTTTTTTCGTCTGCAAAACATTCGGCAGCCGCGCAATCATATTTAAATCCGGCTCGCCCGAAAGCGAAAATTCGTCCTGCATTTCTTTGAGCGCGGCTAAATAGCCCGAAATTAAAGGACGATTCAGCTCGTAAACCATCTCGCTCGTTCGCTCATACTGCAAATTTATATCAACGCGCCCGCGTGTGAGCCGGTTTGTAATCAATCGTTTTAACTCCGCTTCAAGCGACTGAAGCTCCTGTGAAAGACGCAGGTTTACGTCCAGAAAACGATTATTTACTGTTTTTAGCTCGACGGAAACGGTGAAATTTTCTCCCGAAATTTGCCCGCGTCCGAATCCTGTCATTGATTTCATAAAATTTAGATTTTTGATTTTTGACCTTCGACCTTAGATTTTCTTCTTTCAAAGGTCAAAGGTCAAAAATCAAAGGTCATTCCTATTCAGCCTGTATAATTTGCGATTGTCTCTTCTTCGTCTGCAAATTGCAGCTCGTAAAGTTTTTTATAAGTTCCGCCTTTTGCCAGAAGCTCTTTGTGCGTTCCGGTCTGGATAATCTTTCCGCGTTCCATAACGACGATTTTATCAGCTTTTCGGACGGTTGAAAGCCTGTGCGCGATGACGATAGAAGTTTTGTTTCGCATCAGATTTGCCAGAGCTTTTTGGACGAGTCTTTCGCTTTCGGCGTCGAGCGCCGACGTTGCTTCATCTAAAATTAAAACCGGCGCGTTAATCAGAACGGCGCGGGCGATGGCGATTCTTTGGCGCTGTCCGCCGGAAAGAAAAATGCCGCGCTCGCCGACGATTGTGTCGTAGCCGTTTGGCAATTCACGAATAAAATCATCGGCAAAAGCGACACGCGCCGCTTCCGTCAATTCCTCGTCCGTCGCGCCGGGTTTTCCGTAAGAAATGTTGTATCGAATCGAATCGTTAAAAAGAACGGTTTCCTGTGTAACAAGCGCGATTTTGTGTTTAAGGCTCAGGATATTCGCATCGCGCAAATCGATTTCATCCCAGAAAATCGCGCCTTCCGACGGGTCGTAAAGTCTTTGAATTAATTTTATCAAGCTCGATTTCCCGCCGCCGCTTTCGCCGACCAGAGCGACCATCGCACCCTTTGGAATTTCGAGATTCAGGTTTTTGATAACGATTTTTCCTTCGTTTTGATAATTGAAAGAAACGTCTTTGAACTCGATTTTTTCCTGCAAAAGTTTTAACTCGACGGCATTTGGTTTTTCTAACAAGGTTTCTTTTTCGTCCAGAACATCCCAAACGTCGCGGGCGGCGGCAAAGGCTTTGGTGATTTCGTTATGCTGGCGCGAGATTTTGCGCATCGGTTCGTAGCTTCTGAACAAAAACAAAAGAAAAGTGAAAAACTGCGCCGCTTCCATTCTTCCCGTGTTTATTTCGCGAAGACCGAAATAAAATAAAACGACAATGACGACGATTCCGATTGTTTCGATGACGGGCGGAGAAGTCGCCGCGATTTTGCCTGAATGAAGATTGGCGCGGGCAATTAATTGCGCGACCTTTGCAAACCGCGATTTTTCTCTGTCTTCCGCCGCATAAGCTTTGACGATTGTGTGATTTGAAAGCGTTTCCTGCGCCGTGTCGGTCAAAAGCTTGTTGCCTTCAAACGACAATTCGGAAAGTTTTCTAAGAGATTTGCTGAATTTTGAAGTCAAAATTCCGATAATCGGCGCGATAATCATTGCGCCGAGCATCAGACGCCAGTTGAAATAAAAAGCCGCCGAGACAAAGAAAATCAGAATCAATCCTTCGCGCAAAAAGTCGCGCAGATTTCCCGCGACCGAATATTCGATTGCGGCGCAGCTAACGACAAGGCGCGAAACCAGATAATTCGTGCGATGCCGCTCAAAGAAATTTGCCGATTGTTTCAACAGATGGTCGTAAAGCTCCTGTCGAAGCTGCAAAACGGCTGACTGCCCGATTTTTGCCATCAAATAAGATGAGAAAAATTCGGAGATTCCTTTGCAAATCGTAAATGTTAGAAGAAGCGCGCCAATCGTGAACCACGCCTGCGACCAGTTGCTGTCGGGAACTAAATTTTGTAAACCGAAAAGAGTTGCGCTCTTTTGCCCGTTGACATTCGGGAACGCCTGATTGAAAATCGGCGTAATCATCGCGCCGACGGCGACTTCAAAAAGCGCGCCGAGAATCATCGCGACGAAAGCCAGCACGAAAATTAAAAGATGCGGGCGCAGGTATTTGAGAAGTCTTGTGAAATCTTTCATCTCGATTAAAAACTTGAATATACTTTATTTAGTCCCAAGTCCCAAGTCGTAAGTCCCAAGTCTGAAATCCCATGTAAGAATCACATTTACTTGGGACTTTGAACTTGGGACTTGGGACTTTTTAGATTTGCAACGCTCAAATAGAATATGGCATCTTTCTGTTTGACTACACTTTTCGGAGAAAAATATGAAAAAACGTTTACCATTTACCATTTACCATTTACCATTTATAGCTTTGCTCCTGTTAATTGTTCAATGTTCAATGATAAATGTTTCCGCGCAGATTGACGTTCCGCGTCAGACGACCGCCGTTACATATCCGCTCGATGAAGTCGTATTGCTGCAATTTCGCGGGACTACTCGTTTTCCGCGAATGAAGGGAACGGCGAAAATCAAGCGAACGAGCAAAAACGGGACGGAAATTGATTTATCGGTTTCCAAAATGCCGCGACCGTTCGAGCTTGGCGCGGGCTACGCGACATATGTTTTATGGGCGATTTCGCCCGATGGTCAGGTCGATAATCTCGGCGAAATCAAGCGTCGCGGATTTTTCGAGTTCGATTCGAATATCTCCGTTACGACGCGGCTTCAGACGTTTGCTTTGATAATCACGGCAGAGCCGCATTTTCTCGTGCGCCGTCCAAGCCGCGCGATTATGCTTGAAAATCTGAATCCTTATGCCGCGAGCGGCAGAACGCTGGCGACGACGCAGGCGGTTCAGTATTTCGGAAATTCGAGCGATTATTTTAACGATGCGCGAACGCCGCTCATCGCCGACCTCGATTATTCAAAAACGCCTTCGACGATTTTGCAGGCGAAACAGGCGCTCGCATTAGCTAAATTTGCCGGAGCGCAGCGCGACGCTCTCTCTGAGCTGCAAGCGGCGGAAACTCTGGCGCAAAATGCGGAAAAAGCGTGGCAGGCAGGACGGCAGGAAGAGGAAGTTGACATCAGCGCGAGAAAGGCAATCAGCGCGGCGGTCAAGGCTGAAGATACGGCTCTGGTGAGAAAGGAAGCGCGCGAAAAACGAAACGAGCAGACAAGGCAGGATGAAGAAATCCGCAAATCGGAAGAAAAAATTACCGACGCGCAAAACGAAGTTATCGAGCTGAGAAACGAGCTTTCGCGCGAAATAAGAAGCCGCGAGCTTGCCGAGCGCGACGCGTTGAATTATTCAAATCAGGTTAAGGACTTACGCACCGAAAACAATGATTTGCGTGAAGAATTGAGAAAAGCGAAAGCTGAAACGGAAGATGCGAAAATAAAGCTGGCGCGGCTCGAAGGCGAAAAACAGGCGATGACTCAGCAACAGGAGCAAAGCAATCGCCTTAACCGTTTGCAGGCAAATCAAGCGGTTTTGATGCAGTCTTTGAAACGTTTCGGAACCGTTACGAAAGACGAGCGCGGAATCGTTTTGACGCTGCCAGAAACGTGGTGGTCGGGAATTCGCGTTAATACTTTTGCGCCGGCAGCCGAGCCGAAAATCGACTCGCTCGCCGAAGTTCTGGCAAGCAACGTCGAATATAAAGTTATGGTCGAATCGCACACAGACGATAAAGGAACGGCTGACGAGCTGCAAAATTTAACGCAGCAGAGAGCCAACGCGATTGCCGAAAAACTAATGTCGGCGGGCGTTACGCAGGAGAGAATCGAAACAAAAGGTTTCGGCGCGACACTTCCCGTCGCGGCGAATACGACAAACGCGAATCGTGCGAAAAATCGTCGCGTTCAGGTGATTTTAGTCCCGAATATTTAATTTCGAAACTATAAAACTTAATATCGTTCGGAAGAAATCAGTTTTCTTCCGAACGATATTTTTTTTGTCGCTAAGGAATTAAACCGACCTGTGGTAAACTCTTTGCCCAAATAGTATTTTCCACTCAATTTTCGAAAAAGGAGTTTTTGCTAATGAAAGAGAATATGCAGGCAGGCTTGCGTTATTTAGCCGTTTTGTCGATTTTAGCGCTAATCGCGTTTTTCGGGTTTGGCAGCTTGCCGCAAAAGGCGCAGGAAACTGACAAAAAAGGAGATTTGTTTCAGAAATTCGCTAAAAGCGATGTCGTAACGGGCAAAATCAGAGATAAATCAAACAGATTTTTCCGCGTACAAATCAAAAATATCGAAGACCGCAAAGCGGCTGCTAAATTCGGCAGTATTGTCGAGGATTACGGCTCTTTTGTTATTTTGGCGGCAGATAAAAAGTCGAAATTAGCGACTTCAAATCTGGAAAATCAAGCGCTGGAAACGACAATTAATCTGCCGAACGGAAAATTTGAACCTTTAACTGCCGCAGCATTAAATGCGGCGGAAGCGGAAGGCGGAAAAAATTATTACATCGTTCAGTTCGGCTCAACTGTCAAAGACGACTGGCTCGAAAGCCTGCGTGATATTGGCGCGGAAGTTTTGCAGTATGTTCCGCATCAGGCGTTTTTCGTTTACGCGGACGGCGATACAATCTCGAAAATCGCCAATCATTCCAGAGTGCGTTGGGTCGGAATCTATACTCAGGAACAAAAAATCTCGCCGGAATTAAACGCATTTATGTCGCGGGTTAAAGGCGAGCGGGCGATGTTTGACGTTGCCGTTTTCGCGCGGGCTGATTTGAATGAAACAGCAAACAGAATTTCAAATTCGATTCGCGGCGAAATTCTGAATGTAATGAAGCTGCCGAACAATTTCTTTAACGTCGTGCGCGTTTCCGTTCCGCTCAGCGATGTTTCCGAGATTGCAAAAATTCCCGATGTCGTGCGAATCGACCAGTATGAAAAACCTCAAATCGAAGACGAGCGCGCGGCGCAAATCGTGGCGGGAAATTATACGAGTCCGACTGTGATTTCGCCTGCCGGATACAATCCTTTGACTCAGTTCGGCGTTGACGGAACGGGCGTAACGGTTTCGGTCGTTGACGACGGAGTTTCTATTCCGGGAACAGGCGGGTTTTATCTTACATCCGCAAATACCGTTGACGGACCGCTTCGAGGCGCGACTACGGGCGCGAGCGGCGGACACGGGCACATCAACGCAAGCATCATCGCGGGCGGAACGCCTTTCGGCACGCTCGACCCGACCGGATACAACTATGGAATGGGCGTTGCGCCGAAAGCGAATATTATCAATATTCCTTTTTTGAAAACCGGCAATACTTTTACGGACGCACAGGCTTTTGACGATACGTTCAATACACCCGGTCCGAACGGCGTGCGCGGCTCTATTGCAAATAATAGCTGGGGAAACGGGACGAATCTCAATTCGTATGATTCTTACGCCGCAATGTATGACGGCTTTGTTCAGGACTCTTCTGCGGCGGCAACGATTGACCCGATTTGTCTGGTCTTTTCAGCCGGAAATTGCGGAAATTCTCCGGCAGGAACAGCATGTAGCTCACAAAGCGGGCTAACCAGACCGAAAGTCGCAAAGAATCTTATTGCCGTTGCCAATTCTGAAAATCTACGTACCGAAATATCATCGAGCGCAAATAATATGGAAGATTTGGCAAGCAGTTCAAGTCGCGGCATTGCCGCCGACGGGCGCATCAAACCCGATATTACCGCGCCGGGAACGGTTATTACGGGTTCACGCGCGGGAAACGGCAGCACCGTCAGCGGTCAGGTTGACGCCAATCATAGCTGGAGCACGGGAACTTCGCACGCCGCGCCGCAGGTTGCCGGAGCCGCCGCGCTTTTCACGCAGTTCTGGAAAAATACAAACGGCGGCGTAAATCCGTCTCCGGCGCTGATAAAAGCAGCAATTCTCAGCACCGGACAGGAAATGAATGGTTCGATTACAAATACATCGACGATTCCGAACGGCAACGAAGGCTGGGGACGAATCAATATGAAATACATGCTCAATACAGGCGTTCCGATGAAATATGTGAATGAAACCAGAGCATTTTCAAATGTCGGAGAAAACGTCGTATATTCGGGAATAGTCATAAATGCATCGAAACCCGTTCGCTTCAGTCTTGTCTGGACAGACCCGCCGGGCGTCGGAAATCCGGCTCTGGTCAATAATTTGGATTTGACCGTAACAATCGGCGCAAATACCTACAAAGGAAATGTTTTCACCGCCGGAAGCTCGGCAACGGGCGGAAGCGCTGACACGATAAACAATGTCGAAAACGTTTTCCTGCCTGCCGGAATCACCACCGGAACGCCCGTAACGATAACTATTAACGCAGTTGCGCTGAACGGCAACGGCATTTTAGGAAACGCCGATTCGACAGACCAGCATTTCGCGCTTGTCGCTTACAATTTCAGCGAGGTAATAATCGATAATTTTAATACTCCTCCGTTCGATTTCGATGGCGACGCTAAAACCGATATTTCAATCTTTCGTCCGTCAGCCGGCGAATGGTGGTATTTGAAATCATCAAACGGCGGAAATGCCGCTTTTCAGTTCGGAAATTCTTCCGACAAGCCTGTTCCGGCAGATTATACCGGCGACGGAAAAGCCGACGTTGCCTTTTGGCGACCTTCGACGGGCGAATGGTTCATTCTCAGAAGTGAAAATCAAAGCTATTATTCATTCCCGTTCGGCGCAAGCGGCGATATTCCGGCGGTCGGCGATTTCGATGGCGACGGCAAAGACGATGCGGCGATTTTCCGTCCTTCAAATGCTACGTGGTATATCAATAAATCGTCGGGCGGGACGACGATTCAGCAGTTCGGCGTAAGCGGCGACGTTCCGGTTGTTGCCGAGTACGACGGCGACGGATTATCGGATATAGCTATTTATCGTCCGAGCGCCGGTCAATGGTGGATTTCGAGAAGCGGTTCGACGGTTATTGCTTATCAATTCGGCACAAGCTCAGACAAACCTGTTCAGGGCGAATATACGGGCGACAGTATCGCGGATATCGCTTTCTACAGACCTTCGACCGGCGAATGGTTCGTCTTGAGAAGTGAAAACCAGAGTTATTATTCCGTTCCGTTTGGAACTACGGGAGATATTCCGACGCCGGGCGACTATGACGGCGACGGCAAATTCGACACCGCCGTTTTTCGTCCGTCGAGCGCGACGTGGTACGTCCAGAGAACGACGGCGGGAACACAGATTGTGCCTTTTGGTATAACGAGCGATTTTCCTGTTCCAAATTCTTACGTGCCGTAAACGGATAATAATTTCGACTGAAAAGGCTTCGTTCATTTCGAGCGAAGCCTTTTATTTATTAATCTTTAAGAACTAAAATTCTATCGGGCGGCAAGCCGACCATGCATTCGTCGCCGATATTCAAACCAACCAGACGCAGGACTAACGCTTCGAGAAACAATCCGCCGGCGTCGAGCTTTATCAGCGTCGTCGCGCCTTTATAGTTGATTTCGGAAATTGTCGCTTTCAGAAGATTGTCTTCGGGAAAAGACGCGCCGAACGAGATGGAAATATGTTCGGGACGAATGGCGAGACAGACGTTTTGCGTCAGAGTTCCGAGTGATTTTTTGTCGGTTTTAGCCGTAAAAAGATGATGGTCGCCCACTAATGTCTGAAATTCCGGAAGCTCGGTTTTATTTGAAGTCAGGCGTCTTGCGATAATTAGATTATTTCTTCCGCTCGTGTCGGCAATCCGCGCATTGACGGGGTTTTCATAAACTTCGCGCGGCAAACCGGACTGAACAATCTCGCCTTTTGAAAGCACCGCTACGCGGTCGCAGGCTGAAAAGATTTCCTCGAAATCGTTGGTCGCAAAAATTACGGTCAGATTTTTTTCTCTCGCCGTTTTGCGCAGCTTTGAAAAATATATATCGCGTTTCTGCTTGTCCATAAAGCAGAACGTATCGTCGAGAAGCAAAACGCCTTTGCTTTTTTCCAACGCCTGTTCGAGCGCCATGATTTGCCCGTCTCCTTCGGAAAGCTCGCTTTGTTTATCGGTTTTAAAGAGGCTTTTCCAGAAAGAATCGTTTTTTAAATCCGCGAGATGAAAGCCGCGTTCGTCGCACGAAAGCCTTGTTACTTCGCGCGTGTCTTCAAAAACCGTACCGCCATTGCAGCTTTCTTTGCCTGAAAGAATACGAATCAAAGTCGTCTTTCCGGCGCTGGTTGCGCCGAAAATTCCGGTTACTTCGCCTGCATTCGCTTCAAAGTTAACATCTCTTAAAACCCATTTATCGTCGTATTTTTTGGCAAGGTTAGAAACTTTCAGAGACATATCTTTTTATGGTTTTGAAACTTTCGAGTTAATTTCGCGTGCAAAATAAAGTATGCTTTTGTCATCTGAATAAGGCAAGTTAGAATATAGCTGTTTGGAAAAACCGAAAAAATTATGGCAAAAGACAGTAAGACTTTAAAACGTAAAGTGGCGGAAGCAGGCGGTTGGGCTTTGACGAAACGAGTTGCGAGGTCGATTCCGTATGTCGGAACGGCGTTTGCAATCGGACTTGTCGGCTACGACATCAAGAGAAAAGGCGTTGTCAAAGGTATTTTGAATTCGGGAATCGACGCGATTCCATTTGTCGGATTAGGAAAAAATGCCATAGAATTTTTTGCCGGCGACTTTTTTCCCGACAAAGAGCCTGCGGCAAAGAAACAGGGAAAATAAAGATATGAAATTGAAATTAACTTTATTCACGGCGTTCGTTGTTCTATCATGTGTCTTTACGGGCGCTGTTCAGAGCGAAGCGCAGACTTCGAAGAAAAAAAAGAAAACGACACGAACCACAGTTACGCCGACGCCTGTTTCGAAACAGCAAACTCTGCCTTTAATCATCAGCCGCGCCGATGAATTTCCCGCGCAGGACCAGCCGATTGTTACGGAAACTCAGCCCGCGCAGACCGAAAATAGCGAAACCAAAACGGAAAATACTTCTCCGAGCGCTGAAGAATTAGACGCGAGAATCAAATCTCTCGAATCTTCAAGAAAAAACGATTACGACACAAAGCAGAAACGGCTTTTGATGAATCTGGACATTCTCACCCGCGCCGAAACCCGCGCCGAAACCCTACGTAAACAGCTTTTTGAAATGATTGAAAAGCAAAATGAGCTTCAAATCAAAATCGACCAGATTAATAGCGATTTGCAGCCCGCGATGATTGAGCGTTTCGCCGCCTATTCAGGCTCGATGAGACCGGAACAATTACGCGAAGCCCGCCAAAAATCACTCGAAAGTGAGAAGCGCAATCTTGAGAGTCTTTCAACTCAAGTCGAAGCCAATCGCAAATCTCTGGAAGATAGTGTTTTCAAAGCCGATTATATGGTGCAAAAACTCCGCTCGAAGCTCGAAAAAGAAATTGACGATGCTCTGGTTGAAAAAGAAGACAAATAACCGCAATAAATGATTTAAGATTCAAGATTTAAGATTTAAGATTTAAGATTTAAGATTGCGGCTTTCAATTTTGAATCTTGAATCTTAAATCTTAAATTCAAACACACTTACTGCGTGCGTGTTTCTGCATTTTTTATTTGCAAGCCGAAGCAACTTGTCGCGTTCCTTATAACGTCATATTAAGCGTAAAAGTAGTATCCGCGCTGAAAATTCTTTCGTTTTAGGAGAAATTTGATGAAGTTTAAGAACGCAGTAAGTTTGTTTTTCCTGCTTTTTGCAGGTTTGTTTTTTTCGCTCTCCGCCAAAGCTCAAGGCGTAATTGTCCCGATAATTTGCGAATCTCGCCCGTGTATTCCGCGTCCGCGTCCCGTTCCGCAGCCGATACCGAACGCTCTTCCGGTAAAATCAATCGAGCTGAATACAAAAATTGAAGGACAGGTGGCGACCACACACGTCGAGCAGATTTTTCGCAACGATACGCCTTACACGCTCGAAGGAACGTATTTTTTTCCGATTCCCGAAACGGCTTCGATTGTGGAATTTTCAATCTGGGAAAACGGTAAAAAACTAGTCGGCGAAGTTCGCTCACGCGAAGAAGCAAGACGAATTTATGATGAAATCGTCCGTCGCCAGCGCGACCCGGGACTTCTCGAATACGCCGGAAAAGACTTGTTTCAGGCGTCGATTTTTCCGATTCCGCCGAATTCCGATAAAAAACTGGAACTGACTTACACGCAGGTTTTGAAAGCCGAATCCGGCACGGTCGCTTATCGTTATCCGCTCGGAACAGGCAGAAATTTGTGGAATCGTCCGGTTCAGATGATGGAAGATAGTCGCAATGTGCGGGTAAACAACCAGCAATTCGGCACGGTTTCGGGCAAAATCGAGATTGTCGGCAGGGAATCGCTTCGAAACGTATATTCGCCGAGCCATTCGATTGATGTCAGCCGTAAAGGCGAAACGACCGCTACGGTTTCGTTTGAAACGAAAGATAACAACAACGATTTTCAACTTTTTTACGGCTTGTCCAACAACGATTTCGGCGTGTCGCTTCTGACATATCGCGAGCCGGGAAAAGACGGCTATTTTCTGCTGATGCTTTCGCCGAAAGACAATCTCAGCGAGCGCGAGCTGGTTAATAAAGACATCGTTTTCGTGCTCGACACATCCGGCTCGATGGCTGAAGAAGGAAAGATGGAAAAGGCGCGCTCGGCATTGCTGTTCGGCATCAGAACTCTGCGCGACGGCGACCGTTTTAACGTCGTAAATTTCGCGGGTGAAGAACATCTGATGGAAAACGGCTTGATTACCGCCGATGCCAGCGGTAAAAAACGCGGCGAGGATTTTGTCAGAAAGCTTTCGCCGAACGGCGGCACAAATATCAACGATTCTTTAGTCGCTTCGCTCAAACAGTTTAGCTCGACCGACCGACCGAAAATGCTCGTTTTTATGACTGACGGTTTGCCGACGGTCGGTGAAACAAGTCCCGAAAAAATTATCGCCAACGTCAAAAAAGAAAAAAATCTGGACGTGCGAATTTTCCCGTTCGGCTTCGGCTACGACGTAAATACGGCGCTTCTGGACAAGCTCGGCTCCGAAAATTTTGGAATTTCCGATTATATTCAGCCGAAAGAGGATTTGGAAGTAAAAGTTTCAAACTTTTTCGCGCGTGTCAGCTCGCCGGTTTTGTCCGATTTGGAAATCGATTTCGGCGGCGTTCAGACCGATTATATGTATCCGCGCAAATTGACGGATTTATTCAAAGGAATGCAGGTCGCGATAATCGGGCGTTATAAAAACGCGGGCGATTTGGACAATATCACGCTTCGTCTGACCGGAAAAACGGGTAAAGAAACCAAAACTTATAATTATCCGAATCTCGATTTTCCGATGCGCGCCGGTAAAAACGATTTTCTGCCGCGTCTCTGGGCGAGCCGCCGCGTCGGCTGGCTGCTCGAACAAATCCGCTCAAACGGCGAGACAAAGGAATTAAAAGATGAAATCACCGAGCTTGGAACTCGTTATGGAATCGTAACGCCTTACACATCTTATCTGGCGACTGACGGAACGTTGAAAAATTTCCAGGTGGATGGAGCGAGCGGTTCGACATCGACCTTTAAAATGGATGCCGATAAAAAAGTAAGAGAAAAAAGCGGTTCGGGCGCGGTGAAAATGAGCGTTCAGCAAAACCGGCAGCAATCGAATATGTCCGTAGCGACCGTCGATGGACAGGAAGAAGACGAACAAATTTTGATTCAGAACAACATTTCAAATCAGTTTGTCGCGAACAAGAATTTTTATAATCAAAGCAACGTCTGGGTAGATGCCGAGTTTAAGACGGAAGCGAAACTGCCCGAAGTCAAGCTCAACTTTGCAAGCAACGAATATTTCGACATAATCAACAAAGAACCGGATTTAGCGCAGTATTTCGCGCTCGGTCAGAATGTCGTAGTTGTTTGGAAAGGAAAAGTTTACCGGGTTGTTAATTAGATTAAAACGGATTCTGCAAAGGTGACTTTTGGCGAAATAAATAGTATTTTATTCGTCTTGAGTCACCTTTTTTTTACGGACGCAGAATCTTTGGAGATTTAACGATGACGAATGGCAGAAAATTATTATTTTTAGTTTTGAGTATTTTAATTTCCGTGCAAATGCTCGCGGCGCAGTCGAGCTGGAAAGCCAATCGCGCGACGGATTCGGGCGATTTGGTCGCTGTATTTTTCACCTCGTCCGAACGCGGATTTGTCGCGGGCGACAACGGTTATCTGAGTATGACCACAAATGGCGGAAACACATGGTCAAAGCAGCCGATAAATACGAAAGAAAACATCTCCGAAATTTATTTTCGCAACGACGATAACGGCTATCTCGTCGCCGGAAAGGACATGTTTATCACCAAAGACGCCGGGCGAAGCTGGCAGAAAACCGTGATTTTCAATTCCGCCGATTTTCGCGGAAACACGCCCGAATTTCTGAGTATCAGGTTTGCCGACAAAAAGCTCGGAATCGCCGTCGGTTCATTACTTAATAAAAGCGGCAGAGTTACAGACTCGCTCGTAATGAGAACAAATAACGGCGGAGAAACATGGTCGCGCGTGATTGTCCCGTTCAAAAAAGAGCTTTTTCATCTCGATTTCGTCAGCGGCTCGCGCGGCTGGATTGTTGGCGACGACGGTTTGATTTTAATGACTGACGATAGCGGTTTGAACTGGCGCGTACAAAAATCAGGCACGACCAAAGCACTTTATAACGTCGATTTTCACGATTCCAGTTATGGATTTGCCGTCGGTGAAGACGGAATTATTCTCAGAACCGAAACCGGCGGGCAAAGTTGGGAAACAATCAAAACGAGCTTTCCGAACACATTCCTGCGCGTCGATTTTGCCGACGAGAAAAACGGCTGGATTGTTGGCTTCGGCGGAACGATTCTGCGCTCATCCGATAAAGGCAGAACATGGCTCAAGCAGGAAAGCAACACGAAAGACAATCTTTACGGGCTTTATATAACCAAGAAATACGGCTGGGCGGTCGGTTCGAAAGGCTTGATTGCGGAATACCAGAAGTAAGTGAGAAGTGAAAAATGAGAAATGAGAAGTATGAATAATTCTCACGTCTCACTTCTCACTTCTCACGTCTCACTTTTTATTTCCCGTCGTGCAACTTACCGAAAAGCTCCTGCATCATTATTTATAGACCACGAGTCAGGCAATTTTGTTTTTATGCGAAAGAGCGCGGCTTAAAGTCTTTCTGATTCCTCCTGTTTCTTTTATGCCCGCCGAGAATGCGACTCGACGGGCTTTTTTTTATAATTGATAATTGATAATTGATAATTAAGAGAAGGATTTTTATTATCAATTATCAATTATCAATTATTTACCTGTTCTGCTTTTGTTGTGTTTTTTGTGCCGAAAGGGCGAGTTGTTTGGCTTTTGGCAAAGCTTCGACGGCTTTGGCGACCTGCGCGTCGTCTTCGATTAAAATTTGATTGGCGGCAACGCTTCCGTAGCTCGCGGTGGCAAGATTATAGCGCAGACGGGTTTTGATAAATGATTTTTCCGTGTCGATTTGTTCAGGAGAAACGTTCCAGCCTTTTTCATCCGAAATAAATTTTTTGAAGGCGAAAATAAGCTCGTCGGTCACGGGAATGTCGCCCGAACGGATGCGCTGTCCGTATTGAAATTGATTGGAAATTTTGTAGCTTTCAAATCCTTTGATTCTGCCGCTTGCCAGCTCGCTCGAAAAAAAGAAAATCGGGTCGAGCAGATTGATTTCAGACTGATTTAGAAGCGCCGCTTTTATTGTTTCGTCGGGCGTGATGCCGTCGCCGCCGTAAACGGTTCGCCCGGTAATCGTTTTGCTTGGAATTTTCGCCTTTTCGTCCGCTTTTACCTTGTGAAAATAATAATCGTAAAGATTTCCGTTTGAATAATCGCGCTGAATCGAGCGTCCCGAAGGCGTGTAGTATTTCGCGGTCGTCAGCGTCAAACCCGAACTGTAAGGCAAATTTATAATGCTTTGCACCAAGCCTTTGCCAAACGTGTTTTCGCCGATAATCAGAGCGCGGTCGTAATCCTGCAAAGCTCCGGCGACGATTTCCGAAGCCGACGCGCTTCCTTCGTTGACAAGGACGACAATCGGCATCGTTTCCGACTGTTTGTTGGCAGATTTCCAGACGCGGTTATCGATTTTGAAACGCCCGCGCTGCGTAACAATCGTGCTTCCGACAGGCAGAAATTTTTCCGCGACTTTTACAGCCTGGTCTAAAATTCCGCCCGGATTGTTGCGCAAATCCAAAATCAGACTGTTCATTCCCTGACGGCGCAGCTCGCCGACAGCCGTGTCGAGTTCTTCGAAAGTCGTGTAATTAAAGCCTTCCGACATATCGATATAGCCGATATTCTGACGCAAAAGATACGCGTCGGGAATCGAAGGCTGCGGAACGCGGTTTCGGCGGATTTCGATGATTTCGCGTTTTTTCGTCTCGGCGCGTTCAATCGTCAGGCGTACAATCGTGCCTTTTTTGCCGCGAACTTTGTCCCTGACAATAGAAGAATTTTTTCCTGAAACGTTCTCGCCATTGACGGCGGCAATTTTATCGCCGTAGTGCAGATTTGCCTTGAAAGCGGGCGAATCGGGAAAGGTCGAGATGATGAAGGTTTCGTATTTTCCGTCCTTAAGATAATTCGCAATCGTCGCGCCGATGCCGTAATATTCGCTTTGCTGGTCGGTCAGAAGCTCGTCGTATTCGGCGGCGTCGAAATAATTCGAATGCGGGTCGAGCGTGCGAAGCATCGCCGTAATTGCCGATTTTGTCAGCTCGCTGTAATCGATTTTATTTCCGCCGACATAATTTTTGCGAATGACTTCGAGCGCGTCGGAATAATCCTGAGAAATATTTGTCTGCGCGGCGTTTTCTGAATTTATCTGCGTGTTCGGATTCGTGCGCGAAGCTGAAAAATAGCTGCCTTTTGTAATTATAAACGGGTCGGCTGCCGGCAGTTGCGACACGCTTTTCTTCTTTGCCTGCGGGAAGACAGACAAATTGCCCAGAACGAAAACAGCTAACGCAAAGGAAATAATTTTCTTCATAAAGCAAGAAATCCATCGATTGCCGAAACACGCGCGAAGTAGAATGTGTTTTTGCCCTTACTTCGTTTGAGCTTCGGCTATTTAAACTTTTGTCCCGATGTTACAAAACAACACACTTTTTCGCAACTTCCGCACGCGTCGGAAACGAAATAAAATCCAAATTATAATGTTTCGGGAAAGTCTTAATAGCCTGAATTTTCCATTTAAATATTTTCTTTTTTAACGTTTGCTATAATTTAACAAAATAAGGGAAAATCTTGAATTATGTCCGAAGAAAATAAAAACGGGTTGGAAAAAAAACTCCAATCGGTAATCGAAACGGTTGACGTGGCAAACGCTCTGACCGAGCCGATGACCTTCTCAATCGAAAACCTGCTTAAAATTTCTGCAACCGCGATGAATTCGGAGGAAGCATCGGTTATTATCCGCGACGGCGACGAAGGCGATTTGCGCTTTCTCTCCGCTATCGGCAAAGTTGCCGACCGTCTGAAAAATCTGAAAATTCCAGCCGGAAAGGGAATCGCCGGTTTTGTGTTCTCTTCGGGACAGCCGATGGCGATAACCGATGTCGGCGAGGAAGACAGCTTTTACGCCGAAGTCGATAAGCAAACCGGCTATTCGACGCAGACGATTCTGGCAACGCCGCTCCGTTTTAACGGCGAGATTATCGGCGTTCTCGAATATATCAACCGCATCGGCGAGCCGCCGTACCAGTCGTTTACGCCGAAGGAAATGGACAGAGCATCGCTTTACGCCGAGGCAATCGCCGCGCTCGTCAATGCTTATGAAACGACAAAGCTGTTCCGCGATTTGAGCGACAAAATGCTGGCGGACGACGCGGATAATTCAGACTTTGTCGCGGTGCGCGAGTGGCTGAAAGGCTTGCGCGATTCTTCCGAGCACCGGGAAATGCTGGATTTGGCAATTTTAATCCGCGAAATATCAAATCGCGGCGAATCCGAACGAAAGATGTGCCGCGAGATTCTGGAAGCAGTTTTGAAATATTCAGATGATAAGGCGGAAACGAGCTACTTAAACTTTTAGAAATGAATAATTGATAATTGATAATTGATAATTAAGAAAGGGTTTTAATTATCAATTATCAATTATCAATTATCAATTAATTCTATGACAACCGTTTCAGGATACGAAACAAATCAATTCTCTTCTGTGGCAACATATTTTCAAATTGAAGATGATTGGAAAGCACGAACGGGCAAAGGTGTCAGCGTGGCGATAATCGACAGCGGAATTGATGCGAGCCATCCTGATTTGCAGGGCAAAATCAAAGACTCGGTCGAAGCGAAAAAAGACGATAAACGCGTGATTTTCGAGCCGTCCGACATCGGCGATTCAGCCGGACACGGAACGGCTTGCGCGGGAATAATCTCGCGTATCGCGCCCGAAGCCGAATTTTACAGCATAAAAGTTCTCGGCGCGGGCGGACTCGGCGACGGTCAGGCATTTTTAGCCGGGCTTGAGTACGCCATCAAAAATCGTTACCAGATAATAAACTTAAGTCTCGGCACGACCAAACCGAATTTTTTCGCGCCGCTTCACGACCTGCTCGACCGCGCATACCAGGCGGGCTGCATCGTCGTCGCGGCGGCTAATAATCTGCCGCAGCCGAGTTTTCCTTCGGTTTTCTCGTCGTCGCTGATTTCCGTTAGCAAATCTGCCGACACCGACCCGTTTCATTTCGGTTTCCGCTACGGCGAAGTAATAGAATTAACCGCGCCCGGCGTCAACGTCCGAACCGCATGGCTCAACGGCAGCCACAAATCTCTGACCGGAAACAGCTTCGCCTGCCCGCACATCGTCGGCATCATCGCGCTTCTTCTCGAAGCAAACCCCGAACTGACGCCCTTTCAGGTAAAAACCGCGCTCTACGCGATTGCCAAAGAGAATCAGGCGAAAAACGATAAAGTAGTATCCTGATTCGTTTTGCCGTATGCATTGTGCTGTATCTGACTCATCTACCGGCGCGGTCATCGTTTATCCGGCTTGTCCAAAGAAGAAAGTTTTTTCGTTTTCCCGTTTTCCATTTTCCGTTTCTCAAGGTTGTGGCGCAAAATTCAGATTCCCGACATCTTCGATTATGGTAAAGATTTGGGGCGAGAAGGTCGCGCCTTTTGCCGCAACCTGAATTGTTACGGTTTGTCCTGCCGGGACGTTTTCGAATTTGAAATAGCCGAACGGATTTATCAGGGCTGTTTTGACAACGCCCGAAGCGTATGTCAGCGAAACGATGGCGCGTTTTGTTGCGCCGCTTCCGAAAGTTACTCTGCCGGAAATCGAGACGGCGGACGGTGCGGCGTTAAATTCATACGCGCCGATGTCCACAATCGCGCCGGGAAGATTTCCGTTGGCGAAGCGCGCATAATAACGCTGGTCGAAGCGCAAAGGCGCGTTGCCGTTTGAAGGGTCAACTGCAAGCGTGTTGCTGCCCGCATCGATTGCCGGACTTCCTTCAAGCAGCGCGTGAGTAGGCGTCGTGCCGCCGTTGTTCGTCGTCAAGCCGCCGAGCATCGGGTTTATGTCTCGTTTATCCGTCGGCTCGTATGTGAATGAAACTCCGAAAACCGTCGAATCTCCGGCGGCGTCCCCGACCAGATTATTGCCTGACGATGTCATAAATTGCGAAAAACATGAAATTTCTTTTCCCGCTTCGGCGTTATTGCCCGCAATGATTGTGTTGGCGAAATTCAGGCTCCCGCCGCTAAAAACCGTAACGCCTCCGCCGCTGGATGCGGTCTTTGTAATTTCTGAGGAATTTCCGGTAATTGTTACATTACGAAGAATGTTATTGCCGCTCATGGCAATGCCGCCGCCGTAGCTGCCGCCGGAAACCAGCGTGTTATTGGAAATCGTTGAATTGACGATAATCATTGTTCCGGTTCCGTAGTGGACTATGCCGGCGCCGTTAGCCGCCTTATTGCCCGAAATCGTCGAATTTCTGATATTGAGTGTTGCCCCTTCAAAGTAGACGCCGCCGCCATCAACTGAAACAGGTGAATTGTTTCCCGTAATATTTACCCGTTCCAGAGTTATAACCGTATTGTTTCCAGCGCGAATTCCCGCGCCGCCGCCGTTTGAACCGTTTCCGCCGGTCAATTTTAAGTCGGCGATAGTTACCTGAGATTGGTTGCCGATATTAAAGACTCTGTATAAGCCTCCGCCGTCGATGGTTAAAAGATTTGCGCCGCGCCCGGTAATGGTCAGAGTGTCGTTGCCGGCGGTAACGAGCTGGCTCGACAAAAGGATTGTTTGATTGTTGAGCGACGGAGCGAAAAAGATTCTATCCGCGCCAGCCGCCGCGTTTGCCGCCGCGATGGCTTCGCGCAGGGAACAGTCGCCAACGGCGCACGTCGGATTATTGCGGTCGTCGCTGCGCGTAACGGTAAAATCAGCCGCTGTTGCCGCGTTTGAAAATAAAAAACAAAGTGCGAGTATAAAAATAAATTGGTTCATTTGTGTAAAGTTTCTCCGTTTATTAAAAGTTCAACGGGCGATTTCAGCCGGGAAACCGCGTGGGTTTTGAGTTTACACAGAGGTTACAATAAACGAGTTTTATTATCAAGAAGTTTTTGAACGGCAAAAAATAAGGATGAATATTCAGGCGGCAAAGTTTCTGCCTGAAATTGGGCGTGAGAATGAATTTCTCATCTAAAGAAACAATTTTTACGCGCGAAATTCAGAACCGATTCAATGCTGCATAACTTTTCTGCGTTTTGCTTTTTTTTCTTCAAAATGTTTTCATAAATTTTGTAGATATTTATTGATTTTATGTCGGAAACATTCAAACTCGCTCCATTAGAACTCGAACAATATACACTTGAAAACGGTCTGCGCGTCGTCTTAAATCACGACCCTTCAGTTCCGGTCGTCGCCGTTACGGTTTATTATGATGTCGGCTCGCGCAACGAGCGCGAAGGTCGTACGGGCTTTGCTCACCTGTTTGAGCATATGATGTTTCAAGGCTCGGAAAACGTCGGCAAGACCGAGCATTTTCAATACATAATGAAGGCTGGCGGCACGATGA
Source organism: Pyrinomonadaceae bacterium (assembly GCA_049799955.1). Taxonomy (GTDB): domain Bacteria; phylum Acidobacteriota; class Blastocatellia; order Pyrinomonadales; family Pyrinomonadaceae; genus JBGTFE01. Next base: position 39,655 of record JBARIW010000020.1, read on the forward strand.
ACGGGACGACTTCATCGGAGCGCACCAATTATTACCAGACTTTGCCCGCCAACCAGCTTCCGCTCGCGCTCTGGCTCGAATCGGACAGGATGCGGACTCTGGCGGTTACGCAGGCAAATCTCGACAACCAGCGCGAAGCCGTCAAGGAAGAAAAACGTCTCAGATACGACAACCAGCCTTACGGCGGCATTTTCGATATTCTTAACGAGATGCTTTACAAAAACTTTTCCAATTCGCATTCGACAATCGGCTCGATGGAAGATTTGGACGACGCGACGGTCGAAGACGTGCAGGAATTTTTCCGCACATATTACGCGCCGAATAATGCCGTTATCGTGATTTCCGGCGCGTTTGAACTCGACGAAGTTAAAAGTTTAATCGACAAATATTTCGCCACGATTCCGAGCCAGCCGAAACCTGCGCCGATTAATGTCGATGAGCCGGAGGAAATTGCCGAACAATATAAAAAACACGAGGACAAGCTCGCGCCCTTTCCCGCGTTTCTTATCGGCTGGAAAATCCCTGCGCGCCGCACGCCCGAATTTAACGCTTTATATCTGGCAGGGAAGCTTTTGTATGACGGCGAAAGCTCAAGGCTTTACCAGCGTCTCGTCAAAGGCGAAGAATCCGTGATTCAGCTTTTCGGATTTACCGACGAGCGCCGCGGACCTTCCGGCGTCGCCATCGGCGCGATTCCGAAACCCGACCGCGATTTAAGCCGTATCCGCGAAACGATTATGTCGCAAATCAACGATTTGGCGACAAACGGTCCGAGCGCGGAAGAAATGCAGAAAATACGAAATCAACTGGTCAACGATTCGGTTCGCGCCCGCCAATCGTCGATGATGCGCGCGCAGCAAATCTGCGAATACACGCTCTACGACGGCGACCCGCAGATAATAAACACCGAGCTTGAAGAGTTTCTGGCAATCACCGGCGAACAGATTAAAAACGCCGCCGGCAAATATCTGAACACGGAAAATCGGGCGCTGTTGGATATCGTTACAGTTGAGAAACAATGATTTCACCACAGAGACACAGAGACACAGAGATTTTTTAAATCATTTTTGTTTTTCTCTGTGTCTCTGTGTCTCTGTGGTTCAATTTTTTTATTATGAATGAAGAAGAATTTCGCAAAACCGCGCCTGCGCCGCTCGCGCCTGTTCCTTTTAATATTCCGCAGCCGTTTGAAACCGAATTATCAAACGGGTTGAAAGTAGTTGTTTTTGAAGACAAACGCCTGCCGATTGTCAGCTTTCGTCTCGCTTTTCGCGTCGGCGAAGCCAGCGACGCGCCGGACGACACCGGGCTGACTTCGGCAACGGTTTCGATGCTCACCGAGGGAACCGTAAATCGTTTGAGCAAACAGCTTGCAGAAGAAATCGAGCGTCTCGGCGCGCATCTTTCGGCAAGCTCAAACTCGGACAATATCGTCGTTTCCGCTTCGACTTTGACGTTTTACGGCTCGGATATTTTAAATCTTCTGGCTGAAGTGGTTTTGAAGCCGACTTTTCCCGAAAGCGAGCTTAATCTCTACAAACAAAACACTCTGGAAAATCTGAAATTTCAGCGCTCACAGCCGAATTTTCTGGCTGACGAGCAAATTTCAAGAATTCTATACGGCGAACATCCGTATCATGTCGCCGCTCCTTCGCCGGAAAATATTGAAAATATAACGAGAGAAAAACTGATTGATTTGCATTCGAAACGCTTTGTCCCGAACGTGGCGACGCTAATCGTCGTCGGCGATGTCGGGCGCGATGAAATTCTCAGGGAAATCGAAGAAAAACTCGGCGGCTGGCAGCCGGGAAATACTGACGAAATCGAATTTCCGACTCCGCCCGAACGCGCGCAGACGACTTTAACAATCGTTGACCGTCCCGGTTCAGCGCAGTCGAACATCGTCATTTCAAATATGGCGATAAACCGCAACAGCGACGATTATTTTGCGTTTCTCGTGATGAATCAGGTTCTCGGCGCGGGCGCGTCTTCAAGACTTTTTATGAATCTTCGCGAAGAAAAAGGCTACACTTACGGCGCGTATTCGAGTCTCGACGCGCGCCGTCTGGCAGGCTCGTTCGAAGCGACTTCGGAAGTTCGCTCGGCTGTTACGGGCGATTCTCTGAAAGAATTTTTCTATGAGCTTAATCGCATCCGTGACGAAAAAGTTTTGGAACAGGAATTAACCGACGCGAAAAACTTTCTGACCGGAGTTTTCCCGATTCGCGCCGAAACGCAGGAAGGCTTGACGAATCTGATTGTCTCGCAGAAGCTTTACAATCTGCCCAACGACTATTTGCAGACTTATCGCGACAAAATCAATGAAATTACGCTCGAAGACATCGAGCGCGTGGCGAAAAAATATATCACACCGGAAAAAATCGCCGTTGTTATCGTCGGCGATGCCGAAAATATTCTCGAACAGGTTAAATACGTTACGCCTTTTATCGAAATTTTCGATACGGAAGGAAATCGGCAGGATATTGAAAAATACGGAAAACCGGCTGAAGAAGCGACGGTTGATGTAACCGGAAACTGGAATTTAAGTGTCGAAGCGATGGGACAGCCTTTATCAGTAAATTTGGTTTTAGAGCAGGTTGACGGCAAAGTTTCCGGTTCGCTCAATTCGCCGCTCGGAAACGGTGAAATCTCCAATGGGAAAGTCGCCGGAAATATATTTTCTGCAACTGCAACAAGCGAATTTCAAGGACAAAATCTTGAGTTAAACATTAACGGCACGATTAAAGAAGAAAAAATGGAAGGTCAGATTACCGCGCCGATGATTCCTGTGCCGCTCGATTTTACCGGGACACGGGAAAAGAATTAGCCACGAACAAACATGAAAGAACACGAAATAAGAAAAAACCAATTATAAATTTTCTTCTTATTTCGTGTATTTTTGTGTTTGTTCGTGGCTAATTCTTATTCAGCCGCGAATTGAATAACTGAAAATGTCGCGCCTGCCGGGTCGTTGACTACTGAAATGCGCCCGACATTTGCCGCATCGAACGGCGGAACGCAGACGCCGCCGCCGAACTGTTTGATTTTCTCGACGATTTCGTCAATATTATCAACCGCGATATAGGTCATCCAATGCGAAGGCGGAAGCGGGTCGCCCCAATCTTTAGTCATTTGCATAATGCCGCCGATTGCTTTTCCTTCAACGTGGATTTCGGGATATTCAATCGGATGCGCGAGCTTGCTTTGTTCAATCTCCCAACCGAGAAGCCCTTCGTAAAACTCTTTCGCTTTGCCTGAATCGTTCGTCGTCAATTCGCGCCAGCAAATTTCTCCGTGTTTCGGTTTCTTAAATTCAGCCATTATTTTCCACCTCCTAAAGTAATTATCGAAAAGCGCGCGCCCGTCGGGTCTTCAACCGCGCAAAAACGCCCGACATTCGGAATATCCATCGGCGGAACGACGATTTTTCCGCCTAAATCGAAGGCTTTGCCCGCCGCGTCGTCAACGTCGTCAACGGCGATATAGTTTGTAAAATGCGGCGGCGGAATCGTGCCTCCGCACATTTCGGCGGTCGGCTCATACATTCCGCCGCCGCGCGATGTTTCATCCGCACCGAATTCCAGATACTGCATATTCGTATCCGAATTATCGCTCTGATGAAAGTGCCAACCGAAAACTTCGGTGTAAAAAGTTTTGCTTGCCTCAAGATTTGCGGTTGCAATCTCCGTCCAGCAAAATTCGCCGTGTTTCGGTAAAGTCATTTTTTCTGCTGTTCCATGTTCTGACATTTTTTCTATCTCCTTAAAATTTAAAATAACGAAATTAGGGTACTGCAGAGAATTTTTTGTAGGAAAATTGAGTGAGGTTTTGAGCCGCGAAGTGAGGTAGTTACTGGCTTTTGGAGAAAGCTGGACGGTTTTCGCGACTCAAAACTCTTGGTTCAGGTTTGCAGATTGTGAAAGGTTTCCCCGTCTGCAAACCTGAGATTTGTTTGGTGAGGTGAAATTTATCCGGCGCGGCGCATTGGCGTTACTGCCGAATTTTCGTTTTGCATATCCTGAAGATGCTGAATCAGAGCCGAAGCCGCTTTTTTCGAAAGCTCGTCGGTTTTGCACTGCATCAGGTTGTTGCATTCTTCATCCGGGTCAGCCCCGATTTCGCGTGCGATGGCGCGAATCATCCCGAGCTGCTTTGCCGTAACTAAATCCGAAAGCGATTTTGCAATCGGATTTGAAGGCACTTCGCCGCTGTTATTGTATTGCGTCTGAACCGGAACCGCGCCGTCGCGCTCGATTGTGTCCGATTCTTTTTTGTATAAGTCGCGGGCGATTCCGAATTTCACGGCGGCGCGTTTGAGCGCGTCGTGCTCGGCTTTTTTGATTCCGAGTTCGGAATTGGCAACGCCTGTTCCAATGCCTTCGCGCGTTACGTCGTCAATCGTAATTGCGACCGTAACGGTGAAAATATCGCCGATTTGACGAATATCTTTGACCGAATGCGACCAGTTCGGCGCAGTTTCGTCGAGAATGTCGGCGACGGTGTGCCATTCGACATAATCGACAAAATGCGTGTTGCCGTTGCGGTCGCGCCAGCCTTCGCGCTGTTTGACCAGTTCAGGGTCAACGTTTTTTCTTAATTCTTTCAATGTCGATGTAAAATTCAAAACATTATTTGCGTTTTCCGTCGTTTCCTCGTCAGAAACAAACGGCATTTCTTTCGTATTTACTTGTTTCATTTCTTTTTTTCCTTTCGTATTTTTAAGTGAAACGAATTCGGCTTCGACTGTTTCGACTAGTCCATCTGTCGAAACATCCGCCAAATCTGCTTCGTGCTTCTGTTCGCCGCGCGCGGACATCTCGATTTTGGATTTTGGATTTTGGATTTTGGATTCGTTTTCAAATCCGCGTTCCGCATTCCGCATTCCCAAATCATCACGCGACTCAGTTTCGCTTTTGTCATTTGAAACAACTTCGATTTCGGTCGTAACCATAATCGGTTCTTTCGTTACGGATTCGGTATTTTTTGCGACCAGAGCGTGTTTCACCGCCAATATATGCTCGCATCGAAACGCCGAATCGCTGACAGCAGCTTCTTCAAACTCCAAACAATTGCAACGAATTCGACCCATCTCGTTGCGCCAGACTTCATAAGAAGTTTGTCTGCCGCGCAAAGAAGGCGTCGAAACGCGGAATTTGTCGCCTTCACGGTTGACAAGTCCCATCGCTGCAATCGATTTGGCTCTTTTTTCACGTTTTTCCGAAGTATTTTTTTCTACTGCTATTGCTGTCATTTCTTCTCCTTAAACTCAGGTAAATTATTATAATTTCAACTCTTTACCTACTGATGAATATACGTTCGTTTCATCTATGAAACATTGTATCAGACAAATTTATTTGTTGCAAGCGTGAAACGCAGTGTTGCATCTAAAATAATTTTGTGTTAGATTCATTTTGGTTAGGACGGAAGGCGAAGGCAATTTAGAGAAAAGTTTTCGTCAACTTAAATTGAGAATTGGAGAAAAATTATTATGGCTTACAAAAACGAAAGTCTAATCAATACGGTCGAACTCGGACGCGCCATCAAGCGCCGCCGCGAAGAATTAAATCTTAGTCTGCGCGACGTGACGGACGTAACAAACGTTTCAGCTTCGACGCTTTCGCGCATCGAAAACGGAACGGGCAAACCCGACGCCGACAACATTGCGCGTCTGACGAGCTGGCTCAATATGCCGGTTGACCGCGTGATGAAAAAATCGGGCGACAGCGAGAATGTCGAAGCGGTAGTTTATTATCCGCACGAAGCGACGCCGGAAATTGTCGAAGCGCACCTTCGCGCTGACAAGAACTTAACGCCCGAAACGGCGAAGGCTTTATCAGAGCTTTTCCGCGTGGCTTACGACCAGTTCAGCAAGTCGGGAAAATAAAAGAGGCATGAAAATTGCTGGCTATAAAACAGTTTGAATTATCCGGCAGTATCCTAATTTGTAGCGTAGTGAAAATAAATGTTCCTGTTTTTGTCGTTTTGTCGCGTTACTATATAGGTTGAAATAATTAATACCAATTTAAGCGGTCAGTTGCTTGAGGTTTAAGCGCAGTGTTTGAAATCGATACGAAATAAATTTATGAAAACTTTAGCGCAGGTCAAACAGGTGCAAAGAGAAGAAGTTACAGACAGAAGTTTTGCGATTGACACGACTTTTGTTTTATTCTTCCTGGCAGTCGAATTCGGTCAAACTTTAAGCATTTTTGCGATAGATTCGGTCTTTATGGCAATAACACTTTTGATGTTGATTGCACTGCCGTATTTTCTGGAATCGGACGATAAACCAGTCTTCGGGCAATGGCTTTTCGGCAGAAGCGTGATTGCCGTATTTGCAATTATTCTCGGCGCGATGTTCAAACAGTCTCTGGGCATAGTTTTGCCCGAAGCTTTCAAGTTCCTGCCGATGACGCTTTTAATCGTTACGGCAATGCTGAGCTGCTACATTCAATTTTACAGTTTTCTAAAACTTCGTTTGGCAAAATAGGCAAAAGGCAAACGGAAAAATAAAAATCCGCGCTCGCTTCGGGAAGCAGGCGCGGATTTTTATTTGAAATTTAAACTAAAGCAATCGACATTTCTTTTTGTGCGAGAATTGCATGAATTGCATTTACCTGTTCGTAAAGCTCCTTGTATTGTTCAAGAGTCAAAGCCTGCGCGCCGTCGCAAAGCGCTTCTTCCGGGCAAGGATGAACTTCGATAATCAATCCGTCAGCGCCGACCGCAACTCCGGCTCTCGCCAAGGGATTGACCATATAATTTCTGCCCGTTCCGTGTGAAGGGTCAATTATAATCGGCAGATGCGTCATTTTGTGAACTGCCGGAACGATTGATAAATCCATCGTATTTCGCGCGTGATTGGCAAAAGTTCTGATGCCGCGCTCGCATAAAATCACGTCGTAATTTCCTTCCGACATAACATATTCGGCAGCGAGAAGAAATTCGTCGAGAGTTGCCGAAAGACCGCGTTTGAGCAAAACGGGTTTGCGCGTTTTTCCGGCATATTTCAAAAGCGAAAAATTCTGCATATTGCGCGCGCCGATTTGGATGCAGTCGCCGTATTTTTCGACCAAATCGATGCCGCGCTCGTCCATCGCTTCCGTTACGATGTTCAAGCCGAACTGCTCGCGGACTTCCGCCAGAATTTTCAAGCCGTCCTCGCCCATTCCCTGAAAAGCATAAGGCGAAGTTCTCGGTTTAAACGCGCCGCCGCGAAAGAATTTTGCCCCGCTTTCGGCAACTGCTTTGGCGACTTTAAAGACCTGTTCGGTCGATTCAATCGCGCAAGGTCCGGCAATAATCGCGAGTTCGTCGCCGCCGATTGTCGAGTTTCCGACTTTGACGACCGATTTTTCGGGACGCAAATCTTTCGAGATTAATTTATAAGGTTTTGTAACGCGAATCGCGTCGGCAACGCCGGGCAGATTTTCAAAATGCGCCGGGTCAACCGCGCCCTGATTGCCTGTAATTCCGATGGCAGTGCGAGATGCGCCGGGCATCGCGTGCGGGCGAAAACCGAGCGTTTCTATTATTTGCAGGACGCGCTCAAGTTCTTTCTGAGTCGCGTCGGGTTTCATTACGATTAGCATAAAATTTCTTTAAGACATTTTGGCAAATTGCGACCGATTTCGGCAAATTGCCATTTATATACTGCAAAAAGTGCGAATTAACGCAGTTTTTTCAAAATATCAAAACTTCCAAGATTCAGATAGCAATTTCTCTGCCAATCCAAAATCTAAAATCTAAAATCGCCTCACATTCTTTCGGGAACATCGATTCCGAGCGTGTTCAGCGCCGAAGTCAGAGTTTTTCTGGTTAAATCCGCCGCCGCAATCAAAACGGCGCGTTTGAACTCGTTTTCTTCGGTCAAAATCTTGTGATTGTGATAGAAAAGATTAAACGCTTTGGCGAGTCCAAATGTGTACTTCGCCAGAATTGCCGGTTCGGTTGCATTTACGGCTTGCGAAATCGTTTCGGAAAGCCGCGAATTTAAGGTTATCAAAGCCCAGATTTCATTTTCGCTTGATAAAATTTCCGAAATTTCAGCATTTGAACTTGAAATCGTCTCAAACGCTTTTTCCAGCCCGTTTTCTTCGAGTTTTCGGAAAATCGAATTGGCGCGAACCGCCGAATATTGACAAAAACAGCCCGTTTCGCCTTCGAACGAAAGCGCCTCTTTGAAGTCGAAAACGATGACCGTATTTTTTGTAAATTTGAGCAAAAAATAGCGCAGCGCGCCGACGGCGATTATGTGCGCGGTATTTTTCTTTTCATCGGAAGTTAAATCGGCATGTCGTTTTTCGACTTCCGCCAGAGCGTTTTCTTCCAGACGATTCAGCAAATCGTCGGCTTTTACGCCCAAACCTTTCCTGCCGGACATTTCGATAAACGATTTTTGCCTGTCTTCGTCGGAAATTTTAAAACCCAATTCCACGGCTGCCGCAGGACTCAGCGCGACCATCTCATACGAAAGATGAACGCTCGCCGCTTCGCCTTTTTCAGGAAAAATCGCCGCAACGCCTTTTTTTACAATGTCCTGCGGGTAAGACTGGCGCGTGTCGATGACGTTGTAAACAGTTTCGCAGTTGCCGAATTCGGGCACGTTTTCGTATTCCGAATTATCAGCCGTCGTTATCCAAATGTCTTTTCCGTCGTCGTATTTGTGAAAAAGATTGTAGTTAAAATCCAGACCGAGAAGCCCGAGCTTCCACATTTGATAAGCGATGTCTTTGCCCGTATATGTAACCGTTCCGTTTGAACGGACGAGAATTTTGTCGGCTTCGTGTTCTTCGTTGCCGGAATGCGATTCGAACGGCATCACCCAGCAACCGGCGTGTTTTCCTTCGGTTTGAAGATGAATCACGCCGCGCCTTTTCATTTCTTCAAACGCTTTCTGCCAGAAATGAAGATGCAGAATTTCCGATTCGCGCGGCAGCAAATCGTAACGAATTCCGAAACGCTCCATCGTATCGACAATACATTGAACGTTTCGTGTAGAAATAAAATCTGCCAATTCCGCCGTCGAATTGTTTCCTTCTTCGATTAAATGCAGAACTTCGGCGCGTTTTGCTTTTAAGTCTTCGTCCGTTTGATAAGTTTTGCCGACTTTTGTGTATAAATCCCAACAGAAATAATCGAAAGATTTGCCTTCGGCGCGCAGGTTTGCGTCGAGCACGATTATTTCGTCGAGATTCATATTTTCGAGATACATAAACCCGATGGCGACATCGGCGACCTGAACGCCCGTGTTGTCGATATAATATTGAATCTCGACGCGCTTGCCGTTTGAGCGCAAAATCCTGACAAACGTATCGCCGAGAACGGCGTTTCTGACATGACCGATATGCGCGGCTTTGTTCGGATTAACGGAAGTGTGCTCGACGCAGACTTTTGCGCCGGATTTAGGTTTTGAATTTTCAGCGTTGAGATTTTCGGCTAAAAATTTCGCCCGGTTGAAAAAAACATTCAGATAACCCGCGCCGGCGACTTCGACGCGCCCGACCGATTCGTTTTCTTCGAGCGCGGATTTTAGAGTTTCAGCGATGTCGCGCGGATTTTTCTTTTCGCCGGTCGTTTGTTTGATTCGCCTTACAAGCTCGAATGCGACCGGAAAAGCCAAATCGCCCAATTCCGTTTTCGGCGGAAATTCGGCGACGACCGTTTCAAGCTCGATATTAAAATTATCTTTGGCGATTTGGACGACCTTTTCGCGCAAAACATTTTGCAGTTCGGATAAATTCACGTTTTTTCAAACCTCTTAAAACAAAAAGGAAAGTATATCGCAAAGAAGGCGAAGATACGAAATGCTCACTTTGACCTGTTTGATTTCGGCGTTTAGACTTTTTAAATAAAATGAAATCGCAGATGAATAAAGTAAAATTAATACAGGATAGACAGGATTTACAGGATGTTTATTTATTTTCTCCGTGTCTCTGTGTCTCTGTGGTGAAATTCTTCTTATGAAAACTCTTTTCTTCGATTGTTTTGCGGGCGCGAGCGGCAATATGATTCTCGGCGCGCTGGTCGCGCTCGGCGTCAGCCGCGAAAAGCTTGTCGAACAAATAAAACTCCTCAATATTTCCGAGTTTGAAATAGAATTTTCGGGAGTTGACCGTTCGGGTATCTCCGCGATTCACGCCGAGGTAAAAGTTCCGCACGAACACGCGCACAGGCATCTGCACACAATCGAAAAAATCATCGGCGATTCGCTGTTAGATGAAAAAATAAAAAAAAGAGCGATTGCGATTTTTACAAAACTCGCCGAAGCGGAAGCGAAAATTCACGGGATTGATGTTCAAAAAGTTCATTTTCACGAAGTCGGCGCGATGGACGCGATAATTGATGTCGTCGGCGCGTGTATCTGTTTTGAATTGCTCGGAATCGAAAAATTCGCGTGTTCAAAAATTCACGTCGGAAGCGGCTTTGCAAAGATGGCGCACGGCAAATTTCCGGTTCCGCCGCCTGCCGTTGCCGAGCTTTTGCAAAATGTACCGATTTATTCGACTGAAATCGAAGGCGAATTGATAACTCCGACCGGCGCGGCGATTATTGCCACAGTTTGCGAAGAATTCGGGCAGATTCCCGAAATGCGGGTCGAAAAAACGGCTTACGGTGCTGGAACGAGAGAATATAAAGATTTTCCGAATGTGTTGAGATTAATTTTAGGGGAAACAGAAAACGAATTACGAATTACGAATTACGAATTACGAAATAAAATCGAAGACCGAAAATCGAAAGCCGAAAACCTTGTTCTTATAGAAACGAATATTGACGATTTATCGCCGCAGATTCTGGGTTTTGTGATGGAGCGCGCTTTCGAATTTGGCGCGTTGGATTGCTGGTTTACGTCGATTCAAATGAAGAAAAATCGTCCGGCGACGATGATTTCGATTCTTTGCGAGCCGGAAAAAAGGGAAGATTTAACCGGATTGCTTTACACTGAAACGACGACGCTCGGAGTTCGCGTTACTGAAATTAAAAGAGATTGCCTGCCGCGCGAGATTGTTAAAATTGAAACCGAATTTGGCATAATCGACGTTAAAATCGCCCGTTATAATGGAAAAATCGTCAATGCCAAGCCTGAATATGAGCAAGTGCGGGAAATTGCTGTAAAATCGAACATTTCATTTCAGGAAATAGAAAAGAATATTTTGGAAAAGTTGAAAAATTAGGGGATTAAATTGGCTAAAAAGAAAAAAATCGATTTGGAAAAAATCGCAAAAGGCGTGCGCCTGATGCTTGAAGGAATCGGCGAAGATGCAGACCGCGACGGTTTGCAGAAAACGCCGGAAAGAGTCGCGCAGTTTTATGCCGAGCTGACCGAAGGAATGTGGGAAGACGCGCGCGAGCATATCGTTCCGCTGCCGGGCGATTCGCACGACGAAATGGTGATTGTCAAAGACATTTCCATCGCTTCGGTCTGCGAGCATCATCTCGCGCCTTTTACGGGCAAATGTCATATCGCCTATATTCCGAAAGGCGGGCGAATCGTCGGGCTTTCGAAACTGGCGCGAATCGCGGAGATTTTCGCGCGCCGCCTTCAGGTGCAGGAACGTCTGACGCAGCAAATCGCGCAGACGCTTTTCGATGAACTGAATCCAATCGGCGTGATGGTCGTTATCGAAGCCGAGCATACCTGTATGACTCTGCGCGGCGTGAAAAAGCCGGGCGCGAAGACAATTACATCGGCGGTTCTGGGCGGATTTCGCAAAGATTCGCGTACGCGTGCCGAGGCGATGAGCTTGATTAAAGGATAATTTATGAGCGATGAGCTGGCGACGGTCGCTACAACATACAATATTGTCGAAGCCGAATTTTATAAAAATCAACTGGAAGCCGAAGGTTTTGAAGTTTATCTGGCTGATGAAAACATAGTCGGGACGTTTAATCTGCTTGCAAATGCGGTCGGCGGAATAAAAATTAAAGTTCCGGCTGAAGACGCCGAAGACGCCGCCGCGTTTATAGAAGAACTCGGAAGCTCTGAAATCGTCGAAGGAGAAATGGAAGATGCCGACACGGGTTACGGAGAATGCGAAAAATGCGGCAGCCGCGACTTAAGCCCGCACCGCGAAGCGCTCGGCTTGAAGGGAATTTTATTGTTTTTCGGCATTCCTCTTGTAAAACCTAAGCTAAGGCTGACCTGTAATAATTGCGGATTTGAAAAGATTCAGGAATAAATTTTTGAGGAAAACATGTTTAGAAAAATTATAAGTTTCTTGTTTATTTTATCTTTATTTAGTTCTTTGACTTTTGCTCAAACCAAAGGCGTATATACAAACCTTTTCAGCGAAAATGAATTAAGAGCGCACGTTAGATTTTTGTCCGACGATTTGCTCGAAGGTCGCGGACCGGGAACGCGCGGCGGCGAGCTTGCGGCAAAATATATTGCCGCGCAGCTTGAAGCGTCGGGAATTAAAGGCGCGGGCAAAAACGGAAGCTTTTTTCAGCCTGTTTCGCTGGTTGCCGTGAAAGCTTCGCCCGATACGACTTTGAATATTTCAGGCGGCAGCGGCAGCGCAAGTTTCAAATTCGCCGAGGATTTTGTCGCGTTTACGGGCGCGCAGAAAGACGACGTTTCGCTTGACGCAGACCTCGTTTATGTCGGTTACGGCATCGATGCGCCCGGTCAGAAATGGAACGATTACAAGGGAAATGCGAGCGATTATCGCGGCAAAATTCTCGTCATGATGGTCAATGACCCGCCTGCGACAACCGCTGAACCGAATCTTTTCGGCGGCAAAGCTTTGACTTATTACGGTCGCTGGACATACAAATACGAGCAGGCGGCGCGAATGGGCGCGGCGGGCGTGATTTTGATTCACACGACCGAATCCGCCGGTTACGGCTGGAACGTCGTCCGAACTTCAAACGGTTCGTGGCGTTACGACATTGCCCGCGCCGAAACGGATAAAACGCCGTTTTTGCAAATGCGCTCGTGGATGACCGAAGAAACCGCGAAAAAGATTTTCGCTATTGCGGGAAAAGATTTGAACCGCTCGCGTGAAGATGCCAAATCGCGCGATTTTCAGCCTGTAAATCTAGGACTCAAAGCAAAAATAAATATTAAAAGTGAATTAAAACGCGTCGATGCGCCGAATGTCGTCGGCATCTGGCAGGGAAGCGATGCGAATCTGAAAAATGAATATGTCGTTTACACGGCGCATTGGGACCATCTCGGAATCGGCGCGCCGAATGCAAAAGGCGACACGATTTATAACGGCGCGCTCGACAACTCGTCAGGCTGCGCGCAGGTTCTGGCTCTCGCCAAAGCCATTACAAAGCTGCCGCAAGCCGAACAGCCGAAACGCTCGCAGGTTTTTGTCTTTACGACCGCCGAAGAACAAGGACTTCTCGGCGCTGAATGGTATGCGGCGCATCCGGTTTTTCCGCTTAACAAAACGGCGGCGAATATCAATGTCGACGGCGGCAATTTTTTCGGTTTGACGCGTGATTACGGCGCTCTCGGCGCTGAGCGTTCAAGTCTTTGGACAATCGTTAGCGATGTTTTGAAAGAGCGAAAAATGACTTTTTTGCCCGATTCGCGTCCCGAACAAGGCTCTTTTTTTCGTTCTGACCATTTCCCGTTTGCAAAATCCGGCGTTCCGGCTTTGAGCGTCCATACCGGCGATGATTTTATCGGCAAGCCGAAGGATTGGAGCAAAAAGTTTTTTGACGAATATAACGCGAAAAATTATCACCAACCGTCGGATGAATTTGATGAAAACTGGCGATATGACGGGATGATTCAGTCTTTGGAAATTTCGATGGCGATAGGTATGAGAGTTTCAAATTTGCCGAAGCTTCCGGCATTTAACGCGGAAGACGAATTTGCCCGCGCGCAGCCGAACAGAAAATAGGCTTTAGATAAAGAAAGTAAACGGAAACAGTTAGCGGTTTGCAGTACACTTTTTTACTGCAAACCGCTAATTTTTTACTGCTTTTTTATTTTTTTCCTGTAATCTCATAAATTAATCACATAAAAATAAGGATTCGGACAAATTTAACAGCCAGCCCGGTATAAATCTGTTGACCTGATTAAAAGCAAAAGTGTAAGATTATAAAATTACTGTTTTGAATAATTTATGCCGGACTAAATTAATCTCGCATAAAATATTACATCAATTTTGAATTGGCATCTTTCCCCGGTATAAAGGATGTCAGATTCGGTTAAATTAGAGGAGAGAAAATGCAAAAAAAAGAAAGAAAAATTGAACGTTTTTCAAAATACGCGATGTATTTTGGATCGATTATTTGTGCTGTTTGTATTTTGAGCACCGGAGCCGTCTTCGGGCAAGATAAAACAGACGCTACTGAAGGGCTTCCTACCCCACATAGAACTTATGATTTCACGGGCGACATAAGAACCGATTTTACGGTTCTGGAACTCGGCGCGACAGGTACGCCGGTTACCTGGAAAACACGCGAAAATGGCGGAAGCGGAGCGACAAGCGGTCAGGTACACGGAATAGTCGGCGATAATGTAAGCTCATCCGGTGATTATACGGGTGGACTTAAAGCGGAATATACCGTCTGGAGAAACGGTATTTTTTATATCAGCCCGTTCGGCGGAGGAACTACAGAATATAAATACTTCGGTCAAGCCGGTGATAATCTCGGTCGAGTCGGCGATTATGACGGCGACGGAAAAGATGACGAATGTGTTATTCGAATCATCGGCGCAGCCCCGAACCAAATTCTGCACTGGCTTATTCGCAATAGCTCAAACGGAGCTTATCGCGATGTTCAGTTCGGCAGACTCGTAGCCGGCGAATCGACACTTGCTTTTCAGGGAGCGGATTTTAACGGCGACGGCAGAGAGGAATTAATTATCGCACAGGTCGTTAACGGCACGGGCGCAACAACGTGGCACATTGCCGACGCTCTGACCGGAGCCTATGTTCTGCGCTGCCAGTGGGGAAATTTCAACATCGACTTTTTGATCAATCCCGATGATTATACGGGTGATGGTAAAGCTGACCTTGTTGCCTGGAGAGCAGGCGGAACAGGTGCTGACGCCAGATACTGGTTTATCAGAAATACCGCAACCGGCGCTCTGGTTGCGCCGCAGTTGTTCGGCATCGGCGACCCGGATTTTCTTGACCAAGATTTTCCGGTGCGAGGCGATTATGATGGCGACGGTATAGCCGATGTTGCGGTATGGCGCCCGACAACCGGCGAATTTTGGTGGATTAACAGTTCGAACGGACAAGTGCCTTCTCCGGTGGTATGGGGAACAGGAGCGGATGACAATCCATTAGCTAATTTCTTTACGTTCTAGTCAGATAAATACCGGCGGTTAGAAATGGACAGCGAAATTAACAATAGTCTTTCGCTGTCTGTTTCGGGCTGATAAGGTTTATTTTAGTTTACAGAGTGCAGCGTGTAGAATAATAATTTTACACGCTGCACTTAATTTTTGACGATGAAAACTTTTTACATTACGACGCCGATTTATTACGCTAACAGCCTTCCGCACCTCGGGCATCTTTATACGACGATTGTTGCCGATGTCGTTCAAAAACATAAACACCAGCGCGGCTTTGAGACATTTTTTCTCACCGGAACCGATGAACACGGCATAAATATTCAACGCTCTGCCGAAGCCAACAAGCGAACGCCGAAAGAGCAGGTCGATTATATTTCGGGCGAGTTAAAGCGTATGTTTCACGATTTTCGTCTGGACGGTGACGGCGGCTACGATATTTTTATGCGGACGACCGAACCGTTTCACTATGAAGCCGTCCACAATCTCTGGCGGGAAATTGCCGGAAATTTAACACCGAAAGGGAATTCGACGATTTACAAAGGCTTTTACGAAGGCTGGTTCTGCGCTCCGTGTGCCGAATTTAAAAATGAGGATGAATATGTAAAACCGGACGACTCCGACATTCCGCTCTGCAAAATTCACGAACGACCGCTCGATAAAGTCGCCGAAGAAAGCTATTTTTTTCGCCTCTCGGATTATGACGAAACGCTTCTGAAAATCATCGAAGAAAATCCGCAGAAAATTCGTCCCGAAGGACGCCGAAACGAAGTCGTCGCTTTTATAAAACGCGGCTTGCAGGATTTGTCTATCAGCCGCGAAAAATCTTCCGTCGCGTGGGGCGTTCCCGTTCCGGGCGACGCGAATCACGTAATGTATGTCTGGATGGACGCGCTTTCGAACTACATCACGGCAATCGGCTACGGGAACTCGGAACGCGCGGGAATCGGTTTTGAAAAATTCTGGCAAAACGCGACGCATCTGGTCGGCAAAGACATTCTGCGTTTTCACACGATTTACTGGTGGTCGTTTCTGCTTGCCGCGAAAATCGATTTGCCGCAAACGGTTTACGCGCACGGAATGTGGCTCGACGCGGACGGGCGAAAAATGGGCAAAACGCTCGGCAATGTCATCGAAATCGACGTGCTTCACAAGCATTTTCAAATCGATGCGATTCGTTATTTTCTGCTTCGGGATATGGTTTTCGGGCAGGACGGAAAATTCGGCTACGAAAATCTGATTGAGCGCGCGAATGCCGATTTGGCGAGCGGTTTGGGCAATTTAGCGAGCCGCACGTTTTCGATGATAAACAAATATCGCGAAGGCTTGATTCCGTCGGGAAAAATTCAGGAAATCAACTATTTATACGCAAAACGCGCCGGCATAAATGCGGACGAGCAGGAGCTCGTCTCCGTTCTCGAACACGCGCGCGACGAGTTTGTGCGTCGTTTCGATAATTTCGAGTTCTCGCAGGCGCTGGAAACAATCTGGGTTGTCATCAAGCGAATCGACACATTGATTTCCGACGCAAAACCCTGGGAGCTCGTCAAAGACGAACATCAAACGGAAACGCTCAACGCGGTTTTATATCGCGCCACCGAAACTCTGCGCTGGCTGTGCGTTTTGCTTTATCCGGTGATGCCCGTCGCGGCAAAAGAAATCTACGCGCAAATCGGTTTAAGCGGCGAGATTTCAAAAATAAATCCTGAAAATCTGAAATGGGGAGAATTAAATGCGGAAACAAAAATCGGCGAGACAAAAGCCGTTTTTCCGCGAATTGACAAGGCAAAAGTTATGAGTGAAATAGAACAGTCGAGAGTCGAGAGTCAAGAGTTGAGAGCCGAAAATGCAAAGACGGAATCGCCTGCATCGCCGGACAAACCGGAAGCGGAAAGCGAAGATAATTTCATTACAATCGACGATTTTATCAAAGTAGAATTACGCGTCGGGCAGATTCTCGAAGCCGAAAGAGTGCCGAAATCGGATAAGCTTTTGCGCTTTATGGTCGATGTCGGCGAAGAGAATCCGCGCCAGATTCTGGCTGGAATTGCCGAACATTACGAGCCGGAAAAGCTCATCGGCAAAAAAATCGTCGTCGTCGCAAATCTCAAACCGCGCAAGCTTCGCGGTCTCGAATCGCAGGGAATGGTTTGCGCCGCTTCGGTCGGCGAAGAAGGCAAACCCGTTCTGGCAACATTTGATGAAGACGTTCCGAACGGCGCGAGACTAAAATAAATGATTTTCTGTTAATTCCCGGCGGAGATGCTTTTGATGCGGTTTGAATGGGACAAGGAAAAAGCTGAAACAAATCTCAAAAAACACGGCATAAGCTTTGAGGAAGCCAGCACGGTATTTGGCGATATATTTGCTAAAATGTTCTATGACGATGAGCATTCTATCGATGAAAAACGTGAATTTGTAATAGGGTATGAAGAAAATGAAAAATGGAGAAGCGGACGAAATGAAATCTGAGTATAGGTTTGATTATTCTAAGGCGCGTCCTAATCGTTTTGCAGAAGAATACAATCAAATGCAAAGAACCGTCGTTTTAGATTCGGATGTCGCCGAAGATTTTCCAAGTTCTGAAGCTGTGAATGAAGCTTTACGCTTTTTATCGAGAATTACAAAAGAACACAAAGCCGAATTGACTCACAAATGATTTTTATTGATTCGCATTGTCATATCGACGGAGAAGCTTTTGACGCCGACCGCGACGAAGTTGTGCGACGCGCAAATGACGCGGGCGTTCGGGCAATGCTTAATGTCGGGACGGGAAATCCGCACAACGGCGAAATCGATAAAGCGGTTGCGGTTGCCGGAAAATACGAAAATGTCTTTGCCTCGGTCGGCGTTCACCCGCACGATGCGAAAGAATACGACGACAAAGCCGAAAATCATTTGATTGAACTCGTAAAATCGAGCGAAAAAGTTATCGCCTGGGGCGAAATCGGGCTGGATTTTTATTACGACCACAGCCCGCGAGACGTTCAGATTGAGGTTTTTAGAAGGCAGATTCGGACGGCGAAAATTTTGGATTTACCGATTATTATTCATTCGAGAGACGCGAACGATGAAACGGTCAAAATTTTGCGCGAAGAAACCGATTACGCGGAATTTCGCGGCGGAATAATGCATTGTTTCGGTGGAAGCGCGGAGATGGCTGAAAGTTTAATGGAAATCGGATTTTTGATTTCTTTCGCCGGAAACGTAACGTTCAAAAAAGCCGATAACCTGCGTGATGCGGCAAAAGTCGTTCCGCTCGAAAAATTATTAATCGAAACCGATTGTCCTTTTTTAACGCCGATTCCGTTTCGCGGAAAGCGCAACGAACCATCATACGTTGTCCACACGGCGCAGTTTTTGGCTGATTTTTACGAAGTTGAACCGGAAAAACTGGCATATCAGACGACACAAAATTTTTTAGACTTTTTCAGGATAAGTTTAGCCACAGAGAACACGGAGAGGGCTGAGAAAAGTACAATTTCATAAATCTATCTCTGTGAACTCTGTGTTCTCTGTGGCAAAATATAAAAATGGCAAAAGAAAATTCATTCGACATTGTTTCAAAAACCGATTACGCGGAAGTTACAAACGCGCTAAACCAGACGAGCAAAGAAATCTCGCAGCGCTTTGATTTTAAGGGAAGCAAGGCATCAGCCGAGCTTGCCGACAAAGACCTTGTTTTATCTGCCGAAGACGAAACAAAGCTGCGTAATATGAACGATATTCTGCAAAGTAAATTCGTCAAGCGCGGCATTTCGCTGAAGGCTCTGGATTATCAAAAAATCGAGCCTGCCGCGGGCGGAACGGTTCGCCAGACGGTGAAAATCCAACAGGGAATTCCGACCGAAAAGGCAAAGGAAATCGTCAAATTTATCAAAGACGCGAAACTGAAAGTTCAGGCTTCGATTCAGGGCGAAACCGTGCGCATTTCGGGCAAAGACCGCGACACTTTGCAGGACGTTATCGCCAAGCTCAAAGCGAAAGATTTCGGGATAGATATGAAGTTCGATAATTATCGCAGTAATTAAATGTTAAGATGAACAAAATTTATTTGGCTGTAATATTTATTCTCACGTCTTTATTATTTTCAGCCTGTTCATCTCAGCCCGTCGTTGTCGAAGGTAGAGCGATGATGCCGACGTTTAATAATGGCGACAGGATTTTGATAGATAAAACTCCCGGCGAATTAAAACGGAGCGATGTAATTACATTTCTTTACCCGAAAGACAGAACTAAATCATATATTAAAAGAATTATAGGCTTGCCCGGCGAAACTATCGAGATTCGAAGTGGTAAAGTTTATATTAACGAACAAATTTTAGATGAGTCATATATTGATGAAAATCTTAATCAAACGAAAATGAATATGCCGCCGAAAAAAATAGCCGAATATAACTATTTTGTAATGGGCGACAATCGTGATAATTCATCGGATTCGAGAAGCTGGGGAACGGTTGATATTAATTTGATTAAGGGAAAATACTATTTGACTTATTCAAAAGCAAAAGAATAAATGCAGTCATTTTCACCAATCAGAGAAAAATTAAACCCGCACATCGCGGCGCAGAGAATTTTCAGCCTTATAAAATCCGAGATGGATTTGGTCGAAGCCGAATTCGACCGTCAGGCAAGCTCGAATATTCAGGTTATCAATTATCTCGGCGATTATCTGCGCGCTTCGGGCGGCAAGCGCGTGCGCCCGGCGCTTTTGCTTTTGTCGAATTACGCGGTCGGCGGAAACCCGAAAAATAAAAATATCATCAGGCTTGCGACCGTCATGGAAATGCTTCACACGGCGACGCTCGTTCACGACGATATTATCGACAACGCCGATTTGCGGCGAAATCGCGCTTCGGTAAACGCGCGTTTCGGCAATCAGTCAGCCGTTTTGATGGGCGATTGGCTTTATATGTCGGCTTTTGAAACTTCGCTCAAGGAAAGAAGTCTCCAGATTCTCGATATTTTAACGCGCCTGACGCGCAAAATGACCGAAGGCGAATTGATTCAGCTTACGACGCTCGGCAAAACTGAGATTTCGGAAACCGAATATTTTGATATTTTGCAGAGAAAAACCGCTTTTCTTTTCTCGGCTTGCTGCGAAATCGGCGCGATTCTGGCGAATGCGTCGAAAGAAGAGCAAGCCGCTTTGCGCGATTATGGAATGAATCTCGGAACGGCTTTTCAGCTTGCCGACGATTTGCTCGATTTTACCGCCGAAGAGGAAATTCTCGGAAAAGCCGCCGGAGCCGACCTTTTGGAAGGAAAATTAACTCTGCCTTTGATTCTCCTGCGCGAAAAAGAACCGGAAGTGCGGCGGCATCTGGAAAATATAATGCACGAAGGAAATTACGAAAACGTTTCGCGCGAAAGCTTAACGGAAAAGCTCGAAAGCTACGGTTTATTAGAAGAAACGCGAAACCGGGCTTACAATTTTGCTAATGAAGCGCTGAAAAATCTTGCAGTTTTGGCAAAAACAGAGTATCGTTCTGCTTTAGAAGAAATTCCGGGCTATATGATACAAAGAAGCAACTAACCGGAAAGTTTGAGCGGAGAAAATTTTGGATTATTCTGGAAAATCGCCATCTGATCTTATGTTAAACGAAAATCTGATTTCGACATTGGAGCAAAGCCTGCGCCAGACGCGCAACGCGCAGAATCGTCTTCTCGGACGGCTGCGTGAAGTTGAATCCGAAGCCGAAAGTCTGCGTGAAGAAATCGAAGCGATGGAGAACAGCGCCGAGCAGACCGAAGCCGCGATTTACAGCCTTCTGGCAACGATGGGTTCAAGCAAGTCACGCAAAAATAAATCGGCGCAAGCTCAATTTGAGGACGACGATTATGAATTGGCGCGGGATTTGAAAAGAAATCCGCGTCCGAGTCCGAACAATCAGAATTCATATCCGAAGAATTACCGCAATAATAACAATAATAATTCGGTTGCATATATAAATCATTCCCGAAACGTCCCTTCAATCGGTTCGCACATCGAGCCTGTAAATCATCGTTTTACCGACCGTACCATCACGCAGGCTTGCACTTTGCTTCTGCGCGAAGCCACGCAGCCGCTGCACGTCAACGAGCTTTACAATCTGCTCGTCGCGGGCGGTTTCGAATTTAAAGGAAACAATCCGACCATTTCGATTGCCGTTTCATTAAACCGCAACCGCCGGTTTCGCAAGGTCGCGCCCGGAACTTTTGACCTGGTAATGCGAAACGCTTCGCAGGCGGTTTCGTAAGAATTCATAAAACTACAGGTAAATTAAAGGTTTAAGCTTGTTTTTTTGCAAAAAATAAGTGAAAATATTACTTTGCCGAAGACATCTAACTTACCCCTGCTTTTATTTTGGAGAAATAAATAATGCGTATTCGTGTTTTGCTGAAACTAAAATTCAGTTTTGTAATAATCAGTTTTTTTATATTAATGCTTGGAATGAGCGATAGTGTGTTTGCTCAAAAAGTCAGGCTTCGCGCGCAGCTTGACCCTATTTCAAGAATGACTCCGCTTCCTTCGTGCGCTTCGAGCAATCTCAAATATGCTGATATTTTTGCGGACGGGAATATAGCTGTGCAAGGCAGCTATAACTGTCGCGGCGTATTCATCTATGATATTTCAAATCCGGATGCGCCCGTTCTGTCTTCCTGGTACAATCCCGGAAACAATCAGCAATTTCTCGAAGCAATAGTCATTGGCAATCGCGGATATTTCGGAAGCGGAAACGGCGGCGGCGTTCATATTGTCGATTTAACCAATCCCGCCAATCCGGTTTTGCTCGGAACGGTCAGCACGGCAAACAACGCTTTCTCGTCAATTCACGAAATGGTCGTATTCCGTCAAAACAATCAGGATTATCTGATTGAAAATTTCAACGGTTTCTCAAGCAAAATATTAAAAGTTATCAACGTCAGCAATCCTGCCAGTCCTGTTTTCATCCGCGACCTTAATCCGACCGAGACTGCTTGGGTTCATGCTGTTCATATTCGCGGAAATCGGATGTTTACCTCTGGTTGGGGAAGCGCGTCAAACCGTGGCAGAACCGAAATTTACGACATATCGAATATTGGAACGCAAGCGCCGTCGCTTCTCGGTTTTATTGAAGACCAGACGAGCACAACCGCCGGAAACAGTATGCACAGCAGCTGGTCGAGCGAGGACGGCAATTATCTCTATAGCTGCCGTGAAACATCCAACGGAAACGGCGATGTTCGCGTTTATAACATTACCAATCCGGCTGTTCCGCTTCTGGTAAAATCTATCGGAATGGTCGCGTTAGGATTAAATGCCGTTACGCCGCATAATCCGGTCGTGATGGGAAATTATCTGTATGTCGCATGGTATCAGGCGGGAATTCAGGTATTTGATTTAACAAATCCTGCCGACCCGAAACGCGTCGGGCAATACGATACTTTTCAATCGACTTTTGCCGCGCCTGTTGATGAACGCAAAAAAGGTGTTTTAGAAACCGAGCCGTGGGATATGGTCTGCGGCACTACCGGTCGCCAAAACGCGCTCCCGACAACTTATGACGGCAACTGGGCGGTTTTTCCTTTCGCCGGTCAAAATAAAATTTTAGCGGGCGATTTGAAGAACGGTTTAATAATTTTGGACGCCAGCCAGGTCAGTGCGCCGCTCAAAAATCAGGTTTCTGATTTTGACGGCGACGGCAAGACGGATTTTTCGGTTTACTCGCCAAGCACCGGAATGTGGCAAATCGAAAATAGCTCGACCGGCGCTTTCAACACGACTCATTTCGGCATCAGCGAAGACAAGCTTGTTACGGGCGATTATGACGGCGACGGTAAGGAAGACATTGCCGTTTTCCGTCCTTCGACCGGCATCTGGTATATTCTCAACAGCTCGACCGGCTTTTTCGCGCAGCAATTCGGTCTGACCGGCGACGTTCCGGTGGCTGGCGATTACGATGCCGACGGAAAAACCGATTTTGCCGTTTTCCGACCTTCAAACGGTCTTTGGTATATTCAGCAAAGTTCGCTCGGCGTCAGAATCATAAATTGGGGATTAAGCGGCGACAAAGCATTTTCGGGCGATTTTGAAGGCGACGGCAAAGCCGATTTGGTTATTTACAGACCTTCGACGGGCATCTGGTATATCTCTCTGAGCTCTTCGAGTCAGGCTTTGATTGTCTGGTATGGAATTTCAACTGACAAGCCGGTTACAGCCGATTTCGACGGCGACGGAAAATCCGAGTTCGCGGTTTATCGTCCGAGCGAAGGAAACTGGTATATTCTAAATCTGGCGACGAATTCGAGCGCGGTTTATCGTTTCGGTTTAGCTGAAGATATGCCGATTCCGGCGGATTACGACGGCGACGGAAAAGCCGATATTGCGGTTTTCCGTCCGAGCAATAATGCCTGGTATCGCCTGAACAGCTCAAACGGAGCGTTCAGCGCGAGAGTCTTCGGGCAAAGCGGCGATACGCCTTCGCCTGCGTCGGTTCAACCGTAGAAGCGATTCGAATATAAAAATGAAAACCCGAAGTTACGGCTTAATGCCTGACTTCGGGTTTTTAGTTGTTCAGTGATGTTTTGAAGCGAGATTTTCTCTGCCCCAGCGCAAAGCCTTGCTCATCCAGACTAATTCTTCTAAAAATCCCTGCACACGCTTTTCATAAGCTTCGTCCAATAATTTCCCGTTTTCATCAAATTTCTGCCGGACGCCCGGGAAATTTAAATCGGCAAACGTTACCGCTAAACCGAGTTCACGAACCATCGTGACCAGAGCTTCAATCACGCGCGTTCCGCCCCACGAACCTGCCGAAACGCCGACCAGCGCGACCGCTTTGTGGATATATTCCTTCAAAAGCAAGTCCAGAATGCTTTTTAAAATGCCCGGATAACCGTGATTATATTCGGGCGAAACGATTACCAGAGCGTCGGCGCGAATTATCGCGTCGCGCCATTCGGGAAACAAATCTTTTATCTCCGTTCCGTAATCGTCGCGCGGCAATTCGAAATCGCGCGCATCGAAAAGCTGCGTCTCGATTTCCTCGTGCGCCTGCATTTTGGAAAAAACCCATTCGGCAACATGCCTGCTTTGCCTGTCTTTCCGGTTTGTTCCGAGTATGATTGGAACGAATAATTTATCCATAATTTTACCTCCGGCTGAAAATATACTCTTTCACTTTAAAGTAAGCGACGTGAAAGATTTATTCCAATTTGCAAATAAAAAAAAGGAAGCAGAAGCTGCTTCCCAAAGAACAAAAATGTTCGAATTTGCATCGTTCGCAAATAAATAACCGCAAAAAATATGCGGAAAAACACGAAAGAGATAAATTCTTTTTCACGTTTTTCTAACCATTTTACGGCTTCAAAATCACTAACAGCGCACAAAACCGAGCAAATAAAACACAATCAGAAAAATAACAATCGTCGATAAACAACCGCCGCCCCATTTGTAAGCCGCCGCTCCGGCTAGAATTCCTCTAAGTGGTCCCTGCATTTAAATTTTCTCCTTCCCTTGATATAAATTTGAAAATAATCTGTATAAAATGCATACAAAAAATTTCAGTTACTCAATCGATGGCAAAAGATGTTCCACAATTAATCTACAGGACTTTTCTTGTTTATTTTCGATTCGATACGTCGGTCGGGAATAAGCCACATCAGCGCGACAAGCGCATAGAGCGCGTCGGAAATCCACTGATTTACAAAGGCTAAAATTATCGCCGCGATATAGATGAGCGGTGAGATTTTGCCCTTCAAATCGTTGCCGAGCGCGGCTTTCAGATTAGCGTTTGCTTCGTGTGCGGCGACAATTTGATTTTGCAGAATATAATAAGCGATTGCCGCGCCGAGCAGAACTATGCCGTAAACGGCGGTCGGAAGCGGCGCGAAATGATTTTCGCCCATCCAGCCCGTAACGAACGGGACGAGCGAGAGCCAGAACAAAAGATGCAGATTCGCCCACAAAGTCTTGCCGTTAATATGCTTTGTGGCTTGCAGCATGTGATGATGATTGTTCCAGTAAATCGCCAGATAAATAAAGCTCAGAACATACGTAACAAACACCGGAAAAAGCGGTTGCAGCGCTTCCAAGTCCGTCCCGTGCGGAATCTTCAGCTCCAAAATCATAATCGTAATCAGAATTGCAATCACACCGTCGCTGAATGTTTCAAGCCTTGCTTTATCCATCTTTTAATAAGACCGTGCAAATACGACACGTTTATTTGAAGGTTTGCCCGAATAAACGTCTGTTCCTTCTTCTTCTTCTGCATCCAGAGGAATACATCGAATCGTCGCTTTGGTTTCGGTTTTGATTTTTTCTTCGGTTTCAGCCGTCCCGTCCCAATGCGCGAGGATGAAGCCGCCTTTTTCGATTCGGGCTTTGAAATCTTCCCATGTATCGACACGAAATATGTTTTCTTCGCGGAAATTCAAGGCTTTTTGATAGATGTTTGCCTGAATTTCATCGAGAAGCGCGCTTATATGTCCGGCAATTCCGTCGAGCGAGCGCGTGTCTTTCGATAAAGTATCGCGCCGGGCGACTTCGACGGTGTTGTTTTCCAAATCGCGCATTCCGACGGCGAGACGGACGGGAACGCCGCGCAATTCGTATTCGGCGAATTTGTAGCCGGGTTTATATTTGTCGTCGGCGTCGTATTTTACCGAAACGCCGAGAGATTTCAGCTCGTCGATAACCGGCATGATTTTTTCGTCAATCTTCGCCAAATCTTCGATTGCGCGATATATCGGCACAATGACGACCTGAATCGGCGCGAGCTTTGGCGGCAGCACCAGACCATTATCATCGGAATGAGCCATAATCAGTGCGCCCATCAGCCGCGTCGAAACGCCCCACGATGTCGCCCACGCGTATTCGAGCGTATTTTCCTTATTAACGAACTGAACATCGAAAGACTTCGCAAAATTCTGTCCTAAAAAGTGTGAAGTTCCCGACTGCAAAGCTTTTCCGTCCTGCATCAGGGCTTCGATGCAGTATGTCTCGACCGCGCCGGCAAAGCGTTCACTGGCAGTTTTGACGCCTTTAATGACCGGCATCGCCATCCAATTTTCGGCAAATTCGGCGTAAACTCCGAGCATCTTTTCGGTTTCTTCGACGGCTTCGGCTTCGGTCGCGTGCGCCGTGTGTCCTTCCTGCCATAGAAATTCGGCGGTTCGCAGAAAGATGCGCGTGCGCATTTCCCAGCGCACGACGTTGCACCATTGATTTACCAAGATAGGCAGATCGCGCCACGACTGAATCCAGTTTTTGTAAGCGTTCCAGATTATCGTCTCAGATGTCGGGCGAATGATTAATTCTTCTTCGAGCTTCGCGTTTTCGTCAACGATTAAGCCTTTGCCGTTCGGATTCGATTTCAGACGATAATGCGTTACGACAGCGCATTCTTTGGCAAAACCTTCGGCGTGTTCTTCTTCTTTTTCGAGAAAAGATTTCGGGACAAACAGCGGAAAATACGCGTTTTGATGACCTGTCGCCTTGAACATATCGTCCAAGGCGCGCTGCATCTTTTCCCAAATCGCATAGCCGTAAGGCTTGATGACCATACAGCCGCGCACGGCTGAGTTTTCCGCCAAATCGGCGCGCTTGACGATTTCGTTATACCATTCTGAATAATTTTCGCTTCGTTTCGGTAATGCTTTGCTCATAAATAAATTTCACCACAGAGACATAAAACCAAAATGATAAAGCAAAATGGAAAAAGAAACAATTTATAAAATCTTTCTCTTTCTTACTCTGTGTCTGCGGTGTCTCTATGATAAATTATTTCTAATGAGCGATTTCAAGTTAAACTTTCAGGACACGAAAACCGCGTTTGCCGACAAAACTACCGCCGACCTTAATGAAAAATACCGCATTTTCAAATTGTTTAACTCGGATTTGCTTGTGGACATCGGGACGAAAGCGACCGCGTTTGCGCTCAAAATCGGCTTACCTGTTAAAGGTTTGATAAAAGATACGATTTTCAAACAGTTCTGCGGCGGCGAAACTATCGAAGAATGCCAACCGACGATTGAAAAGCTCGGCGCGGCGCATATCGGCACGATTCTCGATTATTCGGTCGAAGGACAATCGACCGACGAAGTTTTTGACAGCACAAAAAATGAGATTCACCGCACGATTACGAGAGCCAAAGAAGATGAATTCGTCCCGTTCGCCGTCTTCAAGGTTACGGGCATCGCGCCTTTCGAGCTTCTTGAAAGAATCAGCAACAACAGCGAGCTTTTGAAAAGAGACGTTGACGAATGGGAAAAAGCGAAAGCGCGCGTCGTCGAGCTTTGCACATACGCGCACTCGCTCGAACAGCCCGTTTTTATCGACGCGGAAGAGTCCTGGATTCAACAGGCGGTCGATGATTTGGCGACGGGAATGATGGAACAGTTAAACGCGGAAAAGCCGGTTATCTTTAACACGATTCAGCTTTACCGCAAGGACAGGCTCGAATTTCTCAAACAGGCGCACGAAAAAGCGAAAGCCGGAAATTATATTCTCGCCGTCAAGCTCGTTCGCGGCGCGTATATGGAAAAAGAGCAGGCGCGCGCCGAAGAATTTGACTATCCATCGCCGATACAGGATTCGAAGGAGGCGACCGACCGCGATTTCGACGCGGCGATTGAATATTGTCTCGACAATGTTGACGAAATCGCCTTCGTCGCCGGAACGCACAACGAAAAATCAGTCCAGCTACTGGCGCAAAAGATGGAAGAAAAGAAAATAGAACACAATCATCCGCACATATTCTTCTCGCAGCTTTACGGTATGAGCGACAATCTTTCATATGTTCTGGCTGATAACAAATATAACGTCTCAAAATACGTTCCCTACGGACCTGTGAAGGACGCCGTTCCATATCTGATTCGACGCGCCAAAGAAAATTCGTCCGTCATGGGACAAATGAGCCGCGAGCTCGATTTGATTGACAAGGAACTGAAAAGAAGAAAAATTGATAATTGATAATTGATAATTGATAATTAAGAATTGGTTTTCATTATCAATTATCAATTATCAATTAATTTTTATGTTTTGCCCGAAATGCGGAATCGCAGACCAGAAAGAAAATTCTTATTGCCGAAAGTGCGGCGAGTTTCTGCCTGATTTAAATAAGATTACAAAGAATAGTTTCGGCGGAGACACGCCGCAGGAGAATGTTCGTTCGATAAGCTCTTTAAGTCTAATCGCCAGCGTCGTCTCGCTTCTGGTTGCCATCTCGATGTACGCGACGAATCACAGCGTCCCGTTTGTCCTGCATCTGGCGGCGGCTGTTTTGCTTTGCAACGCCTTCTGGAATCTTTCAAACTTTTACGTCGTTCGAAAGCTCGCCGCCCGATTAAATCAAAAACGAGACTATACGGGCGAACAACAAATTTTGCCCGAAAACAAATCGGATTCGTCTCAAATGAAGTTGCCGAAAGCCGATACAAACGAATTTATAACACCCGACAGCATAACGGAAAACACGACGAGGAAACTGAAAACTGAAAATTGATAATTGATAATTGATAATTGATAATTGGAAGACTCTTTCTTAATTATCAATTATCAATTATCAATTATCAATTATCGAAGTCCCAGCAGTAATCTGACTGACAAATCCGAAACTTTGCGTTCCGCGTTTTTCTTCCAATCTTCAAAGGGCTTTAATTCCGCATCGTTTAAAGGCTCGTTCTTCATCCGCGCCGTTTGCGTGCTTTCAAAAGCGCGGTTCGTGAGCGCCAGATGCGGTTTGTTAATCGTTAAAGCGGAAGAATTTTCAAGCGCCGCGTCAGCCGAATCGATATCAAGAAACATCTCGTTATAAGCCGCCAGATGCCAGACCTTTTCGCCCGCATCTTCCTCAATCGCCAGTATCCGCAAAAGCACATACGCGCTTTCGATTTGAAATATTAAAAAATCACCCGCCTGAAAATTCTGAGACATAATAATAAAAGTCTAAAGTCTCAAGCCCCAAGTCTCAAGTCGAAAAGCCCCGGACTTAAGACTTGAGACTTAGAAATATGCTAGAATGTTGGCGCAAATTCTAATCCCGAATCTTAGGAGATAAACAATGCTTATAGAAACCGTCGCAGCGTATATCGCGTTAGAGATAGCCAGCGGATTCCTGAAAGAGCACGGCAAAGAAATTTATCACAAGGCAAAAGGCTTGTTAACGCCCGGAGAAATAACGACTCTCGGTCTGCTTGAACAATATCCCGACAGCCAAAAGCTTCAAGGCGAAGTCGCCGCCGCCCTCGAAACGCATCTTCAATCAAATCCCGCCGCCGCCGAAGAATTAAGCGAATTGGTAAATCAGCTCAAAGCCGCATCAAACAAAACAAGCTATAACTACCAGCAAGGCGAAACGAATATTAACATTCAAAACAGCGAAGGCTCACGAATAGACCTCAATAAAAAATAAGTTATGCCTGAAAGCTACAATATTCAAAACAGTCCGAACGCGAGTATAAATATCCTGCTCGGCAAATCGATTCAATATAAAGATTTGCTTCATCTATTGGAAACACAAGAGAAACTCTTTAACCGTACGCCCGAAGACGATACGGAAGAACGCCTGCAAATCAGCGCGGAAATCAATCAGCTTAAAGACTTCATCGAACAATTCAAAAAAGACGTTCTGCAATTAGCGCAAGCCTTTCAGAATATTAAAATCAACACGGGCAATCCGAAAATTGACTCGAACCGTTTAAAACGCGCGAAAGAATATTTCGATAAAGGCGAATTCGGCGAAGCGCGAGCCGTTCTGGAAACGGAGCTTGAACAAATGCAGGACGAGCAGACGCATTTATTAAAAAAAAAGGAACATTACGACAAAAACGTTTTGCCCGCCCTGATTAATAATTCCGAAGAATTTTTCCTTTTAGCAATGGCAACCCGAACCGCTTACGAAAACCCGAACCGCTTTGAAGACACCTGTAAATATTTTGAAGATTCAATCAAAAGCAACGAGACGAAAGACAATCTTTTTCAATACGCTTATTTCTTAAAGAAACATAATCAATTCCCGAAAGCGGTCGATTATTACAATCAATACTTAAATAAATTCGCCGGTGAGCTTTCATTAGAAGAAAAAGCAATGACGCTCAATAATCTGGCTAATTTACATCGTAATCAAAACGAATATGAGAAAGCGCCGAATGAATATGAGGAAGCGTTGAAGATTTATCGAAACTTAGCCAAAAACAATCCGCAAGCCTTTTTGCCTGATGTTGCAATGACGCTCAATAATCTGGCTATTTTGCATCGTAATCAAAACGAATATGAGAAAGCGTCGAATGAATATGAAGAAGCATTAGGAATTAGAAGAAACTTAGCCAAAAACAATCCGCAAGCCTTTTTGCCTAAAGTCGCAATGACGCTCAATAATCTGGCTAATTTACATCGTAATCAAAACGAACATGAGAAAGCATCGAATGAATATGAAGAAGCATTAGAGATTAGAAGAAACTTAGCCAAAGACAATCCGCAAGCCTTTTTGCCGAATGTCGCAACAACACTCAACAATCTAGCTGTTTTACACGCTAATCAAAATAAATATGAAAAAGCGTCGAATGAATATAAAGAAGCGTTGGAGATTTATCGAAACTTACATGAACAAATGCCTAATGCTTACGCACCAGATTTAGCAAACACATTAAAAAATCTTGCCGTCTTTTACCAGGAATCTTTGGTTGACCGTGAAAAATCTCTCGAATATGTAATCGAAGCCGTTATGCTTTTACGCCCGATTGTCGAAGCTGTTCCGTTCACGCAAAGCTATATACAAAATGCGATGCTGGTTTTACGGGATTGGAACTTGAATGATGAAGAAATCGAGCTATTAATTAAGAAAAAAATGAACGAAACAGGAAAAGATAAGACTTAATCCCGGCAGGTTTGCTTATTTCCTTTGCAGAGAATGTCTTATCCTTTACGGGTTATGTGTCATTTCCTGCAAGTAAAGTCTTATTCCCTACAAAGTAAAAGACATTCCCGACAGGAAAATGCGTTTTCCCTATGATGGAATGCTCTTGCCCTGCTAGTTATGTGTCATACCTTATAGGAAATTTAACAATCCCTGCAAGGTTTTTAACAAAAATTACAAAAGTTTTGCAAAAAACATTTCGGTTAGTCGTCTTGCCTTCAAATTAAGATTCATCACTTCCATGTGATAAGGCTAATTTTAGAGCAAGCAGGGTAAATCTAAAATAAGGAGAATTGTCAGTAATGAAACCAAAAAAAGCACTTGAACAATTAGAGATGACCGAGGCGGCGTGGGAGATGCACGCGGCGGAGACGACGTTTTACGGGACTACTTTCGCGCAGTATAAAGCGAAAGTTCAGCTATCACGCGACGCGCGCGATACGGTTGCGAATCTGGAAATACAGTTGGCAGCGGCGAAAAATCAGCGTAACAACATCGATAAGGAAAATCTCGCGCTGGAAAGAAATGTCGCCAAAGCG
The DNA here is from genome assembly GCA_049799955.1 of Pyrinomonadaceae bacterium. GTDB lineage: Bacteria > Acidobacteriota > Blastocatellia > Pyrinomonadales > Pyrinomonadaceae > JBGTFE01. The sequence continues at coordinate 71,334 of JBARIW010000020.1, forward strand.
ATTGCCGGAAACGAAAAATACGGCGACGACAGCGATTTGTATGAAGGCACGGGACGCGTTCGCAAATCAGAGCGCAAATCGGGTTTGACGCGCAAAAAGAAAGGCGGCAATGAAAACAAATAAACATTGAAAGGCGAAGTTAAGAGCTTCGCCTTTTGATTTATTTGGGAGGAATTACCGCATCGAAGCGCGACTTGAAATTATAAAGAAGCTGTATTTTCAACTCGCCGTCGCCGGGCGCATATTTGTTTTGACGGGCTAAATTCATCGCCGCTTCAATCAAAACCGGATTTGTATTCGTTGTAATACCTTTAGAATATACATCCTTCCGGTCAGTTAACTTTACATCTGAAACGCTGCCGTCCGGGGTGAATGTTAAGTCGAGACAAACGAAGCCGCCTCTTTGAAACAATCCTTTAGCCGCATCGGGATACTCCGGCGAAGCGCCGAATAAAGGCTTCCTGTTGGAATTTCCGCTGTAAAATCTACCGAAAGAAACTTTTGTCTCATAAGATGTTTCCATAAATCGCTTTGCGAACGCGACGGCATAGACCACAAAAAACAGCGTAATCAAAACAGCCGCGAACGCCAGCCCGAGCTTTGCGAACTGCCAGCCGTGATGAAAGATTGTTACCGTTTTGCCGGGCGTTACAGCCGGATTGAGCCGTCTTATCGCGTCTTCAATCTCCTGCGCTTCGGCGTCGGTTTCGGTCGTAAACTCGACACGCTTTAATCTTCCTCCGGCAGATTTCGGAGCCTTGAATTGTATTCCGCGACCGGCGCGGACGAATTCGCCGACATCTGCGGGCTGAAATGTAAATGAAGCCGAGGGACGATACAAAGTCCGAATCGCCCGCCCGACAACGGGAATCAAACCGAGCGGCATCGATATAATCAAAGGCAGAGGCTTTTCTCCCGACACCTCGATTTTATTTTGCGTGGCGTCGATATGGAAAATACCTTTGCCGTGCAAACCAAAGCCGTCCTTTCGCAAAAAACCGCCAAAGTAACCATTGTAGGTATAAAACTGGCGCGGCTCGCCGGGATTCTGGGGAGTCAAACGTTCTTCTTCAAGATTAAGCATAATTTTCTCCTTTATGAACATTAAAAACTCTCTTTTACCTATACATGCGACAGAATTTAAATAAACGGCTCAAAGTTTTTTTATTAAAATAAGCGAGATGTGTAAATGCTCGTCCATTTTATTTATCGGTGCGAATATATTAATTTGTATGTGGATTGCAATATAACAATAAATTTTTAAGAACAAATAATTATGGATTACGAAAAAATGCTGGCAGTCGCCATTGAAGAAGGAAGAACGGGCTTGGCGGAAGGCGGAATACCAATCGGCGCGGCGCTGTTTGATAAAGACGGAAAGCTGCTCGGGCGCGGGCGAAACCGCAGAGTTCAGGAAGACGACCCTTCGATTCACGGCGAGACGGACGCGTTTCGCAAGGCGGGCAGGCAGAAGAATTATCGCGATACGGTTATGGTTACGACGCTCGCGCCTTGCTTTTATTGTTCGGGACTCGTCCTGCAATTCAAAATTGGAACGGTCGTCGTCGGCGAATCGAGCACGTTTCAAGGCGGAATAGACTGGCTACGCGAAAACGGCGTCAAAATAATCGAAATGGACTCAAGCGAATGCGTCGAAATGCTCAACGAATTTATCGAAAAACATCCTGAGATTTGGAACGAGGACATCGGGGAATAATTGATAATTGATAATTGATAATTGATAATTGGAAGACTCTTTCTTAATTATCAATTATCAATTTTAATAAGTCCCGCATTTGTGTGCCTGAAGCCGCATTTGTCGTAAAACTCCTGTAGGTGCGGCTCGAAATCTACGTGAATCCATTTTATGTTGTTTTCTTTTGCGGCGTTGACGGCTTCTTTTACTAATTGGACGCCGATTCCGCGCCGGCGATAATCGCTGTGAACGGCTGTATCGAGAATAAACGCGTGAACTCCGCCGTCCCATGCGAGATTGACGAAGCCGACGAGTTTATTCATGTGATAAGCGCAGATATATGTCAGGCTGTGCTCTAAAACGGAAGTAACGTCTTCAAACGTATGTTCTTCCCAAACGGCGGCGAAAAGCTCGTTTAGCTTATCGTTTGAAACAACCGGACTGGCGCGATAGTCGATTGCAAACTCGCCGTGCATAAATAAATTCATAAAATAAATTTACAACAAGGTGGCAGGTAATAGGTAATAGGTAATTGGTTTTAGACTTATTACCTATTACCTATTTTAGCCGGATTGCGCGAATAATATGAAAATGAGATTATATTCATTTGTTATTTTCATATATTTTTATACTTTAAGAGGTAAAACATAAATGGCAGACGTTAGAGATGCGGTTATCATCGGCGCGGCGCGAACGCCGACCGGGAAATTTCAGGGTTTATTAAAGGATTTTACAGCGCCCGAGCTTGGCGCGATTGCGATAAAAGCGGCGGTCGAGCGCGCGGGCGTCGCGCCCGAAGATGTTGACGAAGTAATTATGGGCTGCGTCGTTCAGGCGGGAATCGGGCAAGCTCCGGCGCGTCAGGCGGCGCTCAAGGCTGGACTTCCGCCGGAAGTTTCGGCTTTGACGATAAATATGGTTTGCGGTTCGGGACTTCGGGCGGTCGCGCTTGCGTCGCAGGCGATTAAATTGGGCGATTCGGAAGTGGTCGTCGCGGGCGGAATGGAGTCGATGTCGAATATTCCTTACGCGCTGCAAACGGCGCGAAACGGTTTTCGGATGGGCAATCAGACTGTAACGGATTTGATGATTCACGACGGTTTGTGGTGTCCGTTTGAAAACTGGCACATGGGCAACACGGGCGAAATCGTCGCCGAAAAGCACCAAATTACGCGCGAAACGCAGGACGAATACGCATACAATTCGCATCGCAAAGCGGCGGAGGCTCAAAAAGAAGGCAGATTTAAGGATGAAATCGTGCCGGTCGAGATTCCGCAGAAAAAAGGCGACGCGATTGTGCTCGATTATGACGAGCCGGTTCGTCCCGATACGACCGCCGAAAGTCTTGGAAAATTAAAGCCCGCGTTTAAAAAAGACGGCGGAACCGTTACGGCAGGAAACGCGCCGGGCGTGAACGACGGCGGTTCGGCGATTGTCGTTACATCGTTGGAAAGAGCGCGCGAAATGGGCGTTGAGCCGCTCGCGCGCGTCGTCGCTTCGGCAACATCGGGCATCGAGCCGAAATATATTATGCTCGCGCCGGTTCAGGGCGTAAAGAATGTTCTCGAAAAAGCGGGCTGGACGATGGAAAGCGTCGATTTATTCGAGCTTAACGAAGCTTTTTCGGTTCAGGCTCTCGGCGTGATGAAGGAACTCGGCTTGATGATGGAAAAAGTAAACGTCAACGGCGGCGCGGTCGCGCTCGGACACGCAATCGGCAATTCGGGCGGCAGAGTTTTGACGACGTTGCTTTATGAAATGAAGCGCAGAGACGCTCGACGCGGAATCGCCGCGCTTTGTCTCGGCGGCGGAAACTCGGTGGCGATGGCGGTCGAACGGGTTTAAGCGAAATTTTGCAACAAATAATTGGCGGTTAGCGTTTATTGATGTATTATTCAATTACGCTAATCGCAATTTTTTGGAGGAAAATAATGGCAGCTAGAGATACAAACAAACTTGTCGGTATATTTTTGATGGTTCACGGCGGAATGCAGGCATTGTTAATGCTTTTCCTCGTTCTGATTTATGGCGTACTCGGTGTCGGAATGGCTACAACCGCGAGAAAAGCGGACGAACAGACAGTAGGCGTAGTTTTTCTTGTTATCGCGCTGGTCGTCGCAGTTTTTTCTGCGCTCTTTATCATTCCGCAGCTTCTCGGCGGCTGGAAAATACTTAAAGAAAAGCCGAATGCGCGAACCTGGGGAATAATCGGCAGCATTGTCGCGTGTCTTTCATTCCCGCTCGGAACCGCTGCGGGCGTTTTCGGTCTTGTGTTTCTGTTTGGCGACGAAGGAAAACAATTTTATCTCGGCGGAAATTCATATTCGAATAACGCCTTTCCGCCGCCGCCGCCGAATAACTGGCAGTAAGAGTCAAGTAAAAAGTAAGACAGCCGTAAAGATAAACTTTCGAGTTAAATCTGCGGCTTTTTTACTTTTTACTTTTTACTTTTTACTT
>JBARIW010000021.1:0-13570 GCA_049799955.1 Pyrinomonadaceae bacterium
AAAAGTCTGAAGCCTCTGAATAATCGTCGGCATAAGTTCGATAAAGTGAATAATGTTCACAATTCAGATTGAAAACCACCCTAAAACCGAACATTATTCATTGCTCAAAGACTTTTGGTGCAAAGCCTTTTCATCAGAACTTTTACGTCGTCGCGGCGAAGATTATCAATCAGGCTTTTCGTCTTGCCGAAATCCGACGCCGCCAACAGCTTTAATTCCTTGCCGTATTGAAGATACGCGCCGCCGAAGCCGATACTCTGCGTGAAAATCATCTCGCCCTGTTTGAACGTGCTTTCGGATTTGTTGTATTTCGAAAGCAGCGCGTAAGCCGTCAGCATATCGTTGGTCATATCCATCAAAGGCGACAAAAGCGGAAACGCTTTGTCCGGCTCGATTTCGGCGTAACCGGCGACAATTTTCAAAATATTCGCTACTTCTTCCTTGCTTTCCGGTATGTCGCCGACGAGCTTGCGCGCTTCAGCCATCAGACTTTGCGCTGTTTTGCGGCTTTCCTCCGTGTTCTTTTTCTGGTAGCCGACGGCGAGATTGACCAGCAATTTTATTTTCGGGCTGTCCGAAGTCGATTTGGCGACGATTTTCTGCACGTCGTCGAGCTTGTCATCCTTGATAGCTTTGTCCGAAATTTTTGAATCGAGATAATCCAGAGCGTCGTTTCGCTGTTTGCTGTCGGGCAGATTTTGGAGAGTTTGCCTGATTTTATCGCTTGTTCCGGCGGTAATCGAGCGGTCAACCGCCGCGCTGTAAAGCCGGAATTTTTCGTATGCGGCGTATTTTTCAGATTCCTCAATCAATTTTTCAGCCGTCGTGTTCGGGTCATTCACCAGCTTTTCGGCTTCCTGCCAGCTTCGAAAAGATTCAGGCAGAAGCTTTTTCATTTCAGCTTCTTTTTGTTTGAGCAGCGTGGATTTGTCGGGAGCGTATTTTTCCAACATCGGAATCATCTGTGTAAAATTCCATAATCTATCGATGCTGGTCTGCACCAGAAAATAATCGGCGAGCTTTCCGGCAAGCATTTTTAAATCGCGGTCTTCGATTTTCAAAGGCTTGAACTTGGGATTTTGCGTCTTCATCGCTTCCGGCGAAAACGACTGCCGCAAAAAATAACTGCTCAGATTCATCGCGTCGTCTTTTTGCCTGAAATCGGTGTCGCCGAGCTTTTGCAAAATTTCGACGAGCAGCTCGCCGCCGAGTTTTTCGTCCTTCTCGTTGATTTTGGCGAGCAGGTCGGCGATTGACTGCGAAAAACCTTTCGCCAGACTGTCGCGAAGCAGTTTTGCGGCTTTTTTCGGGTCTTGTTCGGCGGCTTTAACGGCAAACTGCTGTTCGAGCTGAATTTCCTGCTGCGCTTTGAACTTGTTTTTCTGCTCATTAATGATTTGCACCTGCGTTTTATTTTGCGCCGTCAGCGCCTGCGGCGTATTGTATGCGTCGATGGAAACCTGCAAATCCGGCGGGCGCGTTTCCAGAAGCATTTCAAGCGCAAGTTCCGCGTCGTACGCGGCGACAATCAGCAAAACCGCCTTGCGCGGCGAAGTCTCCTGCCACCAATCATAATCTTCATAATAATTTTTCTGCTTATCTTTCGGAATCTGAATGCCGAGAACAAGCTCGTTGGAAGCGTCGCGGAAAAGCGAGCGGGCTTTTTTCTGGTCGGTTTTCCAGAACACATCGCCCGCCAGCGCATAAATCAGAGCGCGGTTTTGCCAGAGCTTTAAGCCGTTTGCTTCTGTAACGGCTTGCTGCGCCAGCTTGAGCACTTCTTTTTCAAGCTCCTGCGCCGCCTTGTCCTTTTCCGACAGCGATTCGGTCGGTGAAGTTTGCGCCGAAACGGCAAAAGCGCAAACGTTTAAAAGCCATACAAGCAGAAAAGCCAAACGATAGAGGCGCATAAGAATCTCCTTATTTGTTATGAAAGTTTTCGCGGAATAAAATGTTAGCATAGGATGTTATAAACAAAAAGACTTTTTTTTCGCTGAAACCGACATCTAATCCTCAGCGAATAAAATACTATGGTCGTCAAAAAAACGAACGAGATAAAATCTAGCGAAATTACGGATGAGAAAACATATCTCAGTCGCCGCTCGTTTTTTCGCGCCGGACTTCTCGCGGGCACAACGCTCGCAACCGCCGGGCTTTATCGTTTTGTAAACGCGCCGCCGCCGAAGGAAGTCGAAACCGGCGCGATTGAAAATATCGCCAAGCCGGAAAATTTCAAAGTTGATGAGAAGCTGAATTCATTTAAAGAAATCACCAATTACAACAACTTTTACGAGTTTTCGACAAGCAAAACCGCCGTCGCCGGTGCAGCCGAAGACTTCGTAACGCGCCCCTGGACGATTGAAGTCGGCGGGCTTGTCCAAAAACCGAGAACTTTCGACATCGAAGAGCTTTTGAATTTCGAGCAGGAAGAGCGAATTTATCGTTTCCGATGCGTCGAAGGCTGGTCGATGGTCATTCCGTGGGTCGGTTTTCCGCTCAAGAAAATTCTCGACGCGGTCGAGCCGCTCGGAAACGCAAAATACGTCGCTTTCCAGACATATTACAGCGGCGCGAATCCGAAAATTAATCTGCCCGAAGGCAGAAACGGAATGTCTTATTTTCCGAGCGGAATCGATTTTCCGTACGTCGAAGGCTTGCGGCTCGACGAAGCGCTTCATCCGCTGGCGATTCTGGCAACAGGACTTTACGGCAAACAGATGCCGAATCAAAACGGCGCGCCGGTTCGGCTTATCGTGCCCTGGAAATACGGTTTCAAAAGCATCAAATCAATCGTGCGTATTTCTCTGGTCGAAAAAGAGCCGCCGACAACGTGGAATATCGCCGCGCCGCGCGAATACGGATTTTATTCAAACGTAAATCCAAACGTCGCGCACCCGCGCTGGTCGCAGGCGACCGAGCAGAGAATCGGCGAATACGAGCGCCGCAGAACGCTTCCTTTTAACGGCTACGCCGACGAAGTTGCGAGCCTTTACGACGGAATGGATTTGAAGAAGTATTTTTAGTTTTTTGTCCTTTGTCATTAGTCCTTTGCTGAGCGAGTTTTATTTCAGTTCTGAATTTAAGCTCAAGCCCGCAAATGACAAATGACAAATGACTAATGACAAATGACTGATATAAAATTCAACAAAATTCTAATTTTTACGAACGCGCTTGTGCCGCTTGCGCTGCTCGGCTGGGACGCGGCGCGCGGAAATCTGGGCGCGAATCCGATTGAGCTTTTTCTGCGCACGACCGGCGTTCTGACACTGATTTTTCTTCTCGTTACGCTTTCCGTTACGCCGCTTCGGAAAAAGTTCGGTTGGAATAATTTAATAAAATTTCGCCGGATGCTCGGGCTTTACGCTTTTTTTTACGGCTTTCTGCATCTTGTTACATACAGCATTTTCGATAAAAGCCTGAGTCTTCCGGCGATTGCGAGCGATGTCTGGCAAAGACCTTTTATCGCCGTCGGGATGCTCGCGTTTTTTCTTTTGATTCCGCTTGCCGTTACCTCGACCAACGGGATGATAAAACGTCTCGGCGGCAAAAATTGGGCGCGTCTGCACAAACTGACCTATCTAATTGCAATTCTCGGCGTGATTCATTTTTGGATGATTGTGAAATCCGACATTTTTTACCCGGTTTTGTTCGGATTGGTTTTAGCTTTTTTGTTAGGTTACAGATTTTACGCTGGTCAAAAACCGAAATTACAGCCGCTAAAAACAAATTAGCCACGAAGAAACACAAAAAAACACGAAAATTATTTACCTCTTTTTCGTGTCCATTCGTGTTTGTTCGTGGCTAATTTATCTTTTCTTAATCGGTGTAACCTGGTCGAACGTGCGGCGGAAATCTTCGCCTTGCAGGACGACGGTTTTGCACATTTCGAAAAGGCGCGAGCGCAGGCGAACGCCGATTCTATCTTCGAGAGTTTCGTCGCGTTGCTCGCGTCTGTCGTCGAGATAATTTGTCGTGAAAATGGTAAGTTTTTTGTCGTTATAGCGCGTGTTGATGATGTGCGCCATTGTATCTTTTACCCAATCGGTCGGTTTTGACGCGCCGATTTCGTCGAGAACGAGAACTTCCGCGTCCAGAACCGGCGCGAGAATTTTTAGCTCGGAGCTTTGCGTGCTCGGATTGTAAGAATCCTGAATTTCTTTGAGAAGCGCGCCGAATTCATAGAACAAACACGAAAATCCGCGCTCGGTCAAGCCCTTTAAAATCGAAACCGCGAGATGCGTTTTACCGACGCCGACCGTTCCCATAAACAAAAGCCCGCGCTCGACCGCCGGATAATCCATCGCCAGTTTCGACGCAAATTTAAAGGCTCGTTCCTGGCTCGGATTCATCGCGCGATAGCTGTGAAAATGACAGTCGAAATATCGTTTCGGCAGACGCGCTTTGTCTAAAAGATTAGTATGCGTTTTCTGCTTGCGGCATTTGCAGGGACGCGCGCCTTTGCCCGGCACGACTTCCATACCCGAGCCGTAACAAGTCGGACAAACTTCCGGCTCGTCGCCGATTTCGGGCGCGGCGTAAAAGTCCTGCTCGGGCGCACTTTCAGCCGAATTCGGAACGGCGTAAAGCGGGTGAATTTTCGCTTTTTCTTGCGGCATCTAATCTAAATTATAAACCAATTATACCTTGCTGACCTTGTTCTTGTGCGAGTAAATTTTGTAGTGATTTTATAAAGCAATTTGGATTATAGCACTGAAAAATCAGATTTCAAGTTTTATTTTGCATTTTAAAAGTCAATAAAAACGGGACTGAAATGAACTTTGAAAAACGCCGAAAAGCGAAGTTTATGAAAACACAGGACTTATAATTTACAGAAAATTAACATTATGCGCAAAAAATTTAAATTAAGTTCGAAATCCGCGCTTCGACGGCAAAAGATTATATAATGAGCAAAATCAAGTTTTGATTCTAAACGCTTGACAAAAATAATCAGGCTGTTACTTTGATTGTTAGTAATTTTACACAATTTATGAGCATAATACGCAGTTTAATGATAAAACTCGGCTTGGCGGATTTCAGCGTCGAGCGCACGCCGATTTCGGTTTTTGTTCTTGACGACGACAAGCGCCGTCATCGATGGTTTCAAAAAAGGTTTAAGGGCGATGATGTCGAAGTTGCCGAAACGGTCGAAGAAGCGAAAGAGCTTTTAAAAGGCGCGACTTACGACGCGATTTTTCTCGACCACGACCTTTTGCCGGAGCACTACGAATCGAACGACCACGACGATTATTCCTCAACCGGCTACGCCATCGCCGAATTTCTTGACGAAAACCCCAAATTGCAGCGCGCCGCAACGATAGTCGTCCACACGCGCAACGCCGACGCCGCGATTCCGATGGTGCAGAAAATACGTGATTCGGGCAGAACCTGCGAATACGTGCCTTTTCCAATGTTGGATTTAAAAATCAAGAATTACTGGAAACGGTGAAAAGGTGAGAAACGAGAAGTGAGATGTGAGAACTAAAAACAAATTTTAGTTCTCACATCTCACTTCTCATTTCTCACCTAATTTTACTTTTTACTTACTTTCTTCATCTCGTCCAAGTCTTTTTGCGTTTTCTCAATCACTTGTTTGAGCGCGCCTTTCCGCCTTTCGTCTTTCGTCTTTTCCATTGCTTTGTTCAAAGCCGCGAGATATGCGGTGTTCAAAGCCTGTTCTTTCGGAACATCGACATCGGGTTTTACGCCGACGCCTTCCCAGTTCGTTTTGGTAATCGGGTTGATGGCGCGTCCGGTCGGGATGAATGCTCCGAAATTTTCGTTTAATCTGACCATTCCGCCCGGATTTGCGCCGCCGCCGGTCGTTTCGCCGATGATTGTCGCGCGCTTTAAGACTTTCAGATTATTGGAAAACTCTTCCGCGCCCGAAAAAGTCCGGCTGCTCGTCAAAACATAAACGTCTTTATCGCCGTATTTTTTGCCCAGAACAGTCGGTTTTGTCCAGAATTCTTCGGTTTTGTTTTCGGGACGAAAATACAAATCGTTAAGATGCACGGGTTTATCGCCGAAAAGATACGAGCAAATCAGCGCGACCATTTCCGGGTCGCCGCCGCCGTTTTCGCGCAAATCGAAGATTAAAGAATCCGTTCCGTTGACGAAATTCATCGCCGCCGCGACGGTTTCCGCGCCGTACTGCGGTTCGAAAAAGCCGTTAAACTTGATATATCCGATATTTCCCGGCATCCGCTCGACTTTTTCAAAACCGAAATTAATCAGCTTCATATATTCTTCGTTTTCCTTTTTTTCTTCGGCTGTCGGTTCGTCTCTTTCTTTTCTGACGGGAATTGCCTGCGCCGAAAAACGAACGCGCAAATGCTTGTCGTGGCTGACCGACTGCAAATCTTCGGTTAATTTCAGGGCAAACGCTTTCGCGCTCGTAACACTGTCGTATTCCTTGTTTTTCAGACGATTGCGAACGTCGGTTTCCATCTGTTTGGCAACTTCGGGAAAAACGTAAGAATCGTTCAGATTTTTCAGAACGCTGTCGATAACTTCGCCGCGAATTTTCGCGTCAATCGTTAAATCGGGCTGTTCAAGTCCCTGCTGCGCGACGATTACTGCGTTTCCGATGACGATGACGATTATTATTGCTGCTATGGAAGCAAATAAAGACACAATTTTTTTCATATAAAACTCCTTTGATTATTTCTCGCGGCAGACCAGACCTTTAAGAAGCAAATCTGCCAATTTTAGAACTTTTTCTTCAATCTCGCTGCGCTCGCCGAGTTCCTGCGTCGTCAGGCTATACGGCAGCAGAGAATTAGTCGCGACAAGGAAAGTTTCCGCCGTATCCGTCGGATTTTCGCTTTCAAAAATGTCGAGCTTGTTTCCTTCTTCGATGACCGACGCGAAAATTTCGGCTTCCTGCGCGAAATAATGTTTCCGGCGCGCAAGCAGCTTCGGGCGAACGGCGGCAAGCAAATCGTTGAGACTTTGCGTGTAGTGCTGAACGCTTTCAAAGCGAAACAGAACGCGTGTAACAAGCATTTTTCGAAGGCGCTCTTCGGGCGAAATATCGAGCGCCGCAATCCGGTGTAATTCGGCTTTGAGCCGGTCGATGATACGGTCGATATGCGAAAGCGCGATTTCTTCCTTGCTCGTAAAATGCAGGTAAACGCTGCCTTTGCCGATTCCGACCGTCTGCGCCAAATCGTCGATGGTCATTTTTTTATAACCGGAACGCGATAAAATCTGGTCGGTCGCGTCGAGAATCGCTTCCCGAACTTCTTTGGTTTGGACTCCATTTCTCATAATTCTTATCTACTATTGACCAAAATGCGATTCCGGTCAAATTTAAAAACGAACATATTTCCAGTTTGTTGCAAGTTTTTTCGATTTTTTTGAGTTAAAGGAAAAAATTCACCGCAGAGGAGACAGAGGCGCAGAGATTTTTAAAGAGAATTAAACAGGGATGAAGAGGATGAACGGGATAAAAAAAATATTTAAATATCCCTTTAATCTCCTTCATCCTTAATTTATTACTTTCCCTGTGTTCTTTGTGGTGAAAAATCTGCTTTTATAGTCCAGCCATGTCCCATTTGCTGACGATTTCGTTGACGAGATTCGCAACTTTATCGGTAACTTTCAGGTAATATTCGTCGGCTTTTTTCTGGTCGAATTTCGGATAGCCCTGTCCTTTTTGGTAAAGCCCGATTGACGAAGGAAAAGGCACTGCCGACCACGTTCCGGCTTGCGGGTAAGCAGTTGCCAAATCGGCTTTATACAATTCCTGATGAACGAGCGTCGGGTCAATCGCCTGTATAAAAGCCGTTTCGTTTAGTCCGGCGTGCCCGCCGTCTTCGCCGAAAACCTGTTTGGTTTCGTCGGATGCGAACGACCACCAGTTTATTACCAGCGTTCGAACTTTTTTCTCGCTTGCAACTTCCGCCGCGACGCTGTTTAGAACGGCGGTTTGCCCGCCGCCGTGACCGTTGAGGATGATGATATTTTTGAAGCCGTTTTTCGCCAAGCCTTCGAGAATCTGTTTGACGAACGGGCGATAAGCCGCTTCGGTAATCTGGAACGCGCCGGGATATGCTTCCATCGAGCCGGTGATTCCGTAGGGAAGCGTCGGCGCAATCATCGCGTTGACTCTCTGCGCGATAGTTTTGGCAATCGCCGTCGGAGCGGTGTTGTCCGCGCCGTTGTTGATAACGCCGTGCGGCTCTAAAGTTCCGGTCGCGAGCAGAACGGTACGGATTTTCGACGGCACGGTTTCCTTAAATTCCATCCAGTTAATCCGGTCCATCTCGCGGGTCGAAACAATGTCTTTTTTTGTAGTTTGCGCCAGCGCCGAAATTTGAAATAAAAGCGCGGCGAAGATAAAAGCAAGCATTCGATTCATAAAAATTCTCCTTTATTTGTGCTTTTATCTTCGCGCAATCGTGAAGTCTTTTCAAACCGTTTGCATTAACTGTAAACTAAATTCGAAGCTGTAAAGAAGACTGATGAATAAAAACAAAAGAATGAGCTGGGCGAGAATGCCGTTTGCGAAAATCGCCGCGAAGATTGCCGAATTTTTCGGCTTGCGGCTTTTGACCGGATTGATTCTTGCCGTCGGCGCGTTGATTTTTTTCGGCTGGCTGGCGAGCGAGATTTTTGAGGGCGAAACAAAGGTTTTTGACGAAACCGTCCGGCAGGCGGCTAATCAAATTTCGTCGCCGCTGTTTACGCATTTGATGAAATTTCTCTCGTTTGTCGGCTCGGCGGTTTTTCTCGCTCCTCTTGGAATCGTCATCGTTATAATTTTTCTGCGCCTCAAATGGCGACGCGCGACGGTTTTGTTTGCGGTGGCGATGATAGGCGAAGTCATTCTTAGCCTGACGCTTAAAGGCGTTTTCCGGCGAACGCGTCCGGAAGCATTTTTCGGCTACGAACTGCCTTCGTCTTACAGCTTTCCGAGCGGGCACGCGCTCGGCGCGTTTTGTTTTTTCGGCATTCTGGCGTGGCTCATCACGGCGCGTTTAAAAAATCGGACGGCAAAAATTCTTATTTGGATACTGGCTGCGACGTTGATTTTTTCAATCGGCTTTTCGCGGATTTATCTCGGCGTGCATTTTCCGAGCGACGTTATCGGCGGATATTTGGCGGCGTTGGTCTGGACGGTTACGGTCGCGCTCGGCGATTTTTTCTTTAATCGCCGGAGGCTCAGGAAGGCTTAATGAAAAATTCTATTCTTTATTCAAAAATTAATAGTCCTTAATAAAATGCCGGAGAAATATTTTTCTCCTTTAATTTGTTTTCAAAAACATCTATTCAGATATTAAAAGGTCAATACCATCTAACGCCAGAACCTTCCAACGGGTCGAGTTTTTGTTTTCTTGCCTCTTCAAGTCCGATTATCTTAACTTTCTCAAACCAATTTCGATAGCTTTGATAAGCTATTTTCACAGCTTCATTTGAGTTAAGCGAACGGTTTTCTTCGTAGTTTTTGTAGCGCAGAACAACTCCATTTGCGCATGGTCATATTTTTCATAAAAAAGGTAGGAGATGTAATATAACGCGCAGATTTTAACCGTCGATTGAGGAAATATTTCGGAAACTGCGGTATGTGTCGCACCACTAAATGCTCCACGCGATTTGTCGCCCTCAAGCATCAACAGTCACTCAGTTCCTTCGACAGTTTTCTGAGGATTCTTTTTATCCATATTCCCGGCTCTGGCATCGGCACTTTTTACCCCGACCGCCGCATACCAGTAACTGCAATCCTGAGCTACAGTTTCAGAGGCTGAAAAAATACAAGTAAATATGACCGCCCAAAATAATAATTTCAATTTATTCATAATATTTTCTTAGGTTTATTTATCTTTTGATTTTAGTATTTTTCTCCAAACTTGAAGCGTCCCTGACTATTCCAAGCATCTATAACTGGAACGCTTGCCTGATACGGCTCAATTCCGCCTTTGCCTCTTACGGTTGTCGTGTCTGCATTGAACCTGACACTGTGAACATAAATTCCGTCATCATTATAAAGTCCTGCGTCATCCTTTTCGTAACCCGTGTATGTCTGACATTTGGCGGCTGATAACCTAAACTAGAGGTTCTCTGCGCCGTCGCCGTCTGCTCACCGGATGCCATATAGTCTTTTCTCGACTTGATACTTCTTATTTAGTTTCAATATCAAAATAAGTTTCTTGAATTTCAAAGGATGAATTGTTTTTTTCATCTAATGGAAAATACTGTTTTATCTTCCTTATCAGTAAATTTTCTTTATCAATCCATAATGACATTTTCCCTAAATTTTGCGTGATGTCGCCTTCTATCACATAACAGCTTTGTAATTCAAGATTTTCTTCCCGGACGATTTGAGGATTTTCCAAAATATCTATTACTGACTTCATATCCGATGTTACAGAAAACAAACCTTTTGCAATAAGAAATTTGCGATTGCCATATTCGCCGGTTGATAAAGATAATCCCCATGAATTTTCATCAAAATCTTCACGAACTCCATTACCGTTTATTGCAAAAGCTTTATTTTCATTAATGATAAACTCTTTCTCCTGCTCGTTTTCAGTCCATTTCAATTTCATTTGAGCAGGAGATGTATATTCCATTGACAAATCAGCATATTTTTGTTTGACTCGCCCGGAAACACTAGTGGTAAATTCCGTCTGTCCTTTGCTTTTGTAGTGAAGTAGATTTTTATATTTTTGAACGGTCTTCTGCAAAATCACATTCGGATTAGTATTTTCAGAAGAGGTATATAACTCATCCAGGCTAGCAGCAAAAACCGGTAACTGATTTTTATGGTCGCCGTCTTTAAAATTTACAAAAACATAAACAACCGCCAAAGCAGCTACGCAAAGCAAAATTCCACTATAGTATTTCATAGGATTTATTGTTTCCTTAATTTTTTAATCACAAATTCTGCGTTCTCTGCGCCGTCGCCGTCTGCTCACCGAATGCCATATAGTCCTTTCTCGACTTGATACTTCTTATTTAGTTTCAATATCAAAATAAGTTTCTTGAATCTCAAAGGACGAATTATTGCTTAATGCAAGATGTCGTTTTATTTTCCTTATCAACGACTCTTCCTTATCAATCCATAAAGTGGTTTTTCCTAAATTTCGAGGCAGGTTACCTTCTATTACATAACAATCGAACGATTCAAAATTATCTAATCCAATAGTTTGAGGATTTTCCATAATATCTATTTCTGATTTCATATCTGATGTTGCGGCAAATAGACCTCTTGTAATAAGAAATTTGCTTTTGCCATATTCGCCTGTTGCCAAAGATAATCCCCAACCTCTTTCGTCAAAATCTTCACGAGTTCCGTTGTCGTTTGTCATAAAGACTTGGTTTTCATTAATAGTAAATTCTTTCTCTTTATCATTTTCAGTCCATTTCAACTTCATTTGAGTAGGAGTTATAAGTTTTATCACTAAATCGGCGTATTCTTTTTTGATTCTCCCAGAGGTGTTCATAGTAAATTCTGTCCGACCATTGCTTGTGTAATAACGAAAATTTTTATATTTCTGCGCGACCTGATGTAAAATCTCATTTGGATTAAGATTTGTAAAAGAAATATGTACTGTGTCAGAGTAGTCGGCAAGAACTGTTTCTTTCTTTAGTTGATTATCTTCCTTAAAATTTGCAAGTGTATAACTTACTGCATAAACAACTACGCAAATTAAAATTAAACCAAAGTATTTCATAGGATTTATTGTTTCCTTAATTTTTAATCACATAAAGTCAACATTATAGAACGATTAATATAATTAATAAGTTTTATATTTATCGGTATTGATAGCTAATTGAGTACCTCTTAGCCTTATTAAATAATTCTATACCCTTATTCATGATGTTTTCCTGAACCGGAAGCAATTCGACATCGGAAACTTCGTTTTGAATCATGTCTATCGTAAGATCTCCCATAAATGTATCTACCTCCTTTACAGTATCTTCTCTTAAATCTACTAGATCATCCTGAAGCTTAAATACAGCGTCTGCGTAACTGGCTACACCTTCTATAAGGGGAGTAACGAGCGAAGGAGGATCAATACTAATACTACCGCCGCTTGGAATACCGATTGACCCTTGAGGATCAAAAGATTTGGCAAGTTGACTAAAAAGCTCCTTAACAACAGCTGGTGTAAATTTGTACTTCTTTGCGTATTTTCTCAACAATGCCGCCTCTTTTTGAAAAGCTGCATTGAGAATTTTTGCTAACTCTCCAGCCTTTTGTTTAAGCCTTTTGCCGGATAACGTTTTTACGCTTGTACTGGGATCTTCATCATCACCCTCTTGTTGGGATTGGCTTTGTTGCTGACTTTTTTGCAGAGCATTTTGGAGTGTATAACCAAGAGCCGTGCCGTTTGCCACATGCCACTGCAAAAGCACGTAATCGCTCTTTTTAAGTTGTCCGGTATTTAAGCGGCATTCCAAATCACATTCTTTGCCGGATAAATTATCACTCTTTCCATTTGCGCCTGTTCCTTGAGAAATCAATCCAAGCGGGTCAGTAAGCTTATAAGGTGAATTTAACACGTAGGAATAACGATTAAAAGTCTGCGGATTTTTAATATCCGCGCTCGCCGTCAGAGGGTCGATTGAAGTGTATCTGCCGTGAACAGAGTTGTAGTATCTCGCCTGCGCGAAGTCTAAACCGGATTCGTCATCTTTTTCGTAACCCGTGTAACCCTGTCTGACGTTTGGCGGCTGATAACCTAAATTCTCGGTTCTCTGCGCCGTCGCCGTCTGCTCACCGAATGCCATATAGTCCTTTCTCGACTTGATACTTCCACCTGCGTCCGTGATTGCCCGTGGAGAGTTCAGATGGTCGGTTGTTATGTACGCGACTTGTGGTTGCTCGATGCTCTGCGTGGAGTATTCGGCAACAAGCTGTGCTTTGGCATTGTATACGAAAACGGTCGTCTCTGTCAAAGAAAGTTTTTTGACGCGTTTTCCGTCGCCATCATAAAGATATAATCCGACCGTATTTCCATATTGGTCTTTGACTTCCTTCTGATGGTTTTCCGCGTCGTAGAGAAATTGTTTTCCTCCCGAATCGACTGTCAAATTGCCGTTCGCGTCGTACTGGTAACCCTGTCCCGGCGAGAAACGATTGTCTGATGTATTGATTAACGGATTGCAAATGGCGGTCGCGCAGCTTCCCAATGTCGTCGTGTTGTTGCTGGTCGTATCGAACCGGCGATTGCCGTAACGGTCGTATTGAAAAGTCTGCTTCCACGTCTGAGCGTTTGAGACGGTTTCCTGCGCCGATTGCAAGCGATTGATGCTGTCATAAGCGTAAGTCTGAATCGCCGTAAAACCGCTATTGCCGCCCGTGGTCGGAACGGTGATTTTTTGTTCGAGCATCGAGCCGTTGTTCTGCGTCGATGTGCCGTAATTGTATTCCAGCTTCAAAAGGTCGGTCTGAACGTCGGTCGTTCCCAAACCGATTTGCGTTATCTGCTGGCGCGTGTTGTATTGGTAAGTTTCCCAATGCCCGTTGCCGAGCTGCATTTTCGTTACCGCGCCCGCCGAATTGTAGGTAAAGGTGTCGGCGTAATTGAAAAAACCGGAATTGGCGTTCTTTTTGCTCCGA
>JBARIW010000022.1:0-4892 GCA_049799955.1 Pyrinomonadaceae bacterium
GGAATTGCTTCGGGCATCATCGCCGTTTCCCTTTTCAAATCGACTTCGATTTCGATAAAATCGTCTCGTCTCAAACGGTGTCCGCGATTTTCCCAGACGCCGTTGACTTCGCATTTTTCGTCCCTCACAAGCTCGCGCAGATACATTTTGCTGAGATTCGGAAATTTCTCGCACAAATAATCTTCGAGCCGCGTTTTGACGAAGTTTTCTTCAACCTGAAATTCAAATCTTGTCATTTATCTTTTGTCATTTGTCCTTTGTCGGTTGTCCGTTGTAATTTTGAAACGTAAACAATTAAATCACAAAGACACATAATTCTTTCTCTGTGTCTCTGTGTCTGCGGTGGTGAAATTCTGTGAAAAACATTGAATTGCTGATAAAAGATTTGCCCGACGCGGAAGGCGCGCGGCGCTTTTTCGAGCAGCTCACGGAAAAATTTCCTGCCGAAACCCGCAAGCTCGAAAAATCGGACGGCTTGCTGTCGGATATTTTGACGCTTGCCGCTTTCAGCCCGCTTCTTGCCGCGACTCTTTTGCAGAATCCGAATTATATTTCGTGGCTCAATCGCCGGAGAAAATCCGCGAAGGTTCTCGGAAAAGACGAAATTCTCGAATCTTTAGAGCGTTTTGCTTTAACAAACTCGCTGATTGAGCCGAACGTTTTGCTGGCGCGTTTTCGCCGCCGCGAGCTTTTGCGGATTTATCTTCAGGACATCCGAAATCTCGACACGATTGCCGAAATAACCGAAGAAATTTCTAATTTAGCTGACGCAATTTTAGAATACGCTTTAAGATTAGCGCGTCAAACGCTCGACAATCGACACGGAACGCCTTTTGAAACTGACGAAAAAGGACGCCCGACGCAGGCAAGATTTTGCATCGTCGCGCTTGGAAAACTCGGCTCGAAAGAGCTTAATTACGCCTCTGACATCGATTTGCTGTTTCTTTATTCCGCCGACGGCAAAACTTCCGGGCGCGGCTCGCGCGGCGCGGTTACAAACCGCGAATATTTCGTCAGGCTTGCCGAAACCGTTCTTAAGCTCGTCGGCGCTCAAACCGGCGAAGGCGCGGCTTATCGCGTCGATATGCGCCTGCGCCCGCACGGTCGCGTCGGCTCTCTGGCGACTACACTTGGCGAAGCGGTTAAATATTATCAAAACTCGGCGCAAAGCTGGGAAAAACAGGTTTTGATTCGCTCGCGCGCCTCGGCTGGAGAAGCGGAAATTTTCCGGCAGTTTTTCGATTCGGTTAAAAATTCCGTTTTTTCAAAAGTCGAAACGGTCGAAAACGCGCTCAGAAACGTGCGGCTTTCAAAGGAAAAAATCAATTTTGAAAAAATTTCCGCAGGCGGCTTCGACGTAAAGCTCGGGCGCGGCGGAATCCGCGAAATCGAGTTTATCGCGCAGGCATTGCAGCTTGCATACGGCGGGCGCGACGAATGGCTTCGCGCTTCGCACATGCTGATTTCGCTGAGCCGTCTGGCTGACCGGAAACTGATTTCCGAATCGGAACTGACCGAATTATCGGAAGCTTACACGTTTCTTCGCCGCCTCGAACATCGCCTGCAAATGGAAAATGGCTTGCAGACGCATCTCGTTCCCGAAAATGCGGATAGAAAGAAACTGGTTTCAAGCCGGATGGGCTGCGAAAATCTGACTGAATTTGAGCAGGAACTGGAAAAACATACGGCAAATGTGAGCCGCATTTTTTCCCGCGTTTTCGGTGAAATAAAGGAATTGGAATCCGCGCCGGAACCATCCGGTGAATTTTACAAAGACCAAAAACCGAAACCCAAAGACCGAAAAAAAACATATCAGCCGATTATCGCATCGCTCGAAAAATCGAATATTGAGACAAATTTAACCGAAGATAAATTAAAAATTCTCGCAACGCTTTCCGAAACTTCGCCGCATTTTACGGGAATTCTCGCGGCGAATCCCGCTTTAATCGAAGCTTTGCCCGATTTGGAAAACGATTTTGAGGAAAAAAACTATCACGAAATTTTGCTTTTCGCCGTCGAAAAAGAAAACGATTTTGCGCGTCAATTAGCCGTTTTGCGAACAATATGGTCGCGTTTTTTGCTGGAAATCGTCGTGTTTGACGTTTTCGGCAAAATCACTCCGCAAAAAGCCAGAAAACAGCAGACAAATCTTGCCGAAGCAAGCATCGAAGCGGCGATTTTTATTACTAAACAGGCGCTCGAAAAACGTTTTTCGACAAGGCTCGAAAATTTCCCGTTCGCGGTTTTGGGCTTGGGCAAGCTCGGCGGAGGAAGTCTCGATTACGAATCGGATTTGGATTTGATTTTGATTTACGACGACGAAACGCCGCTTGCGATTGAAAATCTGACGCACGCCGAATTTTACAGCCGCGCGGTCGAATTTTTCGTCAACGCGCTTTCCGGTTTTACGCGCGAAGGTCATCTTTACCGCGTCGATTTGCGCCTGCGTCCCGACGGCAAAAACGGCGCGACTTCAAACGGCAAAACCGCGTTTTTGAATTATCTGGACGCGCGCGCGGCAATCTGGGAATGGCTCGCTTATGTCAAGCTTCGCGCCGTCGGCGGCGATTTGGATTTGGGGAAAGCAGTCGAAACCGACGCGCGAAAAATCGTTCATCAAAATGCTTTAAGATTCGAAATTCAAGATTCAAAATTTCAGATTTTGCGCGAAGAAACGCGGCGCATCCGCGAACGGCTCGAAGATGAAAAATCGACGACGCGCAAGGGCAAGGAAATCGACATCAAATTCGGCGCGGGCGGGATGCTCGACGTTTATTTTGCCGTCAGATTTTTGCAGCTAAAAGACAACGTGCCGGACGAAACGGAAAATCGCTCGACGCTTTTCGTTCTCCGAAAACTGCACGAAAAAGGTTTTTTACCGGCTGAAAATTTTCAGAATCTTTCTTCCGGTTACGAATTTTTGAGCGAGCTTGACCATAATCTGCGCCTGACGGTCGGGCGTTCGACGCGCCTGCCGCTTGCCAATCAGCAGGCGCTGCAAACTGCCGCCGGCAGAATGAAGCTTTCTTCCGTCAAAGACCTGCTCGAAAAATTAACTTTTCACCGCCTCAATATCCGCGCCTCTTTTGAAAATATTCTCGACGACCCGGTGTGAGAGTTGTGAAAGTATAACAACCGCCCGAAAACCGCCGAAAATAATATGTTTTCATAAAACTTCGTTCTTTTATAAAAATTGGAAGAGGAATTTTATGAGATAAATCTTTTCTGTAAAGATTACGCCGTCTTAAAGCTCAGCAAAAGCATCGGGAAAATATTTATTCCGGCTTTTGAAACACGTTCGCCGGTGAAAATTACGGCGTTCGGCGATGATAAATAAAAAGACCTTTGAGCTTTGATTTTTGACCTTTGAAATTAAATAAAATCAAAGCTCAAAGGTCTAAAATCAACACTCTATGAAAAAACTATATTCACTTATATTTATTTTACTTTTTTCGTTTGCGGCTTTTGCTCAGACGGAAACTTTGACCAACTTACAGATTGTCGAAATGTCGAAAGCCGGGCTGGCGGCGGAAATTGTTCTGAAAAAAATCGAAAGCTCCAGAGTCGATTTCAACGTTTCGACGGGCGCTTTGATTGAGCTGAAAAAATCGGGCGTGGCGGATGAAATTATCTCGGCGATGCTCGAAAAAGCCGAAGCGAACAAGAAATATTCGGCGTCTTCAAATACAGCGTCTTATTCGGATTCGACGGGTGTAAAAATTCCTTTGGAAACGAAGCCTGACGGGCAAATCCAGCCGTCAGGCAAAATTCTGTCGCCGAAAGAAGCGCTTTTTTCGGCGAAAACAATCGCTCTGGAAAAATCTTCGCTTCAGCCTTCGCGTCAGGCGCTGGAAAAAGAGTTGATGAAACGAAAAGACTGGCAAGCGCTGAATTTAACTATCGAGCGCTACAAGGAAAGCGCGGATTTGTATGTCGAAATCGGCTATGTTTCGCTTTCGTGGATAACGCATCGCTACGTTTATCGCGTCTACGACCGTCGCAGCGGCGCGGTTCTGGCGGCAGGCGAGACGACTTCCTGGGGCAGTCTGGCTGAAAATCTGGCGCGGCATATTTCAAAAAGCCTGAATCAAATCGCGGGCGGCGCGCTGAAATAAAATTTTCGTGCAACCGCCGTAAAATTTCCGGCAACTAAAACGCTTGCTTTCTCTAAGCAAAATTAAAAAATTTTAAAAAGGATTCTCAAATGAAAGTTATCAAATATTTGTTTTTATCAATATCCGTATGCTTGCTTTTCGTCTCAATGTCATTCGCGCAGCAGACGGAAACGACGAAAAAGATTTATCAAAACGTCGAAGTAGAAAAATTCACGATTCGTCAGGGCGTCGAATTTCCGACTGAAAAAATCGACACGTTGGCGATAAGCGTCGTCAACGCGCTGCGCGGCTCGAAAAAATTTACACAAGTCGCAATCACCGGCGAACAGGCGACGACCGACGCCGAAGCGCCGACGCTCAAAATTTCCGGCGAAATCGTTAAATTCGACAAAGGCAATCGCGCTTTGCGTTACATGGTCGGAATGGGAACGGGCAAGTCGAAGCTCGTCGTCGATATTAAATTTACCGACGCTAAAACGGGCGAAACCGTGTTTCAGCAGCTCGTTGACGGCGACACGACACACGGATTTTTAGGCGGCGATTCGGCAATCGTCAGAACCGAAGTCGCCGACGAAATCGTCAAAGTTATGAAGAAAAATTTCACGGAAGATACAAAGAAAACATCCAAGTAATTAACCCAAGTTGCCAGTTATGAAAGATTATTTTATTTGCCCGCGAAATACGCGAAAAAACGCCAAAGAAGAAAGAAATCAGTAAAAATTTCGCGCCTTTTCGCGTATTTCGCGGGCAAACTTTCTTAAATATTTATAACTTGGC
>JBARIW010000023.1:0-26639 GCA_049799955.1 Pyrinomonadaceae bacterium
GAAGTGAGATGTGAAAACAAGTTCTCACATCTCACTTCTCACTTCTCACTTATTTTCAGCTCGTAGCAAACTTCGTCCTCGGTTACGCCGTCAGACCAGATTTTTTCGTTCGTTTTCGTAAAAACGAAGCCGTGTTTTTGATTCGCAAACTTCGAAGCGACGTTCGACGCGCGGTGCGAAACGATTATTCTTTTAATCGTCGGGTGCGCTTTCGCCCAATCGATTCGCTTCCGATACATCAGTTCGGACAAACCTTTCCCGCGAAATTCCGGTTCGAGCCACGAAGCCGTCAGAATTGCGGTTTGTTTTGTCTCGTCTTCGCGCCATACGGAAACGCCGGTCATCCCGATTGGCTTTTCGCCCGCAAAAAGCATAAAAATCGCGGCATCGTCTCTTTGAAGCCAGCCTCGCCAATCGTCTTCGGTCATCTTCGATTCTTTTTCGTAATTTGAGCCGAAAACCTTCGGGTCGGTTTGAAGCGCTTTCAGGCGGATTTGAGACAATTCGCTCCAATCTTTTTCGGCTAATTGCCTGATGGAAATATTCATTTTAGAAATTGATTAACGAACCTGCGCGGTTTGCTCAAGAACTTTGCGAATTGCGGCAGCATTTGTTGTTTGCGCGTTCGGTGAAAGAGTTGTGCTAATAAGCTTGCCCGAAGCGTCTCTAACTACCAGAATTGTATAATTCTGCCGCGTGCGCGGAACGTAAATTAAAACGCGATGGGCAGTACCCTCGGCATTTACGCCGCTGAAAATCACTTCTTCGAAACCGTCGCCGTCCACATCCTGCGGCTCGAATGTCCAGTTCGGGCTGCGAAATTCGGGAATGTCGAGCGAAACCCGCGCGGTAATTTCCCAGGGACTTGTTAAATTCGCGCGCTCGACGGCAAATATGTGCGTTTGCCCCGAATCAATTTTATTGTGAATGCAGACCAGCGCCGTGTCTTTCGGAGTCTTTATAATTTGCATTCCGTCGGCGTGATGCTCGGTGGTTCTTGTAATGTTTGTGATGACTTTATCGGCTTCCTCGGCTGAAAGAATCGGCACCGTCGTCGAAGTCGTTTTCTCGTCATCGGTTTTTTTCGCAAAATCGTCGCCCATCGACATATTTTGCATATTGTGGTCCATGTTGGTTGACGAGTTTGAATTCGAATGGTTAGACGCCTGGTTCGACGATGTATTTGCGATGCCCGCGCCCGCGCGAGATTTGATAAAAAAGAACGCGCCGATGGAAATTCCGCCAATTAAAAGCAATAAAACTGCGGCTCCGGCAAGGATTCCGATATTGCGCGAGCGATTGCCGCTCGCCGGCGCGGACGAAAATGCGGCGGACGGCAATTCCATTGAAGGTTTCGGAATCTGCGGGCTTGTTTGATTCGGAAGCTGCTGCGTTAAAGCCGCCGGCGCGGACGGATTGGCAGGCGCGGCGTTGACGTTTGTTTGAGTCGTAAAGTTAATTGCGGGCGAAGTTTGCCCCGAAACGCTCGCTTCCAGCATCGAGCGCGTAACGGCGGCATTTGCCGGGCGGTCGTCGGGATTTTTTGACAGCAGCCCGTTGACGACATTGCAAAGCGCGGGCGGAATGTCCTTGCAAAATTCTTCGAGCTTCGGCGCTTCGACCATCGCGTGTTTGATGATGACGGCGGAAAAAATGTCCTCGTCAAACGGCGGGCGACCTGAAAGCATTTCAAAAAGAAGCGCGCCGAGCGAATATAAATCGCTCCGCGCCTCGACCGGATTGCCGAGACATTGTTCGGGCGACATATAATACGGCGTCCCGATTAAAGCGCCGCCGCCGGTCATCGAAAGCTTCATACTTTCGGCATTGTCGCTGTTGAGCAATTTGGCGATGCCGAAATCGAGCACGAAAACGCCCTGTTTATTCAGCATAATATTTGCGGGCTTGAGGTCGCGATGAATGATTCCGAGCGAATGCGCTTCGCCCAAAACGTCGCAGATGCTGACGGCAATATCGACCGCCTGCTGAAACGAAAGTCGTCCTTCTTTCTGCAAAACTTCGGCGAGCGTGATGCCTTCGACATATTCCATGACGATAAAAAGCCGCCCGTCGGGCAGAGTTCCCGAATCGTAAATCATCGCCGCGCGCGGATGCCGGAGCTTCGCCATCAAGCGAGCTTCGCGGGCGAAACGCTGTGAAATATCGGTGTTAGCGGCAACGTCCGCGTTTATAATTTTGACGGCGACGACGCGGTCGAGCGTCAGATGCGTGGCGCGATAAACCGTTCCCATGCCGCCGCGTCCGAGAATATTTTCAATTTGCAGATTGTTTGCAATAATTTTCGGAATCGCATTGTTCGCACTGTCTGCCGGAGCGTCAAAATTTTCCATAATTTTAATTCATTTTACCTGATTTGTTTGCCCGAATCAGCCTTGAAATCTAACTCATGATAGATAAACATAAATAATATACACTTTTCATTTATCATTCAACATTTATCAAAAGCCTCTTATAAATGATAAATGTTGAATGATAAATGAAATACGGAGGAAATATGCCATACAACAAACTAAACATTAGCGGCGCAAAAGCCGACATACTCGCGTGGGTAAACCACGACCTTTCGATTGACGAACAAAATATGCTCCGCAACGTCTCGCGCCTGCCTTGCCTTTACAAACACGTTGCGCTGATGCCCGACGCGCATCTCGGCATCGGCTCGATGGTCGGCTCGGTCGTGGCGACAAAAGACGCCGTAATTCCGGCATCTGTGGGCGTCGACATCGGCTGCTTTACGGGCGATACGCTTGTACCGCTGATTGACGGAAAATCTTATTCGCTTCGTGAATTGGCGGAAAACGGTAAAGAAATTATCGTTTATGCCTGCACCGAAAGCGGGAAAATTGTTGCCGCAAAAGCGACGGCAAAGAAAACTCGCGCAAATGCCGAACTTGTCAAAGTAGTTCTCGACAACGGCGCTGAAATTCGCTGTACTCCTGACCACAAATTTATGCTTCGAGACGGAAGTTTCGCTGAAGCAAAAGATTTGAAATCGGGCGTATCGCTGATGCCGCTTTATCGTGAAACTGATAAAGACGGCTACGTTCTGGTCCAGCAAAATTATTCGGGCAGAATGCAAAAAGCGCATTGGATTGTTGCCCGAAGCGGTTTGCTCGGCAAAGTTCCGAGATTCGAAGGAGAAAGAACGGTAATTCATCACAAAAACTTTGATGAAGCCGATAATCGTCCTGAAAATCTGGAATTTATGAGCGCGTCGGAACATTCGGCTTATCATCGCGGCTTGGTTGAGCGAAATGAGCATTGGCAATCGGCTGAGTTTGAAGCAAAACGTAAAAAGGCAATTGCGGAAAAAGCGCAAACTGCCGAAGGCTATTCGTATTACGCGACACGCGGAACAAAAAACATCTTGAAATATATGGAAGAAAATCCCGAACATTTCAAAATATCTGTTGCCGGAAACGGCAAACGCGGAAAGCAATTTCTCGTTTCATATAACCAAAGTGAAAAAGGTCGCGCTAAAAGCAAGGAAATCGCCAATCGTCTTTATGATTGCGAAACCTGCGGCGAAAAAGTGAAAAGTGGAATCGGTTTGAATAATCATCGTCTTTATTCGCACGGTTACAATCACAAAATTGTTTCCGTCGAGCCAATTGCGGAGTGTGAAGACGTTTATTGTTTGACCGTTCCCGAATATCACAATTTCGCACTGGAAGCAGGCGTTTTTGTTCACAATTGCGGGATGATGGCGGTCAAAACGCCTTTTAAGAGCGGAATTCTCGACGGAAAGCTGAAAGAACTCCGCCACGAAATCGAACGCGCAATTCCCGTCGGTTTCAATGCCTATAAAGAATCGGTTGACGAATCTTCGTATTGGGACGGCTGGAACGAATTCGACTCGCTGCACAAAGGCGTGCAGGACAGAAAGAAAAAAGCGATGGTTCAGCTCGGAACGCTCGGCGGCGGAAATCATTTTATCGAAGTCTGTCTCGACACCGGGAGCAACGTCTGGCTGATGCTCCATTCCGGTTCTCGTAATATCGGAAAGGAAATCGCCGAACGCCACATCGCGACTGCCAAGTCTCTGCATATACTTAATGAGCTTCCCGACCCGAATCTCGCATACTTTATTCACGGAACCGAAGAGTTTAAGAATTACTGGAAAGATTTGGAATGGGCGCAAGCGTATGCGATGAAAAACCGTGAGATTATGATGAGCCGTTTGCTGAAATCATTCAACCGAATGTTTAATCACCGCAAAGAGTTTCGTCCCGAAATTATGGTCAACTGTCATCACAATTACGTCGCTTCGGAAGAACATTTCGGCGAGAAAGTTTTTATCACGCGTAAAGGCGCGATTAACGCCGAACGGGAACGCTTCGGGATTATTCCCGGCTCGATGGGCGCGAAATCGTTTATCATCAAAGGGCTTGGAAATCCGCAGTCGTACAATTCCTGCTCGCACGGCGCGGGACGAAAACTCTCGCGCACGGCGGCAAAGAAAAAATTCACGCGCGAGGATTTGGAACAACAAACCAAAGGCGTCGAATGCCGTAAAGACGCGGGCGTCGTTGACGAAATTCCCGGCGCGTACAAAAACATCGACGAGGTAATGAGAAATCAATCCGATTTGGTGGAAATCGTCGCGGAATTGAAGCAGGTCGTTTGCGTGAAGGGATAAAATTATGAGTTATGAACGGCTATCATAATTCATAATTTAAACTTATTAACGTCAAAACTCGTCGGTAGATGCAAAAGCTATACACATCAGTACAAACATCGCAATGCCGATTCCGATTAATATTTTTCTGCCGTTCAGGTGATTTTTCCCAGAAGCTTTTTTGACCTGTGTGTAAGAAATTTGCGTTGCATTGCCGGTTTGCTTGTCAATTACCGTAAAACTGTCTTCTCCGATTTCGCTGACATATCCGCTTAGTTTTGTTTTGTCGCGCAGCTTTACTTTGATTTTCGCCGCTTCCCCGGTGCCGAGCTTGCTAATCTCGTTTTTCACCTGAAGCGCGATTCTCGCTTCTTTTTCCGTGTTATTAGCTTTTGCGGTCGAGTAAAGTGCCAGATTTAGAAGCAATCCGATTAACATTAACGATGTAAATTTTTTAATCATAGAATTTTCTCCATTCCGAAACTTGAAATAGGTCGGTAATTGAGAAGATAACCGATAAAAAATCTACCGAAACGGCAAATGTTACACTTTTCGAACTGTCATAACGGGTTGTTCCCGAATTCAACCATATAATTTTTCGCAGGCGGAAACATAGTTGACCAGCCCGGTTCTTGGCTGTCTCTTGTAGCCGCGCCGTCTGCCGGAAGGAGCGGATTTGATGCAAATAATCCGCTCCTATTATTCGAATGATGAATATGTTGTTTTAGCCGAATAATAAACTATACCGCGAGAGCAATATATTATCGAAAATGATGCATTTATCAATCTCGATGATGGATAATTCCTTCATGACGATGGATAATTCCCTCTTTGAGGCGGGTATATTCATCCCGGAGACCAAATTATCCATCTCCGAGATGGATAATTCCATCAAAAAGATTAATAAATCCATCGATTCGATGGATTTATTATCGAAAACGGCGGATATATTATTCGAAAAGATGGATATATCCACGAAATTTGATAATAAATCGGTCTTTTCCCTTTTCTTAACAAAAAATTTATATACAAACCGGATAATAATCAGCTAGAATAGTGGCAATTGAATTTCACTTACACAATATATTGCGATTTGCATCCAAATTTGTATTTAAGTTCATCAAATAAAAAAAATCATACAGGAGGTGATTCCATTGATAACGGGTAGAGTTTTGCTTTTGAACTTTTCATACGAGCCGCTCGGCACGATTGGCGTGGCGCGGGCGATTTGTATGTGGTTTTCGGGCAAATTAACAGTTGAAGAAAACGACGGCGAAAATGTTCTGCATTCGCCTTCGACGACGATTCCGGTTCCGTCGGTCGTGCG
Organism: Pyrinomonadaceae bacterium; assembly: GCA_049799955.1. GTDB lineage: Bacteria > Acidobacteriota > Blastocatellia > Pyrinomonadales > Pyrinomonadaceae > JBGTFE01. The sequence continues at coordinate 5,967 of JBARIW010000023.1, forward strand.
CCTGCGAACTTACGTTCACATCAAGCGTCGCCGTCAGGAAACCACGATGAAGCGCGCGCGGATTTATATTCGCGACCGCTATAGATGCCAGTATTGCGCCGAGCACAAACACGCCAAGGATTTGACGCTTGACCACATTCTGCCGCGCGCTCAGGGCGGCGAATCGACGCCGCAAAACCTTGTGTCGGCTTGCGTAAAATGCAACCAGCGCAAAGGAAACCGCACGCCCGAACAAGCCAGAATGCCGCTTCTGACGCCGCAAAAACTTCTGCGCTTAGGGCTTGACCACGTTCTGCTTTGCCACTACGCCGAATCGCGTCCCGAATGGAAAAAATATCTGTTTATGGATGAAACGGACGAAGCCGAGCAAATTCTTGCCGCGTAAATCGTGAATTGTAAATCGTAAATGGATTTTAACTATTCACGATTTACGTTTTACAATTCACGATTATGAATCTTTACGAAAACAGTTGGCTCTACGATTTAATCCACGAAAAATCTCCCGACAGCCGCGAAGTTAATTTTTACGAACGCGCCATCGGGCGTTACGGCTCGCCCGTGCTCGAACTCGCCTGCGGCAGCGGAAATTATCTCGTAACATTATCGCAAACGGATGTCGAAATTTCCGGCTTGGACATTTCCGACAATATGCTCGAAGCCGCCGAACGCCGCGCCGAACAGCAAAATATCGAAACAAAATTAACCAACGCCGACATGCGCGACTTTGAGATGAATCAAAAATTCGCGCTGATTTTTATTGCCGGAAATTCTCTTCAGCATTTGAATACTTATGAAGATGTGGCGGCTTGCTTCGCGTCCGTCCGGCGTCATTTAAAACCGGACGGGAAATTTATCGTCGAAATTTTCAATCCGTCCTTAAGCTTGTTGAACCGCAGTCCCGACGAGCGATATTTTCGCGGCGAATACGAAACCGAAAACGGCTTGGTAACAATTTCCGAAAACGTCAGATACGATGCGGCGACGCAAATAAATCATTTGCAGTGGCATTACAAAAATCAAACAATGCCGGAAGAACAGACTGTTTCTTTCACGATGCGCCAGTTTTTTCCGAAGGAATTTGACTTTTTATTTCAACTTAACGGCTTTCGCATCGACCATAAATACGGCGATTTCGACGAATCCGATTTTACGAGCGATTCACAAAAACAAATCGTCGTCGCCAGCCTCGCCTAAGATTACATACAATTTGCAGCCGATTAGCTCAATGGAATTAGAGCAACGGATTTCTAATCCGTAGGTTGCCGGTTCGAGTCCGGCATCGGCTATCGGATTGAACGATGAATGCGGAACTGAAGAAAATTTCTTAGATTCATCATTCATCATTTACCTAATTGCTTTAATTGTTATTGAAAAGGAGAAAATATGAAGCTGATTTTTCTTTACGGCGCTCCGGCGGTCGGCAAATTGACCGTCGCCAGTGAAATTGCCGACCGCACTGATTTTAAGGTGTTTCATAATCACCTGAGCATCGACTGTATCGAGCCGATTTTTAAATTCGGCTCGGCTTCGTTCGGCAAACTGATTAATTTGATTCGCTTTGAAACGGTCGCGGAAGCGGCGCGTGTCGGGCAGAATCTGATTTATACGTTTTGTTACGCGAAGGATTTGGACGACGCGCACGTCGAGCAAATCACGAAAAATGTCGAGGAAAACGGCGGCGAGATTTGTTTTGTTTTGCTGACAGCCGACAAAACCGCGCTGGAAACGCGCGTTCTCGAAGAATCGCGCAAAAAATACGGCAAGGCGAAAACCGTCGAGATGATGCATTATTTTTTCGACACATACGATTTATTTTCGCCCGTGCCTGAACGTGAAAGTTTGATTGTCGACAACACAAATTTGTCTGCCGAAACAGTCGCAGAACAAATAATCGGGCATTTCGGTTTAAAGCAAAATAGCTGATTACTTTTGCAAATAATAAGGACTCGGGTTAAAATTATTTTTCGATAAATAGACGGAAATGATTCGGGCGTGTCCTTTTCATTTCCGTCTATTTTATTTTGGAGAATTTATGAAATATACAACAGATGACGAGATTTGCGCCATCGTCGAATCGTTCGAAGACGGCACGATTTCGCGCGATGACTGGAAACACGCAGAGCATTTGACGGTCGCGCTTTATTATCTTTCAAACCACGATTTTGAGACTTCCCTGCGGATGATGCGCGAAGGAATTTTTAATTTATTAAAGGCGTTCGAGGTCGATTTGACGAAAGAGATGCCTTATCACGAAACGATGACGGTTTTCTGGATTCGAACGGTTTACGACTTTAAAAACTCGAAAAACGGCGCTTCGATGGTCGAAATTTGCAGCGAATTAACCGGAAAATTCGATAAAGATTATCCCTTGAAATTTTACAGCCGCGAGCTTCTTTTCTCGGACGAGGCGCGGGCAAAATTTGTCGAAGGAGATTTGAAAAAGTCGTGAAATTCAAATATTCACGACTTTTTCAAATTAATCCGCTTTGTAATTATTTGGTTTTGACTTGTTTGACAACGACCGCCGCATCAAAAGCGTCGCTCATCAACTGAGCTTTATTCGGGTAGTTTCCCAGCGAATTCACCATCAAAATGCCCTGAATGCCGCTCGGATAATTGACGACCAGACTGACCATTCCGACCGTCGTTTCGGGCTTGGCTGTGCCGTAGTTCAAAAGCCCGCCGTGTCCGAGATAACTGCCGTATTTGCCCTGGAATTGCGTCCAGAACGCAGGGTCTTCCCAGCCCAGCATATTATCGTCCATCTCTTTTCGCGTCGCGGGCGTTAAAAGCTTGTCGCTGAAGCGAAGATATGCCATAAAACGCGCCAGTTCGGTTGTCGACATAAACCAACCGCCGCCGCCGCCGGTTTCCGTCCAGTCTGGTTCGACATAGCCCGAAGCATTATTATTTTTATTGTACCAGCGAGTCGGAATTTCCGAGCCGTCCTTCATATCGACGTTTTTTATTCCGGCGGGCGTGAAAACCAATTCGCGCACGATTTCCTTGAAGCGATTGCTGACGACTGTATTAAACTTCTTCTCGTCGTTTGCCGCCAGCGTGTTCCATTGATTGCGCGTTGTTTCCGTTGCCAGCATATACGGCAGAATGATTCGGAAAATAGCGAGATTTCCATTGATGTATTTGTAATCGGTTTTTAAGCGCGTTACGCCGGATTTTATCCACGCGCGCAGCGCCGAAACGTTTGTAAAGCCGCCGTTGTCAAACATTCCGCTGTATTGCGACATCAATTCTTTGAAGGTTAAATCCTTGACGCCTTTTCCGCGCTCCCAATTCGGCGGCAGAAAAATTTCGACCTTTGATTTAGTTGTCAGGTTTGGATAACCGACCGCTTTTTTGTCTTGAATCGTTTTCAAAACAGCCGTTGCGGTAATGGTTTTTGTAACGCTGGCGATATTCATTCTGGTTTCCGTCGTCAATGGAAAACCGATTGCGTCTAAAATGCTCGGGTCGTCTTTTTTCAAGACCGCATAACCGAAATTTCCGCCGCGCAGATATTGCCCGCCTTGATTGACAGTAAACGCAAAGCCGACCGTGTTATTGTCCAGCTTACTGTGCAGATAGCTTTCGAACTTATTAACGTCGAAAGTCATATTTTCCGGCAAATTGCCTAAATCTTTAGCATTCGCAGTTAGCGGATTGACAGCGTTAAACGCCAATGTAATTAAAATAAATAACGAAACGATAAAACGATTTTTCATAAAATTATCTCCGGTAAACATTAATATTCCGGGCGATTTGTTCGCCTCTGCCAATAAATGCGAAAGTTTCGCCGAAAAGCTATCATCGAACGAAAAATTATTTTTTGTTTTTTTGTGTTTATGCTAAATTTAAGACGAATAATTCTTTTTTAAAGAAATGCCTGCCGACTCGACAAAAGAAGTAACCGAACTGCTGCAAAAATGGAGCGCGGGCGACCGCGACGCGCTCGAAGAATTAACGCCTCTGATTTACGCCGAGCTGCACCGCATCGCCAGACGCTATATGAACCGCGAGCGCGAGAATCATACTTTGCAGACATCCGCGCTGGTTAACGAAGCATACGTCCGTCTGATTGACTGGAAAACGGCGAAATGGGAAAACCGGGCGCATTTTTTCGGCGTGTCGGCGCAGTTGATGCGAAGAATTCTGGTCGATTTTGCCCGCAGTCGTCCGAAGGCGCGGGACGGCGTCGCGCATCACGTGTCGCTCGATGAAGCTTTTACGGTAACGGCGGAAAAGGATGCTGATTTAGTCGCGCTCGACGAAGCTTTAAACGAGCTGGCGAAATTCGACCGGCGCAAATCCAAAATAGTCGAGCTGAAATTCTTCGGCGGCTTGTCGGTCGAAGAAACGGCGGAAGTTTTGAAAATTTCCGCTATAACGGTGATGCGCGAATGGCAGAAGGCAAAAGCCTGGCTTTATAGAGAACTAAATAATGCTTGAAAGGGTTTTAGCCGCGAACAAACACGAAAGGACACGAAATATTTTCAAATAAATTTTCGTGAAATTTCGTGTTTGTTCGTGGCTAATCTCCTGATTTATGAACGCCGAACGCTGGAAACAAATTGACGAGCTTTTCGATGCCGTTTTGGAAATTCCGAACGAGCGGCGCGAAGAGTTTCTGTCTGAAAAATGTAACGGCGACGACGATTTGAAGCGTGAAGTTTTGAGCCTGCTCGACGCGCAGAAAAAAACCGAAAGGTTTATGGAAAATTCCGCGATGAACGTGATGGCGAAGGAAATCGCGCACGAACGCGTTGAAGTTATCTCGCTCGTCGGAAAGGAGTTCGGCACTTATAAAATCGAAAAGCCAATCGGCGCGGGCGGAATGGGCGAGGTTTATCTCGCTCACGAGACGAAGCTGAACCGGAAAGTCGCGCTGAAAATTCTGCCCGCCGAATTCGTCGCCGACCCGGAAAGAGTCAAGCGTTTCGAGCGTGAAGCGCTTGCCGTTTCGGCTTTAAATCACCCGTATATCGTCACGATTTACGATGTCGGAAAGGCGGACGGAGTAAATTATATCGCCACCGAATTTGTCGAGGGCGAAACGGTTCGCGAATTGATAAATCGCGGCGCTGACCTCAAGCAGACGCTTTCCGTCATATCGCAAACCTGCGAAGCGCTCGCCGCCGCGCACAAAGCCGGAATTATTCACCGCGACATCAAGCCGGAAAATATAATGGTTCGCCCCGACAGCTTCGTCAAAGTTCTGGATTTCGGGCTGGCAAAGCTCGTCGAACATACCGAATTTCAGCAAAGCCTTTCAAACTATACGATGAAAGGAATTATCATCGGCACGCCCGCCTATATGTCGCCCGAACAGGTAAGCGACGAAAAGGTTGACCATCGCACGGATTTATGGAGCGTCGGCGTTATTTTATACGAGATGCTGGCGGGCAAAAATCCTTTCAAAGGCGAAAACAGGCAGGAAACTTTTAATAAAGTTTTAGCCGAAGACCCGCCGCCGGTTTCGGAATTTAACCCGAATCTGCCCGCCGAGCTTGACCGGATTTTAGAGAAAGCTCTGGAAAAAGACGCGGACGTTTCTTATCAAAGCGCGTCGGATTTTCGTGCCGATTTGAAGCGCGTACGGCGCGACATCGATTCGTCGCCGTCTTTGCGAAGCGGTTCGTTATCCGGGAAGAGGAAAAGAGAAAAAGAAGAGAAAAAGAGAAATTATCTAATCTCCGCTTTCGGAGTTTTGCTTTTAATTTTGATTGGATTCGGAATTTGGTTTTTCTTTATTAAACCCGCGCCGGAAAACTCTGTCGAAAAAATTGATTGGGCGCAGGCGAAACACGCGCCTTTGACCAATATTTCCGGGATAAAAAGTTATCCGAGTTTATCGCCCGACGGAAAATCTTTTATTTTTACAACTCAAACCAATGAAGGAGCGCATATTTTTCTGCAAAGAATCGGCGGCAATAATCCGGTAAATTTAACCGCTAATTCGTCCGGCGACAACTCGATGGCGGCGTTTTCGCCGGACGGAAAATTGATTGCCTTTCGCTCCGAGCGCAGTCCGGGCGGAATTTATGTGATGGAAGAAACGGGCGAAAATGCGCGTTTTGTTGCTGATTTTGGTTTCCATCCGTCGTGGTCGCCCGACGGCAAACAACTCGTCGTCAGCGATAAACCGTCCGACGTTGCCACGAGCCATACGATTCCCAACTGCTCTCTGTGGACGATTGACATTGCTACCGGAGAAAAAAAATTATTGGAAACAAGCGGCGACGCGATTCAGCCGAGTTGGTCGCCGAACGGCAAACGAATCGCGTTTTGGTTTGTCGAAAAAGGAAAACTCGGCGAAATTGCGACGATTCCGGCGCGTGGCGGCGAACCCGTGATTGTTGCTCAAAGCGAGGCGATGGACTGGAATCCGGTGTGGTCGCCGGACGGCAAATTTATCTTTTTCGCCAGCGACCGCGCCGGAAGTATGAACGTCTGGCGCGTGGCGGTTGATGAAACGACCGGCGCGGCAAACGGCGAACCGGAAGCCGTGCCGACTCCTTCAATGTATGTCCGTCATTTTTCATTTTCCCGCGACGGAAAAACTCTCGCATATATTCGCTACGAAACAAAGTCGAATCTCCAATCCGTCGCCTTTGACCCGCAAAATTTGAAAACCGCCGGCGAAATTAATTGGATTACGCGCGGCAACCGGCAAATCAGCAGCCCTGCGCTTTCGCCGGACGGTCAAGATTATGTGCTGCGTTATTCGTCTAAACTAACGCAGGAGGACATTGTGATTTTCAGCCGCGACAGTTCAAATTTGCGATACCTGACCGACGACAAATTCCGCGACCGCATGCCGCGCTGGTCGCCCGACGGCAAACAAATCGCTTTCGCCACGGACAGAAGCGGCAAATATCAAATTTGGATGATAAATGCCGACGGCACAAATTTGCGACAAATAACATATACCGAAAAAACCGGAGCTACTGCACCGATATTTTCGCCCGACGGGAAACAAATTGTTTTTTCGCAAATTGACGGCAAAAATCTCTCGCCGTTTTTTCTCGATTTAACTAAAACATGGCAGCAGCAAACGCCTGTTCCGCTTCCGCCGATGCCGGATTATAAAGGCTCTTATCCGGTGCGCGATTGGTCGAACGACGGCAAAAAACTGCTCTTGTTAATGTTTGGAGATGATAGTGATAATGAACAAGGAATCTTAGTTTATGATTTCGAAACCAAAACCTACGAAAAAATGACCGACTCCGGCTCGTATCCGGTTTGGCTGGCTGACAGCCGCCATTTTATGTTCGACAACCGGTATTCGCTCATCGTTTTCGACACGCAAACCAGGCAAGCGAAGGAAATCTATAAAGTTCCGTCTTACGAGCTCCAACACGCCGACCTCTCGCCCGACAACCGCCTGATTTATTTCCGCTATTTGCAGGTTGATGCCGATGTCTGGATGTTGGACGCTTCGCAAAGTCAATAAATTGTTGATTTGTGCGGAAAAGATGTTATAATTCAAAAACTTTATGAGAATTGTTTCGTCAAAAACTTCCAAAAATCTGCTCAACGAACTCGGCGTCGCGCCGAAAGAATCCTGTCGTCGATAAATTTCCTTTTATTTTCGCTCGAATTATTTTAGATTTCGGATTTTCTTTTTAGCGAATCTGAATATCAAGTCGTTTTCAATTATGATATTTTTTACACAAAAGGATTTTTATGCTTAGATTTCACAACACATTAACCAATAAGTTAGAAGAATTTCAGCCGCTCGCGGACAAAGAAATAAAGATGTATGTCTGCGGTCCGACGGTTTGGAATTTCGCGCATATCGGCAATTTTCGGACGTTTACTTTTGAGGACGTTCTGCGGCGTTACCTGAAATATAAAGGTTTTAAATTGACGCACGTAATGAATTTGACCGACGTTGACGACCGCATTATCAACGAGGCAAAGGCGGCGGGAAAATCAATTGACGATTTTGTGCAGCCATATATCGAAGCTTTCTGGGAAGATTTCGACGCGCTCGGACTGGAGCGTCCCGAAATCGCGCCGCGCGCAACGCATCACATCCCGGAGATGGTCGAAATTATCGAAAAGCTTCTCGAAAACGGTCGCGCGTATCAATCTGACGGCTCGATTTATTACCGTATTTCCGCGTTTCCCGATTACGGGAAGCTTTCGAAAATCAATTTCGCGGGCAACGTTTCCGGCGCGAGCGGGCGCGTTGACACGGACAAGTACGACAAGGAAAACGCGCAGGATTTCGCGCTCTGGAAGTTTGTCGATGAAACGGAGCCGACCGGCTGGGACGCGCCTTTCGGTCGCGGTCGTCCGGGCTGGCACATCGAATGCTCGGCGATGTCGATGAAGTATTTGGGCGAAACTTTCGATATACACGCGGGCGGCGTCGATTTGAAATTTCCGCATCACGAAAACGAGATTGCCCAGTCGGAAGGCGCGACGGAAAAGCTGTTTGCCAAATACTGGATTCACGGCGAGCATCTGAAGGTCGAAGGCGAAACGATGTCGAAATCGCTCGGAAATTATTACACTTTCCGCGATTTGACCGGCAAAGGCTATACGCCGTCGGCGATTCGATATTTGCTCCTTTCCGTACCGTATCACAAGCAGTTGAATTTCACGTTTGAAACCTTAAACGGCGCGGAAAGCACGATTGAAAGGCTTCGGGATTTTCGCGCGCGTCTGACGGAAGCAAAACTCGGGAACGGCGCGAACGAAGAAATTCAAAAGTCTGCCGCAAACGCTTTGAAAGAATTTGAAGCGGCGATGGACGACAATTTAAATACGTCGGTCGCGCTCGCGGCTCTGCACAATTTGGCGCGTGAAATCAACACGACTTTAGCCGCCGAAACTTTGCGCGAGGAAGACAGAAACGCAGTTTTGCGGGCAATCGAAAAAATCGATTCGGTTTTCAACATCTTCGGCGAAATCAAACAGGAAATGCTCGACGATGAAATTGAAAGTCTTATCGAAGAGCGTCAGGAAGCCCGGAGAAATCGAAATTTCGCGCGTTCGGACGAAATCCGCGATTTGCTCGCCGAAAAAGGAATCGTCCTCGAAGACACAAAAGACGGTGTTCGCTGGAAACGAAAATAAAAAAAAATCCCGAGCTTTGCGAAGTTCGGGATTTTTAATAAAACGAAAACAAAATCAGCAAAAGCTTTTATTATTGCTTCCGAAACCGCCGATAACAATATCACGCGAGTTGCTTGCGGTTCCCTGCAAAGTATCGACTCCGCTGTTGCCGAAAAGGAAATCTCGCGGAGATTCGGGACTGCACCCGCCGCGCAAATCATCAGCTTCGCTGTTGCCGAAAGCGACGACGCGACCGGCGCTTGCGATAATAGTATCACCGCCGCCGTTGCCGAAACTCACGACATTTGAGTTTAAGTCGCCGGTGTTGTTGATAGTGTCGCCCCCGCCGTTGCCGAAATTTAGATTGTTACCGACGCCGCCATCGAGCGTATCGCCTACTTCTCCTCCGAAAATAATATCGTTTCCGCCAAAGCCTCGAAGCGTGTCACCACCGTCGCCGCCAAACATAACATCGGTGCCGCTGCCGCCGTTTGCCGTGTCGCTTCCGCTTCCGCCGAAATGAACGTTCAACCCGTTGACAGCATTCGAAACATCGTTGCCGCCGCCGCCGAACATTACACTGCTGATGGTTCCTCCGTTTAATATATCGTTGCCGTCGCCGCCGATAAGAAGATTCACGTCGCTGTTGCCGTTAAGCGAATCATTTCCGGTAAATCCTAGAAGAATGTCCGAACCGGCGTCGCCGTTGACAATATCATCCTGCGAACCGCCGGATAAAACATCGATTCCCGTTCCGCCGTTCATCGTATCCGTTTCATCGCCGCCGAAACCAACGTCGATTCCGTCGTTGCCTGTAATGAAATCTCTTCCTCCGCCTCCCCACATAAAATCGGTACTATTGCCGCCGACAAGAGTATCGGGGGAAGGACCGCCGATGAGCACGTTTATTCCGCCTTCGCCGTATAATTCGTCACAGCCCGCCCCGCCGACAATAAAATCCATGTTGGCTCCGCCGAAGAGCCTTTCGATGTTGGCTCCGCCCGCGCAAAGGCTGTCGGGCTCGTCAGTGTTGCTCATCCCGAAAATTATGTCAATGCCGCTTCCGCCCGTGACGAAGTCAACGCCGTCGCCGGCAAAAACCGCATTAAACGCTCCGTCGCCGGTTTTAATAACGTCATTGCCGTCGCCGCCGAGAATTGCGTCGGAATCCTGGCTTCCGTCAAGATTATCATTGCCGCCGCCGCCGGCAATAATATCAAAGCCGCCGCCGGTATTAATCTTGTCTATATCTGCGTTTCCAAGAGCAAGGTCAACTCCGGGACCTCCGGTAATTACATCTCCTCCGTCGTTTCCCGCCATTATTGCAAATATGCCCGAATCGCTGAAAAGTTTATCTATGCCGTCGTTACCAAAGATAAAATCGATTCCGTCGTCTCCGTGAGCGGTGTCGTCGCCGTCTCCGAGGATGATAATATCGTTGCCGTTTCCGCCGTTTACTTCGTCGTCTCCGTCGTTGGCGAAAATAAAATCAACGCCGTTATCGGCAAAAATCGTATCTTTGTCGCCACCGCCGTTTATTACATCTCCAAAAGTAGTGCCCAGAATCGGCGTGGCTGTTCCGGTTATGATGTCTTCGCCCGGACCCGTCCAGAAAACGCTTCCGAGGATTATCGGGACGCCGTTAATACTGATTTTGCCGTAACCGGTAGTCGAGACAACATCATCTTTCTGCTGGCTGAAAATTAAATTTATTCCCTTTTTACCGTCGATTGTATCTCCTCCGGCGTCGTTGGCGCTTGCCAGACCGTCGCCGAGAATAACGTCCGTATATCCGAAAATATTAAGCGGGTCGTTGCCTACCTCACCGCCAATCAGCGTGTCGCCGCCCGCGCCGCCGGAAATAAGACTGCCGAGGTCGAGCGTCAGAGTTCCCGCGCCGACCGGAAAAGTGTAGCTTTTACCTTTTTCGCTATAGATGGTGTCAACATCATTTCCGCCAAACAGGGCATTGTGCCCGCCGCCGCCGTAAATTTTGTCGTCGCCCTGCATCGTAAAAACGACATCGAAATCATCTCCGCCCTGAACGCAGTCGTCACCGCCTAAAGTAATAATCAAATTTTTACTATTACCTGCGGTAATGGAATCGCCAGACGGCGTGCCGATAAGGACGGAGACGCCGAATAAGTTGAAGTTGACGACGGAATCGTTGCCGCAGTTACTTTGACCGAGCGGGGACGAAAGCTCCGACGCATTCGAATTCTTCCGGCTCTTGCTATTCGCTTTTTTGTTATTTTCAGGCTTAATTTCCGACGAATTCGCATTCAATAACGCCGGATTCATAAACTTAAGCAAAGGCGCGGTACTTTTTTCCATATTTCGCTCTATTTCCATATATTCTTCGAGCTTGTCGAGATTTTCGAATCTCTGTTCGAGCGACATTTGCCACGCCGTAAGGTCGGCGTCCGTCCTATCGACAAAAGCCGAAAGGTCGTTGCCGATTCTTTCATACGCCTCCTGCGATATAAGATTTTCCTGCGACAAATTTGGAACGGCGTTAGGAACATTGATGTCTTCGCCGGTCGTGTAAAGCGGTCCCAGCAGCGTGGTTATACACGGTTCGATTGCGTTTTGCATCTGCAAATAATCCTGCTCGGCGGCGGTGATAATATCTTCCCGGTTTGCCGGCGGGGAGTTTTCCGTGTCGTAATTTTCGGGCAGAGGGTCCGGATAACTGCTGAGCATCAAATCGCTTTCCAGTCTTGTTTCTCTCGTCCAGAATTGGTCGGTTTTTGTGCAAGTGCTCGCCATACCAATTTTTGGAGCTTGAGAGGACAGAAAATTGACGTAGGCGTCGGCTGTTTGCTGAACATCAGGCGCGTCCATTGAAAGCTGCTGGAATCCGGTTTTTTCAAAACTTGACGTTTCTTTAAACATCGTCACGGCTCTTTCCTGTACTTCTTTTGCGGCATTCTTGTTTTCATTGTAAAATTCGGTCAAATCGTCAGTCATCATATTTTTAATGATGTCTTCCTGCGCCGCCGCATCAGCTTTTACTTTTTGGGTAATACTGAAGATTTCGTTCTGCTGATCAACTAGCGTCATTAATCCGGGAGATGTTTCGACCGGAGTTACTTTTCCCGACTCCCACAACGAATCGCTCCAGGCGTCCGACGGCAAAGGCATCGTCACGGTACAATCCGGACAATTGGTGTTTTCCAGATTTCCTTCCAAGTTCAACTGCAAATTTTCGCTCCAAGGCAAATCGTCTGCATAAAACACGCCATTGACGCCCTGCGATAAATTCAGGCTGATAAGACGCGTCGGCGCATTCGGGTCAATAATCAAAATTTCCCCGACGCGCCTCACTTCGATATTGTTTAATATCCAGAAACCGATGCTCGTGTCCGATTTGGCGATATACAAAGCGCCCGGACCCAAGACCGGTATATTGACAACCGTTACCGGCGGTGAATTCCGCGTTTTCGCAAAAACGTTTTCCACGTTTCCAATCGCCAAAACCGTCGATAATACTACTAAACAAAAAAACAGCCCCGCTCGAAGCTGTCTTTTTGTTCTCAATAAAATGGATTTGATAAATTTTTCTAACATTTTTTTCTCCTCAAACGATTTAAATTTTTACGAGGCATTTCGCCTTCACCTCCTATAAGCGAGAAAATTTGAAAAGTCGTATCATTCGGCGGGGAAATGAAAATAAAAAATCCCAAGCCTCAAACAAATGTCGAGGCTTGGGATTGAATCGTCAAATTTCAACTAAACGAATTATCTCTGCGGATTGCCGAAGATGATTATGTTTGCGTTTTCATCATAAAGCGTCAAGCGAACGTCTTTCGATTCAACCGTTGCGCCGCCGTTTCTTTTGAGAATCAACGTAATCGTCTTGCCGTTTTGTTCGGGATTTCCCGCTTCGAGCAAGCCGCTGAATTCAAACAAAGCCGTGTTCGTCGTCATCTTCGAAGAATTTAAGCTCAGTTTTTTGCTTTCCGCTCTTTCGCCGGAAACATCCGCGCCGTCGATAGAATAAATTTCCGCGCTTTCGCCCGGCAAGCTCAAGCCGAGCCATCTTGCGGCGGTAAATTCCTGCAATGCGGATTTACCGTTTCCGCCGTCGTAAGTCAGCGTAAGTTCCAAAAATTCTTTGCTCAATTCGCGCAGATTAAATCTCCACGACAACGTATTCGGTTGGTCGGAATACAGCGGATTGACAATCCAGGGCGTATATTCCAGATAACATTTTCTGCCGTCGCAGTGATTGACGGTCAGAGTTGTCGTGCCGTTGTAGGCTTGCGTGTTGTCAAATCCGAGATTAAACACCACGGCTGGAGAAGTTAGCGGATTCGATATGGCAGACATCACGTTCGGCGCTAATGTCGGAAGCCTTCGATAAGCCGGCGGAATTGAGCCGAAAATAAAATTCACCGGAGTTGAAGGATAACCGACGCCCGTATTTTGAAACGCCTGCCCGCCTTGCCAGAAAGTCGTGTGCGGATTCGGCGTCATATTGATGTCAATCGAGCAAATCGGCGAAGACGCCGACGGGTTGAAGATTTCAAACGTCCGGTAACTCTGATTGAGCGGCGGATTGAGCGCGGGCGTAACTCTCATCGTATCGCAGCAGCCGCAAGGAATCGTCTCGACTCTGATTTCGTCGAGCACCTGTGACTGCTGCGTTTGCCAGAGAATGCCGTTAAAGCTATTCAAGTTGGCAAATCCGGTTGCATTGGCGACTGCGGGTAAAGTTCCGGTTGCAAGATTCGGCAATGCCGGTGGATTAACCCACAATCTGAATCTTTCGCTGCTGCCCGAATAATCAAAATCTATCTGAAGAACCAGATAAACCGTTGCGTTGGGCGTGACCGGAACATTTGAATAATATCTAAGCCCGCTGGGAAGTATCATTCCCCAATTTCCGGCTTGCGCGTCCGCCATCGGCAAATCTCCGATTGCAAAACTATTACCGATAGGAGCCCCAAAATTTCCGACAACTGCCTGCGAAGCCGGAGTTCCCGCAGTTGACGATCTGATGAGCACGCTCATTCGCACTGAACAACTGGTTATCGGCTGACTGAATAATCTGGTGGGAAAAGCTACCGATGGACCTAAAGCGTTGCCGGTAACCGGCAAACCCACATAAGTCAATCCGCTGTTGGTAATCGTGCCGCTTCCGCCGCTCCACGCGCCAGCCCAGCCGGTTCCGCCGTTTCGCCCGCTAATCGCAGCGCCCGCCGTGTATCTAAACGATTCGGAAATTTGCGCGCCGGCTAAATTTGCGGCGACAACAATAAACACCATTGCCGCCAGCAGTCTGAAAGCGAGCCGCGTTTCTTTTTTCATCATTTTCGAGATTGTATCTTTCATTTTTCATTTTCTCCTTTTTAAAAGTTCTAAGCTGACACAAGGCATCTCGCCTTTTTTCCGTGCTGACTTCTATAAGCGAGAAAATTTGAAAAGTAGTATCATTTTGCGGAGAAAAATTTTGAAATTATTTTTCAGCGGGTGAATTTTCGATGGGCGCGGCTTCCCAGAATTTTAGTTTTTCCATCGTTCCGAGCGAGATGAGCGTGTTTCCGTCGGGCGTGAAGGCGAGAAAACTCGTCGTTGCCGAGCGCGTGTGAATCGCCAGAACCTGCGCTTTTGTTTCCGTGTCCCAGAGACGAATGACGCCTTCGCTGCTCGCCGAAGCCAGCCGACGAGAATCGGGCGTGTAGGTTAAAGCCTGAACGTGTCCGGCGGTGCCGGTTAAAGTTTCCAGAAGTTTGCCGTCGGAAGCTTGACGAATTTCGATAATGCCGTCCGCATCGCCGACGGCAAAAGTTTTACCGTCGGGCGCAAAGGCGACTGACAAAAACGGTTTTCGCCGATTTCTGATTTCGGCGACGGTTTCGCCCGTTTCGAAATTAAAAAGTTTAGCGGTCGAATCGAGAGAGGCGGCAAAAACCGTCGAGCCGTCAGGCGAAATTCCCAACGTCTTGACGCGGCTTTCAAAACTGCATAATTGACGAATCAGGCTCGCGTCTCCGGTATTCCAGATTTTTACCGCGCCGTCGTAGCCGCCTGACACCAGACGCTTTCCGTCAGGCGAAAAAGCCAAACCGCTCGTGTGGTCGTGCGCCTTGAAACGCCTGATTTCCGCGCCGCTTTCGCTGTTCCGAAAAACAATCTCGCCGTTTCTATGACCGGTTGCCAGAATCGCTCCGTCCGGCGAAAACGCGCGCGAATCAATATCAGGAATTCCGCTTGAAAAAGTAACAATTCTCTTTCTCGCCGAAACATCCCAGATTATTTGCTCTACAATATTTTCCGAAGTCACGTAGTAGCTTACCGCCGCTTTTGTTCTGTCCGCCGAAATCGGCAGCCAGCCCTCATTGTTAGGAGCCTCAAAATCAAACGAAGACGTTTTCATCACTTCCGCCGCGTCCCACAAAAAGGCTTTGAAATCCGTTCCCGAAGTGGCGATAAATTTTCCGTCGGGCGAAAACGCGACCGACCACGCCTCGCTTAAATGAGCTTTTAGATTTTGCACTTCCGCGCCGCTCCGCGCGTCGAAAAATCTCACGGTGCGGTCGCTGCTCGCTGACGCAATCAGCTTGCCGTCCGGCGAAAAAGAAACTTGCTGAATTGCCGCTTCATGTCCGGCAATCGTGGAAATTTGCTTGCCAGTAACGGTATCGTAAATATAAATCACAGTTCTTGTACCGCCTTGCGCAAACACCTTTCCGTCAGGCGAAACGGCGAGGGAAAACGCGCTTTGTATTTTATCGAGACTGAAAAGAATTTTACCCGAAAAAACTTCCCACGCTCTTGTGCCGGACATATTTACCGCAATCAATGTTTTGCCGTCGGGCGTAAATTGTACATCGTTGGTTTCTACCTGCTGTCCTCTTTCTTCGACCGTGAATTTCTTTAGCTCTTTGCCGCTCGCGGCGTCCCAGATTCTGACCGTTCCGTCGCGGCTTCCGGTCGCAATCAATTTCCCGTCAGGCGAAAAATCGATGCCGCGAACGCGCGCCGTATGACCTTCGAGCGAGAGAATTTCCGCGCCGGTTTCGGCGTTCCAGATTTTCGCCAAAGTCGATTTCATATCGCCCGAAGCAGTCGCCAAAAATTTTCCGTCGGGCGAGAATTTCACGCGCCAGATGTTTTCTCCCTTTGCGGCGGTAACGACTAAAAGTCTGCCGGTCGGCACTTCGTAGATTCGCGCGAAACCGTCGGCGCAGCCGGTCGCCATTTTTTTTCCGTCGGGCGAAAAAGCGACGTTCCAAACTTCGCCGTCGTACGGAATCGTCAGCAATTTCCCTTTCGGATTGATGAGATTTTGCAGAAATCGATATTCCCAGTTTTGCTTGAAATTCGTGTTTTCGTATCGCGCCAGAATTTCGCCGAGCCGCGTCAGGTTCGACGTTTCATAAGCCTGCATCGCCAGATTCATATCCGCCGAATACGCCCGCCGCAGATTTTCATGCGCCTGCGCGCGCGCGGTTCGCGCCACGTAAATCGCGCTCGTCAGCCAACCGGACAGAATAAGAAAAATCAACGCCGCCGCCGCGACGCCGTATTTATGCCGCTGGGCAAATTTCCTGAAACGATATGCGACGGAAGGTTTTCGCGCCGTTATAGGCAGGTAATTCAAATGACGATTGATGTCGCCGCACAAAACTTCGACGGTTTGATAACGCTCGTTCGGGTCTTTGGCGAGAGATTTTAGAATAATCGTGTCGAGGTCGCCTTTGAGCTGCTGCGGATTTGATTTTCCGGCTCCGATTTCCGATTCCGCAATCGAAGAGCTCGGCAAAACCGGAATTTCTTCCGTGATAATTCGCAAAATCTCCGGCAGGGTTTTATCTTTCAAATTGTGCGGGCGTTTGCCCGTAAACAATTCGTAAAGCAGCACGCCGAGACTGTAAACGTCGCTCGCCGTCGTGATATTTTCATTTTTTAATTGTTCGGGCGAAGCATATCCGGGCGTTAAAATATTCGAGCCGATGGTAAAATTTTCGGTTACGTCAACCAGCGCGGGATTTAGTAATTTGGCAACACCGAAATCAAGCAGTTTCGGCGTTCCGTCTTCTGTTATCAGAATATTCGACGGCTTCAAATCACGATGAATTATCAAATTTTGATGCGCGAATTTAACCGCTTCACAGATTTTTAGAAAAAGCAGAAGTTTTTCCCTGACCGAAAAAAATTTCTGCTCGCAATACCTTGTAACGGGCAAGCCTTCGACATATTCCATCACCAGATACGGTATACCTTCATCAGTCGTGCCGCCGTCGAGCAGACGCGCGATATTCGCATGTTCCAGACGCGCGAGAATCTGCCGCTCGCGTCGAAAATTGTCTTTAATTTCAACCGAATGCCACAACGACGAAACGATTTTGACAGCAACTTCCTTTCGAAATTCACGGTCAATCCGCGACGCGAGAAACACGCTGCCCATTCCGCCCTGCCCGATAAGCCGAATCAAGCGATACGCGCCGATTTGCCTGCCGATAAGATTTTCCGACGATTCTTCGTCGAGAAGCTGAAAGACGGATTCGATGGGCGACGCTTCGAGAAAATCTTCCGCTTTATCCATCGAAGCGAGAAGTTTTTTAACTTCGAGTCGCAAATTTTCATCATCGCCGCATTTATCGTTGAGAAAAGCGAAACGGTCTGCCGGCGCGACTTCCAGAACCGCGTCCAAAATTGCGTCAACCTGTTTCCAACGTTCGTCGTCCATAATGAAAATGACGAATCAGGAATGATTAACGATGAATGTTTTCAATTCAGCATTCAGCGTTCATCATTCATCCTTTTCCGTGGCGCTCAGCTCCTGATAAAGCCACGCTTTCGCCTTGAGCCATTCGCGTTTTACCGTAACTTCCGCGATGCCCAAAACCTGCGCTGTTTCTTCAGCGCTCAAACCGCCGAAAAATCTAAGCTCGACAATATGGCTTTTCCGCTCGTCAATTTTCGCTAAATTATTTAAAGCTTCGTGCAGCGAAAGCAGATTTACGGCAGTTTCGGGAGAAGCAATTTGAATCTTGTCAAACGCGATTTTGCGCCCGTCACGTTTGGCAAACTGCTTGCTGCGCGCGTAATCAATCAGCAAATTTCGCATCACACGAGCGGCGACGGCGAAAAAATGCGCGCGATTTTGCCAGTCGCTTTCGCGCTGCTCGACCAGTTTGAGATAGGCTTCGTTGATGAGTTCGGTAGTCTGGATGGAGATGTCGCCGCGTTCACGGCGGAGATAACGACGCGCTGTGCGCTTTAATTCTTCGTAAACGACGGGCAGAATTTTATTAATTGCCTCGGCGTTTCCGTTTCGCCATTCAATCAGGTTTAAAGTTAGTTCGTGGGATGATGAAAGCATCTCTGCCACCTCAATTGAAAATTTCCGCTATTTTGGTTTTTCAATTTTTTTCTGCGTTTCTTTTATATCTTTATTTGTTTTTTCAATCTGTTTTTTCAAATTTTCGATTTCCGGTTTTGCCTGTTCGATTTTTTTATTTGTTTCTTCAAGCTCTCTTTTGAGTCTTTCGGCTTCCGCCTGCAATTCCTGTTTTTGCTTTTCGAGTTGCGCGTTTGTATTGTTTGTGACGGAATTTAAAGGTTTATTTGCGCTGTTCGAATTCGCGGAATTTGAACAGGCGAAGCTAAATATGAGCAAAATTAAAACGACCGCCGTTTTTTTCATAAACTATTTTTCGACCAAAATCAGAAACGCTTTCAAACCCTGCGCTTCGAAAATTTTCGGTTCACCGATTTTATAACCTTTGAGAATTAAATTCCGCAAGGGCGGCTCATTTAAATTAAATTCTTTATCGCGAAAAGCAATCCAAAACCGCTCGCCTTCAAAACCGCTTTCATCCGTCGTTCGCACTTTATCGAAACCGCGCGGCAGAAAATAGGCTTTGTCCTCTTTTAGTCCTTCGAGATTGACCTTGACAACCTCTACGCGGTCGCTTTCGCGCAGCGCAAACCAGACTAAATACGCCGACAAATCTTCAAATGTATAGATTTTCTGCGGCTCGCGCGTGTCGATATTCTGTGCCAGATTTTCCCATCCGCACCAGATAAATTTTGTCTGCTGAGTTTTAAGCTGGATGACAAAAGCGACGGCGAAAAACAGGAAAATCAGCGAGACAAATCCTGTTTTCACCCACTGAAGACTGATTTTATTTATAAAAATCGCCAGCAAAATCGAAAGCGGCGCGAACACGATTATCAAATGTCGCGTTCCCCAGACAGAATACGGCAAAAGCCAGCTTGCGACAAAGGCGAGCAAAACCGGCAGTTTTATAAAAATTAAAAGCAGATGGAAATCGCGCTTTTCTGTTTCGCCAAGCTTGCGCCAATCGGCGAGATAGAAAATTTCCGCCGCGACGATTATCAGCAAAATCGGGACTGAAATATAAAAAAGCGAGGTCGGGTCGATATTGCTTTGCTGGAAATAAAACGGCTCAATCGAATCGAAAATAAACTGGAAAACCGCAAACAGATTCGGCTTTTTCATCCAGCCGATATTTTGCTCCAAGCCCGAGCTTGCGCGGCTCGCCTGCCAGACGGCGAAAATCCACGGCGCAAAAGCCGCTAAATTTATCCCGAACATTATCAAAATCTGCCTGATTTTGATGCGCTGCAAAATCAGGATGGCGGCGACCTCGGATAAAACTACGAGCCAGCCGAAATAATGCGTATAGACAAGCAAAACATTGATTATCGTCAAAATCCAGAAGCTTTTGCCGAGATTCAGGAAACGCACGAAAAGCCAGAGCGAAAACAGCGAAAGACAAAGCAGAAGGCTGTACATTCGGACTTCCTGCGCGTATTTGATAACCGCGCCGTTAGCGGCGAAAAATGCGAAGGCGAGCGCGATTGTCGGATAATTTAATTTCAAGCCGCGACAAAGAAGATAAAACGGTATGAGCGCGACTATCGAGAATAAAACCGGAAAAACTCTGAGCCAGAAAAGGCTTTCGTCGCCGGTGGAAATCCAGAGCTTTAAAAAAGCGTAAAAAAGCGGCGGGTGAATCAAATCCTGCGCGACAAACGCGAAAAGATTTTGCCAGTCGCGCTCGGCGGCGTGAACGCTGAAAACCTCGTCAAACCAGAGACACGATTCGGTCAGATTCCAGAAACGAAGCAGAATGTAAACGAGGCAAATTGCGGCGAGGATGACGAGCCAGTGTTTTTCGTTTACTTTCATTCTAAATTACAGTTTCTCTGATAGCAGTTTTACGCTTGAGTCGTTTCTTCGCGCTTTTGCTCGTTTTCCACTTCTCGGGTTAGAAAATAATTCAGCACCGTACGAATCACGACGATGGCGGCGAGCTTTCCGATTTGTTCCCAGCTGGGCGCGATGGCGGTCGATAAAATGTCCGCGCCAACCTGAAATTCGAGCGCAAGCGTTAAGTATTTTCCGAGTGTCAAGCGAACTTTATTAAAATTGCTCGGCTCTTTATCGCGAAAATGCGCGGCGAATTGGTAAATTGCCAGAATCACGCCGTAACCGATTATCAGCGCGCCGACGGCTTCGACGCCGAGCTTGAGCCACTGCGCGGCGGCGACGATTGTTTGCTCGGTCGAATAAAATGCGCCTTTTTCGGCGATATTTTGTGCGGTCTCCTGCCAGAACATTATTTTATG
>JBARIW010000024.1:0-2966 GCA_049799955.1 Pyrinomonadaceae bacterium
CCTTCGCGACGCATATTTTCGATCAGGATTCCGAGGTGGAGTTCGCCGCGGCCGGATACGAGGAATTTGTCGGGAGATTCGGTTTCTTCGACGCGCAAGGCGACGTTGGTTTGGAGTTCTCGCATTAGCCGATCGCGAATTTGCCGAGATGTCACCAAACTTCCTTCTTGACCGCAGAACGGCGAATCGTTCACCGAGAAAGTCATCTGCAAAGTCGGTTCATCTACCTTGATTAAAGGCAGCGCTTGCGGGTCGTTGTGGCAGGTAATTGTCTCGCCAATATAGGCATCAGCAAAACCGGCAACGGCGACAAGATTACCAGCAGAAGCTTCTGGGATATCAATCCGCTTCAGGCCTTCAAAGCCCATCAATTTGGTAATTTTTGATTTGACAATCGCGCCGCTTTCGGTGATTAAGACTGCTTGTTGACCGATTCTAATCGTGCCGTTGTGGATGCGGCCGATGACGATGCGACCGACGTATTCTGAGTAATCTAAGGTGGTTACTTGCAGTTGTAGTGGCTTGTTGGGGTCGCCTACGGGGGGTGGTACGTGGTCGAGGATTTCTTCAAAGAGGGGCTTCATATCTACCCCTTCGTCTTCGAGGTGTTTTTTGGCGTAACCGCTTAAGCCGGAACCGAAGAGATAGGGGAATTCGCACTGATCGTCGTCAGCACCTAGTTCAAGGAACAGATCCAAAACTTTATCGACGGCTTTGTGGGGGTCGGCTCGCTCGCGATCGATCTTATTCACAAAGACGATCGGGCGCAGTCCTTTTTCTAGGGCTTTTTTGAGCACGAACCGGGTTTGCGGCATCGGGCCTTCGTTGGCGTCTACGATCAGCAGACAGCCGTCAACCATGCCGAGAACTCGTTCGACTTCTCCGCCAAAGTCCGCGTGTCCGGGGGTATCGACGATGTTGATCAGGGTTTCTCCGTACCTGACGGCGGTGTTTTTGGAAAGGATGGTAATGCCACGTTCGCGCTCGATGTCGTTGGAGTCCATGACGCAATCTGGGATTTCTTCCCCTTCGCGGAAGATCCCGGACTGTCTGAGGAGAGCGTCCACAAGGGTGGTTTTGCCGTGATCGACGTGAGCAATGATGGCGACGTTGCGAATGGGAAGACTCATAATGCGTCTGGAACGTTAAACGGATCTAACTAAAGATTTCTTAATAATTGTAGCGCATCGAGTCAAGGGGCGATCGGGCGGGTGCCAGATTGGAGTGCGATCGTCGCTAGAATCAAGATTATGGAAGCGCAACCGAGAGAAATTGAGCATTACACTACCCCTGACGGCAGAGTTCCTTTCGATCGGCGATCTTGAGTTGTCCCAGGTGAAGAAGGTTGGATACGGGGCGATCGCCGGTATTAAGATGAGGGTGCAAGTGCGATCGGCTTTATGGAAGTACAACCGAGGGAAATTAGGCGTTATATTACCCCAGACGGTAAAAATCCTTTTGCAGAGTGGCTTAGTTCCCTGCGGGATTTGAATGCGGTAGTTAAAATTGAGCAAAGGCTTGACCGAGTTCGCTTGGGGAATTTAGGAAACAGCAAGTCTGTTGGGGAAGGAGTCTGGGAATTAAAAATTGATTTTGGGCCGGGGTATCGCGTGTACTTCGGACAATTGGGGTCAACAATAGTTCTTCTTCTCTGCGGTGGGGATAAAAGCACTCAAGAACAAGATATCCGCAAAGCGTATGAGTATTGGAAAGAATATGGAGAACGCGAAAATGCCAACGAGCGATAGTTACCAGGGCTATCTGATAGAAGCGCTCAAGGATAAAATACACGCTGCGGCTTATCTAACAGCGCATTTGGAAGACGAAGAGCCTGAACCTGGTTTGCTTGCGCTCGCACTTAGCAATGTATTTGAGGCTCTTGGCGAACCAAATATATCTGCGGAGGATGCCTCATTGCATCTGGAAAAATTAGATGTTTTGTTGTCGCCCAAGGGCAGCGCGACAATTTATGCTTTGGCTAATTGGCTGAAGGTTTTGGGATTGAAGTTAAAAGTTGCGGTTGTTCAAGAGGATGAAGGGGAAGACGAAGGTTCTGTTAGTGATGTTGAGTTGGCGGAAGTTGGTAATGTTTGATTTTGGTCGATCGAGCTTTAACTCAATTGGCGTAAGTCCCACACCGTAACTGTACCCGGTTCGGTGTTGGGATATAAGCCAAACAAAAATATAGAAAGAGTTGGCATATAGAGTTGATTTGAGTTAATATATAAATGGTTGCGACCCACTCACTCGGCTGTAATAACAAAACGGTCATAGTAGCAGTAATATGCTTACCGGGAAACTGCGAGAGAAAGGAGGAAAAGGCAGACCGCTGGTTAGTATGGTATGCCCTGCTGTAAAAAATAACCCATGTTTGTTGTACGAAAATAGTTTTTGGTCTTAGGAAATAGGACTTCTGCGTGGGTTCCCTACGAGGGGATAAAGGGCGTAAAAGCTCAGAGATGCTGTGTAAGACTCCGATCGTCTTTGATGACGAATATTCAGCAATGAATATCCCCAATAGAGCGACGGCAAACGAGACACCCCGCCCGAATTATAACGGTACTCCGTTTAGTTTGGATATTTCACTTTCACACCGCGAGGCTAAAGCTTCAACAGCTTGAAGGAGTTGAATAGGAGTCCAATTTGCAGCCAAGCCACTGGCGATCGCACAGCCTCCCGCACCGACACCTTCCTTAACATAGCCGCGATCGTAAGCTTGCAGTTGCCCGTAGCGAGATCCAGCAAAACTTAGCTGCGCGGCCAACAGAGGCACACCGCCGATCTCCGACGCAAGTCCTACAGTGTCTCCTGTAGGGTCTTGGGCCACCCAGCGCGTAGTCCCCACCGCGACTTGTTCGGGACGCCATACCAGAGCATATTCCCGGGCTAAGGCTTGCATCAAAGCGTACACTGCCAGCATTTGCGTGCCCCCAGCCAGGAGCACCCCGCAAGTCCGACTCGCGGCG
>JBARIW010000025.1:0-1748 GCA_049799955.1 Pyrinomonadaceae bacterium
GGTAGGCTGTTCTCACTTGCTTGTCAATTGGTGTTACTATTTTAGTATACACCGATTAACTGATCTTGACGGAATCAAAAATGATTTTGTTTCTAGGGGTCGTTCTGTGTCAGACTTGAAGGCCGATCTAGTCCTGACAACAAAGTACCGAAAAAACTTATTCACCAAGAAAATGCTAGACCGCTTGCACGAGGTCTTTGAGGATTTACTGGAAAAATGGGAGTGCAGGGTGATTGAGTTCAATGGAGAAGAGAATCACGTCCACCTAGTGTTTCAATATCACCCGGGAATTGAACTCAGTAAATTAGTAAATAGCGTCAAAACCGTTACAAGCCGTAGATTGCGCTCCGAGTTTGAGGAAAGGGTGAATAAATTCTATTACAAGGATGTTTTATGGAATGGTTCTTATTTTATTGCTACGCGCGAGCGGTGTAACTGTGACGACATTGAAAAAGTTCATTGAAGTCAGGACTCGCCAGATTAATTGGTTGCTTCCGTTCCTACAGCAACCCGCCTATCCATCCCAACACCAAGCGGAGTACCGCTATGGTGTGGGGCTTCCGGCGAAGAAGCTAATTGTGGCGATTCCCTCCGGGATAGCTACGCTTCACGGAATTTGGAACTGTAGACCATCTTAAACCTCACTCAAGGAGCGATCGATACCCACTATAGCGGTTCGATCGCGTGGTGAGGTATGCCCGATGCCCGATGCCCGATGCCCGATGCCCGATGCCCCATGCCCCATGCCCCATGCCCGATGCCCGATGCCCGATGCCCCATGCCCCATGCCCGATGCCCCAGTGAAAGCTGGCGAGTGGCCGGGGCCTCCCTAAAATCAAGAATCTTCCACCAGATCCTCCCAGAACCTCCAGACCCCAAAAATAACTGCTAACATACGTGTTGTACAGTTAATCAACAAGCTCCGCAAGGGGTCTACCCGCGTACCGCAAATGGCAAAAAAAGAAGCGTCTATAAAAACTACACCTGAAAACTCAGAAAAGCAAAAAGCCCTAACTTCCGTACTGTCCCAAATCGAGCGCAGCTTTGGCAAAGGAGCGATCGTCCGATTGGGAGACTCCACTCGCATGAGGGTAGAAACCATTCCCACCGGAGCCCTGACACTGGACATTGCTTTGGGCGGCGGTTTGCCAAAAGGCCGAGTCATTGAAATTTACGGGCCGGAAAGTTCCGGTAAAACCACTCTAGCCCTCCACGCGATCGCCGAAGTCCAAAAATCCGGCGGTATCGCAGCCTTCGTCGATGCCGAACACGCCCTCGATCCCACCTACGCCTCAGCTTTAGGCGTCGATATTGAAAATCTTTTAGTTTCCCAGCCGGATACCGGCGAAATGGCCCTAGAAATTGTCGATCAACTCGTGCGTTCCGTTGCCGTCGATATCGTAGTAATTGACTCCGTAGCCGCCCTCGTCCCCCGCGCCGAAATCGAAGGCGACATGGGCGACTCCCACATGGGTTTGCAAGCGCGCTTGATGAGCCAAGCTTTGCGGAAAATCACCGGCAATATCGGCAAATCCGGATGTACGGTCATCTTCCTCAACCAACTGCGGCAGAAAATCGGCGTAACTTACGGCAACCCCGAAACCACAACCGGCGGTAACGCACTCAAATTCTACGCCAGCGTGCGGCTCGACATCCGCCGCATTCAAACCTTGAAAAAAGGCACAGAAGAGTACGGCAACCGCACGAAAGTTAAAGTGGCTAAGAATAAAGTTGCTCCGCCTTTCCGC
>JBARIW010000026.1:0-3025 GCA_049799955.1 Pyrinomonadaceae bacterium
TTTTCGAAGCGTGCAAATTGCTCATTTGAAAACGCTCCGGGCTGAAAAAATCAAAATAATCCGAATCTTTATTTTCCGCAATTTTCTCCGCCAGAATCTTTGCGGTCAGCGGCGCGAGAAGAATTCCGTTGCGAAAATGCGCCGTCGCAATGAGCAAATTTTCGATTTCCGCAAATCCGCCGATAACCGGCAAACTGTCGGCGGCAAACGGACGCAAGCCAGCCCACGCGTCCTGAATCTCCAAATTTACAAGAGAAGGCGCGATTTCCAAAGCGTGTTCGCGCACAAAATCGATGCCTTCCGCGTTTACGGTTTTATCAAAACCCGCGTCCTCGACCGTCGCCCCGGCGAGAACTCTGCCGTCGGCGCGCGGAACGATGTAGCCGCGCGGGCTGTAAATAACTTTTGAAAAAATACGTTTCGCCGTATAAAAACTTATCATCTGCCCGCGCAGAGGCTTTATTTTCGGAAGAAAAAGCGTGTCAGCTTTGATGAGCGAAGTCCACGCGCCCGTTGCAAGAACCGTCCTTCCGGCGAAAAACTTTTCGTTCCCGGTTTCCGCGCCGACGATTTTGCCGCCCTCGGTTAATAAACTTTTAATCTCCGCGCGTTCGCGAATTTCGATGCCGTAAAGCTGGCAATATTTGTGCAGAGCGTAAAGCAGTTTGCGGTTTTCAACCTGACAATCGTTCGGGAAAAACAGGCTTTCAAGAACGTCGGGCGACGCAAACGGCTCGGCTTGAATAGTTTCCCGCGCCGATAGATGCTCAACCTCCAAACCCGCGCTTTTTTGCCATTCAAAGCGTTCTCGAATTTCTTTTACGTCTTCGTCCGTAAATGCCAGATAAAGCGTTCCGCTTTGGTCAAGCTCAATGTCAACATCGGTTTCGTCAAATAATTCCGCCGCAAATTGCGGGTAAAGTTGGTTAGATTGGCTGCAAAAGCGAAAAAAATCGTCCGCTTTATCGGTTTCGGCTTGCGGCGCGAGCATTCCGGCAGCTGCAAAAGAAGATTCTCTGCCGATTTCACCGCGTTCGAGAATCGTTATACCGGAGAAACCTTTTTTGTGAAGCGCGCGCGCAATCGTCAAACCGATTATGCCGCCGCCGATGATTAAAATTTCCGAATTCATCAAAATAAATTGTTTGTCCTTTGTCCTTTGTCCTTTGTCCGTTGTAAATTTGAATAAAACCTTTATTGATAATAGCAAAGGACAAAGGACAAAGAACAACCGACTACGATTTATGAAACACACAATTACACTTATTCCCGGCGACGGCATCGGACCTGAGATTGTCGCGGCGACCGTTCGCGTTATCGAAGCGTCGGGCGTCGAAATCGAATGGGAAACGCATATCATCGGCGCGCAGGCGCTCGAAAAATACGGGACGACAATTCCCGACGCGACGATTGAATCAATCAAACGCAATCGTGTCGCGCTCAAAGGACCGCTGACGACGCCAATCGGCAAAGGTTTTACGTCGGTCAACGTCGGCTTGCGAAAGGCTCTCGATTTATACGCAAACGTGCGCCCCGTAAAAGCTCTGCCGAACGTTCCGTGTCGCTATCCCGAACTCGATTTAGTGATTGTCCGCGAAAATACGGAAGATTTATATTCCGGGCTCGAACACGTCGTCGTGCCGGGCGTCGTCGAAAGCATCAAGATTATTACCGAAAAGGCTTCGACGCGCATCGCGAAATACGCTTTCGAATTTACAAAGCTGCACAATCGCAAAAAGGTTACGGCGATGCACAAGGCGAACATTATGAAGCTCTCGGACGGGCTTTTTCTCGAATGTTTTTACAACGTGGCGAAGCAGTATCCCGACATTGCTTCGGACGATAAAATCATCGACAACGCCTGTATGCAGCTCGTTATGAATCCGCAGCAGTTCGACGTGATGGTTCTGGAAAATCTCTACGGCGACATCGTTTCCGACCTCTGCGCCGGTCTTATTGGCGGGCTTGGACTTGCGCCGGGCGCGAACATCGGCGAGCAGGGCGCGGTGTTCGAAGCCGTTCACGGCTCTGCGCCGGACATCGCCGGGCAGGGAATCGCCAATCCGACGGCGATTTTGATGTCCGGCATTTTGATGCTTCGACATCTCGAAGAAATGGACGCGGCTGAGCGTGTCGAAAATGCTCTGATGGAAGTTTTCACGGAAGGCGAAGTTCGCACGAAGGATTTGGGCGGAACGGCGAGCACGTCCGAGTTTGCCGGCGCGATTATCGCAAGGCTAAAAGCGTAATACTTTAAAACCGGAAAGAAATAAGCCACGAATTACACAAATAACGCGAATGAAGAGAAATGAAAATATTCGTGTGATTCGTGTAATTCGTGGCAAAAACATTTACTGATATGAGCAATCTTTGGGACGTGAAAACCAGTCACGGAGACATACTCAAAAAAATCTGGAAACATCTCGATTTGGGCGTGCTTGAGCGCGAGCATCCGTTTCATACGCCAGTTTTCGGCACGATTTCCGGCGGCAAGCCGCAGCTTCGCGTGGTGGTTTTACGCCGTTTCTGGCGCAAAAATCCGCGCGGTCTGGCTTTTCACGCGCACATCGGCTCACCCAAGATTGCGGAAATCGAAAGCTGCAAACGTGTTTCGTGGCTTTTTTATCACCCGTCGGAGCGATTTCAAATCCGCGTCAGAGGCGCGGCTGAGGTTCATACGAGCGGCGAGCTGCACGAAGAACAATGGCTCGAAACCGAATTTTTCTCGCGCCGCTGTTATGTCGGCGAAGCGCCTTCGCAATTGAGCGATAAACCGACATCGGGCTTGCCCGAAGATTTGTCCGAAAGAGCGCCGACCGAAGCGGAATCCGAAGCGGGCAAAGCAAATTTCGCCGTTATTTTCTCGACCATCGACACGATTGACTGTCTCGAATTAAACGTCAAAGGACATCGCCGCTCTTTGTTTGAATGGAATGAGCGAGGCGAGCTCGAAACAAAATGGCTGACACCTTAAATAATTGATAATTGATAATTGATAATTGATAATTGATAATTGATAATTGGA
>JBARIW010000027.1:0-1721 GCA_049799955.1 Pyrinomonadaceae bacterium
TTACCGGGCGGCGCGTGGTCCCAATCTCCCGATCGAGCGGTAGTTCTACCACTAGCTCGATCGGGAGAAACCTTCGGGTTCCTGATTGCTGGAGTGAGTCCGCTTAGAACGTTTGATGATGATTACAAAGGTTTTTTTGACTTGATGGCAGGGCAGGTGACAACAGCGATCGCCAACGCCCAAGCTTACCAACAAGAGCGTAAACGTGCCGAAGCATTAGCTGAGTTAGACCGTGCTAAAACCACCTTTTTTAGCAATGTTTCGCACGAATTCCGCACGCCGCTGACCTTAATGCTGGCTCCCTTGGAAGACACGATCGCAAACCTGGATGGAACAATTCCACCTCAAGAACGCGAACAATTACAGTTGGTGCAGCGCAATGGAATGCGGCTGCTCAAACTCGTCAATAGCTTGCTCGATTTCTCACGCATCGAAGCAGGTCGAGTCCAAGCAGCTTATGAACCTATAGATTTGGCAACCTATACGGCGGAACTTGCCAGCACGTTTCGATCGCTGATTGAACGGGCCCGAATGTCGCTGATTGTTGACTGTCCAAGCTTGCCCGAAGCGATTTATGTCGATCGCGAAATGTGGGAAAAAATTGTTCTCAATCTATTATCAAATGCTTTTAAGTTTACGTTAGCAGGAACAATTAGTGTTCGATTGCAGTGCGTAGAAAATTGTGTTGAATTAACGGTTTCAGATACAGGAGTCGGTATTCCGTCCGAAGAACTGCCGCATTTATTTGAACGATTTCATCGAATCAAAAACTCGCAAGGCCGGAGTTTTGAAGGCTCCGGCATAGGGCTGTCGCTGGTGCAAGAACTCGTCAAACTACATGGGGGAGCGATCGATGTCAGCAGCACTTTTGGGCAGGGCAGTTGCTTTACGGTGACGATTCCCACAGGAACAGCTCATCTGCAGCCGGAGCGCATTGGCGCCAGCCGCACGTTAGCATCAACGGCGTTAGGGTCGATGCCCTATGTCGAAGAAGCTCAACGGTGGTTGCCTGAGAATGGCGATTTTAGATTAGAAGAATGGAGCATGGCTCCATCCACTAATGAACTCGTCAATCAACCCGCTCAATCTAAAATCCAAAATCTAAAATCTAAAATTCTGCTGGCAGATGACAACGCTGATATGCGCGATTATATTCGACGACTCCTGAGCGGTTCTTATATTGTTCAAACCGTCGCCGATGGCCTTGCCGCATTGACTGCCATTGAGAAGAATCCACCCGATTTGGTATTGACAGATGTGATGATGCCGGGGATGGATGGGTTTGAGTTGTTGCGATCGCTGCGTTCCAATCCCGCAACCCAAGACATTCCGATCGTTCTCTTTTCAGCCCGCGCGGGCGAAGAAGCGCGTATTGAAGGACTCGCAGCCGGAGCCGACGACTATCTGATTAAACCGTTCTCGGCGCGTGAACTGCTGGCAAGGGTAGAAGCAAGTTTGAAGCTGGCACGGCTGCGGCAGGAAGCCACAGTGCGAGAGCGAACCATTCTGGGGCGCGTAACCGATGCGTTTATGGCAATGGATCTCGACTTTCGCTTTACCTACGCCAACCAAGCCGCACAGCGAGTGTCGCGAACTCCCCTAGAAGCAATGCTGGGCAAAACGATGTGGGAAGCATTCCCAGGCACGCTCGGCAATCAGTTTGAATTCCAGTATCGCAGAGCGTCCAGCGAGCAGGTTGCGGTGGACTTTGAGGAATATTA
>JBARIW010000028.1:0-56420 GCA_049799955.1 Pyrinomonadaceae bacterium
GCCCGCCGGAATGCTCGTTCACCCGACGCACCGCGATAAAAACGGAACGCTTTTAAATGCGCTTTCATATTATTTGAATTATTCAAAGGCGGAATACGGAATGCGGAGTGCGGAATTGAAAATCGAAGACCAAAGACTTAAGACCGAAGACCAGAATTCAAAATTAAATTCCGCACTCCGCATTCCGCATTCCGCATTTACTCGTCCCGGCTTGATTCATCGACTCGACAAACAAACATCCGGCTTGATTGTAATTGCCAAAACGCCGCGCGCGCACAGGATTTTGTGCGAACATTGGCGGCGCAAATTGGTCGAGAAAAAATATCTCGCGCTGGTCGAAGGAAATGTCGCGGAAGATTCCGGCACAATTATCGCGCCGATTGGACGTTTTGCGGAATTGAAGAATTGGGACGTAAAAGAGGACGGCAAACATTCCGAAACGCGGTTTCAGGTGAAGGAAAGATTTGCCGATACGACGCTTTTGGAATTAGAGCCGGTTACGGGACGAACGAATCAACTGCGGATTCACTGTGCATTTGTCGGGCATCCGATTGTCGGCGACGCGGCGCGCGGCGGGCGCGAATTTTCACGGCTTTGCCTCCACGCTTACCGGCTGGCATTTTGGTATCCGAACGGGAACGAACGGCTGGAATTTGAGAAGGAAATTTCGTTTAGCGAGAATTGAGAACTGAAAAATCGTTCTCATTTTCAGTTTCTATAAATTTACAAATTGTCTTTGATTTCGATTTTCACGGCGGCTTCCACATTCGCGTCGCCCGTATTTTCAAACTGGATGACGTATTCGCCGTTTTCATACAAAACGGCGACGAAAGCGCGGTCGGTTTCGTTTAAGTCTGCCGAGCCTCTGATAAGATTGACCGCCAGAGTTTTTGAATTTGACGAGATTGTCAGAGTTTGACCGGCGCGCGCTTTGACCGAATAACGTTTGGCTCGCGCAATCGGCAGGCTCACATTCAAATTGGCTGTATTTTTTCCTTTTTCAAACGCCACAGGCGTCGGCGGATAAAGCTCTCGCGGATTGGAAACGCCGACTGTAACGAGTTCCGCGCCGTTCCATTTATAGCTGGTTTCGATGATATATTCGGGACAGCAAACATTGTCCGTTTCGCCGGCGGCGTATCTTTCGACTATAAAAATTCCTTTCTCGAATTTTGCCGAGCGCAAGCCGCCGTGAGCGCGGTCGCCGCCTTCGATACGCGTTACAAGCACCGGCTTGCCGTTTTTCAGCGTGAATACGAAACCTTCGGATAAATAAATTTCAGTGCCTCGATTGCAGAGCGTCAGGACAAACGCTTCTTCCTTACCGTCGCCGTTTAAATCTCCGTGCGAAACGCTGAAAACTTTGAAATATAAACGACTCGAATTATCATCGCTCTGCATTTCCTGTAGAAACTCGCCGTTTTTAACAGGAATTTGTCTCAACTCTTCATCGCCGCAAAATGTCTGGTATGTGAAATTATTGAAGTCAATCTGACGAATATTGTTCTGTGCAAACGTCAAAGCGCTGAGTGTTAGCAAAAATAAAACGGCTAAGATAATTTTATTCATATTTCCCTTTATTCGTATTTGTATATTTCCCTTGTTCGTATTTGTAAAACTTGTAATTCGAAAAAAGAGACGCTCATTAAAATCATTTTTGCCAAAAAAAGTAAATTCGGGCAAATCGAAATAAAAAAGAATTTCAATTTCCAAAACGACTGATTTGTGATTAACGAAACCGGCTTTACGGTTGCCGACCGATTCGCCGAAGAAATCCGCATCAATCAAAATTAGAATGTTTGTGTAGTTAATTTATGCCCGTGAAATCGGGTTTGATAAGTGAGTTTGAGGGAGACGGATTTGTTCGTTATTTATGGTAAGTCAATAAGCCTTTCCCGCGTAATTTCCCATCGGATTGTAATTACATACGAGCATTAGCTGCCATTTGCCCGAAGCTTTTCGGTTTATTCCGCAGCCAATCTCGGTCGTATTTCTCCAGACCATCTGTGTGTAATGCACACAGACTTTTCCAGCCTGACACGTTCCGGCGGAATTATTCCAGAAAGATTTTTCCATTAGCCAGGTTTGAACGCTTTCGGCTGCCAGAGCATTAGTTTCCGAGGCGACGAATAAATTCTCGCCATACACGGGATTCACACGATGCTCAAATTTTCCGCGTGTCGCCCATTCCTGAGCCAAATCAGCCAGCTTGCAGTTCCATTTAAGCTTGGACAATCCGACATCGGCGCGGATTTTGTTATGCGCGTCGAGAAGCGCGGCGATTTCCGTCTCTTGCAGCCCGTTTGTGCCGGGACAACGATTGCCGGTTTTCTTTACTTTCTGAGCATTTGCGGCGAACACCAGCGCCAGCATCAAAAGACTTGTAAAAATAAGTTGTTTATTGGCTATTTTCATATAAATAATTTCAGTTTTTCTAAGCTTAAATTGGGATGTTCGGGAGAAATTGCCTGAATCGGTAATGCTTTTGCCTGACTTTTTACACGATTATAAATTTTAATTTTTAGGATTGTAGCTTGAATTTAGAAAAAATGCATCAGCGCCGATGCCAATTAGCAAAATTTTCGAAAAGAAGACGGCTGAAAGGACAATTTTACTCTTCAATTCAATAAATCAAACTCATCGATTCCCGTCTATCTTCGGTAAACAATTTTTCCGCCGACAATCGTTGCAATCGCCGCGCCCGTAAAATTCCGTTCATCAAACGGCGTGTTGCGCGATTTTGATTTTGAATCGAAATTTTTGTATGTCCAAGCGAGTTCGGGGTCGAGAACGGTAACGTCGGCAATCGAACCGACCTTCAAAGTTCCGCGTTCCTTTAGCCGGAAAATCTTTGCCGGATTGGCGGAACACAATTCGACAAGCCGAACAAGGTCGATAATTCCTTTATGAACAAGCTCGCTGAAAGCCAGACCAATCGCCGTTTCGAGTCCTGTAATTCCAAACGGCGCGCTGTCGTATTCGAGCGCCTTTTCGTCGGCGTGATGCGGCGCGTGGTCGGTGGCGATTGCGTCAATCGTTCCGTCTTTTAATCCTTCCAAAATCGCTTCGAGATGTTCTTCGCTCCTGAGCGGCGGCGACATTTTCGTGTTCGTGTCATAACCTTCGACCGCCTTATCAATCAGCGTAAAATGGTGCGGCGTAACTTCGCACGTTACGTTTATGTGTTCGTTTTTAGCGCGGCGAACCGCTTCAATCGCGTTTTTTGTCGAGATATGCGCGATGTGTATATGCGCGCCCGTCTCCTTCGCCAGAATAATGTCGCGCACCGCGTCGATTTCCTCGGCAAGCGCGGGCATTCCTTTGAGCCCGAGCAGCAGAGATAATTTTCCTTCGTGCATCACGCCGCCCGAAGATAAAGATTTGTCTTCGCAATGGTCAACGACCGGCAAATCGAAATCCTTTGCATACTGCATTGCCCGCCGCATCATTCCCGCGTTCGGCACAGGTCGCCCGTCGTCGGAAACGGCAACCGCGCCCGCCGCCTTCATCTCGCCCATTTCGGCTAATTCGTGTCCGCCCGATTCTTTTGTAATCGCGCCGACCGGAAAGACGTTTGCAAGCCCGGCGCGTTCCGCCTGCTCAATCATATAGCGCGTAATCGCCGCGTTATCGTTAATCGGCTGCGTATTCGGCATCGGGCAAACGCTCGTCCAGCCGCCCGCAACCGCCGCCGCGCAGCCCGACTGAATCGTTTCCTTGTGCTCCTGTCCCGGCTCGCGCAGGTGAACGTGCAAATCAATAAATCCGGGCGCGATGAGCAAACCGGACGCGTCAAAAACTTCCGCGTCTTCCGGCGCTTTTTCGCTTTGCTTTAACCACGCGGAAACTCGTCCGTCTTCGATTAAAACGTTCATTCCCGTATTTTCCGGTGCTTGCGGGTCAATCAAATGACCGTTTTTGATTAGAAGTTTCATGCAAAATTATACAGTTGCCGGATTTCCGCCGGTTGCCAGATACAAAACCGCCATTCTGACGGCGACGCCGTATTTTACCTGGTCTAAAATTAAAGAACGCGAGCTGTCGGCAACGTCCGACGAAATCTCGATGCCGCGATTCATCGGTCCCGGATGCAGAACGATTGCGTCGGATTTTGCTAAATCGAGCCTTTCCTGCGTTAGTCCGTAATGAACGGCATATTCGCGCAAGGTCGGGAAAAACGCCGAATCCTGCCGCTCGCGCTGAATCCGCAAAATCATCACCACGTCAGCGCCTTCGATTGATTCTTCGACCGTTTTTGAAACAAACAAATCTTTTTCGACGAGATGCTCGAAATCATCCGGCACAAGCGGTTTCGGTCCGGCGACGCGAACTTTTGCGCCCAGTTTTGTTAATAGATGTATGTTTGAGCGCGCCACGCGGCTGTGCAGAATGTCGCCGATAATCGCCACCTGCAAGCCTTCGATTTTTCCTTTATGCTCGCGGATGGTCATCGCGTCGAGCAGCGCCTGCGTCGGATGCTCGTTCGCGCCGTCGCCCGCATTGACGATTGCCGCGCGGCTCACCTTTGCGAGCTGATGCGGAACGCCCGCGCTCGAATGCCTGACGACGATGCAGTCGGGCTGCATCGCGTCGAGATTAAGCGCCGTGTCGAGCAGAGTTTCGCCTTTGGAAAGGCTCGAAGAAGAAACGCTGATATTGACCGAATCGGCGGAAAGGCGTTTGGCGGCAAGCTCGAAAGACGTGCGCGTGCGCGTCGAAGATTCAAAAAAAAGATTGATAACGGTTTTTCCGCGAAGCGTCGGAACTTTTTTGATTTCGCGGTTGGAAATCTCGCGAAAATTTTCGGCAGTGTCGAGAATCCCGACAATTTCTGCGGCGGAAAGATTTCTGATTCCAAGCAGGTCTCTTCGGCGAAACGGTTTTTCCATTTTTTTATATAAAAAAAGGCGATGTTTAATCGCCCGCGAAATAGGAAAATTTTACATTTGCGGAAGCAATTTTTTTCTTGCCGCGATATTTCGTCAACGTGCCTTTCAGCAAAATTTCGCCGTCCGGCTTAAGCGTCGGGAAGTCGCCGAGCTTTGTAAACGTTCCGACGAATTTATAACTTATGTTGCCGACGCTTTTGGTGGAAAAGGTTAAATTTTTTCCGTTCAGAGTCGGTTTCAATAATTTATAGTCGATAGCCCGCTTGCTTTTCATCCGAATCAAGCCGTAAAACTTCGGGTTTTGCATTTCACCGTAATCGCCGCTGAGATGAATCTCGGAAATATCGGCAAACGCTTTCGGAGCTTTTTCGATATAATAATAACCGAAAATGTCCGTTTTTTCCTGAGAATAAGCCGAAAGCGCGAAGGCGCAGAAAAGCATCGTAAAAATTAAAATCCTGAATTTTTTCATTCTTATCTTTCGAGAGCGAGTAATGTCTGCTGCACAATCGTCGGAACCTGAAGCAGACAAAACATCTCCGCATCATAGAGATAATCTTCGCCGTCCTCATCGATAACGCGCAGACCGCCGATTTTTTCCGCTTCCTCGTCGGGAATTACCCGGTAAAGCTTTCCGATTTCCAGCGAAGCGGCATAACCTTCATTATTTAGACAAACTACAAATTTCGGCTCACTCATAAATCAATCTAAAAAAGGAAATTTAATTTTAACGTCTCTTTTTCCGATTCCGTGCGCTTCATACCAATGAATTTCAGCTAAATGATAACTTCCGTCATTTATTTTAACAGTTGCTACACCTTTTTTCTTTCGCCAGCGCCCTTTGCCGTATTTTTTATTAAGCAAAGATAAGACTCTGATTGATTGCCCGGCGGCAATCGTCTCGATTTGGGCAATCTCGCTGACGATTTCAAACTTCATCAAACATCTTATTCCGCCGGACGCTCGTAAATGCCGACGGCTTCGATATCGTCAAATTCTTTGAGCATTACTTTTATAATCTCGGTTTGTTTGGTCGGAACGAGCTTGCCGACAAAATCCGCCTGAATCGGCAGCTCGCGGTGCTCGCGCCCGCGGTCAATCAAAACGGCAAGCTGAACCTTGCGCGGACGACCGAAATCCATAAGCTGGTCGAGCGCGGCGCGGATAGTTCTGCCGGTATAAAGCACGTCGTCAACCAGAACGATTATTTTGTC
Source organism: Pyrinomonadaceae bacterium (assembly GCA_049799955.1). Lineage (GTDB taxonomy): Bacteria > Acidobacteriota > Blastocatellia > Pyrinomonadales > Pyrinomonadaceae > JBGTFE01. The sequence continues at coordinate 6,104 of JBARIW010000028.1, forward strand.
TTCAATGTCCGAATCAAGCTCGGTTCGATTGACTATCGGATTTGCTCCCACGGTCGAAAGGTCGTCGCGATAAAGCGTAATGTCGAGAATTCCGTAAAGCGGGCGAAAGCCTTCGAGCGCCTCGATTTTATCGGCGAGACGTTCCGCCAGCGGCACTCCGCGACGGCGGATTCCGACCAGATACAAATCCTTCGCGCCTTGATTTTCCTCGACAATTTCCGAAGCCAGACGCGAAAGCGCGCGCTTCATCCGCGCATTATCCATAATGCGCGATTTTTCGACTAAATTAAATTCATCTCCCATGTCCGACAAATCGTAACATTGACGCGTTCAAAGTTCAAAGTTTAGAGTTCAAAGTTTTCACATTTTTCATTTATCATTTAACATTTATCGAACACGCGATGCCGAAAATCTACGAAAACCTGATTCGCCCGATACTATTTAGAATGCCGACCGAAACGGCGCACGAGTTCGGCATTGAAGCTTTGAAAATAGGATTCGGTTCAAAAACCGTTCAGAATTTAGTAGCTAAACGCTTCGCTTGCGAATCATTTGGCGAGATTCAAAGATTCGCCTTAAACTTCAAAAATCCGCTCGGAATCGCCGCTGGGTTCGATAAAAACGGGGTTGTCGTCAGCCAGCTCGCCGCGCTCGGTTTCGGTTTTGTCGAAGTCGGAACAATAACTTTCAAGCCGCAAAAGGGAAACGAAAAACCGAGACTTTTTCGCTTGCCCGACGATTGCGCATTGATAAACCGGCTCGGATTTAATAACGAAGGCGCGGCGAAAGTTATCGAAAGACTCAAAAAAATTCAGCCCGAATGCGTTCTCGGCATCAATATCGGGAAAAATAAAGATGTTCCGAACGAAGAAGCGATAGAAAATTATCTGCAAAGCTTTAATCTTGCAAGCGAAGTCGCCGACTATGTCGCCGTCAATGTTTCCAGCCCGAACACGCCGAATTTGCGGGAATTGCAGAAAGCTGACAATCTGGAAAATTTGCTTTCCGCTTTGCAAAATCGCAATCAGGAGCTTTTAAAGAAACCTTTGCTCGTCAAAATCGCGCCGGATTTATCCGAAGCGGAAATCGAAGCGATTGTCGATATTTCGTTAAAACTGAATCTTTCGGGAATAATTGCTGCAAATACGACGATAAAACGAGAAAATCTAAAAACGAAAATTGATGAAACCGGCGGTTTGAGCGGGAAGCCTCTGCAAAATCTTTCAAACGAAGTCATTAAAAAAATTTACAAATATTCAAAAGGAAAATTGCCGGTTGTCGGCGTCGGCGGAATTTTCACCGCCGGAGACGCTTTTGAAAAAATCGCCTGCGGCGCGTCGCTTGTTCAGGCTTATACCGGCTTTGTCTATCAGGGTTTTACTTTTGCGCGCGATATTAATTCGGGTTTGGCGCGAATTTTAAAGGAAAAAGGTTTTAATAATTTGGACGAAGCCGTCGGGCATCAAAACAAAGTTTGAATTTTGAACTTTGAATTTTGAACTTTGAACCGGCTTTGGTTTGACAGGCGAAACTCAGCGGCTATAATAAATTCTTTGCCTTTTGCTCTGTTTGAGTTAAAGGTTTAATCTGTTTGCAATGATTGTTGATTTAGGAGTTCTGGAAAAATCTGTTTTGCCGTTTGAATTTTCGATTCAGCCCGGCGAGATTGATTTGGAAGACGAAACGGCGCAGCTCGAAAGCCTCGTTAAAGTCGAAGGAGAACTGAAAAAAGGAATTGTGCAGACGGATGTGAGCGGAAAAATTTCCGCCAAAGTGCTGCTTGAATGCTCGCGCTGTTTAGCGGAAGTCGAGCGGAATTTAGAGTTTCCGTTTGAAGCGGCTTTTGTCGGTTCCGAACATTATTCGGATGCGAAAGAAGTCGGTCTGAGCGAAGCGGATTTGAACGTTTCGCTGGTTGAAGACGAAAAAATCGATTTGACCGAGCTTGCCCGCGAACAGATTTTGCTTAATCTGCCGGAGCAGGTTTTCTGCACCGAAGACTGCAAAGGTTTGTGCGACAAATGCGGCGCGAACCGAAATTTGATAAATTGTAATTGTGAAGAAAAAGAGATTGACCCGAGATGGGCGGCTCTGAAAGACCTTAAGCGTGATACGTAATACGCTATACGTGATACGCTTTTTATGTAAGTTGAATTTAATAAATTAAAGAGTTTTACCGTATTACGTATCGCGTATTACGTATTACAAAGAGGAAATTATGCCAAATCCAAAACGAAGACATTCCCATTCGCGCACACGCCAGCGTCGCGCTCATGATGCGCTGAAACTGCCGCAATTTTATATTGACAAAGACACGGGCGAAGCAAAAAAACCGCATCGCGTTGACCCGGAAACCGGAATGTATAAAGGTCGTCAGATTTTAGACGTTAAAGAATCCGAATAAAGAAAATTTGCGATTTTAGATTTATGATTTAAAAATCCAAAATCCAAAATCCAAAATCCGAAATGGCAAATAACGCAGGCATCATTGGTATGGGACACGCTTATCCGAGCGGCATTTTAACGAATGCCGATTTGGAAAAACTCGTCGAGACCAGCGATGAATGGATAACTTCGCGCACCGGCATCAAGCAGCGTCATAAAGCCAAAGACGACGAATACACTTCGCAGTTCGGCGTTTTGGCGGCTCGGCAGGCTCTGGAAAGAGCAAATCTGAAACCGGAAGACATCGAAATTATCGTCTGCGCGACGACCACACCCGACCAGATAATGCCTTCGACCGGCGCGCTTATTCAGGCGCAAATCGGCGCGACAAATGCCGCCGGAATGGACGTTTTTGCGGCTTGTTCGGGCTTTTTGTACGGTTTGACGATGGTTGAATCGATGATTAAGACCGGGCAAATTCGCCATGCTCTGGTTATCGGCGCTGAAGTTTTAACAAAATACGTTGATTACACAGACCGCGGAACGTGCGTCATTTTCGGTGACGGCGCGGGCGCGGCTGTGCTCGGTCCGGTCGAAGAAGGAAAGGGAATTTTAGCGACAAAAATTCGCTCCGACGGACGTTACGAAGAACAGCTATACGCGCCCGGCGGCGGCACGAAGCTCGGCACATCGCACAAAACAATCGACGACGGAATGCACTTTTTCAAGATGAAAGGCAACGAGCTTTTCAAGGTCGCGGTGCGCTCGATGACCGAAATTTCCGGCGAAATGCTGGAAAAAGCCGGTTACACTGTAGATGATGTCGATTTGGTGATTCCGCATCAGGCGAATCAGCGCATTACCGATGCCGTCGCGTCGCGTCTCGGCGTGCCGGAAGAAAAAGTTTATTCAAACATTGCCGAACTCGGGAACACTTCGTCGGCTTCGATTCCGATTGCGCTCGACGAATGCATCCAGTCGGGAAAAATTAAAGAAGGCAGCCTTGTTTTGCTGACGGCTTTCGGCGGCGGCGTAACATGGGGCGGAACATTAATTAGGTTTTAGTCCTTTGTCCTTCGTCATTTGCTCGGATTGAGCTGCAAAGTTGACGTTAAAGGAAAAACTAAGGACAAATGACAAAGGACAAATGACGAAAATCGCTTACATTTTCCCCGGTCAAGGCTCGCAAGCGGTTGGAATGGGAAAGGATTTATTTGATAATTTTCCCGTTTCCAGACAGGTGTTTGAAGAAGCCGACGATGCGCTTCGGTTTTCGCTTTCGGAAATGTGTTTCGGCGGAAGCGTGGAAGATTTGGCTTTGACGGCAAACACGCAGCCCGCGATTTTGACGACTTCGGTTGCCGCGTTTCGCGCGATGGAATCGGAAGGTTTTCAAATGCCGGATTTTGTCGCCGGGCATAGTTTGGGCGAATACTCGGCGCTGGTTGCGGCTGGCGCGCTTGAATTTTCGGACGCGGTGCGAACGGTTCGAAGGCGCGGAACGTATATGCAGGAAGCCGTTCCGGTCGGTGTCGGCGCGATGGCGGCGATTTTGGGTTTGCCGATTGAAACCGTCGAAGTTGCCTGCGCGGAAGCCGCCGACGGTGAGATTTGCAGCCCGGCGAACATCAATTCGCCCTCGCAAATCGTGATTGCCGGAAATGAGCAGGCAGTTGACCGCGCGATTGAAATTTTGAAGGAGAGAGGCGCGAAACGGGCGATAAAATTGAATGTTTCCGCGCCTTTTCACTGCGATTTGATGTTTCCGGCGCAGGAACGTCTTGCAAAAGATTTAGAGGAAATTAACTTTTCCGATTTAAGATTTCCGATTATTGAAAATGTTTCCGCCGAAGCCAATTCGAAGGGCGAGCGCGTGCCGACAGCTTTAACCGAACAGGTTTCAAACCCGGTTCGATGGGCAGCTTCGATTGAAAATTTGATAAACGAAGGCGTTGAAACATTCGTCGAAGTCGGCGCGGGAAAAGTTTTGTCGGGTTTGGTCAGGCAGATTAGTCGAGATGTTCGCAGTTTGAATGTCGAAAATACGGAAAGTTTGAAAAATAGTCTTGAAAGTCTGGAAAGTCGGGAAGTCTAGGAAGAAAGAAATTCTTTTGACTTCCAAGACTTCCAAGACTTCCAAGACTTATAATACTTTTATAAATACAGGAGAAAATATGTCAGAAGTTCAGGATAAAATTAAACAGATTATTGTTGACGAATTAGGTGTTGACGAAGCGGAAGTTACGGAAAATGCCCGCTTTATCGAAGATTTGGGCGCGGATTCGCTCGATTTGGTCGAGCTGGTGATGCGTTTCGAAGAAGAATTCGACATCGAAATTCCCGACGAAGACGCGGAAAAAATCCAGAGCGTCCGCGATGCTTACGCTTACGTCGAGCAGCATAAACAAGGTTAGTTAATGAATAATTGATAATTGATAATTGAAAGTTTTAAGAATTATCAATTATCAATTATCAATTATCAATTAAATTATGAAACGTCGTGTTGTAGTAACCGGACTCGGATTAGTTACGCCGTGCGGAAATGACGTGCCGACCACTTGGGAAGCGCTGAAAAAAGGCGAAAGCGGCGCGGACTATATCAAAAAGTTCGACACGGAAAAATTTGATGTTAAATTCGCCTGCGAGGTGAAAAATTTCAACGCCGAAGATTTTCTGGAAAGAAAAGAAGCGCGTCGAATGGGCGCGTTTACGCATTTTGCCATTCTCGCGTCTGACGAAGCCGTTAAGGACAGCGGCTTGAAAATCGACGACAGCAACGCCGAAATGGTCGGAACTTATATCAGTTCGGGCATCGGCGATTTCTGGGCAATCGAGCGCGAGCACGAAAAACTGCTCAAATCAGGTCCCGGACGCGTTTCGCCGTTCTTTATCGTCTCGGCAATCGTCAATCTCGCGGCGGGAAACGTCTCGATTCGACACGGCGCGAAAGGTCCGAATTCGGCGACGGCGACGGCTTGCTCGGCAGGCGCGCACGCCATCGGCGACAGCTTTCGGATGATTGAGCGCGGCGACGCTGACGTGATGATTTGCGGCGGCGCAGAAAGCGCAATCACGCCGATGTCTGTTGCCGGTTTCGATTCGATGCGCGCGCTTTCACGTCGCAATGACGAGCCGCAGCGAGCTTCGCGTCCGTTTGACGCCGGGCGCGATGGTTTTGTTATCGGCGAAGGCGCGGGAATCTTGATTCTCGAAGAATTGGAGTTTGCGAAGAAGCGCGGCGCGCGCATTTACGCCGAGCTTGTCGGTTACGGGATGAGCGGCGACGCTTTTCACGTTACGATGCCTGACGAAACCGGCTCGGGCGCGATTCGCGTGATGCAGAAGGCGATAAAAGACGCGGGCATTACGCCCGACGACATCGGCTATATCAACGCGCACGGAACTTCGACGCCGTATAACGACAAGTTTGAAACGCTGGCGATAAAAAAAGTTTTCGGCGAGCGCGCATATGAGCTTCCCGTCAGCTCGACCAAATCGATGACTGGACACGCGCTCGGCGCGGCTGGCGGCATCGAAGCCGTTCTTTCGATTTTGACTTTGACGGAAAATCTTATTTTGCCGACAATCAATTACGAAAATCCCGACCCCGATTGCGATTTGGATTACGTCGCAAACGAGCCGCGCCATGCGGAAGTCGAATATGTTTTATCAAACAGCTTCGGTTTCGGCGGCACGAACGGCTGCTTGGTTTTCAAGCGTTACGAAGAATAATTTTTGAAAGCGTTTCGTCTGCTCGCGGCAGTCGGAACGCTTTTTCGGTTTTATATGAATGAATGGTCATTCATAGTCAATAAAATTTATATCGAAAAGTTTTACAATTAATTTTATAATAAAAGATTATGAAAATTATCGTTTTAATGAAACAGGTTGCCAATAAAGACGCGGTTTTGCGTGTCGGCGGCGACGAGAAATGGATTGACGAATCGACGATTTCGCACCAGACGAATGAATCGGACGGCTATGCTTTGGAAGAGGCTCTGCGGCTTAAAGAAGCGAAAGGCGATGGCGAAGTTGTCGTTTGCACGCTCGGAGCGCAAAGCGCGAAAACGGTTATCAAAGACGCGCTCGCTCGCGGCGCAGACCGCGCGATTCACGTCGTTGCGGACGAACCGAATAAGCTTTCGCCGTATCAGATTGCAAAAGCGATTGCCGACGCTATCGCTGACGAAAACGCCGATTTGGTTTTTACGGGCTTGCAGTCCGACGACGCGAGTTACGGGCAGACGGGCGTGATTTTAGCCGAGCTTCTCGGCATTCCGCACGCGACAATCGTTATCGAAGTTGACCGCGCGAGTCTGAACGGTTCACTTCGCGTCAAACGCGAGCTGGAAAGCGGCTGGTATCAATGGTTTAAATATCAACTGCCCGCGCTTTTGACGATTCAATCGGGAATTTCGCAGATTCGCTACGCCAGCCTGAAAGGAATTATGGCGGCGAAGAAAAAGGAAATCAAAGACGTTTCGGCGGCAATCGAAAACTTCGATTCGGCGCAGAAAATCGAGAAGGTTTACCTGCCGCTCAAACTAAAACAAACGCAGATGCTGGGGCAAGGCGACGCAAAGCGCGGCGCGGCTGAACTAATCGAGAAGTTAAAAACGGAGGTTCGCGTTCTCTAAAACAGTCATTCGTCCTTTGTTCTTGGCAAATAAGCAGAGAGTCGCCGAATTTATTCGCAAAGGACAAAGGACGAATGACAAATGACAAAGGACAAAGCAATTATGAGTATTTTAGTATTTATCGAACACAAAGATTGCGTGCTGAACAAAGTTTCGCTCGAAGCGATTGCCGCCGCGCAGAGTATCGGGAAGGATTTGGGCTTAAAAGTTTCCGCCGTGATTCCGTGCGACAAGGATTGCGCGCTTGCTGCGGAAATCGCGCAGTATAATCTCGAAAAAATTATCGTTGCGAAAAACGAAAAATTAAATATTTACACGCCGGACGGTTACGCCGACGCGTGGGAGCAGGTAATTAAACAGGCGAATCCGCAATATGTCGTCATGGCGCATACCTATCAGGTGCGCGACTTTGCGCCGAAAGTCGCGGCTCGGCTCGGAAAGGAAGTTGTCGGCGATTGTATTCGTTATACAAACAACGGCGGAAAACTGACATTAACAAGAAGAATCTTTCTTGGAAAACTCGATGCTGACGTAACAATCGGCGGCGGCGCGCCGTATTTTGTGACCTTCCAATCAGGCGCATTTCGCGGCGACAACGCCGAACGCGGAAGCGCGCAGACCGAAACGATGGATGTAAACGTCGGCGAAATACGAATGCAGCCGGAAGAACCGTTTCAGGAAGCGAAGGCTTCGATTGATTTGACCAAGTCAAACATCATCGTCGCCGTCGGACGCGGCATCAAATCGCAGGAAAATATCGCCGTCGCGCAAGGCTTGGCTGATGCTCTCGGCGCAGACCTTGCGGCTTCGCGCCCGATTTGCGACGCCGAATGGCTGCCAATCGACCGTCAAATCGGCTCCAGCGGTCAAACCGTCTCGCCGAAAGTTTATATCGCCCTTGGAATCTCCGGCGCAATCCAGCACATCGTCGGGATGAAAAACGCGGGCACAATCGTGGCGATAAACAAGGATTCGGAAGCGCCGATTTTCGACATCGCCGACTATGGCATCGTCGGCGATTTGTTCGAAGTCGTTCCGGTTCTGGTTGAAGAAATTAAAAAGGCGAAAGGCTAATTTATCCGGCTAATTAAAAATAAAAAAGGACGGGAAATTCCGTCCTTTTTTATTTACCGCACTTCGCGCGTATTTCTGCATTGACTCATCATTCATTTTAAGGAACAAACGCATTTGGAACAGGCTTATCAGTCGGGAAACCGAACAGAATCGCCGTAAATCCGGCAGTCGTTCTTTGCAGATACCAGTTTGTATCCGAAGGACGAAACACTGCCGCATCCGCTTTTCCGTCGCCGTCGTAATCGCCCGGCGTCGGAATGTCGCCCGAAGCGCCGAACGGGAATGAATAATAAGAAAAGTCTTCACTTCGAAGAATAAACCATTCGCCCGTTGACGGTCTGTAAATAGCGACATCAGCCTTTCCGTCTCCGGTATAATCGCCCTGAACGGGTTTATCCGCGCTGTTTCCAAATTGAAAAGCGACGACACTTGAGTTCGAGCTTTTTTGAATCCACCACTCGCCGACCGATACGCGCCAGATGGCAATGTCGGATTTCCCGTCGCCGTCATAATCGGCTACTGCCGGAACATCGTTTGACGCGCCAAACTGCTGAATCGTAAAGCCGCCGTCCGATGAACGACGAATATACCAAGTCGTATCCGACGGGCGAAATACAGCCTGGTCGGCTTTTCCGTCGCCGTCAAAATCTCCGACGGCAGGAATGTCTCCCGATGTGCCGAACGGGAATGAATAATAGCTCCCGTCTTCGCTTCTTAAGATAAACCATTCTCCGGTTGACGGTCTGAAAATAGCAATGTCCGTCTTACCGTCGCCGGTGTAATCTCCGGGAACGAGCTTGTCGGCAGAATTACCGAATTGCGCGGCATAGTTTCCGCCGTCGATGCTTCGGCGATACCACCACTCGCCGTTTGACGGGCGAAAGATTGAAATGTCCGTTTTACCGTCGCCGTCGAAATCGAATGGCGCGCGGGCGATTGGAGCCGTATTCTGCAATCTAAAAAGACTGAATTTCTGTGTATTATTGTACGCGTAAAACTGCCCGCCGACCAGAATTTTTCCGTCATTCTCAATGGCTAAAGCAAAAACTGCTCCGGTCGTGCCCGAGCCTGTATTAAACGAAGTATCGAGCGAGCCGTTGACATTGATGCGGGCAATCCGGTTAACGCTTGTGCCGTTATAAGTTGTAAAATGCCCGCCGATGATAATTTTTCCATCCGGCTGAGCGGCGATTGCCCGAATCACGTTGTCCAAGCCGCTTCCGGTGTTCAGGGTCGTATCGAGAACGCCTTCGGAATTATATCTTGTTACAGTAGAGCCTCCGGCGTAAACCGTCCCGTCAGGACGCTGCGTTAATGCGTAAACGTTTCCGCTGCCCGCGAAAGGCGCGCTGTCGAGAGTTCCGTCGCTGTTTAATCTGGCTACGCCGGTTCGCGGAAATGAAGGTGTGGAAAAGAAAAGTCCGCCGATGACGATTTTTCCATTTGGTTGAAGAATGAGCGAAAGAACATTCGGAGCGTTTTGCGGGCGCGGCGCGTTAAATGTATTATCCAATCCGCCGCCGGCATTCAGTCGTATGGCGGGAAGAATTCCGAAAGGCGACGAGGTTGCGATATTACCGCCGATTAAAATTTTACCGTCCGGCTGCAAGGCTACCGAATAAGGAGTAATGCTAAGGAAATTAGCCGATTCGGGATATAAATTCAAATCGAGACTTCCGTTGGCATTGAGCCTTGCGGCATAAATGGCGGGATTATTGTCGTAGGAGATAAAGATGCCGACGGCGACGATTTTTCCGTCGGGCTGGATTGCCATTTCATTAACATAACCGTTAAAGCCCGCTCCCGAATTGAATGTGTTATCGAGCGTTCCGTCAGTGTTAAGCCGGGCGATTCCGTTTGTTCGAACGCCGTTTACAAAAGCGAAATCTCCGGCGATAAGAACTTTACCGTCCGTTTGCTTTTTGACATCCCAAACGACGCCTAAAGATGAAACCGAAGGATTAAAGGCGTTATCGGTCGTTCCGTCCGAATTCAATTTGAGCAGGCGCAGGTGCTGCTGATTATTATAAGAAATGAATGCGCCGCCGAGCAAAGCTTTGCCGTCGCCGGTCAGATTAATATCGGCGACTATATAGCCTTCGGCGTTACCCGTTGTAAATGTCGGGTCGAGCGTCGCATCGGCATTAAAACGCGCGACTCTCGTAACATTGCCCGTATCGTCTTCCTTGTAATAGCTAGCCAGAATCTTTCCGTCCGGCTGCAAAGCCAGCGCGCTGTTTTCCAGATACAGCAAGCCTGAAGGCGTAACAAATTCAAACGCCGTATCGAGCGAGCCGTTATCATTGATGCGAACGATGGCGTCGGTCGGCGTTCCGTTAAAAGAGTCGAACAAACCGCCTAAAATAATTTTACCGTCAGGCTGAACGACGATTTCGTAAACTGTGCCGCTCGGTCCGTTTCCGGGATTAAATGTGCTGTCCGCCGTTCCGTCGTTGTTAATTCGTGCAATCCCGCGCGCCGGAGAACCCGGACTTTTGCCGACGAGGATTTTTCCGTCCGAAGTGTAAACAATCTTATAGACCGTAGATGTAAAACCGGAAAAAGCGGTTTCGAGCGTTCCGTCGTTGTTTAGACGAACAAGTCTCGAACCGGAAATGCTGAACCCGCCGCCGACGAGAATCTTTCCGTCCGGCTGAACGGCAATGTCCTCAATCTGACTGGCAAAATTGACGACGGTGCTGAAAGAAGAATCGACGCTGCCGTCGGAGTTGAGCCGCACGATTCGTTTAACGGCTTGACCGTTGAAAATGGTAAACCAGCCGCCGACGAGGATTTTTCCGTCAGCCTGAAGCGCGACGGCGCGAACGTATGTGCTTGAGCCCGTTCCAGTGTTAAAGCCCGCATCGAGCGTCCCGTCGGCGTTAAAACGCGCAACGCCGTAGGTCGGCGCGCCGTCCGAATAGCCAAACGAGCCGACGGCGATTATTTTTCCGTCCGGCTGAACGATTGTTTTGTTGACATAGCCGTATGATTCGGTAACGGAAGCGTTAAAAGACGGGTCGATATTGCCGTCCGCCGCAGAACGACCGCGCGCGGCGACACCGGCGGAAAGCTGTATCTCGTCCTTCGGAGAGTGATAGCGCTCCATGTTCGGCGACATTCTGCGCGTCTTTACAGGGCGAATATCATCATTGGAAAATTTCGACTGTGTCGAAACATCCGCCGCAGAAAACAAAAAGACCGCGACGGCGAAAAGCGCTGCCGCCGGCGATAAATTAGAGTTTTTTGAGTGATTGAATAAAGGGAAAGCGTGAAATATTTTCATTGCATTAAATTCCTGACAATTAAAGTTTTATTTGCCATCGAGGATGACACGATTGAGTGAAACGTTTTCGCCCGCAGGTGAGGGATGCTAATCTGCGCAGAAATATACCGTCGAGCCGTATTAACAAGAGAACAACATAATATAGAAGGATTTAAGAGTAAAATCAAGCAAAAAGAGTTGCCCGGATTACAGCGCGTGAAATTTTTTATAAAAGTATTCGCCCGATTTTGCGGGAAATCGAAGCTACGATGTTTTTTTATCTTTGATGTCCGCATCGATTTCGTTGCCAAGCTCGTCAATCTCCGAAAGCTTAGAGTTATGGAGACTGATTTTTTCGATTACTTTTTTGACGGACGCTTTCATCGTCGCCACCGGGGGACGTTTACCAAAGCGACAGAGCAAAAAATTGAAACAGAAAGAAAAAAACTTTATCAAAATCTGAATATAGTTGAGAGAGAAAAGGAAATTATCAGAAAACTTGAAACAGCCAAAAAGATTTGATTGCTAAATAAAGCGATTGATAACTATATGTCAAAAGTTCAGAAATGGTTTTACGGCGATGATTTGCAGTTAAATCTTTTGGAAGCTAAAGACGAAGCGCAAGGCTTGCTGAACGGGTGATTTTTAAGTTGACGGAAAAAGGGAAGCATTGTGCGGAGACGATTCATTAGTGGAATAATGATAATCTCCGAGATTTTATTTAGAATAGAGATTGAGAATTTTTATATTTAACAAGGGGAAATCGAGATGGAAAGTGAAGATAAAAAAGTCTGGTTTATAACGGGCTGTTCGACGGGTTTCGGGCGCGAATTGGCGAAAGAGTTACTGGAAAACGGTTATCGGGTCGTCGTAACGGCGCGTGATACGGCGAAGGTTGAGGATTTGGTAGAGATTAACGAGGCGAACGCGCTCGCTTTGCGGCTGGACGTTACGGACAAGGCGCAGGTTGCGGATGCGGTCGGGAAGGCGGAAGAGCATTTCGGCAAAATTGATGTTCTGGTGAACAATGCCGGATTTGGTTATTTCGGCTCGATTGAAGAATCGGAAGAATCGGAAGTTCGCGCGATGTTTGAAGCGAATTTCTGGGGACTTGCCGAGATGACGCGAGCCGTTTTGCCGAAGATGCGCGAGCGCCGGAGCGGGACGATTGTTAATATCTCGTCAATCGGCGGCTTTAACGGCAATCCGAGCGTCGCCTATTACAACGCGACGAAGTTTGCCGTCAACGGTTTTTCCGATGCTTTGAAAAAGGAAGTCGAGCCGCTTGGAATAAAGGTTCTGCTGGTGATGCCGAGCGGTTTTCGCACGGATTGGGCGGGACGCTCGGCAAACGACGCGCCTTCGACAATCGAGGATTACAGGGAAACCGCCGGAGCATTCAAAGAAATGATTCGCGGCTACAGCGGCAAACAGCCCGGCGACCCGGTTCGCGCCGCCAAAGCGATAATCGATGCGGTCGAGCGAAAAGATTCGCCGTTCAATTTACTGCTCGGCAAAGCCGCTCTGAACGGCGCGAGATTAAAGCTTGAGCTTTTGAAAAAGGATTTCGACGCCAATGCCGAGATAAGCGAAGGCGCAGATTTTCCTGAAACGGAAGCGGCGCAGGGCAAATAATCAAGTTTTCGATTGCGGAAAGTTACAAATAAATACGGCGCGGGATTATATTTAATCCCGCGCCGTATTTATGTTTTTATGCTAAAGTCGATTGCTAATTTATATATAAACAAATACTATGTCTCCACCCTTCCATTTGCCGGAAAAATCTTGAAAGGAGAAATTTGTGATGAAAATTCGATTTGCCGCTTTGATGTTTACGACAGTGTTTGTTTTGTGCGGAGCTTCGGCTTTCGGGCAGTCAACAAACCGCGATATGCCGACGCCGATTGGCGATACGACAACTTTCAGAGGCAGCGTCCGCGATACGAACAGCACGGGTTCGACCGCGTATTATTATTCGTTAAATGTCGAGCCGGGAACCATTCACTCGACGCTGACCTTTACACCGCCTTCGGGCGGCGCGAGTATGTCGGTTGTTTTCAGCGGACCTGACTGCTGCGACGGCGCCAGTCTCGGCGGCGACGGCGGCGACACAAACCCCGTTACGAGCGAAACGACTTTCAGAGTTACGAGAAGCCAGACATTGCTTCTGGAAGTTTATGTTGACGCGGGCGCGGGCGGAACCGTTACCTTCACGCTCCAGTTTGAAGGAAGCGTCGGCGGCGCGGGCGGCACGACCTTCTGCACAGACCTTTCGATGACGCTCGTTACATACAAAGTCGAACAAATCGGCACGAAGGAAGTAAAAGTTACGATAACGGGAATTCTTGCCAACGAATCGACGGCTGATTTTGTATCGGGCGACGGGCAGCAGAAAATGAGATTGCAGGAAAAACCCGAAAGATTAGTCGCATACACAACTGTGCGCGACCAGCCTTTTACAAATGTCCGAGCGCGCGGAAGGCTTGCGTTTGCCGCGACGAAAACTTACAGAACCGGAGACTTTTTAACCCTCAGACCGAGTTATAAGCTTTCGATAGTTTATGACAGCGCCATCGGCGCGGACGGTAATGTGAGAAATGATGACTGCGTTCCGGCAAATAACGTCGTCAATCTCGCATACAGGAGACCGGGTTAAAAAAAAGAACGTCCGCGAATTTTCACGGACGTTCTTTTGATTTTAATGGTTATCCGCTAAATCATTTTGTCGAAAATTCCGACGATTTTATTCGCGGACGGCGATAACTTCCAGATACTCCGATTCAACTTCGGTCGTTCCGTCCGTCGCGCGGTTATGCTCCGTCCATAATTGCTCAAGGTCTTGTCGCAAAGCGGCTTGACCTTGTTCGTCGAGCGCGTTGAAGGCGAATTGTGTCGGACCGAAGAATTGACGGAAATATTCGACCACTTCTCCGGGAGAAAACGGGTAAAGAAATGTAATCGGTCGGCGCGCGAGATGCAGTTCGGCAATTCCTTCCTGAAGTCGCCTGCGAACGGTTTCCTCGTCGCCCCAGAGAACGGGCGACGGAATGTTCGGCGGCGGCGGAACGTGCTTTGCGCCTGTCTTGAACATCTGCCCGGTAAACGCTTCCGGCGTCCAGTTCGCCATCGCGATTTTTCCCTTTGGGCGACAAACGCGGACAAGCTCCGAGGCTGTTACATCAGGTCTGGGCGCAAACATCGCGCCGAACATCGTTAGAACCGTATCGAAGCTCGCGTCCGCATAAGGCATATTTTCGGCATCGCCTTCCTCGAACCGGCATTCGAGATTTTCCGCTCCGGCTCGCGCACGCGCCTGTTCGAGCAGATTCGGCGCGATGTCGATGCCGGTAACGACCGCGCCTTTGCGGGCGGCGGGAAGCGCCAGATTGCCCGTTCCGCAGGCGACATCCAGCACGCGCTCGCCTTTCTGCAAATTCAAACGCTCGATAAATTCTTCGCCGCCTTTCTCGATTGAAAGAGCGATTTTCCCGAAATCGCCCGCCGACCAGACGGATTTCATTTTCGCTTTCAAATTTTGCATTTCAGGCGTTAAAGTGTTTGTTAAATTCATAGTTTTCCTCCGATACTTTGAATTTTAACAAATCGTGACGGCGATTGTCCTTTTAGTATGTTCCGAATGACGCAAGCGGACGATTGGTTTGTCCGCTTTCGCCCCATTGCTGAATCAGCAAACCGCCGGTGCTGCGCGCCACCCAGAAGGTAAGGGTTGAAGGACGATAAATCGCGATGTCCGTCTTGCCGTCGCCGTCATAATCGCCGCCGCGCAAAGCCGTGTCTCCCGCGTCGAAATCGGTGCCCGGAATTCCGAACCGTGTGTAAGAAATATTGCCGGAGCTTGTCCGCAGATACCAGACGCCGTCCGATGCGGAGGTGTATCCGCGCCAGACCATAAAGTCGGCTCTGCCGTCGCCGTCATAATCGCCCCCGGGAATTACAAAATCCGTATCGAAATCGCCCCAGGCTGTCTGACTGATCTGCGCTCCCGTCGTTGTTCCGACAAACCATGTAATCTGCCCGCTCCCAGCGACGCGAAAAACTGCCGGATCGTCCCGTCCGTCGCCGTCATAATCGGCTCCCGGCAGCGGAGTGTCGATTGAGCTTCCGTAAGTGAAGGTCATAAAAGAACCGTCGGAGCTTCGCAAAACCCACCAGACACGACTCACGCCGGTCGTACGGACGATTGTATAATCCATTTTCCCGTCGCCGTCATAATCTCCTTCCGCGCCGATAAAATCGGTTGTCGACCTTCCCCAAGATGTGTAGGTAGTCGTGCCGGGAGGCTGCTGATTGGCGTTAAGCCGTGTAACGATATAAGTGTTTACGGGTGTTGCCGAATTATTACGATACAATGCCAGGTCGTTAATTCCGTTTCCGTCGTAGTCTCCGAAATTCGGAACAAAATCGCTGTCAGCTAGTCCGAACGGCGCGTCGATAATGCTGCCGCCCGACGGCGTGGGATTTTCGTTTTTAAGAATCCGCCAGCGAATCTGTCCGCCCTTCGGAGGAAAAGTAAGAGTTACCCAATCAGCCAGATTGTTGCCGAAAAAGTCCAGCTTTTTCGCGCCGGCGACGGAAATCGAAGCTGAAATTATTATAAGAGCCGCAAGTAATGTAAAACCTTTCGACACAAATTTTTTGAAGTTGTATTTAATCATTTTTTTCTCCCTTTTAAAATTATCGGTCTGAAATCAGTTTTGAGCCTCACCGAACGAATGGTAAAAAACAAAAAATGAAATCCTCAATTGTATAAGCGAAAAATCGTCGGGAAATCAGCCAAATTTTGTTTGCTTTCGCAAAATGTATTAGCTAACGCGCTATAAAGTAAAAACGGCAAGATTCTGAATTGATTCAATCAATTCAGAATCTTGCCGTTAAATTGAAGTTCGGATTAATTAAACGGAAGCCGCGATTGCTTCGTCGAAAATCGCTAGCGCGACATCGACATTTTCCTTTGAAAGAATCAACGGCGGCGACCAGCGAATCGTGCTTATGCCGCAGCCGAGGATGATAAGACCGCGATTGAAACAAGCCATCTCGATTTTATCGCGAAGCTCGGGCGCGGCTTTCATCGAAGCTTTATCTTCGACAAATTCGACGCCAATCATCATTCCAAGACCGCGAACTTCGCCGATGCATTCGTATTTGTCCTGCAATTTTCTTAAACCTGATTGCAGATATTCGCCGACGTTTGCGGCGTTTTCGACGAGTCCGTTTTCTAAGAGTTCAATCGTTTTCATCGCCGAAGCGATACAGACCGGATTTCCGCCGAAGGTCGAAGCGTGAGCGCCTTTGTGCCAGTCCATAATGTCGGCGCGCGCGACGCAGACGCCAATCGGCAAGCCCGAGCCGATGCCTTTCGCCATGCACATAATGTCAGGCTCGATGTCGTAATGGTCGGTGGCGAACATCTTTCCGGTTCTGCCCATTCCCGATTGAACTTCATCGACGATGAGCATGATGCCGTTTTCGTCGCAGATGCGCCGCAGTTCCTTCATAAAGCCTTTGGGCGCGGGAATGTAGCCGCCTTCGCCCTGAACGGCTTCGACGACGATTCCGGCGACTTCTTCGGGCGGCGTCGTCGTTTGAAAGATTCGGTGTTCAATCCATTCTATTGTGGCGCGTCCTGCGCTTTCGGCGTCTGTAACGCCCGCGAAAGGCGAGCGAATGTGATTCGGATACGGAACGTGAACCACATCGAGCGGCTGGCGTTTGAATCCCGAACGCTGCGCTTTCTTTGAAGATGTAAGACTTAAAGCGCCGAGCGTTCTGCCGTGAAACGAGCCGAAAAACGAGATGAATTTCTGCCGTCCGGTGTGATACATCGCCAGCTTCAAAGCCGTTTCGACGGCTTCCGCGCCGGAATTGGCAAAATGCGTTCTGGTCGCCGCTTTAATCGGGACGATTTCGTCTAATTTCTTTCCGAGCGCGGGCATGTGTCGATAATAAAAATCAGTCCCGCACATGTGGATTAAAGTCTCGGTTTGTTTTGTAATCGCTTCGACAATTTCGGGATGGCAATGTCCCGTCGAGCAGACCGCGACGCCCGCGTTGCAGTCTAAAAAGACGTTTCCGTCAACGTCTTCAATCCACACGCCGTAGCCTTTTTCGGCAACTAATTTGTAATCCGGTCGCGGATACGAAGGCGTTACATACTGCGCGTCGGCGGCGATAACTTCCCGCGCATTCGGTCCGGGAAGCTCTGTTTTGATAATCGGTTTTTGTAGTTCTGTAATTGGTGTCATAAATTTTTCCTCTCTTTAAAATGGTTGATAGTTCCGGTTAATTTGAGCGATTGAGACGGGGAAAAATTTAGTCGCCCGCGAAAAGATTCGCGCGCTGTGTGATTGGTCTGAGTTTTGCAATCGAACGCGGTGTCATTTGGAGTTGAGAACAATATAGCAACAATGAGTTCAAAGTTCAAAGTTCAAAGTTCAAGGTTTGAAATGCGCTTCAAGCCGAAAAATCCACGCTTTCAAATTCTTTCGTTTATGTGAAACAATAATTCTATGGAAAGCCCGAAAAAATTCACAAATAATTTAATTAACGAAACAAGTCCTTACCTGCTTCAGCACGCGCACAATCCGGTCGAATGGTTTGCCTGGGGCGAGGATGCCTTCGCAAAAGCAAAAGCCGGGGACAAGCCGGTTCTTTTAAGCATCGGCTATTCGGCGTGTCATTGGTGTCATGTGATGGAACACGAATCGTTTGAAGATGAGGAAACGGCGCGGATAATGAACGAACATTTCGTCAGCATAAAAGTTGATATGGAAGAGCGCCCTGACGTTGACCGAATTTATATGGATTTTGTTCAACTGACAACCGGACGAGGAGGCTGGCCTTTAAATGTGTTCATTACGCCCGACAAGCTGCCGTTTTTCGGCGGAACGTATTTTCCGCCGGACAGACGCTATAATATGCCGAGTTTTCAGCAGATTTTGGTGAGCGTGGCGGAAGCGTGGCAGACGAAGCGTGATGAATTGCTGCATTCGGCAAATGACGTTCTGGGCGAGATGCGGCGTATCGGTGTGGCGGAGCTTGCGCCGGCAGCGTTAAATACAGACCAGCTCGACTCGTCATTTCTGAGCTTTACGCGCACTTTCGATGCAAGCAACGGCGGTTTTGGCGGCGCGCCGAAATTTCCGCCTTCGATGTCGCTGGAGTTTTTGCTTCGATATTATAAACGCGCCGGAGACGAAAACGCGCTCGAAATAGTTAAAAAGACATGCGAGAAGATGGCGCACGGCGGAATTTACGACCAGCTCGGCGGCGGTTTTCATCGATATTCGGTCGATGCCGTTTGGCTCGTCCCGCATTTTGAGAAGATGCTTTACGACAACGCGCAGTTAATTCGGATTTACCTGCATCTTTTTCAGGCGACGAAAGACGAATTTTATAAGCGAATCGCGATTGAGACGCTCGAATATGTAAAAAGGGAAATGCTCGACGAGCGCGGCGCGTTTTATTCGACGCAGGATGCCGATTCTGAAGGTGTCGAAGGCAAGTTTTTTGTCTGGACGCCGCAGGAAATCGAGGAAATTCTCGGCGAGACGGACGCGCGGATTTTTAATTTTTACTATGACGTTTCCGAAGAAGGAAATTTTGAAGAAAAGAATATTCTGAACGTAAATTATACGCTCGACGCAACCGCCAAAGCGTTAAAAATCAGCGAAGAAAAGCTGACCGAAAGTTTGGAGCGCGGCAGAAAAATGCTTTTCGAAGAACGCGAAAAACGTATAAAACCTTTCCGCGACGAGAAAGTTCTGACCGCCTGGAACGGCTTGATGCTGGCGGCTTTTTCGGAAGCCGCCGCAATTTTGCAAAGCGAAGATTATTTAACAATCGCGCGGACAAACGCCGATTTTGTTCTGGAAAATCTTCAAAAGGACGGCTATCTTTTGCGAACATGGAAAGACGGGCAGGCGAAATTAAACGCTTATCTCGAAGATTACGCCAATTTTGCCGACGGCTTGACCGAGCTTTATCAGGCTTCGGGCGAAGTGAAATATTTGCGTGAAGCAAAGCGTCTGACCGATTTGATGATTGCCGAATTTTGGGACGAAGAAGCGGGCGCGTTTTATTTTACGGCGAACAATCACGAAGAGCTTCTGATTCGCACCAAAGATTTTTACGACAACGCGACGCCTTCGGGCAATTCGGTCGCGGCAGACGTTTTGCTGAAACTCTCGAAATTGCTTGCCGACGACAGGTATGAAAAATTTGCCGTAACGGTTCTGCGCCTTGTCGCGCCGCAGATTCGCAGGTTTCCGCAGGCGTTCGGCAGGGCTTTGTCGGCGATTGAATTTTATCTCAGCCCGACTAAGGAAATCGTGATTGTCGGCGAAAAGGGAAACGAGCTGGAAAGAGAAGTCCGGCGCGAATATTTGCCGCAAAAGGTCGTCGTTTTGTCGGGAAATCCGGCGAAAGACAGCGAGTTTATTCCGCTTTTAAAAGATAGGGAATCGATTGGAGACAAGCCGACCGCCTTTGTCTGCGAAAATTTCGTCTGTCAGAAACCTGTTACGACGGTCGAAGATTTGCGCCGCCAGCTTGAATAAGTTTTACGGCAAATCTTTTATTAATTTCTCGACGTTCTTTTTAAGTTTTTGCGCGTCTTTTTTCACCGCACCGTCTTGATTATTGATAATTTCGTCAACTTTTTTATTGGATTGGTTCGGTTTTTTTGTGCCGGTATTTGAATTTGTTTCATTAACCGTGTTCGAAACGTTTGTTTTTATGCGGCTGTTCGACTCTTTAGCAGGTGTCGGATTTTCCGGTTCCGTAATCTTTGGAGAGTTGGCGACAGGCGCGTTGGTTACGGCATTGTTTACCGAATTGATAATATTCGTATTCGCCACATTCGCCACATTCGCGATATTCGCGTTGTTGGCAGGATTCGCGCTGTTTGTATTCGGACTTTCAGACCCGCAGGCGAGCATCGATAAACTCAAAAATGCCGAAATCGCCAATGATTTTTTCATATACGTAAAAACTCCCGTCAAAAATATTATTTATTGTTAATCTTGCGGTAAATGGTAAAAGGATTTGCCGCGCAATGTCAATTTCTCTAAATAAAAAAGCACGCTGTCCGAAAACAACATGCTTAGATTGTTATACAAAAACTGATAACTTACGGCTTTTTGGTCATGTTCGCATTCATATTAGAATTGCTGCTCATCGGTTTATCCGAAGTCATCGGTTTGGTGTTATCCATTTTGTTATCCATCGGCTTATTGGAGTTCGGCATAGTAGTGTTGCCGCCCGTCGTCGCCGGTGTCATCGCCGGTGTTGAAGCCGGTGTCATATTGGTCATCGGTTTATTGGTGTTTGAATTGTTTGTTGTCGAATTATTCGCTTCAGGACCCGGACAAGCCGCGCCCATTAAGCCTAAAACTAAAACTGCTGAAAGAGCTAAAGTCTTTTTCATTTGTATTTGTATTCTCCTGTCTTCTTCAAAGATTAATTATATTACGAATGCTTTGTGGGCAATCGTTTCCTTACTATTAAGTTTAGGAACATTCAACAATATAAATATACTGTTGTTTTTAGTCAAATTAAAACAAGCAATATGAGAGGTTTTTTGCAAAAATAAAAGGCACATCGTTTTTCAACATTGTGCCTTTTATTGTTGTTAAAATTAAAGAACTACGGTTTTTTTACGGTGTTTTCCACCTTGTTGGTAGCTTCTTTAATATCGTTTGTTGCTTTGTTAGTGGTTTCCTTCATGTCGTTAACGGCTTTGTTAACGGCTGTGTTGTTTGCCGGCATAGTGGTCGGCGTCGATACGTTCATCGGCGTCGTCGCGGTGTTAGCCGCTGTGTTATTGGCTTTTGTATTGTTAGCCGAATTGTTTGCCGTATTGGATTCACCCGGGCAAGCTGCGCCTAACATACCTAAAACTAAGACTGCTGAAAGAGCTAAAGTCTTTTTCATTTGTATTAAATTCTCCTGTCTTCTTCAAAGATTAATTATTTTTGCAACTGCTTTTATACAGTCGTGTTCCCTCAAGTAATTATTGGAACATTGGACAATATAAAGACCTATTTTGGTGAAGTCAACTTCAAAATTGCCAAAAGAATCATTTTCTGAAACTTTTTTTCTTAATTTTTTGTTAAAAGTTTGGCGAAAATCCGATTATGAAGCGGTAAAAAGAGCGAATTAAAAAGAAGTGTTGACTTCCTTTCATACAAAAAGTTATCTTCAAAATAGAGAAGTTTTTCTTCTCAAACACGACTTTTCATCCGCCCTCAAAACACTTCCTGATTTATGAAAGCCTTCGAAAAGCAGAAAACACAGAGCAATCTGCCGGATTTTTTTAGTTCGCGCAATATTATTTTGCCGTCTGTTTCGCTCCTCGCTCTCGTTGCGACGTTTTTTGCGTCCGTTTCAAACCTGACTTTTGAAGTTAAAATCGGCGTTTTTACAGCCATAATTTTTTTCTATATTTTATTTTGCGCCGTTTTTTATTTCCGGCAAAAGTCAAACGAGAAAAATTCCGCTTTTGTAAAAGAAACAAAAATTTCGGACTCGATTTTCACAGAAGATATCGAAAGACAACTGCTCGCGCTCGAAGACGCCAATCGTTTTTTCGGCGCGTCGCTCAAACCGGCTGATATGTTTCGACTTGTCGGAAACCGCGTGGGCGAGATTATTCCGTTTGCTTCCGCCGCGCTTTTTTCGGCGGCGGAAGACGGGCAAACTCTTAAAGCAATCGGCGCGGTCGGCGCAAATTCGCGCGAGCTGGCAAATCTGGAAATCGGCTCGCTGAAAGGTTTGGCGGGAAAGGCTCTGGTCAGTCGCCGGATTCAGGCTGACGAAAAGCTTCTGCTGGAAAAAAGCGTGATTTCAGCCGAGCTGCTGAAAAATCTGGAATCGGCGATTGCCGTTCCGCTTCTTCGTAACCAGACGGACGTTTTCGGCGTCCTTGTTCTGTACGGCGACCGCGAAAGAAAATTTGAAAAAAGCGCGCCTCTGCTTCTCGAAGCAATCGGCGAGCGAATCGCGCCCCTGTTTATAAGCTCGCTCGCCTTTGAGCAAAGTCTTTCCAACGCTTTGACCGATTCTTTGACAAATTTGCCGAACGAGCGCGCGTTTTATCTTATTCTGGAAAATCAAATTGCCGAATCGCAGCGCCAGCGCGAACAGCGTTTCCTGACGATTTTGACAATCGACATCAAGGGCTTCGACGCGCTCAATCAAAAATTCGGACACTCGACCGGCGACCGAATTCTTTACTTTGCCGCCGATAATATCAAAGCGCAGCTCAGAAAAATGGATTTTCTGTCGCGTTCGATGAGCGACGAGTTTCTGATCGTTCTGCCGACCGCCTCCGAAACGATTTCGCAGGAAATTATCGGGCGCATCGAAAGCGCGTTCAAATCCAGCCCGTTTGAGATTGGCGGAAATGAAAAAATTTATCTGGAGCTGAACTTCGGCGCGGCGACTTTTATAAAAGACGGCGAAACCGCGCCGCAGCTTCTGCAAAACGCGCGTCTGCAAAAACAGCAGGCAAAATCCGGCGCGAGCAGCAAAGTTTTAAGATTTCCGAAAGAGTTTGTAAATTAAAGTTGATTCAAGATTCAAAATTTAAGATTTAAGATTTAAGATTTAAGATTCAAGATTTTGTCTTTCAATTTTGAATTTTGAATCTTAAATCTTGAATTTTCCCTGTTAACTTTTTACTGTAAAATTTCGTCTTTACGGTTGCGCGTTGCATTCGAGCTTAACAAAAAATTTACAAATCTATCTTAAACTTTTCCGGTTCGTGTGCGTTATATAAAACAGCTAATTTAAAATCCGGCAGAAATATATGCTAGAGGGCAAAAAACTCGGACGTTACAATATTCGCGAAAAAATCGGCGCAGGCGGAATGGGCGAAGTCTATCTGGCGACCGACGAAAAGCTCAACCGGAGCGTCGCGCTGAAGGTTTTGCTGCCTGAGTTTTGCTGCGACGAAGAGCGTGTCGGGCGTTTCAAGCTCGAAGCAAAAGCGGCTTCGGCGCTAAATCATCCCAACATCATCACGATTCACGAAATCGACCAGTTCGACGACCAGCTTTTTATCGCCACCGAGTTTGTTGACGGCGAAACCTTGCGCGCGCTTATCGAAAAAGGCGAGCTTTCGCAAATCGATTCAATCAAAATTGCCGAACAGGTTGCCGACGCGCTCGCCGTCGCGCACGAATCGCATATCGTTCACCGCGACATCAAGCCGGAAAATATAATGATTCGGCGCGACGGTTATGCGAAGATTCTCGATTTCGGTCTGGCAAAACCGCTCCAGCATCTGGCGCAGTCGGCGAGCGGCGAGGACGCGACCGTTCAAATGATAAAAACGCAGCCCGGAATGGTGATGGGCAGCGTGCGCTATATGTCGCCCGAACAGGCGCGCGGAAAAACGACCGACGAGCGAACCGACGTTTGGAGTCTCGGCGTGGTTTTGTATGAAATGCTTTCGGGCGTAAATCCGTTTGAAGGCGAAACTACTAGCGATTCGCTCGCGGCGCTGATTTACGTCGAGCCGATGCCTTTGAGGGACATTCCCGAAGAATTGCAGCGCATTATGCGAAAGGCTTTGAAGAAAAAAGCCGACGAGCGTTACCAGAGCATCAAGGATTTCGCGCTCGACCTTCGCGATTTGCGCGCCGACATCGAACACGATTCGGCGGAACATAAATTAAACAATTTAACCAGAGCGATAAACACCGCGCGGCACGATACTAGCGAGAACAAAACGCTGATTCACCGGACGATTTCCGCCGACAACGAAACGGCGGAACAGGCGGCAAAATGGTCGAAAACGCAGATTAACACGACTTCCACCAGAAAAAAACGCTGGCTTATGCCGCTCGGCGTGATTGCGCTCGTCGCCGTTTTAGGCTTGACCGCGTGGCACGTCGTGCCGAAATATTTCGGCAGCGGCGCGCCGAAGTTCCAGTCAATCTCGATTGACCAGATGACCAATCAGGGAAATTCCTTTACGTCGGCAATGTCGCCGGACGGAAAGCTCGTCGCTTTTGTAAATGTTCAGGACGGCAGGCAAAGCCTTGTCGTCAGGCAAGTTGCGACGGAAACCACGCTCGAAGTCGTTCCGCCTTCGTTTCAGGGATTTTACCAGCCGACTTTTACGCCGGACGGAAATTACATCTATTATGTAACCGAGGACAAAGGCATCGGAACGCTTTTTCAGGTTTCATCGCTCGGCAAAGACAGCAAAAAGATTCTGCTCGACGTTGATTCGCCCGTTACGTTTTCGCCCGACGGGAAGAAACTGGCTTTTATCCGGCACGACCCGACCGAAGGCGGCGATACGGTTTTTGTCGCCGGCAGCGACGGGACGAATCTTGAGCCTTTTCTGCACTCGAAAGAAGCCGGATTCGACAAGTTTACGGCGGTCGCGTGGTCGCCCGACGACGAGCAGATGATGGTCGGCGTGATGAAGCTTTCCGGCGAGCCGGTTCAGAAAATGAAAGTCGCGACCGTCGGCATAAAAGACAAACGCCTTGAGCTTTTAGGCGAAAACGGCTGGTATAAATCGAACAGTTTTCAATGGCTGAAAGATGATTCGGGCTTGATTTTCACCGGAAAAGCAAATTCGGAAGGCACGATGCAGGTTTGGTTTCAATCTTTCCCGGACGGCGCGCTGAGACAAATCACCAACGATACGAGCGATTATGCTTCCCTGAGCGTTTCCGCAGACGGCAACACGATTATTGCCAATAAAATCGACACGATTTCAAGCATCTGGTCGCTCGCTTCCGGCACGAAAGAGCTGAAACAAATGGCTGATGAGAGCAAAACTCTGATTGGCGAAGGCATCTCGCAGATGCCGGACGGACGAATCCTTTTTTCAAGAAAGACGGGCAAAGAAGTAAACATCTTTGCGATGAACGAAAAAGACAGCAGCGAAAAACCGCTCACGAAAGACAGCGGCAACAATATGTTTCCGGCTGCGTCGCCGAACGGAAAATATATCGTTTTCAGCTCAAACCGGAAAGGCGGCTATTCCGTCTGGCGAATGGACGCGGACGGAAATAATCCGTTGCAGCTCACGAATTTTGCCGAAGGAATGGACGGCGACCCGCAGGTTTCGGGTGACGGCGAAAGCGTGATTTTCTTCCGGCAGAAAAACGACGGAAGCCGCGCAAATATAATGAAGGTTTCGATTAACGGCGGCGAAGCGTCGCTCGTTTTGCCGGAAAGCGCGGCGTCAACCATTTTCCCGCGTGTGTCCGCCGACGGAAAACAGCTCGCTTTCGTCTCTTTTACATACGACAGCAAAACTTCGAGCTTTGAAGATTCGATAAAAATTGCCGAGCTTAACGGCGATAAGGTTTCTCAAAACGAAAAACAGGTTAATCTTCCATCGATAAACAACTATCAATGGTCGCCTGACGGAAAATCTCTGACCTACGTTAATCGAGCCGGAATAGACAATCTATGGAATATTTCCGTTACCGACAAAAAAGAAACGCCGCTGACCGATTTCAAATCGGGAAACATTTCGCGCTTCGCCTGGTCGCGCGACGGCAAGCGCCTCTTTATCATTCGCGGCATCGTCAGCAGCGATTTGATTTTAATTAAGGAAAAGGGCAAAACTTCATAACAAAAAAAACTTCGATAGTTAAATCAAGCCGCGAAAATAATAAATGTTTTCGCGGCTTAATTGCTTTTTTGTCGTGAAAAAGCGGAGAATCGAAATTATAAAAATAAATATCCGAACGGAGAAACAAATGGCGAAAATTACTTTTTACGGCGGCGTCGGAACGGTTACAGGCTCAAAATATCTTCTGGAGAATAACGGCAAAAAGATTCTCGTCGATTGCGGGATTTTTCAGGGCTTAAAAGAATTGCGCGAGCGAAACTGGCAAGACCCGCCGTTTAATCCGGCGGAAATCGACGCGGTTATCATCACGCACGCGCATATCGACCACACGGGTTATCTGCCGCGTCTCGTCAAATTGGGCTTTACGGGAAAAGTTTTTACATCGAGCGCGACCGCCGATTTGCTGAAAATTCTGCTGCCCGATTCGGCGCGACTTCAGGAAGAAGAAGCCGATTATCGCAACCGTAAACAATTAACGTCTCACGCGCCCGCGCTGCCGCTTTACGATGAAAAAGACGCGAAAGCGACGCTCGATTTGATAAATCCGGTTTCGAACAACGGCGAATTTGTCGAGGTCTGCGAAGATTTTCGCGCCGCTTTTTACGTCGCCGGTCATATTATGGGCGCAAGTCTCGTTCTGGTCGAAATGGCTGGCGCGAAGGAATCGGGCGAGCCGGTCAGATTTCTTTTTTCGGGCGATTTGGGGCATTACGACCAGCCGATTGTCAAAGACCCGGCAAAGCCCGCCGACTGCGATTATTTAATGTGCGAATCGACTTACGGCAACCGCCTGCACGGCGACGATTCGTCCGAAGACCAGATGGCTGAAATTATCAATGAAGCCGCGCGAAGAAACGCGCCGATTCTTATTCCGGCATTTGCCGTCGGGCGCACGCAGGAAGTTTTATATCTGATTCGAGAGCTGGAAGAAGCGAAACGCATCCCGATTTTGCCCGTCATCGTCGATTCGCCGATGGCGGCGCAGGCGACGCAGGTTTATAATCGCTGGCGTGAAGAACACGACGAGGAATACGCTTCGATTTTAATGCAGAAACGTCATCCGCTTCGGACAGGCTCGATGATGACGACCTCGACGCGCGAAGAATCGAAGCAGTTAAATCAAATGAAAGGCGCGAGAATAATCGTCTCGGCTTCAGGAATGCTCACCGGCGGGCGCGTTCTGCATCACGCGATGCGCGTTTTGCCGAATGAACATGCGACGATTATTTTCGTCGGCTATCAGGCGGCGGGAACGACCGGCAGACGCATTCTCGAAGGCGAACGCGAAGTGCGGATTATGAAAGAATGGATTCCCGTTCGCTGCCATGTCGAACGAGTCGAAGGCTTTTCCGCGCACGCCGACTGGAAAGCGGTTTTAAGATGGCTGGAAGGCTTGCAGACGACGCCGAAAACCGTTTTCACGACACACGGCGAACCGGAAGCGGCGGCGGCGATGGCTGAGCATATCCGCGAAAGATTCGGCTGGAACGTCGTCGTGCCGCAATATGAACAAACGGTTGAATTAAAATAGAAATTTGGTGTAAATTAAGTTAATTATGTCTGCCAAGCCAAAAAGAAAATATATCTCGCCCGAAGAATATCTGGAACTCGAACGCGCCGCCTTTGAAAAGCACGAATATTTCGACGGCGAGATATTCGATATGGCTGGAACGAGCGAAGAACACGCGAATATTTCTTCAAATATTAATTCGTCTTTACATTTTCAATTAAAAAAACGCCCCTGCAAATCATACCAGTCGGATTTGCGGGTTCATATTCCTAAAACAGGACTTTATACTTATCCTGACGTCATCGTCGTTTGCGGAAAACCTCAACTGCTCGAAGATACATTTCTAGACACTTTATTAAATCCGATTTTGATTATTGAGGTTCTTTCGCCCTCGACTGCCGATTACGACAAGGGCACGAAATTCGAGCATTACCGGACAATCGAATCTTTGCGTGAATATGTTTTGGTTTGGCAGGATAAAAAGCGCGTCGCCCGCTACACAAGACAAGCGGACGAAAGCTGGGTTTTAAATGATTTTATCGGCGATGATGCCGAGATTATTTTGAGTTCAATAGAATGTTCACTTTTGATGGAGGATATTTACGACAAAGTTGATTTTGAAGAAGAAACTGCATTATAAAAATTGCAACCGGCGACCATCGATGCAAATCTGTATAGCCGCCGGATTAAAACTGCCTCTTGCCTAAATTATTTTACGCCTTATTCGTATCTTAAACACTCAATCGGGTCTAGTTTCGAAGCCTTTCGCGCCGGGAGAACGCCGAAAATCAGACCGATTCCAACGGACACGACCAAGCCTGTAATAACCGCCCAGAGCGGAATGAGCGCCGGAAGGCTCGGAACGAGAAGCATTATCAGCTTGCTGATGCCGATTGCCACCGTTACGCCGATTAATCCGCCGAAGAATGTCAGCACCATTGCTTCCAGCAGAAATTGCAGAACGATTGCGCCTTTGGTCGCGCCGATTGCTTTGCGGATGCCGATTTCTTTTGTGCGTTCGGTAACGGAGACGAGCATAATGTTCATCACGCCGATGCCGCCGACGAGCAAGCCGAGACACGAAATGGCGATTGCGACGAGTCCGACGCCGCCGATGATGCCGTCGAACTGGGCGACAAAGTTATCGGCGGTTTTCAGGTCGAAGTTGTTCGGCTCGCCGTATTTTACGCCGCGCCTTTGGCGCAGAATTCCTTCGATTTCCTGCACGGCGTCGTTGAGCTGCGCGGGTTTCGCCTGAATAATCTGCAAAACAGCGTCGCGCGTCGGCGCAACTTTCCGCGCCGTTCGAAAGGGCAGAAAGATTTTTCTGTCTTCTTCGTTTTCGCCGAAAAATCCGGCTTTTCGTTTTTCGATAACGCCGATAATTTCCCAAGTCGTGCCGTTCATTCGGATAACTTTGCCGACGACATCGTCCTTATCATTGGGAAAAAGCGACTCGACCGCGTTGACGCCGATGACCAGAACATTACGGCGCTGATAATTGTCGGCTTCCGAAATCCAGCGTCCCTGCCGCAGCGTGACATTGGCAATCTGCATATAATTCGGCGTAACGCCGTCGGTCAAAGCCCATCGATAATTTCTGCCTTCATAGACCATATTGTCGTCAAATCCGCTGCCCCACGAACCGATATTGATGGCGACCTGCGCGATGTCTTCGACCGTTGTGGACTGCGCCAGAATCGCGTTTGCGTCGTCTTCGGTCAGCGGTTTGCGGTTGCGTTCGTCGCGGTTCGGCGGTCCGAATCCGGTCGAAAAGTGGAAAGCGTAGATATTATTCGAGCCGTATTCTTCGACGATGGCGACGATTGACTGGCGCACGCCGGTCAGAATCGAAGCGACGACAATCGCCGTGATAATCCCGATGACGATGCCTAAAATCGTCAGAACCGAGCGGAATTTATTTGCAAGAATATTGTCCAGAGACATTTTTAGAACTTCTTTCGGCAGTGTACCTGTAAGTCTCATTTTCTTCTCCTTAATTTTTCGTAAGCGCGACAATCGGGTCGAGCCGCGCGGCTTTCCACGCCGGGTAAAGACCTGCCAGAACTCCGATAATGCTCGAAACTCCGACCGACAAAATAACATCGCGCGCCGTAATCGTCATCGTTATTTCAAGCAGAACGGTGATAAGCTGCGTAACGCCGACTGCCAGAAGCAATCCGATTATTCCGCCGACCACGCAAAGCAGAGACGATTCGATCAAAAATTGAAGCAGAATCTGTTTGCGCGTCGCGCCGATGGCTTTTCTAAGCCCGACTTCAAAAGTCCTTTCAGTAACGGAAACGAGCATAATATTCATTACGACGATGCCGCCGACGACTAGAATAATCATCGTAATCGGGAGAACGACCGCCGCGATTGCGCCCGTGAACTGGTCCATCTGCGAATTGAATTCGTCGGTGTTGACGACGCTGAACGTGTCTTCTTCGCTGCCGAGCAGCTCGCGTTTGTTTCGCAGGGTGAGCTGCGCGTTCTCGATTGTTTCCTGAAGCAGCTTGGAGTCGGAGGCTTTGCCGTGAACCTGCAAACCGCCGTCGCGGCTGAAAAGCTGGCTGTGAAGTTTTATCGGAATATAAATGTTTCTGTCCATCGAATTGCCGATAAACGAGCCGCGTTTTTCCTCAATGCCGATGATGAGAAGAGGCAAGCCGCGAACTTTTATGGTTTGACCAATCGGGTTTTGATTCGGGAAAAATTTGTCCTGCAAATCGGTTCCGATAACGCAGACTTTTGCCGCGCGTTCGACTTCCGCATCCGAGAAAAAGCGACCGGACGCGATGGTTTTGTCTTCGATGTCAACCATATTCGCCGTATCGCCGATTATTCTGACCGAAGGCATTTCGATGCCGTTCTGGTTGATTTCCGCGCCCGAATTCATCGAAGCGCCGACCGCCAGGCACATTTTGCAGTTGTCGCGGATGTACATAAATTCATCCCAATTTATATCTTTGTTGCGGCGATTGCGGCGCTCGAATTCCTCGTCAGAGATGCGTCCGGTGTTCGCCATTCGCGTCATCATAAAATGATTTGAGCCGAGAACTTTCGTAACCTTGTCGATAACGTAAGTTTTCAGACCGCTAATCGAAGCGCCGACGACGACGACTGCCGCGACGCCGATAATAATTCCAATCAACGTCAGAAAAGCGCGCAGCTTATGCTCTAAAATGGATTTGAGGGCAATCCAGAAAGCGTCCGTGTAAAATGAATATAAATGCCTCATAAAAACTCAGGAAGACAATAAATTTAGGAATTGAATATGTCTGAAATGTTAGACAAATATGAAAACGTATTTGTTAACAAGAATGTTTCGATAAAAGTGAGTTCAAAGCTCAAAGTTCAAAGTTCAAAGACGAATTCCGCTGCATTGAACTTTGAACTTTGAACTTTGAACTGGAAATTCATCGCTTACAGACGTGCGGGCTGGCGAATTTTTTTGTTATACTTCTCCATTGTTTTATTTCAGAATTCATTTTACCTGGAGAACTTATTTTGAGCGTTTTAGTTAATAAAAATACGCGCCTGATTGTGCAGGGCATTACGGGAAAAGAGGGAACTTTTCACACGCAGCAGATGATTGAATACGGCACGAATGTTGTCGGCGGCGTAACGCCCGGAAAAGGCGGCACGACGCACGAAGGCGTTCCGGTTTTCGACACGGTTGCCGACGCGGTCGCGGACACCGGCGCGAACGCTTCGGTCATATACGTTCCGCCCGCATTTGCGGCTGACGCGATTATGGAAGCGGCTGACGCCGGAATTCCGCTCGTCGTCTGCATCACCGAAGGCATTCCGGTCGCCGATATGGTCAAAGTAAAGGAATTTCTGCGCGATAAAAATACGCGGATGATTGGTCCGAATTGTCCCGGCATTATCTCGCCCGGTAAATGCAAAATCGGCATTATGCCCGGACACATTCACCGCGAAGGTCGCATCGGCGTCGTCTCTCGAAGCGGCACGCTGACTTATGAAGCCGTCGGACAATTAACCGCGCTCGGACTTGGACAATCGACGGCAATCGGCATCGGCGGCGACCCGATTATCGGGACGAATCACACCGACGCATTAAAACTATTTCAGGAAGATGACGAAACGGACGCGATTATTATGATTGGCGAAATCGGCGGAACTGCCGAAGAAGACGCGGCTGAATACGCGAAAGACAACGTAACGAAACCGATTGTCGCCTTCATCGCCGGGCAAACCGCGCCGCCGGGACGCCGAATGGGACACGCGGGCGCGATTATTTCGGGCGGCAAAGGCACAGCCGCCGAGAAAATGAAGGCTTTGACCGAAGCGGGAATAAAAGTCGTTGAATCGCCCGCCGACATCGGCAAAGCGATTCAGGAACTGCTCGGACAAAAAGCCGTCGGCTGATTTTCTAACAAAGGAGAAACTTATGGCGGAAGAATACGAAACTTTTCTACATCGATGGTTTGAGGAAGTCTGGCACAAAGGCAGCTCGACGCTCTTTCGCTCAATCTGAAATGAAATTCTCGCTTGTCCATCGCGTCTCAGCCGAAGATATTGACGAGCAGGGACACGTAAACAACGTTGCATATCTGCGCTTTGTGCAAACGGTCGCGGTCGCGCATTGGTTTAATGCAACGACGCCGGAACAGCGCGAAAAATATACGTGGTTCGTAACGCGCCACGAGATTGATTACAAAAAACCGGCATTTGAAAACGAGGAAATAACCGCGACAACGTGGGTCGGCGAAGCGAAAACAGCGACCTGCGAGCGTTTTACGGAAATCCGGCGCGGCGAAATGTTGCTGGTTCAGGCGCGAAGCGTCTGGTGTCTGATTGACCGCGAAACATCGCGCCCAGCGCGTCTGACATCTGAACTGAAAGAATTGTTTCACATGAACTGATAAATTTATGATTGGAGATTACAAGCCGAAGAAAACCGATGAATCATCTATTAGGTGTAAATGTAGTAGAAATCACGAACGAGTTGGTTTGGTTTCTTTAAAGGTTTATCGTTATCGAGGTTTCAAAAGTTTAATTCCTATTATTCGCAATATAGCACTTCCTATTCAAGACATTACTCATTATGTCCTAACCTTGGAGGCAATAGTAGGACTTAATATGTCCGGCACATTTCGTATTGTTTCTAAGCATATAATGAACCGTAAAAGAGTAGCATTTGTTTCCAATACTACTGATATAGAGGGTATTCTAGTTTGCAATGAGTTTTGGAAAGAAATATACGAATAGTTTAATTTCAAGAGAAAAATAAAACAATAAAGAGGAAAATAATAAATAATGAGCAATTTAACATTTGGAATTATCAAGCCCGATGCCGTGAAAAAAGGTCATTCGGGAAAAATTATCGACAAAATCCTGGGCGCGGGCTTTAAGATTCGCGGGATGAAATTGATTCACCAGTCGATAAGACAGGCTGAAGGTTTTTACGCCGTTCACTCGGAACGCCCGTTTTTCGGCGAACTGACCGAATTTATGTCGAGCGGTCCGTGCATCGTTCTCGCCTTGGAGAAGGAAAACGCCGTCAAAGCGTGGCGCGACCTGATGGGCGCGACCAATCCGGCGGAAGCTGACGAAGGAACTTTGCGGAAGGAATTTGCCGGTTCAATCGGCGAAAATGCCGTTCACGGCTCGGATTCGGACGAAAATGCACAGATTGAAGTCAGTTATTTCTTCAGTAAACTTGAATTAGTTTAAGCAAAAGGCTATAAATTGTTCAGATGTTAGATGTTAGATTTCAGATGTCAGTGCTTTCCGACATCTAACATCCGACATCTGACATCTATTTTCTGAGGACAAAAACAAATGAGAAAATGCCCGGTTTGCGATAAGACTTTTGACGATTCGATGCGGTTTTGCCAGACGGACGGAACTGCGCTGGTTGATTTTGTTGAAGAAGCTCCCGACGACCCGTTTAAAACGATGGTCGCCCGCCCGGAAGACGATTTTGCTTCGGCAATTCCGCCGTCCAACGACGACCCGTTTAAAACGATGGTCGCAGGCTCGCAGCCGAGAGATGAAAGCGGAGATTTATTGCAGCTTCCCGAAGAATTCGACGCGATGAAAACATCCGTTGTTTCGCAAAGCGAAAGAGACGAGCTGGGCTTAAACGAGCCGCAGGCGGAAGCGGCAGATGATTTTGCGCCGTCAACGCCGGTTGGAAGTACTGATTTGCCGCCGGAGCCGGCAGCGGATGAAAGTCCGAACGTTTTTTCCCAACAGCCGCCCGACCCGCCGAAATTCAGCGAGCCGAGCCTGACTCCGCCGGATTTCAGCGATATGTCGTCGTATGAATCGTCCGATGATTCGGACAGCGCGACGGAGCTTATGCCGCCCGAATCGCTGCCGCCGAGCGACCCGTTTTCAGCCGGTTCGAGTCCTTTTTCACCGGAGCCGCCCGCGCCGAAAGATAATTGGGGCGCATCGCCTTTCACGCCGCAGAATGAAGCGCCGATTCCTTCGCCCTTTGGCGACGCGCCGCAGTCTTCTTACGAAAAGCCGTCCGCGCCGATGCCGTCTTATCAGGAACCTGAGCCGCCGCCGACCGTGATGGGCGCAAATCCGTTTGACCAACCGCCTTCGTTCGGACAGCAAGACCCTTTTAATCAGCCTTTTAATCCTCCGGCACAGCAAAATGAATGGTCGCCGCCGCCCGCGCCTGTCGCAAACTGGCAAGACCAGGGCTTGGGCGCGAATACGCCGTTTCAGCCGCCAATGGCTGCAAAAGGTCAAAACCAGACTTTGCCGATTGTCTCGCTCGTTTTAGGAATCGTCAGCATCTGCTGCCCGCTTGGAGTTGTTTTAGGACCGGCAGCGTTGATAACCGGCTTTTTAGGTATAAAAAATATCAATAACGACCCAAATCAATTTACCGGAAAAGGTTTGGCTATAGCCGGTATGATTACCGGCGGACTATTCTTTTTGCTATCATTAGTTTGGTGGATACTTCAGATAATCGGGATGAGTATGGGAAATTTCAGCCGGTTTTAGTTAAATTCAGGAAATCATAATGGGAAATATTATCAGCGACGTGTTTCAGTCGGCGAAAGCGGTTATTAAGGGAATGAGCCTTACGCTCTCGCAAATTCCAAAGGAAAAATGGACGGTGCAGTATCCGGACGACCCGATTACGGTTCAGCCGCGCTATCGCGGAATGCATCTTCTGCACGTTGACGAAAACGGCAAGGAAAAATGCGTCGCTTGTTATCTTTGCGCGGCGGCTTGCCCTTCGGACTGCATTTACATCGAAGCCGAAGACGACGCAAGACCTTACGCTGAGCGCGTCGGGCGCGACGAGCGTTTTGCGCGTGTTTACAACATCGATTACGGTCGATGCATCTTCTGCGGCTACTGCGTCGAAGCCTGCCCGAAAGATGCCATCACGCACGGGTACAATTTTGAAATATCGGTTTATAACCGTGCTGATTTGCTTAAAACGAAAGACGATTTGCTGATAACCAAGCAAAAACAATCGAAAAATTACCGCGTCGCGCTGTCGAGCGAAGACGTAGATTCTGAATATAAAGAAGTTTAACGATTTTAGATTTTAGATTTTGGATTGAAAGAATTAAATTCCAATCCAAAATCTAAAATCGAGCGGCTTTTTTCTGGATTTTTTCCAGACCTTTCTGATTTTCCGCAACTCTCACCTGCTGTTTATATTATAATCCAGACAGGGGAATTTAAGATGGCGCGCCGAAAGTCTTCACCAAATAAATCAAACAACCTGGAACGAGCCGAAAGCTCAAGTCTTTTTATCAGCGATATGTGGGCTTTGGGCGGCGGCGTTCTGGCGGCTGTCATAGCGCTCGTCGGGCAATGGTTTATCGGGCGAATCTATAACGGCGAACAGGCGCAGTATCTTTTGCAGGCGATTAATAACTCGGCTCTCTGGCTCGGCGGTTCGGTTGTTACGGCTTCGGCGACGATTCTCGCATTAATGCTGACGATGCTTAGTTTATCCGACCAGACGAAAATTGATTTTGACAGAGTATTTTTCCGCCGCATCGAGCAAATCGGCGTGATGACCACCATTTCGCTGGCGAGCGGAATTCTGCTTCTTTTGTTTCTGAGCATACCGCTTCAGGAATCGAAAAATGTTCCGAATCAGTCGTTTACCGTAATTTATTATATCCTGATTACTTTTCTGGCATTGCTCGCCGGGCTTCTGATTACGGTTGTTTTGATGCTTCTCAACGCCATCAGAAGCTTGATTGAAGGCGTCCGACCCGACGACATCGACGATGAGAAAACGGATAAATAAATTTGAATTTTAGACGGTTTTGCCCGAATATAATCTAACTTGTGGACACATTAAATTTACCGCCGACCAGAAAAGGCAGAAATTACGAAACAAAAGCTATCGGCTTGCGTGAATTTGCCGGACTCAGGCGCGATGATGAACGTCTGAATCCTTTTCAACTGGCGCGGTATGCAAAACTGCTCGTTGCTTCGTTCGAACAAATCGAGCCTTTTCTGACCGAGGAGACAAAAAAACATCTTCTTCAAACGGGAAGCGATAAATGGTCGGGCGGCGCGTGTTCGCAGGCTTTGCCCGACGGCAAAAAGCTGATAATTCTGAACCCGACGCACGGCGAAAACCGCCAGAACGCGACTTTGATGGAAGAAATCTGCCACGTTTTTCTCGGTCATAAACCGAGCCGTCTGGCGATTGAAACTTATAACAAGGAAGGAAAAGTTATCGCGCGCGATTATCATTCTGAAATCGAAGAAGAAGCGTATTCGGTCGGCGCGGCGGCGCTCGTTCCTTTTTCCGCATTGAGACGTTTCGTCGCCGAAGGGAAAACTTCCCGGGAAATTGCCAGACATTTTAACGTCAGCCGCGAACTGGTCGAATATCGAATGAAAGTTTCGCGCCTCTGGGAAGAATACAAAACGAAAGTGGTGAGTGGTTAGTGGTGAGTGATGAGTGAAGAAATCTCTTTTAACTCAGCACTCACCGTTCACCGTTAAATATAGTGGAATCGAATCAGCAAAATTTTTCGCAAAGGACACAGCTTTCAACGATTGATAAGCTGCGGATGCTGCTTGACATTACCAAGACGATTAGCCGCTCGCTCGATTTGGACGAGGTTTTAAAGCTTGTGATGGATACGCTCGGCTCTTTGATTCCGTATGACGCGGCGGGAATTTACCTGATTGAGCGCAACGGAAAAGGCGACAGTCCTTATATCTTTAAATCGAAGGTCATTCGCGGATACAACATCAGTTTTGCGCTGGTCGAGCCGCGCCTTAAAGTCGGCGAAGGTTTTATCGGCTATGTCGCGCAGACGATGAAGCCTTTGATTTCGCCGGATGTAAGCCGGGATTCGCGTTATTTTCCGGCGCGAAAGCGAACGAAATCGGAGATGGTCGCGCCGATTATTTCCAATGATGAAGTCATCGGCGTTTTCGACCTCGAAAGCGACAATCTAAACGCTTATGACGAAGATGATTTGTCTGTTCTCCAGCTTCTCGCTTCGCAGGTGGCGATAATTATCGAAAAAGCCGAGCTGCACGAACAGCTTGTCGAGAAAAAACGTCTTCAGGCGCAGCTTGAAATCGCCCGCCACGTTCAGCTTGAGCTTTTGCCGCCTTCAGACCCGAAAGTAAGTAATTTCGATATTAGCGCTTATGTTTTTCCGACCGAACAGGTTTCGGGCGATTATTATGATTGGGTCGAGATTTTCGAAGACCAAATCGGAATTGTCGTCGCCGACGCCGTCGGGAAAGGAATTCCCGCCGCGCTTTTGATGGCTTTTCTGCGCGCGTCGCTTCGTTCGAGCGTGCAAATCGGCTACGCGCCGCACATCGCGATGGCAAAAGTCAGCAATCTGCTCTGGGATTCGACCGAAGAACACCAGTTTATCACCGCGATTTACGGCAGTCTTGACGCGACCAACCGCACATTCGTTTTTTCAAATGCCGGACACAATCCGCCGCTGCTCATCAAACCGGACGGCGAGTATAAATTTGTCGAATACGGAGATTTGCCGCTCGGAATGTTTCGCGACGTTCATTATCATCAACATTTTATAAGGCTCGAACCCGGACAAGTTTTAGTTTTATACACGGACGGAATTATCGAAGGCGAAAACGCGGCGGGCGAAGATTACGGGCGCGAAAGATTTGCGGGAAGCGTTTTGGAAGGCATTCATCTGCCTGCGAAAAAAATGATTAATCACATCCGCAAAAGCGTCGCGGATTTTACCGAGAGAAAATTTCTCGACGACGACGGCACATTATTCATCGTCAAAGCCATATAAAGAAATGATGAATTAGGAACGATGAATGATGAACTGAAGAAACTTGTCTTTAGTTCATCATTCATCGTTCCTAATTCATCACTAAAAAAAGCGGAAGGCTTCAAATAAATTGAGCACCTTCCGCGTTCCTTCAGTTGTGTTTGGGTAATTGTAAAAACTTTTAATGAGCCGTGCGCGAGCCGTGAACGCTGTCGCCGCCGGGAACGATTTGGGCGCGATAATCGCCGTAGTTTATTTTCTCGTCCTTTGACGAAAACGAGTAAACGTCAAAACCGTAAGCGTCGAAAAATTCGGCTAATTCAAACGAGCTGTCAAGAAAGAGTGCTTCGACGTAACCTAAGTCGGCGCGTATTTCCAGCAATCGCTCGATAATTTCAAGCGGGGCGAAACATCTTACCGGATCACGAAATGTAGCCATAAATCTTTCCTTCTCAAAATTTGCCTGCCAATCCGGTCAGGCATTTGTTTAGATTGCTGTTTGTCTCATTTGGTTGTTCATCTTTTTTGCCGCTGCGACTTTACTCTGAAAGACGAAAATCCATTGAATAAATTGCTGATAAAAGCTAAAATAGTTTTGTTCAAATCCGTTTCAAAAGGAATTATTTAATATGAAAAAGATTTTCCCGAACATCTTCGCAATCGGCGCGATTGTTTTTCTGTCTTCAATATACGTCTTCGCACAGAAAGGCAAGACAGTTTCAAATCTCTCGCAATATTATGTTATTTCGGCAAAAGCCGGCGGCGTAAATTATGTCGAAGGCACCGTTACGATTTTGCGAAAAGCCGGAAAAAGCGGTTATTTGCTTAAAAACGATAAACTGGAAATCGGCGATAAAGTTTCGACCGGAAATGGCGGCAAAGCGGAAATCTTATTAAATCCCGGCTCTTACATTCGTCTGGCGGAAAATTCGGAATTCGAGTTTATAACCACGTCTTTAGATGATTTGAAATTGAAACTGACACGCGGAAGCGCGATGCTCGAAGTTTTTGCCGACGCTGATTTCAGAGTCGTTATCAACACGCCGGGCGCGCAGTTTTATGTAGTAAAATCGGGCGTTTATCGTGTTGACGCGCCGAGCGGCGCAGAGGCGAAAATCGAAGTTTGGGAAGGACGAGCGCAAACCGGAGATGCGAATGCGACCGTCATTAAAGAAGGGCGCGAGGCAACCATCAGCGGCAGTCAGATTACGGTCGCCAAATTCGACCGCGACGAAAAAGACGCGCTCGAAGCCTGGAGCAGAACGCGCGCGAAAGAATTGGCGAAAATCAACGCGCGGCTCGAAAAAACAGCTCTGCGCGATACATTGATTGCGTCCTATGGCTCGAACAGTTGGAACGTGTACGATTCTTTCGGCTTGTGGATTTACGACGCTTCTTTTTCGGGTTTTTGTTTCCTGCCGTTTGGTTACGGCTGGTATTCGCCTTACGGCTATAATTACGGCTGGAATATGTGGAGAATAAAAGTCCCGTCATATATCTACAATCCGCCGGTTAATCCGACTATAAGCGGCAGCGGCAGTTCAAACGGCAACGGTACTTCAAACGACAGAACCGTTGGCAATGTGCCGACGCGAATTCCGCCGCCGTATCAGCAGATTCAGGATAACGGCGGCGTCCAGATAAGAAAAAACAATCCGATGCTTGTCGATGATATTTCGCCATTCCCGTCAGGCGCGCCGACCTCGATGCCTTCGCAGCCGGTTCGCGTCGTTACTCCGCAGACAAAAAATCCCAAAGCGGTCGATACCATCAATTAATTAGTGTTTAATTGAATTTATTTTTCAAAGAGGGAAAAGCCGAATGGTCTTTCCCTCTTTTTTTTATTTGAAGAAGTGAATTATTGCAGCCGCTTTCCCGGAAGTTTTGGTTAAATTCTCCAGATACGGCTCTAAAATCAGGAAAATCGACTGAATTCCGTTAAAACACATATGCATTACGATGCACGGAAGCAGATTATTCGTCCAGACGCGTATCATCGTAAGAGTTAAGCTGAGCAGGCAAATAAGCAGAATCGTTCCGGGGCTTCCCCAGTATTGCAGAAAATGAACGCCCGCAAATAAAATCGTAACAATCGCAATCGCGCCTTTTATGCCGATACTTCGTTGAAGCGCCGAATAAAGAATGCCGCGATAAATTACTTCTTCTACGATTGGCGCGGTAAAAGTCGCCAGAAAAGCGACGGCATAAACAGTCGAGCGCGAGCTTCTCAGAATTCGCAGCAAATCGTTTTCCTGTTCGGGAAGAAAATAATTCACCACACCTGCGGCGATAAAAAAGCCAATCAGAATCAAAGACAAATTCCACCAGCGGCTTGCGCCCCAGTTCCAGCCGAGCGTTTCCTTAAAAGAAAATTTGTTAAATTTGGTAACGACAAACCACGCAAGAACGAGAGTAAAAATATGAGCCGGAATTACCGATATAACCTGTAAAAAAATCGCCGTCGGGTTGGTCGATAAAGATTCGACCGAATCCAGACCGTTCGATAAAATGTAAGGAGCCAGAAAAATTACCGGGAAAAAAAGGATTGCGAGAATGCTCAAAACCCAAACTCCGACAGCCGCCGGACTGCTCCAGGGCGGATTGTCCGGTGTCGGTTTTATCAAATCTTCGGAGGTTTCGCTTTTTTCTTTGAGCGGCGGCGCTGAATATTCAAAGTTTTCAATTTCTTCATTTTGCACGAAAAAGAGTTTAACGAAATTCGGCTGAAGGTTCAAAGTTCAAGGTTCGGAATAAAACTTCGAACTTTAAACCTTGAACTTTGCCTCAAATCAAGATAACCTAAAATTCCGTGGAGCAACACGGAAAAAATCCCCGACAAAATGTGATTGCAGTCATTCCGGCGCGTTTATCTTCGACCCGTCTGGAAGGCAAGTTATTGCTGCCTTTAAATGGAAAACCGCTGATTCTGCACACGCTCGAACAGGCAAAAAAGGCGCGAAACGTCTCACGCGTGATTGTCGCGACCGACAGCGAAGAAATTTTAAAAATAGTCGAAGCGAGCGGAAATGAAGCTATTTTGACATCGCCCGAACATCAAAGCGGTTCTGACCGAATCGCCGAAGTCGCCGCGCGTCTTTCGGAAAATTCGATAATCGTCAACGTTCAGGGCGACGAGCCTTTGATTTCGCCTTCGACGATTGAAAAAGCCGTCGAGGCGATTCTCGAAGATGAAACGGCGGACATCACGACGACGTGCGAAAAAATCGATAATTGGGAAGACGTTTTGTCGCCCGATGTTGTTAAAGTCGTTACAGATGAAAATGGTTTTGCGCTTTATTTTTCGCGTTCGCCGATTCCTTTTCCGCGCGAAGCCGTAAAAAAATACGGGAGTCTGGAAAAAGCTTTGCAGGCTGAGCCGAATCTGCTTTCACTTTATCGCAAACATACAGGAATTTATGTTTACCGGCGCGAATATTTGTTGAAATTTACGAAGTTTCCGCAGGCAAATCTGGAAAAAACCGAAATGCTCGAACAGCTTCGGGCATTGGCAAACGGCGCGAAAATAAAAGTCGTCGAAGTTGCCGAAATCTCAATCGGCGTCGATACAAAAGAAGATTTCGAGCGCGTCAGTCAAATTGTCGGGCGGCGGCAAATCACGTTTCGCGAAGCGAAATTCGAAGATATACCGCAGATTGCGCGCGTTCACGTCCGGTCGTGGCAGAAATCTTTTGCAGGCATCACGCCGCAGGAACATCTCGATAAAATGTCGGTCGAAAATCGCATCGGCGCATTTGAGCAAGCCTTTTCTCAAAAGTCGTTTTATAAAATGTTCGTCGCCGAAACGCCGGAAAGCGGGATTGTCGGCTTTGCCGATTTCGGCGCGGCGCAAGTCGATAAATCTTTCGACGCGCAGCTTTTCGCGATTTATTTTTTGCAGGAGTTTCAGAGAAAGGGAATCGGCGAAAATTTGTTCCGGCGCTGCCAAAAAGAAATGACGGCGCACGGCTTTAAATCGATGTGCCTGGACACGCTCGAAATTAGTCCTTATCGAAAATTTTACGAAAAAATGGGCGGGCGTGTCGTCGGCGAAGACACGCACCAGTTAGCCGGAATCGAATTCAAAACTTTAATTTACGGCTGGAAAAAAATATGAGCGACTGGATTGGATTAATATTTTTTGCGTTATTGATTGCCGGCGTTTTTATCGGTTTGAAAATTTTGAGCAAGCCCGTTACCAGAACCGAGGCGGAATTTGAGAAAAATGCGGCGGAAAGCGCATCGATGCTCGGCGCGAGTATGAACGCGCTTCAAGAATTGATGAATCCTTCGGCGGCAAAAGCGAAGGAAGTCGAGATGCAGTTAAAGGAAGGACGCTATATGAAAAAGAAACGTGAGGGAAAAGCGGGCGGCGAAGATGAAACGGGCGATAAATATAAATAATGCTTTTTGCTGCTTTCAAAAATAATGCGAGATTGGCAAAAAGATTGTGATTCTCATGAAAATGCTGTGAAGATTCATCAAAATGACGCGATTCTCGTAAAAAGATTGCGAGATTAATAAAAATGATGTGGAAGCTCTCAAAAATCGTGCGCGATTCACAAAAAGATTGTGCGGAAGCGAAAAAACGAAGGGAGATTTTAATAATTAAAAAGGACGAAGAAAAATGACAAAATATATTTTCGTAACAGGCGGCGTGGTTTCGAGTCTCGGAAAAGGTTTGGCGGCAAGCTCGCTCGGCTGTCTTCTGGAAGCGCGCGGGATGAAAGTTCAGATGATGAAGCTCGACCCGTATATAACTGTTGACCCCGGAACGATGTCGCCTTTTCAGCACGGCGAAGTTTTTGTTACGGACGACGGCGCGGAAACCGACCTCGATTTGGGACATTACGAGCGATTTACAAACGCGAAACTCTCGCAGGCGAACAACTGGACGAGCGGCAGAATTTATCTTTCGGTTATCGAAAAAGAACGTCGCGGCGATTATCTCGGAAAGACGATTCAGGTCATCCCGCACATCACGGACGAAATAAAAATGGCTGTCCGTAAAGTAGCCGAAAAAGAATCGCCGGACGTTTTAATCGTCGAAATCGGCGGAACGGTCGGCGACATCGAATCTCTGCCGTTTCTCGAAGCGATTCGGCAAATCGGTAACGAGGAAGGCAGAAACAACGCGATTTACGTTCACGTAACCTTAGTGCCGTACATTGCCGCCGCCGGAGAATTAAAGACGAAACCGACGCAGCATTCGGTCAAAGAACTACGCGAAATCGGCATCGCGCCCGATATTCTGCTTTGCCGTTCGGAACATACTTTATC
This sequence comes from Pyrinomonadaceae bacterium, assembly GCA_049799955.1. Taxonomy (GTDB): domain Bacteria; phylum Acidobacteriota; class Blastocatellia; order Pyrinomonadales; family Pyrinomonadaceae; genus JBGTFE01. The sequence continues at coordinate 49,125 of JBARIW010000028.1, forward strand.
TTTGGATTTGCGCCGCAAAATCGCGCTTTTCTGCAACGTGCAGGAAAACGCGGTCATTTCCGCGCTCGATGTAAAAACGATTTACGAAGTTCCGCTCGCGCTTCACGAACAGGCGCTCGATGATTTGATTATCAACACCCTGCATCTGAACGAACAGTTTCCGAAAGTCGATTTGCGGCGCTGGCGCGAGCTTGTATCGATTATCAAAGAGCCGACGGGCGGCGCGGTGAAAATCGGAATTGTCGGAAAATACGTCGAGCTCGAAGACGCCTACAAATCTTTGCGCGAAGCCCTGACGCACGCGGGCGTGGCAAATAATTTAAAGGTAAATGTCGATTGGATTGAATCGGAAAAGCTGATTCAGGACGGCTACGAAAACGAGCTGCACGATTACGACGCGATTCTCGTTCCGGGCGGCTTCGGCAAGCGCGGCATTTCGGGAATGATTCGGGCGATAAAATACGCCAGAAAATCGCGGACGCCGTATTTCGGAATCTGTCTCGGAATGCAGACCGCCTGCATCGAGTTTGCGCGAAACGTCTGCGGCTTGCGCGACGCCGATTCGACGGAATTTAACTCGGAAACGCCTTTCCCGATTATTTTCAAACTCCGCGATTTGGTCAACGTCGAAGAATACGGCGGCACGATGCGGCTCGGAAACTGGGACTGCCGGTTAAAAGAAAACTCGCTCGCGCGGGAAATTTATCACGGCGCGGAACAAATCGGCGAGCGCCACCGGCATCGATACGAGTTTAATCCCGAATTTCGCCGGATTTTAGAACAAAACGGTCTGGTCGTCAGCGGCGTCTCGCCCGACGGGAAATTTGTCGAGATGATTGAACTGCCGCGCGACGTTCACCCGTATTTCGTCGCCTGCCAATTCCATCCCGAATACAAATCGAAGCCCTTAAACGCGCATCCGCTGTTCGTCTCATTCGTCAAAGCCGCGTGGGAAAATCGTATGAAAAGCGAGAATCTAAAAGACGACGTAACGAGCGACAAGCAAATCGAAATGCCCGAACGCGCATCGGTTGCGGGGGAGGATTAGGTGTTAGGTGTTAGGGGTTAGAATGACTGTAAATAGCTATCGTGATTTAATAGTTTGGCAGAAGGCGATGGATTTGGTTATGCTTTGCTATAAAATCGCGGGAAGTTTTCCGAAAGATGAAATTTACGGATTAACTTCACAATTGCGCCGCTCGGCTGTTTCAATTCCGGCGAATATTGCCGAAGGACACGGTAGAGAGGGTCTAGGCGAATATATTCATTTTCTCGGAATCGCGCAAGGTTCGCTTAGAGAAACCGAAACACATCTATTAATTGCAAGCCGCCTGAATTTCGTAAATAGTAATAATTTGAATCAAGCGTTAAAATTATCCGAAGAAGTCAGTAAAATGTTGGGAAGTTTATTACGTAGCTTGAAAAACAAACGCGCTAACACCTAATCCCTAACACCTAAAACCTATGACACAATCCTTTCAGGTAGAAAACGTAACTTTCGGCGACGGAAATTTAACTTTTATTCTCGGTCCGTGTGTCGTCGAATCCGCGCAGCACGCGCTTTTTATGGCGCAGGAAATTAACGATATTTGCAAACACGTCGGCGTTGATTTTGTTTATAAATCTTCGTTTGATAAAGCGAATCGAAGCTCGTCTGAGAGCTTTCGCGGGCAGGGAATGGAGTTTGGGTTGGAAATTCTCGCGCAGGTGAAACAGGAAATCGGCGTTCCGGTGATTACCGACGTTCACGAAACTTGGCAGGTCGAAAAAACGGCGCAGGTTGCGGATATTTTGCAGATTCCGGCGTTTCTTTGTCGTCAGACGGATTTATTAATTGAATCGGCAAGGTCGGGAAAAGCCGTCAATGTTAAAAAAGGACAGTTTCTCGCGCCGTGGGACGCGAAGAATATTGTCGAAAAATTGCAGGGCGCGGGCGGCGAAAAGATTTTGCTGACCGAACGCGGCGCGAGCTTCGGTTATAATAATCTGGTTGTTGATTTGCGCTCGTTTCCGATTATGAGAAGCTTTGGCGTTCCGGTTGTCTTTGACGTAACGCATTCTTTACAGCTTCCGGGCGGCTTGGGCAAGGCAACGGGCGGGCAAGCCGAATACATCGAACATTTTGCTCGCGCGGGCGTCGCCTGCGGCGTTGACGCGGTTTTTATGGAAGTCCACGATAATCCGGCAAAAGCGCCTTCGGACGGTCCGAACCAGTTACCCTTAAATAGATTGGAAAAATTGCTTTCTAAATTAAAAGAAATTCACGAGCTTATTCTAAAAGATTGATAATTAATCGTTTCGAAATGTTTCGAAGCCGTTTTGAAGATTTTCATAATGACTTCGAAAGCTTTTGAAAGGACTTCGAAGGTATTCGAAGCGACTTCGAAAGGCTTCAAAGCGGCTTCGAAGGTCTTCGAAATGACTTCGAAACGTTTCGAAACGGCTTTGAAAGCTTTCCGAAAGTGTTATTTAATATTCAAATTGATATAAAAACGAGCAAAAGATTGGTTTTTACAGTACTTAAAATGAAATCTACAAAACTTGCCCTTATTTTCGCTTTTTTACTTTTTACATTTAACATGTCCTCGCACGCGCAAAGCGAAAATGTGCCTTCAAAAACGTGGGAAGTGCAGAAATACGACATCACGGCGAGCTTGCCGCAGGCGGAAACGGACAGGTATTTAACCGTTAAAGCCGTTTTGAATCTGAAAAACGTTTCGAGCGGCGCGGCTTCGCGGCTGACTCTGCGAATTTCGGATAAGGCGGAAATTTCCGGCGTTAAGGTCGGCGGCGCGGCGGGCGATTTCAGCAAAAACGAAGAAAAAATCAGCAACAGCCTCAGTCTTCAAAGAGCAAGCATCATCGTGCCTTCGGTTCAGCCGAATCAGAGCGTTTCGGTCGAAGTCGATTATAAGTTAAAGGTCGATGAAAATTCCGGCTTGAACGCGCTTTCGCCCGTCGGTTCGCAGTTTTTGCCGCTTTCTTTCTGGTATCCGACGCCGAATAGCTGGTATTTCGCGCGCGGCGCGGACTTTGCGCCGTTTTCAATAGCTGTCGCCGGGACGCAGAACGAATTTATCGCTTCGGGAGATAAAAGAAGCAAGGATTTGCTTTTCGAACAAAAATTAAACGGACAGCCATTTTTTGTAACGGGAAATTGGGATAATGTAAACGCGAACGGAGTCGCCGTCTATTTGCCGAAAGGCGCAGGCGCGGAAGAACAAAAACGCGCTAATGAACTAGCAAATCTGGCTTCAGAGGCAAAAACATTCGCTGCAAGTCTTTTAGGAACTACGCTTGATACGCCTTTGCGAATTGTTTCGGTCAAGCGCGGCGCGGGTTTTGCGGGCGGCGGAACGATTCTGGTTGACGAAAGCACATTTAGAAGACAGAAAATCGATTCGCAGACCGCGATGACGATTGCCGAATCGATTGGGAAAATGTGGCTCGGCGGCTCGGTTCAGGTTGACGGCGATGGATTCGGCGTCGTCCGCGAAGGTTTGCCGCGTTTTATCGCCACGCAGTTTCTCGAACAAAAATATGGAAAAGAAATCGCCGATGTCGAGCGTCTGCGCCAGCGTACGGCTTATTCGGCGGTCGCCAAGCGCGATTCGCCTTTAAATATAGTATCGCCGCTCGATGATTATTATTATTCGGTGGTGGCGAACAAAGGCGCGATGGTTTGGCGGCTTCTGTCGAAAAAAATCGGGCAGGACGAGTTTTCGAACGTTTTGCGCGCGAATATAAAGGATGGAAATCTTAGTTTGAACGAGCTTCGCGCGGGTTTTTCGGCGCAGAAAGATTTTCTCGATTACGCGTTCGGGCAGATTACGGATATGAATCTGCTGATTGGCTTGCCGCAGACGGACGGCGCGCAATCGAAAATCGCTTTGCGAAATACAGGCTCGGTAGACGCGACCGTAAACATTCTCGCGCTGACCGCAAACGGCGAGAAATTGACGGCGCAATCGACGATTCCGGCGAAAAGCTTCGGCGAAGTTATTTTCAAAACCGCGAATAAAATCGCGCGCGTCGAAATAGACAATGATAAATTCTACCCGCAAACCGATTATTCGGACGACGTTGCGCCGCGCGAATTTAACGAAAGCGACTCGCTTTTAGCCATCAAACGCGCTTTCGACAAGCAGAAATTTGATGAAGCCGAAAAAAATGCGCTCGCCGCTCTAAAAACAATGCCGCGTTTCGACGATGCGAGAATATATCTGGCGCGTTCGTATCTGGCTGAAGGGAAAACTGGCGAAGCGGAAAAAGAATTTCGCGCCGTTCTGGATGAAAAACTGCCGACGGCGAGAAGTCTCGCGTGGGCAAATCTCGGTCTTGGCGAAATAGACGCGAAAGCAGGACAAAAAACACGGGCGGCGGGCTTTTTTGAAGAAGCGATTAAAGCCGATGCCGAATACGGCGCGACATTAGCCGCGAGACAGGGAAGAAATAACGCAGGCGCGTCGGCTGTTTCAGACGAAACTATCAAAGGATTTTTCGCGCAGTTTGATAAAGCCGCGATTTCGGGACGTAAAGCCGACCTCGACGCAATGATTCTGTCGGGTGAAATTCCGAGATTTTCGGGCGGAATCGCCGGGCAGGCGCAGGAATGGACGACGAAAATTTTGCAGGTCGATAAATACGACGCCAACAACGTTTTGGTTGAAGCCAATCTGAATATCAGACTGCTCAATAAACCAGCCGAAAGCGGAATTGCCATATTTCGTTTGGCAAAAATCGGAAACGGCTGGAAACTGAGCGGTGTCGAGATGTTTGAAATAAGATAAATTTCGAAAAGGGAAAAACTTTGGACGAAGAAATTTTACAACGCGCGTCGAAAATTAAACTGCTATTAATGGATTGCGACGGAGTTTTAACTGACGGGAGACTTTATTACGCCGAACAGGGCGAAGCGATGAAAGTCTTCAACGTCCGCGACGGGCAGGGCTTGGTATCGTGGCACAAAGCCGGTTTTCTCTCGGGGATTATTTCGGGAAGAGACGCCCGAAAAATTTTAGAAAAACGGGCAACCGAGCTCGGCATCCGTTACATCAAAACCTGCTCGCTCGATAAAGCGAAGGATTTTGAAGATATTTTGCAGGATGCGAAAGTCGCTCCCGGCGAAGTTGCTTATATCGGCGACGACATCGGCGACATTAGTTTATTGGAAAAAGTCTGCTTGCCGATTGCCGTTGCCGACGCAGCTTCAGAGCTAGATTCTTACATTATATATAAGACGAATGCGAAAGGCGGTTTCGGCGCTGTTAGAGAAGTAACGGATTTTTTGTTAAAGGCGAAAAATATCGCTTAAAGATTTTTGCAAAAAACGTGCAACGAGTTATACTAAGTAAACATCTTAATTGGCTCGATTGAATTGGAGAGTTTCAATTATTCAGAAAGTTTGAAAAAGTTTTTTAGCGGGCAACTTGTCAGAAAGAGAGTTCATCTTAACTTGCTCGCTTGAATAAGCAGGGTAAAAATTTTGCCAGAAGAATCAAGTTCTCTTGAATTTATAAATTTAAGAGGATTTTATTTTCGGCAAAAACCGAAGAAAGATATTTGATAGATTGTATTTGTATATTGATTTTGAGCGTAAAAGCTTTCATTGATACTGAACTTTACCGGCAAATTTGATTATCTGCGAAATAGTTCAAAGGTCGCTTGACAAGTTAGGCTCAAATAGATAAATTACATATTCGCCTTAACGAAGCTTTCGTTAACAGAAAAGAGAAAGTTAAAAAGTTTCGCTAGGCGGTTGACAAAGGAAATACAATCTGTATAATCATAATTTCGCCCTTCATTAGGAAGGGAGATAAAACAGAAAATTTTGATGTTTGAAAACTAGATATGCGAGTCCATGTGTTAATTCAAAACACGTTCGATTTAATCGAACAAATTTAGCTAGTAATAACTTTTTAACGAGAGTTTGATCCTGGCTCAGAATCAACGCTGGCGGCGTGCCTCAGACATGCAAGTCGAACGATTAAACTTTCCTTCGGGAAAGATATAAAGTGGCGTACGGGTGAGTAACACGTAAGTAATCTACCTTTGAGTGGGGAATAACAGTCGGAAACGACTGCTAATACCGCATAATGCAGCGGCACCGCAAGGTGACAGTTGTTAAAGCATTTATGCGCTTAAAGAGGAGCTTGCGGCAGATTAGCTAGTTGGTAAGGTAATGGCTTACCAAGGCAACGATCTGTATCCGGTCTAAGAGGACGGTCGGACACACTGACACTGAATAACGGGTCAGACTCCTACGGGAGGCAGCAGTCGGGAATTTTGGGCAATGGGCGAAAGCCTGACCCAGCAACGCCGCGTGAAGGATGAAGTCTTTCGGGATGTAAACTTCGTAAGAATAGGAAGAATAAATGACGGTACTATTTGTAAGGTCCGGCTAACTACGTGCCAGCAGCCGCGGTAATACGTAGGGACCAAGCGTTGTTCGGATTTACTGGGCGTAAAGGGCGCGTAGGCGGCAATTCAAGTCATCTGTGAAATCTCCGAGCTTAACTCGGAACGGTCAGATGATACTGCTTTGCTAGAGTGCAGAAGGGGCAACCGGAATTCTTGGTGTAGCGGTGAAATGCGTAGATATCAAGAGGAACACCTGAGGTGAAGACGGGTTGCTGGGCTGACACTGACGCTGAGGCGCGAAAGCTAGGGGAGCAAACAGGATTAGATACCCTGGTAGTCCTAGCCCTAAACGATGATTGCTTGGTGTGATCGGTACACAATCCGATCGTGCCGAAGCTAACGCGATAAGCAATCCGCCTGGGGAGTACGGTCGCAAGGCTGAAACTCAAAGGAATTGACGGGGGCCCGCACAAGCGGTGGAGCATGTGGTTTAATTCGACGCAACGCGAAGAACCTTACCTGGGCTCGAAATGGAGTGGACCGGAGTAGAAATATTCCTTCCCCGCAAGGGGCTGCTCTATAGGTGCTGCATGGCTGTCGTCAGCTCGTGTCGTGAGATGTTGGGTTAAGTCCCGCAACGAGCGCAACCCTTATCGTTAGTTGCCATCAGGTCAAGCTGGGCACTCTAGCGAAACCGCCTCGGATAACGGGGAGGAAGGTGGGGATGACGTCAAGTCCTCATGGCCTTTATGTCCAGGGCTACACACGTGCTACAATGGCCGGTACAAACCGTCGCAAACCCGCGAGGGGGAGCTAATCGGAAAAAGCCGGCCTCAGTTCGGATTGGAGTCTGCAACTCGACTCCATGACGCTGGAATCGCTAGTAATCGTGGATCAGCATGCCACGGTGAATACGTTCCCGGGCCTTGTACACAC
>JBARIW010000029.1:0-121200 GCA_049799955.1 Pyrinomonadaceae bacterium
CCTTTGCCCAGATTTTCCGATTCGAGAAACAAAAGATGCTCAAAAAGATGCGCAAAACCGGTGCGCCCGACTTTCTCTCGCGCCGAACCGACATGCGCCGTCAGATTAACGGCAACGACTGGGTCGCTGCGGTCAACGTGAAAAATCACTTCCAGCCCGTTCGCCAGTTTAAATTTTTCGTATTCAACTTTAAAAATCGGTTTCTCGGCAGTTTTCTGAGCCAAAACGGAAATCGAGGAAATCAAGAGACAAAGAGCGATAAGGTAACATTTTGCGATTTTCATAATTATTTAAGGGCAGCGAGCCAAAAGCAGCGCCGGTTTGGAATAAGATGCGATTTTAGTAATCGACGTTATTACGAAAGATATTTAATCTTTGGTTTCAAAATTTTCGTTTTATTCATCAATGACCGGCTCTTGCTTGCGCGATTTGCGTCTTTCGGCTCGCCATTTTTTGCGAACCGAGGCAACATCGAATTTATCGCGCCCGCCGTCGCGCATATTTTCGATTTCGTGCTGAACGCGCGCGGCGATTAAGCGATAGGCTTCGGTGTTCGGAACGCCTTTCGTCATCTCGGCAAGCTCGTCGTATTCGAGAAATCGCCCGACTTTCGCGCCGATGTTTGCGCCGATGCTCGAACGCGGCGGAATCGTCATTCCTTTCGGAAAGGCTTCGTAAGTTCCCCACAGGTAAACGGGCAAAATCCCGACTTTTTCGTTTAGCGCCAGATAACCGATAATCGGTTTGAATTCGGCGACCACGCCCGATTCCTGCCTTCCGCCTTCGGGAAAAATCAGCGTGTTGTAGCCTTCGTTCAAAATCTGCGTTACGTGCCGCAAAGATTGACGCAGGCTTCCCGTTCGCTCAATCGGGATGAGCGTCGTGAAATTGTTCATATAAGCGCGTTTGTATTTCGTGTCGAACCAGTAATCAGCCGCCGCGACCGCGACCGTTTGTTCGGCGGCGTCTTTGCCGAGCGCGCGTTTGACCAAACCCATGTCGAGATGCGACGTGTGATTTGAAGCGACAATAAAATTCGTGTGCGGCGGAACGTTCGATTCGCCTTCAATCGAGGTGTTCAAAACCGAGTTATAAAGCGTTTCCTGCGCAAAATCGACGACCGAATTTCCGAGCTTTCGTATAATCGAGGGAATAAAAATCTCATCGTCTTTTTTCTCTTCCGCCTTCGGCTCGTCAACCATTTTCTTGCGCTTATCGACACGCTGAACGGCGGTCAAAAGCTCGCGAACGCTTTGCACTTCGTTCAAAGTATCGGGCGAAGGAATGCGCCCGCCCGCGTCTTCGACTGCCGCCTGAAGCTCGACAAACATCAATGAATCAAAGCCCAAATCGGCGAGTTTGTCATCCATCGCAATGTCGGAAAGCGGACGATTCGAGACGTTTGCGACAATCTTTCGAACCCACAAAATATTGTCGTCGCCTTTGGATTCGGAAACTGCCCGCGTTTTCTTTTTCGCCCTTTCTTCCAAACCCTGCACCATTTCGACGACTTCGGGACGCTTAACTTTTCTGGTCGCCGTTCGCGGCAATTCAAACGGCGTCAGATGCAAAACTTTCACGCGTTTGAAAAACGGCAATGACGCGGAAACTTCGCGGAAATGTTCCTCGACTTTTTTGTTCGTCTCGGCGCGACTCAGGGCAATATCGTATTCGTAGTCCGGCACGACGAGCGCAGAAATTTTTTCGCCGCCGTCATCGTCCGGCAAGCCGACAATCGATAATTCCTTGATAAAAGCCGATTTCCCGTAATGGTCTTCAATTTCGTCCGGGTAAATATTCTTGCCGTTCGAATCGATAATCACATCTTTCGAGCGCCCGACGATAAAAAGATTTCCGTCTTCGTCGAGTTTGCCCAAATCGCCGGTTTTCAGCCATCTGTCCTGCAAAACGGCTTCGGTCGCTTCATCGTTATTGTAATAACCGAGCATAATATTCTGCCCGCGCGCGAGAACTTCGCCGACGCCGTTTTCGTCGGGCGATTCGATTTTCACCTCGATTCCCGGCAGAGGTTTTCCGACACTTCCGCGCAGAAGTTTATTTCCCGGTCGCGCAACGGTCAGAACGGGCGAAGATTCGGTCAGACCGTAGCCTTCGAGAACGGTAAAGCCAAGCCCGTGCAAATCTTTCTGCACTTTTTCAGAAAGAGCCGAACCGCCCGAAATCAAATAGCGCATTCGCCCGCCCATTCCCTGATGAATCGGGAAAAAGATAATCGGACCCAAGTTAAAAGGCGTGTTGTCGCGCACCCAAGCGTTAAATTCGATGACGTTGTCGGCTAAATCCGCGAACCAATCGCCGCGTTCTCTGAGACGCGTTTTGATGCGTCGATGAAGCATTTCCCACAGCGCGGGAACGCCGACCATGCCCGTAACGTGCCCGTTTTCGATGGCGTGCGAAAGCACTTCCGCCGAAAGCTCGTCCAAATATGTAATCTGCGTTCCGTTTGAAAAAGGCGTCAAAAATCCCGCCGAAAACTCGAACGTGTGATGCATCGGCAAAACCGACAAAACGCCGTCGGTGATGTCCATATCGAGAACCGACGAGAGCATCGAAATCATATTGACGAAATTTTTGTGCGAGAGCATCACGGCTTTCGGCGTTCCGGTCGTGCCTGAAGTGAAAATTAATGACGCGACCGAACTCGATAAAATCTTGCTCGGCAGAAGCGCAATGCGTTTTGCTTCTTCAATCTCGCTTTGAATCTCAAAAACCTCATCGAACGTCCAGACATTTAATTTCAACTTCGCCGCTTTTAATTTCCCGGCTAAATCGGGATTTTCGCCCGCTAATTTCGGCGATAAAACAATCGCCGAAGCCTCGCCCGCTTTGGCAAAATTGATGATTTCCTCGACCGAGCTTGCCGGGTCAATCGGAATCGCCGTCGCGCCGGTTTTCAAAATGGCGAAATAGGAGATTCCCCATTCGGGCATATTATTTGAAAACAAAATCACGCGGTCGTTTTGTTTTATGCCGTTTTCGGCGAAAAATCCGGCGGCGCGAAGCGTAAGTTCCCTGACATCTTCAAACGTATATTGTTCCTTGCGTCCGTTTCTCTCAATCCGCATCGCCACGCGCGTCGGAAATCGTTTGGTCGAAGTGTCGAACAAATCGAGCAAATCCTTATACGTGTAAGAGCGGCGTTCCTGAATCTTCAAATCTTCTTCGAGCTGCGGCAAAACCCATTTGCGCATTCCCGGAAAATGGACTTTCAGCCAGTAATCGTACCAATCGAGTTTTTCGGGATACCACGGCAGCAAATCCTTCTCTTTTTCTTTGACGAGCGACATCAGCGCGCGCAGGTTGTCGGCGCGATAGAGATATTCGTTGTCAATCATAAACGGCTTGAACATCGCAAAAGCGTCCATCGTTTCCTGCGTCGTGCGCTCGAATTTCTCGACCGATTTCTGCAAATCCGAAACGATATTTCCCAAACGTCCGCCGCCCCAGCGCGGCGCGGCTTTTTCAAGCAGCGAATCGGCGCGTTTCGCCAGTTTATTGAGCATCGGCGCACTTGTCAGTTCATAAGTTCGATGCTTGACGGGCATCGCTTCAATCATTCCCGCAACTTTATTGACGAACTTATTTCCCGTTTCCTTTTCCTCGAAATGCTCGCGTTTGTAAAGCCCGACAAGCCCGACTATGCGTTTCATATCGTTCGGGTTCGAATCGCCCGAACACGCCTGAAAAACGAGCGGCGGTTTGTCGTCAACCAGCGCGTTCATCGCCGCGCCGAGAATCGCGCCCGCGACCATATCGACCGGAATAATGTCCAAAACCAGTTTTTCGTTAACCGGAATTATCGGCTGACCGCGAAGCGCGATTAAAATAAGCGGCGCGGTCGTCGTAAAACCTTCGTTCCAACCCGGAAACGGATAACTTTGCGAACTTTCGACAATCGACGGACGCACGAGAATTTTCACGATGTCATCCTGCTGCGCGATGATTTGTTCCGCCAAAGATTTCGAATAAGTGTAAATATTCGTCCAGCCCCAATATTCGGCGCGTTCCGCACCGAGTTCGGTCGTGCGCTCGCGAATCCACATTTTGCGCTCGCGGAAAATCGCCGATTTCAATTCGTCTTCATCATCCGGGTCGCGCCCTTCTTCGATAAAACGCTCGCGCGCCTGCTCGCGGAATTTGGCAATCTGCACCGCGTCGGTCGCTTCCTGTCTGGCTTGCTCCGACAAACGTGCGCAGTCTTCGATTTCTTTATTAACATCGAAAGTCGTGCCGGTTAATTCATTTTTTCGCGGAAAATAACCGACGACCGGCTCATTTTCCCAAATCGCGCCGCTTCGCTTTCCCGCCACAAAACAGGTCGAAACGTGTACGAGCGTCGGACGCTTCATCATCCGCGCTAATTTGAGAATATTATTCGAGCCGACAACGTTCGTCCGCAAAGCGCTTTCGAGCGGCGGATTAAACGTTACATTTCCCGCGCCGTTGATGATAATGTCCGTATCCAACATTATCTTCCGCGCTTCCGCCTCGCTCATTCCGAGAAATTCATTGCCGACATCGCCATTGACGGGAACGACCTTCGCGCGGATAAAATCTTCAAACCCGTCGCCGTATTTCTCGCGCAAAGGGTCAAACGTCGGCGAAGTAACAATGCTCGTCCAAAAACGAATTTCCGACTCCCGCGCATCTCTCGCCCGCACGGTCGCGTAAACTTTTCCAATATCAGGAAAATTATTCAACAGCATCGAAAGCGTAACCTTACCGACAAAGCCCGTGCCGCCGATAAAGAAAATCTTTTTACCTTTAAAAATTTGGGTTGGTGATAATTTCATGATTCACTGATTGCTTCTCTCGAGGAATAGTTACTTTGTTTACGTTTAAATTCCAAAACGAAGTTACCCAAATTTCCTTTTCGGGTTTTATGCTTTCGTCGTCTTCGAGTTCTCGTATTTTTGAACATAGCTTAAACACAATGTAGCCGAAAATGAAAATTGCCATATTATCCACCCATTCATCAATTTTTTCGTATAATGGCTTCAAACTCGGATTGGCTTTGCTTTTTTCTTTTCTTACTATTCTATCTTCCAGAATCATCTGTCTTACTTGTTTTCTCAATTCTTCAAATTCCATCTGAGGAACTGTTTTTTGTAAATCTTCTAAATCGGCTAAAAACATTAAACGGATGACCTGTGTTCTTTCTTCATCAGTCGTTTTTGTTTCAGAGTCAAAAAATACTCCGTCAACTTCATAAAGAGAATATCCCCAATAAAATTGTTTTACTTCATCTATTCTTTCAAAAAACTCTTGTGCCTCGTCATATGTGTCCAAAAGCTCTTTTATTTCTACTTTGTTATTTAACAAATGTTCTTTTACGGAATCCCAGTTGCGCAATCCCTCTGTTAATATTTCATATAAAGTTCCTTGAAATTTAGCCTTTTTGGGCAAATAAATCTCTAAAAGCACACCCGGCTCATATTTATTAAAGCGATAAGGAACTGATTTCTCTGACATATTTTTTATCTCTAATCCGTTACGTTACACAACCCGATTATCGGCTGATGCAGTATCATTTCTTTTCTTTATCAATAAATCCTATTTGCCGCGTCTTTCTTTTCTTATCACCTAAAATTTGACCGAGAAGATGCGAGACGACTTTAAATTTTTCGTCGTGTTTATCTACGGCTTGTTCAAGCTCTTCGATTCTTTCAGCCAAATCTTCGTGAAGCATTAAAATTGTTCTCATTTGCACAAATGCTCGAACGACTTGAATACTGGCTTCAATCGCAATTTGACTTTTCAACACACTTGCCAGCATTACCGCGCCGTGTTCGGTGAAAACGTAAGGAAAATAACGCCTGCCGCCGCGCTGTTTGTTTGAGGTCGCAAATTGCGACCTCAAACTTTCAAACTCCTGTTCGGTCAATTGAAACATAAAATCTTCTGGAAATCGTTCGATGTTTCGTTTAACCTGCTCATTCAGACGCTTGGTTGTAACGCTGTAAACTTCGGCTAAATCGCTGTCAAGCATAACTCTTTGTCCGCGAATAAAATTTATTTTATCGGCAATTGATTCAACAATTAATAAATCCTTGGCTTGAGATTCTTTGTTACTCATTATTTATGTCATCACAAATTGTGATTTCAAAATTTAATCCGTTACGTTACACAATCCGATTATCGGCTGGTGCAGCATCGTAATTTCGGCGTTTCTGCCCATATAGCTTCGAGCCTGAGCAATCGCTTCGGTCAGATTGTTGGCGCGTTCCCAGCCGAGAATTTCGGGGACGTGGGCGTTTTCGGCGCCGGCGACGATGACTTTGCCGACGTGCTGGCGACCGTTTTCGCCCCAATACCACATGAAAAACGGGTGCGCGCCGTGATAGGCGTTGCCGCGTCGATACATTTCGACGTAGGCGGGATTGGTCGCAAATTCGCGCTCGTATTTGTCGCGCAGGAAAAATGCGTCGCGCGATTCGGGCAGCAGGCGATGGAAAAATTCGATATACGACGGGTGAAAATTATGGTCGAACTCGTCGAAACACGGGTGCGTGATAATCATCACGCCGCCTTTCCGCAGAAGCGGTTTGTTGCGAAACATATTGAAGTGATAGCCGAGCGCCATCACCTGCACGAGCAAAGGATTGAGCGCGGAATAGACGTTATACGGCGAAATGTCGGGAATTCCGGTAATCATTATATCGCACTGACCTTTGACCGGAATTTCGTATTGCTGGTAATTTTTTTCCAGAATTTTTTCGTGGACTTTTTCTGTCTCGCCCGCGTAACAGGCAATCAATTCGTATTGCGCCGGAATCGCGTGGAGCATTTTTCGACGCGCGGCGCGCGGCATTTTTGAAAACGTGCGCTTCATAACTTCCCATTTCATCCGGTCGGCGAACGAAAATTCGTCCTCGTTTCTGGTCAAAATATCGTAGCCTTCGGGAAACATCTTGTTATTGAGCGCGGTTTCGATGTGAAAAACGTTGCAATGCTCGTCAACCAATTTTCCGAGGCGAATAACTTTGTGATTCAATTCCGACGCGGGCGGGTCCATATACGAATGCGAATCGAGAATCGTCTGCGGCTCGTGATGCGCGCGCAAGCTTTCATAGTCGCAAAGCCCGACGGCGACCGATTTATGCCCGCCGTCCATCGGTACGAGATTGATGTTGATATAAATCAAAATATCACTCTCGATGGCGCGGCGATTGACGCGCAGAGGCTCGTCGTGGCGCGTGTGTCCGAGCGTGATTAAATTTTCGTCGTCTTCGGCGTCGTGATTGTAAAAACGGTCGGGATAAAATTCGTTAAAAATCGTCGAGCCGACCATTCGCTCCATTTCCCATGCAGTCATTTTGCGGTGAAGCGAGTTGGCGACAATCAAATGAACGTCGTCAACGCCGTTTGCCGCGCACATATCGAGGACGACTTCGAGCATCGTCTGGCGCATATCGGGCAAAGCCATCGGCGGCAGCGGCAAAGAAATATCGTCCATCGCAATCGTCACGCGCATTCCCGGTTCGAGTTGAGCGTAAAGCGGTTTTGCGTCAATCGGATGATTTACCGCGTATCGAATCGCGGCTTCGCGGTTCGGCAAGCCTTTTATCGGCGGGTTCGGATAAATAACGCGCGTTCCGATTGGAATGTCTTCGATAATAAAATCCTCGCCGAAAGGCATAATGCGCGGCGCGCTGTCTTTGTCGATGTAGATGATTGATTCGTGTGTTTTTCGTCTTAGCTGTAATGCCATAGATTAAATTTCGTCTAAAATTTTCTGTCGCCTTTGATTATATTCTTGCTCGCTAATTAAGTTCTTCTCTTTTAGTTCTGATAATTTTGCAAAACGCTCTTCAACCGTTGCAGAGTTTTTCGCTTTTTCAGAAACGACAGTCGCACCAGCGCAAGCGGCGTTAATATCATTCATCAAAGCCATCTCATCATAGATTGTAACGGCATTGCCAATCCCTTTTCGTTTTCGAGTCAGTTCAGAATAATTTCTTCCTAACATAAGCGTTTCTTGTCTCAGGTCGGCATTTGTAGGGTCTTTTTTCAGTTTTGAGAGAGAAAGGAAATAACCATCTCTAGCTTTGTTGAAAAGTAATTCTTGCTGCTTGTTATCCTTCATTGCCGCTTGAACGAAAACTACCAGAAGAACTATTGCGACCAAGAGAATAGCTCCGCAACACAGAACGCCTGATTTATCATCTTGAGTATTATATTGAAAAAATAATAAGAAAATCGTTTTCATAATCCTCCATAAGCACTCAAAAGCAGTTTGCCTTCGTAATCACCCAAGTTTCACGCGGTCGAGCCAGCCTAATCTTCCCAAGGATTCAAAATCGTCACCTGTGATTGCTGAAAATTTCTGACGTTGCGCGTTACTAAAATCAGTTGATGATGCAGAGCGGTCGCTTCGATTAACGAATCGAAAGAAGGTCTGATGATGCCTTTTGTTTTTAAGTCGGCGCTCATTTTTGCCCAAGTCGTCATTAAGTTTCGGTCAATTTTAAGAATACGATTGTGAAAACCCGGCGCTAAATCGTCAAATAACCAAGTTTCAAGTAACGTCCGTTTCCGGCTTGCGGGTAACCCGTAAATTCCCTTTTCGATTTCCGCAATCGTAATGATGCTTAAAAAAAGCGTTTTTTCATTTTGTGATTCAAACCAGCTTAAAACATTCGGATTCGGTTTGACGGCGACCATTTCGGAAATCGCGCAGGTATCCAATAAATAAGCCACGTTATTCTCCAAAACTGAATTCTCGCGGCAAATCTTCCTGTCTGTTCAAATCGAGTTCCTCGCCAACCAAAGGACTTGAGCGCAAAAGCTCAACCAAACTCTGCTTTTTGCCGTTCATTTTTTTCCAATCATCAATTGAAACAACTACGGCAACTTCCGTATCATTGCGTCGAATGATTTGCGGCTCGCCTTTTTCCGCCAGACGAATCAAACTGCTCAAATTATTTTTCGCGTCCTTAACCGTATGCGACATTTCTTCACCTCACAAAACTTATTTTTCAGCCGCTTGGCTACGTAGCCATTATAGCAATTTTACTTTAGATTCAAAATCGCCCAATCGTGCTGCAAAGCCGTCTGTTTAAGGCGAAAATCGGGATTGACGGCGACCGGATGACCGACAATCGAGAGCATCGGTAAATCGGAAATGCTGTCGGAATAAGCGTAAGATTCCGACAAATTTATATCGTTTTTTTCCGCGTATTCGCGTATCCATTTCGCTTTGGTCGCCGAAGCCAGAACGGGCGGAAGGATTCTGCCGGTCGCGTAGCCGTTGACGAATTCGAGACGGTTTGCCACGTAATCGTCGATACCGAGATAATCCATTAATCTTTCAATCGTAAAATCCAATGCGCCGGTGATGACGATTTGTTTTTGCCCGATTTTTTTTGATTGCGCGATTAGTTCGGGCGTTCCGTCGAAAATCGCGGGTTTTAGAACGTCTTCGAATAATTCTTCGCTAAAATAGCGAAGGCGGTCGAAAGATTCGCCCTTGTAGCTCTGGAAAAAAAGCTCGTTGAAGACGTTGCGCGAGTATAAATCCGTTACGCCGAAAAGCGGCAGTTTGGCGAGCGTCGAAGCGCTTTTTTTGATGGTTTTGAACAATCCCTGTTGGCGGCGCGCGTAGAACCCGAGCGTGTGAACGAGGTTCGTGCTGACCAGTGTTCCTTCCAAATCGTAAAATGCCGCCGCTTGTCCCTCTTTTTTCATCGTGACTTTTGTGATATTTTTAATAGAATTTCTTCGTTTATAAAGACTTAAAATATCAAATTTTTAACCTTTTGGGTAATTTGACCGTATGCAAAGAATGAGATTTTACCGTTTTATTACAATTGCGCTTCTTTCATTTTGTCTGATTTCGTGCGCTTCAAAAGCCGAGACCGAATCGGTCAAGCCGCAAAACACAAGCGTTCCGCCTGCGGAAACAATCGCTCAAGCCGAAAATCTTTTCAGGCAGCGCGATGACATTGCCAAGCTGCGCGAAGCCGTCAAAATGCTCGGCGCGGCGCGAAGTATGGACAATCGGAGTTATGAAATCGAATGGCAGTTTGCCCGTCTCAATTATTTTCTCGGCAAGCAGACAGCGGACGAAAAGGAAAGCGAAAAGGCTTTTGAAGACGGCGTTCAGGCGGGAAAAATCGCGGCGAAAATCGAACCGAACAAGCCTGACGGACATTTCTGGTACGGCGCGAATCTCGGCGAGCAGGCAAGACGAAGTCCTGTAACAGTCGGCATCAAATCGATTGACGACATCCGCGCGGCGATGAATAAAGTTATCGAAATTCAGCCCGGCTATCAAAACGCGAGCGCTTACGACGCGCTCGCGCAGGTCGAGCTGCAAGCCGGAATGCTCGGCGGCGGAAAACCGGAAAAAGCGATTGAATATCTGGAAAAAGCTTTGACGCTGGATAAGAATAATACCTACGTCTACCTTCATTTAGGCGAAGCGTATCTGGCGGTCAACCGCGACGCCGACGCGAAAAAACAGCTCGAATATCTTTTAAAAATCAAGCCGAATCCCGATTATCTGCCCGAACACAAGGAAACGACCGACAAGGCGAAAAAATTATTGGAGACAAGATTCTGACATTTATCATTTACCATTTATCATTTATCATTTAGGCGTATTTTGATAAATGATAAATGGTAAATGATAAATGAATATTCGTCGTGCAATTTTTCCCGGTTCATTCGACCCTTTGACCAACGGTCATCTCGATATTATCAAAAGAAGCCTGCCGCTTTTTGATGAGATAATTATCGCTGTTCTGAATAATCCCGACAAAAATCCGATGTTTTCCGTCGAAGAACGCTGCGCGATGATTGGCGAAATTCTGCCCGAAATTGAAAAAAGCGAATGTCGCCTAATTGTTGACAGCTTTTCGGGTTTGACCGCCGATTTTGCAAAAAAACGGAGCGCAAACGCGATTGTACGCGGCATTCGCGCCGTTTCCGATTATGAATATGAACTGCGGATGGCTTTGATGAATCGCCGTCTTGAGCCGGCAATCGAAACGGTTTTCCTGATGGCGGCGGAAGAATATTCGTATGTTTCTTCAAATCTTCTAAAACAGGTTTTCACGCTCGGCGGACGCGTCGAAGGTCTTGTTCCCGCGCTGGTCGAAGCGAAAATGCGCGAAAAACTCGGGAAATAAATAAAAGACGCGCAAATTTTATTTGCAGATTTGTCAATCTTATGTTTTCTTTGATTGTGAAATAAATCTGTGCTCAATTTTTTTCCGGCAAAATTAAAAAAAGCTCCCGGTCGCGGCGGTAAAATTTTTATTATCATAATTTTACTTTTCGTCGTAATCAAAGCCGAGCGTCTGTCCGTGCGTGTTTACAGGACTCGGGCTTACCAACAACACAAGCGGATATTTCCAGGGAGATTTGGATATAGAAGGAAGGTTGCAGGTTGGCAAACTAACCGGCACCGGCAGCAGTCTGTCGTCTCTCTGCGTTAATATAAACGGCACGCTGGAGCTTTGTTCATCTTCCATACGCTACAAAAAAGATATAAAGCCGTACGCAGGCGGGCTAACGCTTCTGGATAAACTCAACCCGGTAACTTTTCGCTGGAAAACCGACAACGTCGAAGATTTAGGCTTTGTCGCCGAGGAGATTGAAAAAGTCGAGCCGCTTCTGGCTTCCGACAACAAAGAAGGCGAAATACAGGGCGTCAAATACGACCGCATTTCCGCCGTTTTAGTAAACGCCGTCAAAGAACAGCAAACACAAATCAAAGAGCAGCAGGAACAAATCAAGTTGCAACAGCAGCAAATCGACGCGCTGAAAAAACTCGTCTGCGCCGGTAATAAGGAAGCCGACGTTTGCAAGGAGCAGCAATGAAAGAAAAACTGAAGCTCTTTTTAATGTTTTTCGGCGCGAGCTGTCTTGCGGCTTTGTGTTTGCAAAGCGCGTTTGCCCAATCGGGCGGCTCGTATCAAATCACGCAGTCGGTTATCGCAGCGGGCGAGAAAAGCGCGGGCGGCGCGTATTCGATTGAAAATACGAGCGGACAGCCGCTTGCGGGCGGAAATTTGCAGGCTTCGACCTTTTCTATTTACAGCGGTTTCTGGACACCGCCGAAGCTCGCGCCGACCGCCGCGAGCGTTTCCGTCGGCGGACGCGTAACGACCGTTGGCGGACAAGGCATCCGCAATATCGTGATTTCCCTGACCGATTCGAGCGGCGCAATCCGCATCGCCCAAACCGCGTCTTTCGGCTATTACAGCTTCGACAGTGTTCGCGTCGGCGAAACTTATATTTTGAACGTTTCGAGCAAGCGTTTTGCCTTCGAAACCGCGACGCGCGTTTTGAGCGTTCAAGAAGAATTAACCAGTGTCGATTTTGTCGCGGACAACTAATTTCAACATTTCTAAAATCATTCAAATAATTCAGGAGTAAAAATGTCTAAAAAAATAAACTACTTAATCTTTTTCAGTATCACCGTGCTCGCTTCAACCGCTGCTGTTTTCGGGCAGTCAAACCGCGCCTATGTCGCCGAAAGCGGCAGCGACGCCAATCAATGCACCGTCGGCTTGCTCGGCGGCGGAAATGGAATTTCGACTGCGCGACTGTCGCGCACGACGATTAACTACAACTCGCTTTCCGGCGTTTCAATCGGAACGAACGCAACCGTCTATTCTTTTCAAAACAATGCGATTGCCGGCAATTTTCCCGATGTCAACGGTAATCTGACCTATTCGGCGTTGAAATAATCCGGCAAAGTAAAAACGCTTCTTCCGATGTTCGGGAGGCTTCTTCGACAATGTTGCAGAAGCCTCCCGTATTGCTGTAAAATTCTGCAAAGTTGCTGTAGAAGCCCGCGAGTAATTTGCGGAAGACATACAAATGATAAAAGAGCCTGTAATTCTAAAAGTCCAGCACGCGCAAATCACGATTCCGAAAAACGCCGAAACCGGGGCGCGCGAATTTTACTGCGAATTTCTCGGCTTGCAGGAAGTTCCGAAACCCGAATCTTTGCAGGGACGCGGCGGGTTTTGGCTGCAAATCGGCGCGTTTCAGGTTCACGTCGGCACGGAAGACGGTTTTGACCGCACGAAAACGAAAGCTCATATCGCCTACGAAGTTGAAAATCTGGAAGGCTGGCGCGAAAAGCTTTCAACGCGCGGCGTAAAAATTCTCGAAGGCGTTCCGATTCCGCATTTTCGGCGTTTCGAGTTTCGTGACCCGTTCGGAAATCGTGTAGAATTTTTAGAAAGAGAAGAAAATTAGCCGCCGAGGACACTGAGAAAAACCCGGAAATTTTTATAAATCTCTCTGTAAACTCTGTCTGCTCTGTGGCAAAATGTTTTTATGTCTAATTCGTTTCCAGTTTCCGAACGCGTCGCCGCGATGAAGATGTCTTCCACGTTAAAAGCGGGACAAATCGCCGCCGAATTGCGCGAGCAGGGCTTTGATGTGATTGATTTGACGCTCGGCGAGCCTGATTTTCAAACGCCGCAGTTTGTTAAAGATTTGGCGTGGGAAGGTTTGGAGAAAGGTTTAACGAAATACACGCCGACCGCCGGACTCAAATCTTTCAAAGAAGCGATTGTTCATTTTTATACGAAACGTTTCGGCGCTTCTCTTTCGCCCGAAGAAATTACGGCGTCCGATGGCGGAAAACAGGCGTTATTTAATGCCGCCTGCACGCTTCTAAATCCGGGCGACGAAGTTCTGATTCCGAAGCCTTACTGGGTTACATTTCCCGAAATCGTCAAATTCTGCGGCGCGAAAAGCGTTTTTATCGAAACCGAAGAAACTAATTTTGTCCTGACCGCCGAACAGGTTCGCGCGGCAATTACGGATAAAACCAGGCTTTTAATCATAAATTCGCCTAACAATCCGACCGGAAGCGTCGTGCCGCCCGACGAGATGCGAAAAATCGTCGAGACTTGCGCCGAACGCGGCGTTTACGTTCTGACGGACGAATGTTATTTATTTTTCGTTTATTCGCCCGGCGAAGTTTTCACGTCTGCCGCTTTGCCCGACGACTTAAGAAAATTTGTCTGCGTCGCGGGCAGTTTTTCCAAAACCTACGCGATGACCGGCTGGCGCATCGGCTACACGATTGCGAACAAAGAATGGACGCGGCAAATAACGAAGCTGCAAAGTCATTCGACCTCGCACCCGACATCTTTCGTCCAATACGCCTGCGCCCGCGCGTTGGAGCAGCCGCAAAAATCCATCGAATCGGTCGAATTTATGCTCTCGCATTACATCAAGCGGCGCGACTTTCTCATTCCCGCTTTGCAGTCCATCGAAGGCTTCAAATGCGCGATGCCCGAAGGCGCGTTTTACGCCTTCGTCGATGTGCGCGAAATGCTCGGAGATAAATTTAAAACTTCCGCGGCGGTCGCCGATTTTTTGCTGACCGAAGCGCAAATCGTCGTAACCGACGGCGCAGGCTTCGGCGCGGAAGGATTTTTGAGATTTTCCTACGCGACTTCACTGGAAAACCTGCAAACAGCGGTCGAGCGGATGCAGAATTTATTCAATTCGGAAACTCAAAAGGTTGCCGGATAAGGATTTCACCACAGAGACACAGAGACACAGAGGAAAAATATATATAAACTCTGTGTTCTCGGTGTCTCTGTGGTGAAAATATTTATATGACAGAAATAATCGGTTGGGCAAGCTCTGTAATTTTACTGCTCACACTCATCAAACAGGTTTACAAACAATGGAAAGACGGCGAAACAGACGGGGTTTCAAGTTGGCTTTTTATCGGTCAGCTTTTCGCTTCCATAGGTTTTACGGTTTACAGCTTTCTGGTCGGAAACTGGGTTTTTACCGCTACGAACGGGCTTTTGACGATAAATAATATTATCGGAATCTGCTTGTATTTTCATTTCCGCAAAAAAAATAATTAGCCACGAACAAACACGAATGAACACGAAATAAGAAGAAAACTTATATTTTGGTTTTCTCTTTTTCGTGTCTTTTCGTGTTTGTTCGTGGCTAAAAATCTTTAATTCCCGCCGGTCATCATCAAGCCGATTTCTTCGTTTGAAGTTTCCTTCGGATTGACTTCGCCGACAATTTTGCCTTCGCGCATGACGAGAAGGCGGTCGGCTAAAGCCGTAACTTCTTCGAGTTCCGCCGAGACGAGCAAAACCGCCGTTCCCGCGTCGCGCAGGGCGATTAATTTGCGGTGAATAAACTCGATTGCGCCGATGTCAACGCCGCGCGTCGGCTGTGAAACGAGCAGCAGTTTCGGATTTAGCCCGAATTCCCTGCCGATAATCAGTTTTTGCTGATTTCCGCCCGAAAGCGATTTTGCCGGAAGCTCGATATTGCGCGGTCGCACGTCGAAATTTTCGACGATTTCCGAGGCGCGCCGGTTGATTGCCGAATTATTAAGCAGTCCGCCCGCAGACGCAACCGGCGGGCGATAATGAACGCCGAGCATCGAATTTTCCGCCAAATCGAAATTGAGCAGAAGCCCGCGTTTGTGGCGGTCTTCGGGAATATGCCCGATGCCGAGTTCCTTTCTTTGCCGCGCCGACATATTAGCTATATTTTTGCCGAACAATTCGATTCTGCCGCTTGCAGACGGCATCAAACCGGCGATGGCTTCAATCAATTCGGTTTGCCCGTTGCCCTCGATTCCGGCGATGCCGACGATTTCTCCGGCGCGAACGTTGAACGAAATGTCTCTGACCGCTTCGTCGTGTTTGCCCGCAACCGACAAATTCTGCACGTTCAAAACATTTTCCGAAGGCTTCGCGTCGTCTTTTTCAACGCGCAGAAGCACTTCACGCCCGACAATCATTCGCGCAAGGTCTTTCGCGTTTGTGTCCTTTGTTCTGACATTGCCGACCGTTTTGCCGTCGCGCATTACCGTAACGTCATCCGAGATTGCCAGAACTTCTTCGAGCTTATGCGTGATAATAACAATCGTTTTGCCCTGCTCGCGCATCTGCCGCAGAATGTTAAAAAATTCTTCGGTTTCCTGCGGCGTCAGCACGGCAGTCGGCTCGTCCAGAATCAAAAGCTTCGCGTCGCGATAAAGCGCTTTTAAAAGTTCGACGCGCTGCTGCGCGCCGACCGACAAATCTTCGATAAAAGCTCGCGGATTGACGCCGAGCTTGAGTTCATTCGACAAAGCCGAAATTTCCCCGTTCGCCTTTTCCAAATCAAGATTTGCCGCGCCGCCGGTTTCCGCGCCAAGAATAATATTTTCGGCAACCGTCATCGTATCGACAAGCATAAAATGCTGGTGAACCATCCCGATTCCGAGTGCGATAGCATCGTGCGGCGTGTTGATTTGCGCCTGCTTTCCGTCAACGAAAATCTCGCCCGAATCCGCCGTGTAAAAGCCGTAAGCGATTCGCATTATCGTCGATTTCCCCGCGCCGTTTTCACCGACAATCGCGTGAATCGTGCCTTTTTCGATATTGATTGAAACGCTGTCGTTGGCAACAACATCTCCGAATGTTTTTGTAATATTTTTTAATTCGAGCATAAATTTGGTTTTTGGCTTTTGGTTTTCGGTTTTTGTTAAGAACCGGATTCTTCATTACTCTCAAATGTTCCAATCGAACGCAGATACGCATTCAGTTTTGGAGTAAGTTCTTCAATTATCGGAATTAAACTGTCAATTTGTACTTTTGATAAAAGATTTCTTTGATAAGCGCGTCTTAGCCAATGCCGGGTTTCGTATAAAGAACCGCGAGAGATTTTTATAAATCTCCTGTAATCCTGATTACTTCCGCGTCCGCTGCCTTCGGCTAAATTGGCTCCGACACTGTCTACCGACCTTATAATTTGTGCTCCAACTGTGTTTTTGGCTAAATTATCCCAATCTAAAACTATTTTCCAAATTTCATCTGCCAGTTTTTCCGACAGTTGATAGACCTGTAAATTTTCAAAATGAGTCTTTTTCATAAGAATAAATCAAAAACCCAAAACCAAAAGCCAAAAACCAATTATTTAGCCATCGCGTCCGTAACTTTGATTTCGCCGGCGATGATTTTCTTTTTCGCTTCTTCGGCTTTTGCAATCACATCCGGCGAAATCAACGATTTATTATTATCGTCCATCATATAAGCCACGCCGTCTTTGTCGAGTCCGAAGACGTGAAAGCCGCCTTTAAATCCGCCGCCGAGAACTTCTTTGACGGCATCATAAACAGCGTTATCGACGCGTTTGACCATTGAAGTCAGCACAAATCCGGGCTTGACGCCGTTTTGATTTGAATCGACGCCGATGACGAATTTATTTGCTTCGCCGTTCGTTTTGCCGTATTGCTCGACCGCATCGAACGCGCCCAAACCGGAATTTCCAGCCGCCGTAAAAATTACGTCCGCGCCTTTTTCGATTTGCGAAAGCGCCAGTTCCTTGCCTTTTCCGGGATTGTTCCACGCGCCGTCCGTTACGCCGACATAATTATCCACTACTTTGATATTCGGATTTATATAACGCGCGCCTTCTTCGTAACCCGTTTCAAATCTGTGGATTAGAGGAATGTCCATTCCGCCGATAAAGCCGAGAACGCCGGTTTTGGATTTCGAAGCGGCAATCATCCCGACCAGAAACGAGCCTTCGTGCTCGCGAAAAACCAGCGACGCGACATTTTGTTTCGGCGTTTTGCCGTCGGCTTCAAAAATTACGCCGTCAACGATAGCAAATTTGATGTTCGGGTAATCGTCGGCGACTTTCTGCATAATCGGACCCTGCGCGAAGCCGACGCCGATAATCAAATCGAAATTCTTCTCGGCAAAGGCGCGCATCGCCGGTTCAATCGAAGTCGGGTTGCCCGGCTCGACATCATACAGGCAAATCGGCAAATCCTTTTCCGCTCGTTTGACGCCTTCCCAAGCCGCCGCGTTAAACGAGCGGTCGTTTTTGCCGCCGATGTCGAAAACGATTCCGACTTTAATCTGGCATTGCTTCATCGCTTCAGTTCGCGTTCCGCACGAAGAAGCTAAAAACAAACAGCTTACGATTATTAAAAATAAAACGATTTTCGATTTCATATAATTTACCAAATTACAAAATTTTACCCGCAATCGCCGCCAAAGCGTATTCTTTATCGCCAAACTTCGGATTTTGTCTTAAAAATTTTTCAATCAAGATTTTTTTTCCTTTATGCTCGATATGTCCTAATCCGTGCAGCGCGCTCAGTTGACAGTCAGGATTATTAATTTCGAGAATCTGTGAAAGAGCTGCAAACATCCAATTTTCTACTTGTTTATCCTTGTTCTTATCAAAATCCCGCAAGCAATCCCACCACATAAAACAGGAATGTTCGAGCGGATTTTTGGTAAAAACCCGCTTAAATACATTGACGCTCGAAAAAATAAATTGGCGACGTAATTCAGCCGGACTATTTTTGTCCCAAATCCACCAATTTAGTGAAACTTTCGGACTTAGAATAAAATAATAAAAGCCGCCTTCAAGCTGTTCCGAATTGTATTTATCCAATAAAAAAACCGGATTTTCAAATAGTTTGACGCAATTTCTTACGAAAATTTCAGTATCGCCGCCTAAATCTGACAATTCTATATAATCTTCATCTTTAGAACTTGACCATTTATGGTCAAAAACAAAATCAAGCCAACCTTCAAATGATAATTTGTCAAAGTCTTGTATCAATGAATTGTTCATTTAAGAAATAATTTCTCTGACCAATTCTAATTTTCGAGGTTTTTCCTCGCCTATTTTATACGCATTTCGCAGTTTTTCGCTAATCGGCGCGGCTTGATTTTCGTTTCGGCAGAATAAAACGCCGATTGTTTCGTTTTCTCTAATCTCGTCGCCGATATTTGCTTCGCAGGCAAAACCGACCGCGTGGTCGATGCCGTCTTCCGCTTTCATTCTTCCGCCGCCGCAGGCGCTGATTGCTTCGCCGATAGCGGATGTGTCAATTTCCGAAACAAAGCCCGAATTTTTCGCTTTGATTTCAAACTCGATTAAATCTTTATCAAACAGGCTTTCAGGATTATCACAAGCTTTGATGTCGCCGCCCTGAAGCTCGATGTTTTGACGAAATTTCTCCAGCGCCGCGCCCGAATCCAAAGCATCCTGAATCTTAAATCTTGAATCTTGAATCGTGTCCGCAACGCCGGACAAAACGAGTATTCCCGCCGCAAGCTCGACGGAAAGCTCAAGCGTCGGCAGCATTTTTTCACAACTCTCGCCGCGCAGAATTTTGACGCATTCGAAAACTTCGAGCGCGTTTCCGACATATTTTCCGAGCGGCTGGTTCATATCCGAAATCACCGCCTCGGTTTTCACGCCGAAAGCCGTTCCCGTTTTTACCAAAGCTTCGGCAAGCTTTTTCGATTCGTCAAATTCCCGTATAAACGCGCCGCTTCCGGTTTTCACATCGAGAATCAGAGCGTCCAAACCTTCGGCAAGCTTTTTCGACATAATCGAAGCGACAATCAAAGGAATATATGGCACGGTCGCCGTCGCATCACGCAGAGCATAGATTTTTTTGTCGGCAGGCGCGATTTCCGCGGTTTGTCCAGCCATCGCAAAACCGCATTTTTTGATAATTTGGCGAAATTCTTCGGTCGAAAGCCTGACGTTAAAGCCGGAAATCGATTCCAATTTGTCGAGCGTTCCGCCCGTATGCCCGAGCCCGCGACCGGAAATCATCGGCACGGCGACGCCGCAAGCCGCGACGACAGGCGCGATTATCAAAGAGGTTTTATCGCCGACGCCGCCGGTCGAATGTTTGTCCGCTTTGGGCTTTTCGATGTCGGAAAAATCGAGAATCTCGCCCGAATGCAGCATCGCGCGCGTTAAAGCGTTTTGCTCGTCGATGTCCAGACCGTTGAGAAACATCGCCATCAGGAGCGCGGAGATTTGATAATCAGCCCATGATTTGCGCGTTACGCCTTTGATAAAAGCGTCTATCTCCGCAGATGAAAATTTCCCGCCGTCGCGTTTTTTGCTGATTAACTGTTGTGGATTCATAGAAAAGTTCCGTCCAAGTTTCGCACACCGCCTGCCTAAATGTCCATCTTTAAAAACTTCGTTTTTTTTCAAAAAAACATTTCCTTTTTGAAAACTTTGCGCGATAATAATATTTGTTATGAGAAGTAAAAATATTTTCGGACTAATAACATTTTTCGCGACATTCGCTTTTTCAGCCTTTATCGCATTGCTTTTTGCGACGCCGAAATTTTTAGAAGTTTCGCCCGGAGTTAAAAACTTCGAGGTCAAAACCTATAATCACAAACAGTGCGGAACAGCCTATAAAATCAAGCAATTTCTCGAACGTGATAAGCAGAACGGGCTTGCCAGAAGAAATTCCGACGAATTTTCGGATGACGATTCAGATTTGTCGAGACGCGCCGAAGCGATTTCCAAATATGCCTATACATCGGGCAAAATGGATGCGAGCGAATTTCCGCGCGACTTCCAGATAGCCTGGAATCAGCACATGGAAGCATGGAGAAACCGCGCAATTCTTTTGAGAAAGGAAAGCAGTAAAAGAACCGTTTCTGAAGATTTCGCCGAGCTCGAAAACGAAAACGTTTCGGAGATAAATTCGAGCTGGCAGGAAGTTCTCCGCGTCGGCAGAGAATACGGCGCGGATTTGCCCAAAGGCTTCTAACCACTTCGTATAAAAAAATAAAAGGAACGCTGTCTTTTGCGACGGCATTCCTTTTTATTTTTTAAATTCGGAAATTATTGGCGGCAGGCATTCACCGCTTCGACAAAAGCCGCGCTGATTTTATTCCCGTTCTTCCTGCCCAAAACCGGCACGAAATCGGATTCAAGCTCAATCATATTCTTTTCGCCTTCAATCATTCGCTTTTCGATTGCCGATTTATCTTTCAGAGAATTAAAAATAATAAATTCGCGCCCATCCGAAGTCGTTTTCAGCTCAATCGAAGCCGGGTCGATTTGCGCCAAATCGACAAACGTAACGACTTCTTCGAGATTAAACACTGCGCGGCTGATGCCGTAATAATAAAACGGGAAAGTATTGTTATAAAAAACCTTCGCGCGCGCGTTTACCGTTCGAAGCCCGTTGTTATTAGCCGCGGTCTGCGCGCTTTGCTGCGTCGCGGTCGTCGTTTTTTGCGGCGTCGAAGCGAGAAAATCGCGGTTTCTCAACGTATCATTTCTCCTGATTCCCGTTGAGCTGTCAGCCACGACAGTTGCGAAGCGTTCCGCGCTGTTTGCGTTCAGACGCTCAAAACGGTAACTGATTTCGCATCCTTTAAACGCGACCGGGCTGAACCAGTAAATAACTTCATCGCCGTAACGACTGTTTTTCATCAACGATGTCTTCAGCTTTTTTACCGATTTACCGGCTTTATCACTGACCGTAGAAGCTGGTGTTTGAGCCGGAACAGGCAAACAGAAAACAAAAATCAAAGAAAATGCGATTGCGGCAAAAATGGAACGCTTCATATTATCTCTCCTCGTTTAGAATCCGTTTAAACTTTATGCCTACTTGGAATATACACCGTAAACCGTTAATACTCAATGCTTTTTAATAAGACAATCGCTTCCGCCTTTATCGCGCGGCGCTCGCCGACCGCATCGACGCCTTCGCCGGTTTTGGCTTTAACGCTGACCTGTGCGGTTTCGATTTCCAGAGCCTGAGCCAGATTTTCGCGCATTTTATCGATAAACGGGCGCAGTTTCGGCTTTTCAAGATGAACGACCGAATCGACATTCACGACCGAAAATCCTTTTTCCTTCATCAAACCGACGGCAAAACGCAGAAAAACAAAGCTTTCGGCGTTTTTCCATCTTTCTTCCGCGTCGGAAAAATGCGAGCCGATGTCGCCGGCGGCGAGCGCGCCAAAAATCGCGTCCGTTACGGCGTGCGTCAACGCGTCGGCGTCCGAATGTCCTTCCGCGCCGAGGTCTGATTCAATCTCGACGCCGCCGAGAATTAATTTTTTTTCTTCCGCGAGTCGATGAATGTCGCTGCCGAAACCAATTCGATACATAGTTTTCAGATGTCAGATGTCAGATGTCAGTTTGATTCTAGCATCTAGCATCTGACATCTAACATCTTTTCTAAGAAAATTTCCGCCAAAATCAAATCTTCCGGCGTTGTAATCTTGATGTTTTTCGCGCTTCCTTCGACGATTGCGATTTCAAAACCCGCTTTTTCGACCAGAAAACATTCGTCCGTCGCGGCTTCGCTCAAATCAGCCTGCGCGAAAGCCTTTTGCAGAATTTCTATGCGAAACGCCTGCGGCGTCAAAGCGCGTCTTAACTTTGCGCGGTCAATCGTGCCGGAAATCTTTTCGCCCGAAACTTCTTTTATTGTGTCGCTGACGATTGCAACAAGACACGCCGCGCCTGTTTCTGCGGCTTTTTCGATTGTCGCCGTTATTTCCCCGCAGGAGACGAGCGGGCGCGCGCCGTCGTGAACCGCGACGATTTCCGTTTTGCCGGAAATTGCTTTCAGCCCGTTAAAAACCGATTCGGCGCGAGTTTTGCCGCCTGCGATGATGTTTTTTAATTTTGTCAGGTTGGATTTTTGAAAATTTTCGATGTCTTTAGCCGGCAGAACGAGAATGATTTCATCAATCGCCGGACAATTTTCAAAGCGTTCGAGAGTGTGGCTAATCAAAGGCTTTCCGAGAATTTCAACAAATTGTTTCGGCACTTGCGCGCCAAACCGCGTTCCGCTTCCGGCGGCGACTATGATTGCAGTGTTCATATCGGTAATAACAGGTAATAAGTAATTGGTAATAGGTAATTGGTTTTCGCTAATTACCTATTACCAATTACTTGTTACTTATTACTTATTACTCTGTGTCGAGCCCGATGCTTTGCAAATCGCGTGTCGCTTTTCTGAAACCTGTCGTGCGCGAATCGTGAATGCCCGACGTATTTTCGTAATTTTCATCCTTTTCTTCCCAGAGACGACCGAAAATCATCTTTCCGGCAGTCGTCTGCAAAACGCTCGTAACGGCGACATCAGCGGTTTTTCCGATTAATTTGCGCGCATTATCGACGACGACCATCGTGCCGTCATCCAAATATGCAACGCCCTGATTATATTCTTTGCCTTCTTTGAGAATGAAAACGCGCATCGCTTCGCCCGGCAGAACGACGGGTTTGAGAGCGTTGGCAAGCTCGTTGATGTTCAAAACCTGAACGCCTCGAAGCTGCGAAACCTTGTTCAAATTAAAATCATTGGTAACGATTACGGCGTCGAGCTGTTTGCCAAGTTCAATCAATTTCAAATCGACCTCGCGCACCTGCGGAAAATCGGTTTCGATAATCTGTATGTCAATTTGCGAGTTGTTGCGAAGCCGCTGAAGCATATCGAGCCCGCGCCGCCCGCGCTGGCGTTTGCTTGAGTCGGGCGAATCGGCAACCTGCTGTAATTCGGTCAAAATAAACTGCGGAATAATCAGCGTTCCGCCAAGAAATCCGGTTTCGGCAACATCGGCGATGCGCCCGTCGATAATGACGGAAGTATCTAAAACCTTGCAGTCGCGCTTGACGTTTTTATCCGAAAAAATGCCGCCCAAGACCGATAAATCAAGATATTCGCCTTTCGCCGCGCCGACCATCAAGCCGATGTAGCTCATAAAAAATGCGAGTGAAATCGTCAGAAAAAACTGCATCTCTCCGGCGACGGCAGATTCTTTTTGAATCGAAATCAAAACGCCGATTAAAAACGCGCCGACAATTCCCAAAATCGAACCGATTGCCGCGCCGATAAGCGTTTTCAAGCTGGCGCGCCTGACGCGCATTTCGAAAGCGATGATAAAAACGGCGATAACAGCGCCCAAAATTGCCGAAAGATAAGGTCGCGTTTCCGCGATCATACCCGAAAATCCGAAGCGCTGAGTTTGGGCAAACGGATTGAGTATAAAGCCCGCAATCATCAGCAGGGCGACGAATCCGATTCTGATTATGAGAACATCGAATTTCATTACGGAAAGAATTTTATCACGAAAACGGAAATTTAAGTTAATGAAATCGATGCCGGAAACGAGAAAGCATGGGAAAAAGATTTTACTTTTTCCCATGCTTTTGGATAAGTTTAATCGAAAATCAGACGTTACTGCCGCCTTGCGTCGTGGAATTCCCCGTCATTCCCGGCGCAGCCTGAGCGATTGACTGGTCGGTTTGCATTTCAAAATCGTCATCATCCGCAAACTTTCCGGCTTCCTGCCCGCCTTCGCGTCCTTTTCCGCCGCCGAGATTCTGCGCCTGATTGCTCACCTTGAAGCCTTCGCTTTCTTCATTTTCGTCTTCTTTCTTTTGAAAATCATTGTCCTGATTGTTGTCTGCCATAATCTTTACCCCTTGAAAATTAAATTCTCGAACCCTTTCGGGTCAAGTTGTCAAATTTTATAAACAATTTCCGTGCCGATGCTGATTTTATGCAGTTTTGAATGTCTGTTAAAATAAAACCTGTCTCGTAAAAATACGGAAATTGAATCGTTTTCTTACATAAAATTTATGGCAAAAACACCTTCGACAATTTACGTCTGCCAGAATTGCGGGCGACAGGAAAGAAAATGGGCGGGCAGATGTTCGGACTGCGGCGAATTTAATACATTTGTTGAAGAAAAATTTCGCCCGTCGGCGCAGCCTGTCGGAAAAGGCGTTTCGTCAAACGCGCGCCTCGGCGCAAACTCTTTCCGCGAAGTAAAACCGATTTCCTACGCCGAAATCGAATCGCAGGACGACGCGCGAAACTCTTCGGGAATCGCCGAATTCGACCGCGTTCTCGGCGGCGGAATCGTCGCCGGTTCGCTTGTGCTAATCGGCGGCTCGCCCGGAATCGGAAAAAGCACAATCGTCATTCAAATGGCTGATAAATTGAGCCAGTCCGGCGCAAAAGTCCTTTACGTTTCGGGCGAAGAAAGCGAAAGACAAATTAAAATGCGCGGCGAACGCTTAGGCTTAAACGCTGAAAATCTGTTTCTTTTGCCCGAAACAAATCTCGAAAACATTTTGTCGGAAACCGACAGATTAAAGCCGGATTTTGTAATCGTCGATTCGATTCAAACCGTTTTCAGCGAAAAAATCGAATCCGCGCCCGGCTCGGTTTCTCAGGTTCGGGCGGTTGCGGGCGATTTTATGATTTTCGCCAAGCAAACTTCGACGCCGGTTTTTCTAATCGGGCATGTAACAAAAGAAGGCTCGATTGCCGGACCGAAAGCGCTCGAACACATCGTTGACACGGTATTGTATTTCGAAGGCGACCGGCATCACAATCACCGAATTATTCGCGCCACAAAAAACCGTTTCGGCGCGGCAAACGAAATCGGTATTTTTGAAATGACCAACGACGGCTTAAAACCCGTCGGCAATCCTTCGGAAGTTTTCCTTCAGGAACGACCGGAAGGCGCGAGCGGCTCGGTCGTTACGGTTTGCATGGAAGGCACGCGACCGCTTCTCGTCGAAATTCAGGCGCTCGTTTCCGGCACAAAATTCGGCACAGGCAGACGAATGGCGCAGGGTTTTGATTATAATCGAACGTCGCTTCTTATCGCCGTTTTAGAGAAAAAACTAGGTTTCCAGCTTGCAGGAGATGATGTTTTCGTCAATATCGCGGGCGGTCTGGAAGTTGACGAACCGGCGGCGGATTTGGGCGTGATTGCGGCGATTGCTTCGAGCTACAGAAATCTGCCGATTCCGCCGGATGTCGCCGTCTTCGGCGAAGTCGGGCTGACGGGCGAAGTTCGAGGCGTTTTGCAGGCGCAATCGCGCGCACGCGAAGCGCAAATTCTCGGTTTCAAGAAATTAATTCTGCCCGCGACGAATAAAACAGGCTTGGAAAAATTGTTGGGAATTCGCGTCGTCGGCGTGAGAAATCTGGACGAAGCGATGGATGAACTGTTTTAAACTCAATTGAAACAAACTATTAACTGATTCGTAAAAACTTCTGATTTTTCAATAAAAATTAATGGAGTTAAATATGAAATTCAGAGTTCTTATATTTGTTCTTGTTTTGAGTTTTGCCGCCTTTTCGGCTTTCGCGCAGAGCAAAGACGACGATGCGTTAAAATCTCTGGTCAAACAGATGACCGACGCGCAATCCGCTTATGACGCGGCAACGCTCGATAAGATTTTCACGGCGGATTATATCGAAATTTCGCCCGTCGGCGAGTTTGACCCGCGTGATAAAGTTTTGGGATTTTATAAGCCCGAAATGAAACCGCCTGCCGGTAAAATGTCGGCGACGACCGAAGCAACCGAGTTTTCGATTCGCAGTTACGACAAATTCGCTATTGTCATCACGCGTCTGAATTATACGATTGTGAGCGACCGGAAAACGCTTCCGCCGCGCTCGATTCGCGCGATGATTGTCTGTCGCAAGGAAAAAGGCGCGTGGAAAATCGCTTCGGCTCAATATACGGGAATTCGCCCGCCGCAAACGCAGCCGACAAAGACGCAGTAAATTCGAACTCAATTCTCGATTGATAAAATATCGTCGAGAATTTCATCGTTTTCCAATCGATTATCGGTAACTTTAGGCGCAGCTTTTTTTCCGTATGTGTGCGGAACGCCGAACGGGTCAACCTGCATCGGCAAGCCCTGCGTTTCGAGATTTCCGGAGATTATTTTGCTTATCAATTCCTGTTCAAACTGCGTGATATTCAGAAATTTCACGCCGATGCCGTTATCCGCGAAACGATAAAGCGTCTTGCAGGCGAGCGGAAGCCGGTTTTGATTTGGAAGCGGCAGAAGCAGACGGAATTCTTCGCCGACGAGAACGCTTTCGTCCCATTCGGCAAGACAGCCGCCGATGCTGATTTGATGAAGCATAATTTCAAACGTTTCGCCGTATTTGGTACAGCGAATGGCGGGAATATCGAGCGAAAATCTGATGTGCCGTCTTTTTTCTATTGACATTGAAGAAACCTTGTCGGAAGGATTTTTGTTGAGGTTTGCAATGAAACCTATTATCATTTTACCGACTTTACCGCGATAAAAGCAATAGATTTTTAAAGGCAGTTAACCGCAGAGACGCGGAGACGCAGAGAAAAATAAATAAAAATCTCTGCATCTCCGCGTCTCTGCGGTTAATTAAAAATTAATTGTTCGCGGCTTCGGTTTTCGCGCAATGTTCGTTGAATGCGTCCATCAGGCTTTGAGCAATCGTCATCGGATGGCGACCTTCCAAATCTCTGCGCTCGAACATCTGAACGAGCTTTCCGTCTTTCAAAAAGCCGATTGCAGGCGACGATGGCTGGTAACCTTCAAAATAATCGCGCGCAACGTCCGTCGCGTCGATGTCCGCGCCTGCGAAAACCGTGATTGTTTTATCGGGCTTTGCTTCAGAGTTCTGCAAAGCCATCGCAATGCCGGGACGAACGCCGCCCGCCGCGCAACCGCAAACCGAATTGACGACGACCATCAACGTTCCTTCCGTGTTTTCAACCGCTTCTTTCACCGCTTCGGGTGTTTTTGTTTCCTCGATTCCGAGCTGCGCCAATTCCTGTCGCATTCCGTGAATCATCATTTCCGGGTATGGCATAAAATTCTCCTGGTTTAATTCAAAATTTAAGATTCAAGATTCAAAATGTGAAACTTGAACTTTTTTTCAAGTATTCAATTCTAACATACAATCCGTCAAGTTTAGAAAAGGAAACTTAAAATCTTAAATTTTGAATCTTGAATCTTGAATCTTGAATCTTGAATCTCGAATCGAATCACGGCTCAATTCTGACCAGCGCGCCGATTGGAATCGCGTCGAAAAGCTCGGTCATTTCATCGTTTCCGAGCGCGACACAGCCTCTCGTCCAATCGGCTGCCGTTCCGCCGCCGTGAATATAAATTTCGCCGCCGAGCCGCGTCTTTTGCGGCGGCATTTGTTTATTATTGACGGCTTTGACAATCGCGTCGTATTCTTCGCGTGAAATCAGATTCTCCTTTAAACCGCGCGTCGCCGCGTCGATATTCGGATAGCTCAAGCCGAGCGAAAGATGAAATTTACTGTTCGGATTTTTTGTAAAAACATAAAACTCGCCGGTCGGCGTTTTGCCGTCGCCTTCAGTTTCCTTGTCGCCTTCAGGCGCAAAACCCAAAACCATTTCGTAAGCTTTAATAAATCTTTCGCCGTCGAAAAGCTGCAAAAGACGCTCTTTTTTCCTGACGACCAGACGCGGATTTTCAAGCCCGGTCAAATCGATATTTTCCTGCCGCATAACAAACAACTGATTCAAAACAATAAAACTTATTCCCGCCCAAACTGTCGCAACGATAAAATTTTTATTCATCCTCTTCGCGTCTTCGCGTCTTCGCGGGAGATTTCCAATTTTCTCGGTTCGTCGCCGTCGCCTTCAATTTTCACGAAGATTACACCCGCCGGAAACGAAAATTTCTTCAATCTTTCCGCCCATTCGATTATCACAACCGCCGTTTCGTCTTCGATAATTTCATTTAATCCAACGGCAAAAGCCGCGTTCGCATTTTCGTCGATTCGCCAGAAATCGATGTGATAAACGTCGAATTTTTCGGTTTTGTAGAGATTGACCAGCGTAAAAGACGGCGAAGTTACTTCGTCAATATCAAATTCGAGCGCGTTCAAAACGCCTTTCGTAAAAAGCGTCTTTCCCGAGCCGAGCCCGCCCGAAAGCAGAATCGCCTCGCCGCCGAGCAAGGATTCGCCGAGTTTTTCTCCCAACTCGAAAGTTTCTTCGGGTGTTTTAGAAGTAAATTCTCTTTCCTGCATAAAAATTAGCCGCAGATGAACGCGGATTATGCGGATAAGCGCGGATAAATTAAAAGTGAAATTAAAGCTTTAAGAAACTTTCAAAAATAAATCTGCGAAAATCCGCCTAATCCGCGTTTATCTGCGGTCTATTTCTTCAAACGCTTCGCTCAAACAATCGCGCACGTCGGACGCAAGCATTGAGCGTTTGCCGAATTTCTGCGCGGCAATGTCGCCCGCCAAGCCCGAAATATAGACCGCCGCGACGACTGTTTCAAAAATATCGACGCGCATCTGAACCGCCTGCGCGACGAATCCGGCGATAATTCCGGCGAGCGTGTCGCCGTTTCCGGCTTTTCCGAGTCCCGAATTCCCTGTCGGATTTATGACGACGCGACCGTCCGGCGCGGCGATTAAGCTTCGCTCGCCTTTCAAAACTAAAATCACGTCGTGCTTTTGCGCAAAATCGCGCGCGGCGGCAACGCGGTCGCTTAAAAATGCTTTATCTTTCGTTCCGAGAAGCTTTAAAAATTCGCCTTCGTGCGGCGTTAAAATCAGCGGAAGCAATTCGTCGCCCTTGATTTTAAACGGCGTGAGCAGATTTAAAGCGTCTGCGTCCAGAACGATTGGCGTTTCGCGCTTTTGAACAAATTTTTTGACGAATTTTTTCGTGCTTTCGTCAGTCGAAGAAAGACCGCTGCCGAGCGCGACGGCGTCGATTTTCCCTTTTATAAATTCGCTGATTTCGTCAAACGCTTTTTCGGAAATCGCGCCGTTTTTTGTTTCCGGCAGGCTTCGCGTCATAACTTCGGGAAGCGCGCGCGCGGCAATCGCGTTGTGAACGGATTCGGGCGAAGCGATTGTTGCAAGACCGACGCCTGACGAAATCGCCGCGTTGCCGCATAAAATCGCCGCGCCCGCGTAATTTTTCGCGCCGCCGATGATGAGCGCGTGCCCGCGTTTATTTTTGTAGGAAGCGCGCGAAAATTTCGTTTTGCAGAGCCAGTCTTCCGCGTCCTGTCTTTCGGCAAGAAATGTCTGCGAAGGCGAATTGTCAACCAGTTCGCAAGGCGAGCCGATATGTGCGACGCGAAGTTCGCCGTTGTAATTCGATGCGGGCGGAAGTAGGTTGGCAGGTTTAGGCGCGGTAAAAGTAACGGTTACGTGAGCGCAAGGACGCGCGCCGCAGATTTTCGATTCGTCGGAAAGCAAGCCCGAAGGCATATCGAGCGAGACGACCAAAGTGTTCTGCTCGCTGCAATCGTCGTTAAATGCAGCGATAAAAGCCGCCGCCTGCTCGTAAAAATCTTCCAGAGGTCTGGTCAAACCCGTTCCGAAAAGCGCGTCAATCAAAACGTCGGGGTCGTCCGAGTGAAAATTCAGACTGTCGTATTCGAGCCATTCTTCCAAATCGGCAATTTCCTCAAAAGCCAAATCCGACTGCGCGAGTTCAAAGCCTTCGTTATTGGCGATTTTGTCCAGAATCTCGAAATTCGCGCGCGCGTCGCCTTTTGTCTCCTCGACTTTTCCAAACAAGCAAACCTCGACATCAGCGCCGAGCGTCCACAAAATTCGCGCCAAAGCCGCGCCGTCGCCGCCGTTATTGCCTTTGCCGCAAAGAACCAGAACCGTCTTGTCTTCGACCGAGCCGTCGAATTTTTCGAGTATAATCCGCGCCGCCGCGTGCGCCGCGTTTTCCATTAAAAGAAGTGATGGAATGCCG
This sequence comes from Pyrinomonadaceae bacterium, assembly GCA_049799955.1. Classification (GTDB taxonomy): domain Bacteria; phylum Acidobacteriota; class Blastocatellia; order Pyrinomonadales; family Pyrinomonadaceae; genus JBGTFE01. Next base: position 30,339 of record JBARIW010000029.1, read on the forward strand.
TACTTTTCCGTCGTCAGGCGGTCAATCTCGCGCATTTCTTCCGCTGATAAAACTTTTTGCATATACAATTAAGTTGCCACAAAAAAGTGAAAAGTGAAAAGTGAAAAGTGAAAAGTTTATGAATCTTTTTCACCTTTCACCTCTCACTTTTCACATAAAAAAGCCGTGTCTCGCTAAACACGGCTTGATACATTTTAATACGGAGATTGTAAATACAATACGGACCTTACAATTAAGCCAATTTGCCTGCCACTGCGCTTGACCACCTTTTAACTTCCGTTATTTATTACAAAGTTCTATTCACATTTGCTTTCCATAAATTTCGGAAAATATTTCAAAAAAGAAAAGAAAATGCTCCGGCAGAAGTTAAGTTTCCGGTTTACTTCCTGTTTAATTCGCTAAGAAGAATTGCTCTTGTGTAACCTCTTTTCATTGCTGTTCTTCGCCTATGGCAGTTAGCACAGCGAACGTCGCATTTTTCTATTTCCTTGAAAATCTTTTCTAACCCCAAATTCTGTCCTATCATCAATGTAACGGGTTTAATTTTTTTCTCATCATCGCGGTGGTCAAATTCAAGAACAATAGGGTCGGTTTCGCCGCAGTCAATACAAGGATGCGTAAGTAAATATTCCAAAACTACTTTTGTTTTTTCGCGTCTTTTCCTTTCCGTCAGTTCTGTGTGATGCTTTTTGTAATAATCGTGATTTGCAAAATACCGATTCATATTGTGTTTACGCGAGCAGGGACGACACCACGGATGATATTTTCCCTTTGCTTTATAACGAAAAGAAAATTCGGAAAGAGACTTTTCGGTCTGACACTTTGTGCAAATTTTTGTTTCCACAAACAACCTCTAAAAAGAATTTGCCCCCGGCAGGAGTCGAACCTGCGACCTGAAACTTAGGAGGTTCCCGCTCTATCCAACTGAGCTACGGGAGCGCAAAACATTTTCGATTTTAGATTTTGAAGTTTGGATTGTCCAATGCTTACGAATCGTAACTGATTAATGAGCGCACGTCGTAGCCGTCGAATTTCGCCCGTCCATTTAGAAAATTAAGCTCGCACAGGAACATCAGCCCGACGACGTTTCCACCGAGGCTTTCGACCAAATCAACCGTCGCTTTTGCCGTTCCGCCGGTGGCGAGCAAATCATCGACGATTAAAACGCGATGACCTTCGCCGATGGCGTCTTTGTGGACTTCGAGCGTGTCCTGCCCGTATTCCAAATCGTAGGAAACGGAAACCTTTTCCGCCGGAAGCTTTTTCGGTTTTCTGACGGGCACAAATCCCGCGCCGAGATGATATGCAAGCGGCGCGGCAAAGATAAACCCGCGCGATTCGACACCAATAACCGTGTCAATCTGCTCGCCTTTATATTGTTCGGCAAGCGCGTCAATCGTCTGTCTGAGCCCGTCCGCATCTTTTAAGAGCGTCGTAATATCGTAAAAATTTATGCCTTCTTTCGGAAAATCGGGCACTTCGCGTATAAGTTGTTTTAAGTGTTCCATTTTGTTTAGGATTTAAGATTCAAAATTCAAAATTCAAGATTTAAGATTTAAGATTTAAGATTGGAAAACATCAACCACAATTTTGAATTTTGAATCTTGAATCTTAAATCTTGAATAATTTATTTTTCAATTAAAAATGCCGAATACAATCCGCTCGGCTCTAAAACCGTTTCTTCGATGTCTTCGACTTTTGCGTAGCCTGGTCCCGCAGTTATGTCTTCCAGAAACTCCTGAACGGCTTTCGCGCTGCCTTCCGCGAGAGCTTCGACGCGTCCGTCTTCCAGATTTCTCACGTAACCGCGAACCTGATGTCTTGCCGCCGAGCGCTGCGTGAAAAAACGAAAACCGACACCCTGAACTATTCCGCTGATGATAAATTTTCGAGCTATTTTCATTTAACATTTATCATTTAACATTTATCATTTCCTCTTTGCTAAATGATAAATGTTTAATGTTCAATGATTATCCTATCGCATCGAGGCATTCCATCAAACTCCGCTGGCGGCAGGTATAAATCGGCATTCCGCGCAGAGTTAATTTGCTTGCCTGCGTTTCTCTTAATTCTTCGGCGAGCGCGAGAAAATCTTTCGGCTCGTCGGTTTCGAAGCTGACGATAAATTCCTGCTCGCTGAAACCGAAAGCGTGCGTCAGGTGAATTTTTATGTTCTCGAATTTCTTCCCGACCATAAAATTTTCTTCAACCAGCTCTTTGCGCTCCTCGCTCGATTTTTCGTACCAGTCGCGGTGTTTGCCGCACGGGTAAACGAAATGATATTTCTTCGCGCCCGCTTTTACGTGAAAGCGGTCTTCGATTGATTCGTGCGCGTCGGGCGGTACGAACATCCGTTTTTTCGTGATTGAAAGATAATTATCAACCGTTTCGAGATAGCTTCCCAAATTTGTACGATAAAGCTTCGCCGTCATTTCCTGAATCGCGTCGAGACTATCGCCGATGCGCCAGAACATCAAATCCGCTTTCGAATCGAAACCGACGAGCGAATAGGAAAACAGCAGAAGATTTTCGCCGAATTTGTTAAAAACGCTTTGAAATTCGGACTTAAAAATACGTTTCGTCTCGGCGTTGAGCTTGCGCCATTCGGGACTCACGCGAAAAAATATGAAGTTGACGAACTGCTTTTCGACGGCGGGAAGCTGCTGCGGAGTTTTTTTATCCGAAATCAGCCGCAAATTTCCGCCGTCTGAGGATTCTTTGTCGAAGTTTAGTAATTCCATAAAGATTGTCCTTTGTCTTTTGTCCTTCGTCCTTAGCGGATTGAATTTAAATTGAGTTCATAATTTAAGTTCAAGCTTGCAAAAAACAAAGGACAAAGAACAAATGACCAATTTACATCTGCTCATCCGCCGAAGGTCCGTAAATTGACGGAACGGGAATGTCGAGCAGGCGCATATAAACCGATAATTGCCCGCGATGATGAATAATGTGGCTCAGAACAAAGCCGCGCATCACCGCTATTTTCGGCATTGTAAAATAAATTTGTTCGCCGTTTCGCATCGTCCAGTTTTCGTGGAATGTTTCATCCGGCGTATTGCTTAAAATCTCGACGGCTTCCGCAATGTTTTTATCAAAATCGGTGACCAAATCAGCCGAGCCGGTATAAACTTTCGGGGTGTAGTCGAACTTTGAAAAATCGAGCTCGTCGTTGGCGAGCGTTACGCCCGTCCAGTTTATCATCTCGGCGATATGACCGGCGAGACGTTCCGTCGTCATCGATTTTTCATGCGGTTTCCACGCGAGTTTATCATCGGGAAGCCGCTCCAGCATCTTGCGCGTCGAAATCGCTTCGTGCGTCAGTTCGGCGGCAAGAATTTGCCCGAGACTCATCGTTTGTTCTTTTTGACCTAAGCTCATATTTTTCTCCTTTTTAATTAGAAAATTTGTTTCGGGAAGCTTAAAAATTTACTTGCCTATTGTTGCAAGTTTTCCCGGCAATGTCCAAAGCAAAATAAGTGAAAAGTGAAAAGTGAAAAGTGAAAAGTAAAGAGCGAAAACTTTTCACTTTTCACCTGTCAGTTTTCATCTATCCTGTTATAAAATCCGAATAATGAATAAATTTGTCGCGTTTCTGCGCGCTGTCAACGTCGGCGGAAACCACATCGTAAAAATGGAAGATTTGCGGCAAATGTTCGCGTCTTTAGGCTTTGAAAACGTAAAAACCTACATCCAGAGCGGCAACGTCGTTTTTGAAACGAAGGAGAAAAACGCCGACGCGCTCGCCGAAAAAATCGAAAATAAACTTCACGAATCTTTAGGCTTTGAAGTTAAAACAATGCTCAGAACAATCTCGGAGCTTGAAGATATTGCGAAAAACAATCCTTTCACTGAGAGCGACGGTACAAAAGTTTACATCATATTTTTATCCGCGAAACCCGACGAAAAACTGCGCCGCGAAGCCGAAGGTATGAGCACCGACCGCGAGATTTTCCGCATCAGAAATCGTGAATTGTATGTCTCAACCGGCACGGAAGTGGCAAAACCGCTGCTCACGAATAATTTTACCGAGAAACGCCTGAAAGTTTCGGGAACTTCCAGAAACCCGAAAACGGTAAATAAGATATTATTGCTTGTATGAACATCGAAAATGCCGAAGGATACGCGGACATCGTCATTCGCGACGAGCGCGAAAAAATAGTTTCGGAAAAGCCGACCGTTTACAGCGCGGATAAAATCGAGCGAATTTACGAATTCGAAGACGGCGCGATTCTCAAATACGAATGGCAAAGCCTGCCGCCCGAAGATTCAAAAGACAAATATAATCACAAATTCACTTTGATAAATCCGCCCTCGCCAAACCCGCGCAAATTCAAAGCGGGAGTCGTGAAAGTGATTGATTATCCGTGAGAAGAGACGATGAATAAATTTCTTACTTCATCGTTTCCATTACTTGTCTCTTGCTGCGGAGAAATCGTATCATAAAAGTTACAAGGCTTTTATCGCCTAATCCTGCCTGAGAAGCTTTATATGCCAATTTCTTATACCATCGACAACGAAAATCGCCGCATCTACACGCGCTGTAAAGGCGTAATTAGCTACGAGGACTTTCGCGCTCACATGAACGCGGAAGAAGAATCGCCGGCGGCAAGTTACGGCGAGATTTTCGACTGTATGGATGCGAAGACGGACATTACACCGAACCAAATCCGCCGCCTCGCCGCCGAACGACAAGCGATTGCCGAACGAAGAAAAGCCGCGCCGGTGGCAATTATTGCCGCGAACGCTCACCTTTTCGGAATGCTTCGTATGTTCGATATTTTAACCGAAGCAATTCGCCCGATGCAGGTTTTTCGCGCTGTCGAAGCCGCCGAACGCTGGCTCGACGAGATTGCGCGCCGTTGGGGCGACGAATTATAAAAACAAGCGGAAAATGCGTTTTTTATTTATTTTATTTACGATAATCGCCGCCTGTCTCGCGCTTTTAACACTCGGATTAATCGTCCTGTCAATCATAAGCGGCGGCGGCAACATACTTTTTCCCGGTCTCGGTCTGGTCATCTCAATTCCCTTTATAATCATCCTGCTGGCAATCGTCGATGCGCTGATTATTCTTCTCGCTCTACTTTTAAGGTCGTCGTACAAAAAATCGTAATCTATTGACTTTGAAAGGCTCTCTGCTCGAATAAAAATATTGACTTCAACGTATAACAGGCGTAACTTCATTAATTAGATTATATAAAAACACAGCGGGCGGCGGCTTTACGCTCCTGTCGGGGTATTAATTTCATTGTTTGAAGGAGAGAGAATGATAAAGGTATTTGGCAATTTAATTATCGTTACTTTATTTGTGTTTCTGCTGTCGACGGCGGCTCAAGCCGAAACGTTTTTTGCGTATCTGAACGGGACGCAGGAAGTTCCGGCGGTTGCGACAAACGCGACCGGATATGCGCGGGTTTTTCTGAATGAATCAGCCGGAATGATTTCGTTCACGGTTGTTTACAATAATTTGTCGAGCGCTCAGAACGCTTCGCACATTCACACCGGCGCGCTCGGCGTCTCCGGTCCGGTTACGATTAATTTCGGCGTGACCGGCGGCACGTCCGGCACAATCAGCGGCACGGCGGCGATTACGCCCGCGCAGATTGTCTTGCTGCGTTCGCACCAGTTTTATGTCAACGTTCATTCGGCAAACTTCGGCGGCGGCGAGATTCGCGGGCAGCTCGGCATCAAGCGTCCGGTCGATTTCGACGGCGACGGCAGGCAGGATTACAGCGTCTGGAAATTTCCTGACATTGCCCCGCCGGGAGTTTCTCCGGTGACGTGGTGGAATCTGAACAGCACAGGCGGCGTCCAGAGCGGACAGCAATGGGGCAATGCCAACACGGACATTCCCGAGCCCGGAGATTATGACGGCGACGGAAAGGACGATTACGCTATTTATCGCGCCGGAGTAGCGGTAAACGCGCAGAGTGAATTCTGGATTCTCAGAAGCTCGGACAGCACTTTGTTCTACAATGCGTGGGGAATTAGCGGCGATTTAGCGATTCCGCGTGATTATGACGGCGACGGCAAAACCGATGTCGCAGTATTTCGGCGCGGCACTCCGTCGGTCTGGTATATTCGTCAAACGTCTAATGGCATTGACCGTGCTGTGGCGTGGGGAACAAACGGAGCTACAGTCAGCGACCGCGATTATCCCATTCCGGGAGATTATGACGGCGACGGCAAATTCGATTTGGCGGTTTATCGCAGCGGCGCATTGTCACCAGCCAATACATACATAATCTTACGCAGTTCGGACGGCGCGGCTGTATATCAGCAATGGGGCAACTTTAACAGCGACTACGTTCTGCCGGGCGATTACGACGGCGACGGTAAATACGATTATGCCATCGCGCGAACAGGCGCCGCTGCTGCAAATCCGATGGTCTGGTGGATACTGCAAAGCTCTAACGGTCAGACACGAGTACAGCAATGGGGTAACTCTGCCGATATTCCTGTGCAGGGAGATTATGACGGCGACGCGCGAACCGACATTGCTATTTTCCGCAACGGCGCGACCGCCGGCTCGTCCAGTAATTTCTGGGTACTGAGAAGCTTCACAAATACTTCTCTGACAACTCAGTGGGGAGTCAATCCTGACTATCCGGTAAATTCGTTTGATATCCGTTAATACAAAGTTAGTGAACAGTGAGTAGTTGAAGATTTTTCTTAAACTATTCACTGTTCACTTTTCACTATTCACTATTTTGTGCCAAAATTATATTTATGAATCGCCTCGCAGCCTGTTTCATTTTCATCGTTTCCGCAAGCGTTTTCGCTTTTGCCCAACAGCGACCGCTGCTGACGGAAGATGTCGATACGATTCCCGAAGGCTCGTTCGAGATTGCGGCGGGCGTCGATTTTTTCCAAAACGCGAAGTTTCCGCTTTCGGGCTTGAAAGGCGATTTGACGCGCGTGGGCGATATTCGCATCAGGACAGGCTTTGCGCCGAATGTCGAGTTTCAGATTGAAGGCGTCGTGCAGAATTTTCTGGCGATAAACTCGGCGAGCGCTGCTTCGCCGATTCCTTTGACGCTGAGCGGAAATTCGACCAACGACACGGGCGATTTTATTCTCTCGACCAAAATCAAGCTCAGAAACGAAACCGCGATTCTGCCCGCCATCGGCTTTAAATTCGGCTTTCAGATGCCGAACTCAAATCAGGCGCGCGGCATCGGGACGAATCAGATAAACGTTTTCGGTAAATTTCTTGTTCAGAAAAAATTCGGCAAAAAGAAGGATAAAGACGCGCGCGCCAATGTTTTCGGCAACATCGGCATCGGAATTATGACCTCGCCGCTCGAACTCTTTTCGCAAAACGACGTTTTGCTCTACGGTCTGGCGGGAGTTTTTCGTGTCAACGACCGCATCAACATTGTCAGCGAAGTCAACGGACGCGCCAACACCCGAAGCGTCGCGCCGCTCGGCACGGAAAGCATCGGACAATTTCGCTTCGGCACGCAAATCAAGGCGTCAGGCTTGCGCTTCGACACGGCGGCGGTCTTCGGTCTGACAAAATACAGCCCGCGCTCCGGCATAATTTTCGGCGTAACTTACCAATCTCCAAGCATTTTCACACCGGCAAGATAAAAAATAGTGAACAGTGAAAAGTGAACAGTGAACAGTTTAAGAAAGTTTTTCTTTCAACTGTTCACTGTTCACTTTTCACTATTAACTGATTTACCGGGCTGTGTCCTTTTCCCAAATTCGGCGCGGTGCGAATCGCTTCGGTTACGAATCTTTTTGAAATCCCGACTGCTTCCGTCAGACTTTTCCCGTTCGCAAGATTCGCCGCAATCGCCGCCGCAAACGTGCAGCCCGTCCCGTGTGTCGCCGTTGTCTCAATAAATTCCGCCGAAAATGTAAATACTTCTTCGCCCGCAAACATAAAATCTACGGCTTTCCGGTCTTCAGAAAACCCGCCCGCCGCCGCAGGCGGTTCCGACCTGTTTAATTCCGCATCGTCAAACTTGTATCCCGAATCCAAAATCCAAAATCCAAAATCCAAAATCGGCAGGTGTCCGCCTTTTATTAAAACGTTTTTCGCGCCCATCGACTGCATTATTTTCGCCGCTTTTCGGATGTCTTCGGCATTTTCGATTTTCATCTTCGTGATTCTTTCGGCTTCGGGAATGTTCGGCGTGATTAAGTCGGAGAGCGGAAAAAGCTTTTCGATGAGCGCGCGCAATGCTTCGTCCGTTATCAAATCAAAGCCCGAAGTTGAGCGCACAACCGGGTCAACGACAAAGTTTTTCAAGTCGTTTTCTCTGACCAGACGCGCGGTTTCTTCGATTATTTCGCGCGTCGGCAGCATCCCGGTTTTCAGCGCGGCAATTTCAAAATCGTTTATTACCGGCTCGACCTGCCCGCGCACTGTTTCAGCCGTTTGAGAAACTGCGCCGAAAACGCCGGTCGTATTTTGAAATGTAATCGAAGTTATTGCCGCCGCCGCAAAACATCCGAACGCCGAAAATGTCTTTATATCGGCAATGATTCCAGCGCCGCCCGAAGGGTCGAGTCCGCCGATTGATAAAGCAACTTTTGTCATAAAATCATTTTACCGCAAAAAGAGATAGCCCGCGGATAAACGCCGATTATGCGGATTTTCGCAGATTTACTTTAAATAATTTATCTGCGAAAATCCGTCAAATCCGTGTTCATCCGCGGGCTATTCTTCGCTTACCTTTTTCAAATTTTCAATATTATTCAAAAACCGTATCGCCGCGAAACCGCTTGCGCCGTTTTTCAAAACAGCTTCATAATTTGTTTCGTCGATTCCGCCGAGCGCGATGATTGGAAAAGGATTCAGCCGTTCGCAAGCTTCGCGCAAAGCGTCCAAGCCTTTCGGCTCGCCTTTGTTCGGACTCGCAAAAATCGGGCTGAATGTCGCAAAATTTGCGCCTTGCGCTTTCGCCTGTTCAGCTTTTTCGATTGTATGCGCGCTCGCGCCGATTATAAAATCTTTCGGGAATTTGCGGCGAATAATTTCGGCGGAAAGCGAGTTTGCGGTCAGATGAACGCCGTCAGCCTTTGCCGCGAGCGCGATGTCGGCGCGGTCGTTGACGAGAATTTTGGTGGCGGAATTTTTGGCGATTTCGACGGCTTCGCGCGCGAGATTGAAAACATTTCCGGCAGAAAGATTTTTCTCGCGAATTTGGATTAAGGAAATGCGCGTTTCTACGGCAGTTTTGACGAGATTTAAAATTTGCGGGCGTTTTTTGTAAAAGTTTCGTTCGGTCGCATCGCCGCCGGTGATGAGATAAATCAGAGGCAAATCATTTTTCACCGCTTTCCCTTTTTTCATCGCCGCGTCTGAGCGCTTCGACGCTTTGTTTAAAATGCGCCATTTCCCAGAAAGCGAGAAACAGATTCAGCACGCCTAAGCCCGTAATCGCGCCGCGAACCCAGCCCGAAGCGACCGCTTGTTGAATAACCGGCAAGCCGGTTTTTTCGGTTACAAAAGCGAGCAGATAATTGTCGCCCCAATCTCCGAATATGCCGATGTTCATCCACGGAAGCAGCGTGAGAAGAAACCCAGCCATCAGGAATAGCGCGATGAAAAGAATGACGGTTACTCTTTCGACCATAATATAACGGTTTGTCCGGGACTCGCCGCGAGGTTAATTATACATAGTTTCAACGCAATTTGTTAAGTTAGGACATTTTTCGGCTCGCCGTATTTTTTGAAGAGAACAATCGGGTTTAGCTCTTTTTAATAAATTATAATCCTTTTGATTAGGCTTGAACCGCCGTTTTTTGTGTGTGAGCGGCGAATACGTTGTTTGCGAAAAATTAAGTCGCGGACGATAAAATAGATTTTTTTGACGCTCTGAAAAGATAGCTTAAATTGATTTTGTTGTGAGATAATTAATTTTCAGTTAATTAAAGAGTTTTATAGGCGTTAGCCTGTCTTTCCGAAAGCGGTAGTTATAAATCCGGTGGGAGATTACAGCAATGGCGAAAGAGTTAAGAAAGTCAGGAATCGACATCGTCGGCGATGTGAACTGGGGAACGCATTTCTGCTACTTTTATGAGACGAAAGATGACCTTCTCGACCTCTTAATTCCATATTTCAAAACAGGTCTGGAAAACAACGAGCTTTGCGTCTGGATTGTTTTCGAGCCGCTTGGCGCAGCGGAGGCGCGAGACGTTTTAAGACGCGCCGTTCCCGACGCCGACCGGCATCTGGCGGCAGGCAACATAGAGATTATTCCATCCGCCGAGTGGTATCTGAAAGACGGCGCTTTCGACCCGCATGACGTAATCGACAAGTGGAAGGAAAAGCTGAATCAGGCTTTAAGTCGCGGCTGCGACGGAATCAGAGCGGGCGGCTTCGAGACGTGGCTGACCGAAAAAGTGTGGAAAAATGTTGCGGAATACGAAAAAGAGCCGGACGATTTGATTACCAATCGGAAAATGATTGCGCTCTGTACTTATCCGGTAGAAAAAAGCAGCGCCGCCGGGATTTTCGATGTTGCGCGCTCGCATCAATTTACAATCGCGCTGCGCGAGGGCAACCGGGAAATTCTCGAAACGCCGGAACTCAAACAGGCTAAAAACAAAATTAAAACACTGAACGAAGAGCTTGAGCAGCGCGTCGATGTTCGAACCGCAGAGCTTGCCGCATCGAACAAAGAGCTGAAAAATGAGATTGCCGAGCGCAGGCGGATTGAGGCGGCGGAAAAAGAAAGCCGCCAGATGTATGAATCACTCGTCCAATCGATTGACGGCATCATCTGGGAAGCCAATTCGGAAAACTTCCAACTTACATTCATCAGCAAACAAGCGGAAAGAATTCTCGGTTATCCTCTGCAACAATGGCTGACGCCGAATTTCTGGATAAATCATCTGCATCCCGATGACCGCTGGGTGGTCGATTTTTGCATGAAGGCTGCCGTCAGACGAGAAGCTCACCAGTTAGAATACCGGATGATTGCGGCTGACGGGCAAATTGTCTGGTTAAAGGATTTTGTAACGGTGGATGTTTTGGCGGACGGTTCGGCTCGCCTTCGCGGCGTCATGGTTAACATCACCGAGCAGAAAGACGCTACGGAAAACGTTCTCAAAGAGAAATATTTGACCGAAGCTCTGCTGAAGAGCCTGCCGGGTATTTTTTACTTATACGACGAGCAGGGAAATTATTTGCGCTGGAATAAAAACCTCGAAGAAGTAACCGGATGGTCTGCCGTTGAGCTTGCCCGGATGCATCCGCTCGATAAAATCGCGCCTGAAGATAAGGCTCTGGCAACGAAATGTATAAAAGCGGTTTTCACGAACGGGCAAAGCAGTCTTGAGGCAAATCTCCTGACAAAAGACGGCAGACGCATACCTTATTTCCTTACCGGGCAGCGCGTGATTGTCGATGAAAAACCGTGTGTAATCGGCGTCGGAATCGACATTGCCGAACGCAAGCGCGCCGAGCAGGAAAATCAAAAACTACTAAGCGACCTGAGCGAACGAGTCAAGGAGCTGACCGCACTGCATCACGCATCTCATATTCTCCAGCAGGATTGGGCAAATCCTCAGGCGATTCTGCGCGACATAGCGGAAATGCTGCCGCCCGCTTTTCGCTATCCTGAAATTACCGCTTCGCGCATTCGTCTCGGCGAGATTGAAGCCGTTACCGAAGGATTTACGGATTTATCGACAGTTTTGCGTGCCGGCTTTGTTACATCCGACGGGCAGACGGGCAGCGTCGAAGTCGTTTATATAAAAGCAATTCCGAACGAAGCCGAATCTTTGTTTCTCGTCGAAGAAAAATCGCTTATCGACACGCTCGCCAATATGCTGCAAAGCTCATACGACGGCTGGAAAACTCAGGAGAAACTCAGGCAAAGCGAGAATCAGTTGGCGGAAGCTCAAAAACTCGCCCACTTCGGGAGCTGGAACTGGGATATAGAAACAAATACTTTAACGTGGTCGGACGAAGTTTATCGAATCTTCGGTCTTGAGCTGCAAAAAAGAGATACTACTTTTGAGTCGTATCTGGAAGTTCTTCACCCGGAAGACGGCGATTTTATACTCAATATCGTTAACGATTCCGGCGCTCAAAACGAGCCGTTCAGTTATCATTACCGCATCATTCGCCCTGACGGCGAGGTTCGGATTCTTTACGCTCATCGAAACGTCGTCAGCGACGAAGACGGAAATCCGGTCAGAACTTTCGGAACCGTGCAGGACGTTACGGAGCGCGTTCAGGCGGAAGAACAGCTAAAAAGCTCGAACGAAAAGCTTCGAGCCTTCGCCGCGCGCCTTCAGGCAGTTCGCGAAGAGCAAGGCATCATGATTGCGCGCGAAATTCACGACGAGCTCGGCAGCGCTTTGACCGGACTGAAAATGGACATTTCCTGGTCGAATAAACATCTGCCCGCAGAAGGCAGCGAGCCGCTACGTCAAAAATTTAGCGAGATGTCGCGGCTTATTGACGAAACGATTCAGAAAGTGCGGAATATCTCGACCGAATTAAGACCGTCGATACTCGACGACCTCGGTATTGCCGCCGCGATTGAATGGCAGTGCCGCGAGTTTCAGCGGCGCACGGAAATTAAATGCCGGATAATTTCTCTATACGAAGAAGCCGAGCTTAGTCCCGAAAAAGCAACCGCCGTTTTTCGCATTTATCAGGAAATATTAACGAACGTCGCCCGTCATTCGCGCGCCACTTCGGTCGAAATAAGCATGGAGAAAAGCGGCGAAGATTTAATTCTGAAAGTTGCGGACAACGGCGTCGGAATAAAAGGAAATGATATTTCCGATTCAAAATCGCTCGGAATTCTCGGAATATTCGAGCGCGCGGCTGTCTTCGGCGGAAATGTAAAAATCGACGGGACGGAAGGAAAAGGAACGACCGTAACGGTCAGCATCCCGCTGGAGTAATTTTGGATTATCGCGAACAGGCATTATGAAAGTTCTAATCGCAGACGACCACGCCGTTGTCCGGCGCGGATTGAAACATATTATAGCCGATGAATACAAAACGCTCACGGTCGGCGAGGCTGAAAACGCGCAGAAGGCGCTCGAACTCGCCCGTCTCGAAGATTGGGACGTTGTCGTTCTCGATATTTCCATGCCCGGCAGAAACGGGCTTGAAGCTCTCAAGGAATTAAAGCAGACGCGCCCGCGACTTCCGGTTCTGATTCTGACAAGCCACTCCGAAGAACAATACGCGATTCGCGTGCTGAAGGCGGGCGCAGCCGGTTATATGACCAAGGAAAGCGCGCCGGAACATCTGATTGAAGCCATCCGAAAAATTATCGGCGGCGGAAAATATATCAGCCCGCTTGTTGCCGAAATTTTAGCTTCGACCATCGGTGTCGATTTGGAAAAGCAGCCGCACGAAAATTTATCCGACCGTGAATATCAGATACTGAGCCTGATTGCCTCCGGCAAAGCGGTCGGCGAAATTGCCGGAGAACTCTCTCTCAGCGTCAAAACCATCAGCACATATCGCGCGCGCGTCCTCGAAAAGATGCAAATGAAGACGAACGCTCAGCTTACGCACTACTTTATCAGCAATAACCTGTCCGAATAAACCTGTTTCGCAGCCGAATGTAGGACAAACACCTACGAAAAAATCAGCTTTCCGCCTATTTTCAATGCTTTCCTGGTGGAATATGATTAGTAGTTTCGAACCGGTGTAGGTATCGATAGAACAAACAAGGGTAGGTATTCATTATGATTTTCATCGTTGACGATTCGGAGCTGCTGCGCGCGCGCCTTGTAAAAATGCTTTCCGAAATCGACGGCGTTGAAATCGTCGGACAGGCGAGCAATGCCGCCGAAGCCATCGAAGGCATCCGAACTCTAAAACCCAAAATAGTAATCCTCGACATTCAAATGCCGGGCGGAAGCGGGCTTAAAGTCCTCAAAGCCATAAAAAAGGAAAAAAATCCGCCTCTCACGCTGATGCTTACCAATCACAGTTATCCCCAATACAGAAAAAAATGTATGCAGCTCGGCGCGGATTTTTTTCTCGATAAAACAAAGGATTTCGACAATTTACTAAATATGTTCACAGCGCTTGCCGAGCGTCTGCGAAAGGAAAATCTTCCGGGAGGCTCTGCATTATGACGCCGGAAGTTTTAACGGGCTGCCAGTCGATGAGCGACGAGTCGCGCAGGCTGACCGAAGCGATTGTCGAAACGGCGCGCGAGCCATTCGTCGTTCTCGATGCGGATTTGCGCGTAAAATTCGCCAATCGGAAATTTTACCGGACTTTTCAGTTGAGCGAAGAGAACGCGGAAGCCGTATCGCTTTTTAATCTCGGCGGAGGATGTCTGGATATTCCGAAGCTTCGCTTTCTGCTGTCGGAGATTCTGTCGGCGGATGCGCCGGTCGAAGATTTTGAAACGGAGTTTGAGTTTCCGCCAATCGGGCGCAGGATTATGCTTGCGAATGCGCGGCGCGTCTGCGATGAAGCGCGGCGAACCACGATGATTCTTCTTTCGTTTGAAGACATCACCGGACGCGGCGGAGAAGAGATTTTCAAATTGGCGTCCATTGTCGAATCGTCTGACGATGCGATTATCAGCAAAACTCTGGACGGCATTGTTACGAGCTGGAATAAAGGCGCTGAACGCATCTACGGGCATCGCGCCGAAGATGTCATCGGCTTGCCTGTTTCCATTATAATTCCGCCGGAAATCGACGGCGAGCTTCCGCAGATTCTGGGAAAAATCAAGCGCGGCGAAGCGGTCGAATATTACGAAACCGTTCGCGTAAGAAATGACGGCGAGCGTATTCGCGTATTTCTCTCGGTGTCGCCGCTCAAAGACGCGTCGGGCAAAATTGTCGGCGCGGCAGCTATCGGGCGCGACATCACCGAGCGAAAACGGACTCAACGGGCTTTGCGTGAAAGCGAGGAACATCTGCGTCTCGCCGTCGAAGCTACAAAACTCGGAACGTGGGATTTTGCGCCCGATACGGGAGAACGCCGCTGGTCAGCCCGCAGCAAAGAAATATTCGGATATTCCGCCGACACGGAAATGAACACGGAGAAGGTTTACGCCCGCATTCACCCCGAAGACCTCGAACAGGTAAAAGAGTTGATAAACCGCGCGCTGATACAGGAAAGCGGCGAAGAAATGCTTCTTCAATATCGAATCAATATTGACGAAGACGACGCGGAACGATGGGTTGAACTGCGCGGTTTCACGTTTTTCGAGGACGGGCGCGCCGTTCGCTCAATCGGGACATTGCTCGACATTACCGAGCGTAAACACAGCGAGGAAAATATCCAGAGACTTAACGAAACGCTCGAACAGCGCGTCGCCGAAAGAACCGTTCAGCTCGAAGCCGTAAACCGTGAGCTTGAAGCTTTTTCATATTCCGTCTCGCACGATTTGCGCGCGCCTCTGAGATATATCAACGGATTTGCACAGGCGCTTCTGGAAGATTACGCCGATAAGCTGGACGACGAGGGCAAAAATTTCCTCAACGAAATTCGCGGCGCAAGTCGTGAAATGGCGCATCTGATTGACGATTTAATGCAGCTTTCACGCGTTACGCGCAATGAAATGCGCCCCGAGCTTGTAGATTTGAGCGCGATTGTTTCGACAATTTTTTCCGACCTGCAAAGAATTGAGCCGGAACGAGTCGTTACGCTTAATATCGAAAAAGAACTGGCGGCGCGCGGCGATAAACGCCTGTTACAGATTATGCTGATTAATCTTTTAGGAAACGCCTGGAAATTTACCTCCAGGCGCGAACGGGCGGAGATTAATTTCGGTCATAAAATCCAAAACGGAGAAACAATTTATTTTGTCCGCGACAACGGCGCGGGCTTCGATATGACTTACGCCGATAAATTATTCGGCACGTTTCAGAGGCTTCACGCCGCCAGTGAATTTGAAGGCACGGGCATCGGACTGGCAACCGTCCGGCGCATTGTCAGCCGTCATGGCGGACACATCAGCGCGGAAGGCGCGATAGATAAAGGAGCGACTTTTTATTTCACTCTTCCCGAGTAGTTTGATAAATATGTCAGGATTGCGGCTTTTGGTTTTAAACCGCGCAGTCCTGCCGAATAAATATAATGAATAAAACATTACGAATACTACACGTTGAAGACCAGGAGCGCGATGTCGCGCTGCTCTCGCGCCATTTACGGCGCGCGGGCTATGAAATTATTTCCGAGCGCGTGGAGACGCGCGAAACAATGAAAGCGGCGCTTGAATCGCGGGAATGGAATATTATTTTGTGCGATTACTCGATGCCGACATTCAACGCGCTCGCGGCTCTCGCGCTCGTGAAGCAGATGAAACTGGACGTTCCGTTCATAATCATTTCGGGCACGGTCGGCGAGGCGGTCGCGGTCGAGGCAATGCGCGCCGGAGCGCACGATTATTTAATGAAAGATAATCTGACGCGGCTTGCTCCGACTATCGAGCGGGAAATTCAGGAAGCGGAAAATCGACGCGCGCGCCGGATTGCCGAACATTCGCTAAAAGCGTCTGAAGCCGAGCTGCTCGCTTTATTTGAAGCAATCACCGATGTAATTTTTGTGATTGATGTTACCGGACGTTTTATCAGAGTCGCGCCGACCAACCCGAATTATTTATCAAGAACTGCGAATTCAATAGTCGGCAAGACGCTCCACGAATTATATTCCCGTGAAAAAGCGGACTTTTTTCTTGAGCAAATCAGTCGCGCCTTAATCGAAAACCGGATGCAGCAGACTGAATACAGTCTGGAAATCAAGGGCGTCGAACGATGGTTTGAAGGAAGCGTTTCGCCGTTGTCCGAAGATTCGGTCGTCTGGGTCGCCCGCGACATCACCGAGCGCAAACGCTTCGAATATGATTTGCTGGAAAGCGAGGAGCGTTATCGTGATTTAGTCGAAAACGCGCGCGACATTATTTATTCCCACGACCTGACAGGCAAATATCTCTCGGTAAATAAAGCCGCCGAGCATATTCTCGGCTACGCCCGTGAAGAATGTATGGGTATGACCCAAGCGGAAGTTATCGCGCCGGAATGCTATGAAGAAGCCCGCCAGATGATTGAGAGAAAGCTCGCCGGTGAAGAAGAAACGGTTTATGAGCTCGAAGCAATCGCCAAAGACGGACGCCGCGTTGCCATCGAGGTCAATACCAAACTGGTTTTTCAGGACGGCGTTGCGGTCGCCGTGCAGGGCATCGCCCGCGACGTTACGGAACGCAAACATCTCGAAGAACAGCTCCGGCAGGCGCAGAAAATGGAAGCCGTCGGGCAGCTTGCGGGCGGAATCGCACACGATTTTAATAATCTTCTGACGGCAAT
Source organism: Pyrinomonadaceae bacterium (assembly GCA_049799955.1). Lineage (GTDB taxonomy): Bacteria > Acidobacteriota > Blastocatellia > Pyrinomonadales > Pyrinomonadaceae > JBGTFE01. The sequence goes on from JBARIW010000029.1 coordinate 47,601, forward strand.
TAACGGCTACAGCGAGCTTACTCTACGGCGACTTCAGGCTGAAGACCCGCTGCGCCCGAATATCGAAGAAATCAAAAAAGCCGGCGACCGCGCCGCTTCCCTGACACGACAGCTTCTCGCCTTCAGCCGCAAACAGGTATTGCAGCCGAAAGTTCTAGACCTCAACACCGTCGTCATCGAACTGGAAAAGATGCTCCAGCGTCTCATCGGCGAAGACATCGAGCTGCAAACTTTGCCCGCTTCCGACCTCGGAAGAATCAACGCCGACCCGGGACAAATCGAGCAGGTGATAATGAATCTCGCCGTAAATGCGCGAGACGCGATGCCGCAGGGCGGAAAATTAACTATCGAAACGCGAAATGTTCATATTGAAAAGGAATATTCCGTTCATCATAATACCGTCAGCCCCGGATGCTACGTGATGCTGTCCATCAGCGATAACGGCGAAGGTATGAAAGAACAGGTGCAAAAACGCATCTTCGAGCCTTTTTACACGACCAAAGAAAACGGCAAAGGCACAGGACTCGGGCTTTCAACCGTTTACGGCATCGTCAACCAATCGGGCGGCAGCATTCTCGTTGACAGCGAAATCGGGCGCGGAACGAGCTTTAAGATTTATCTGCCGCAGGTTGATAAAAGCGCCGAAAAATATAAGTCGGGAGCCGAATCGGAAAAGGTTTTGCAGGGCACGGAAACCGTTTTGCTGGCTGAAGACGACGAAACCGTGCGCAATCTAATCCGCGAAGTTCTGGAAAACTGCGGCTATCAGGTGCTCGAAGCGCCGACCGGAAATATGGCTTTGTTTATCTGCCGTCATCACCGCGAACCGATTCACCTGCTTCTGACCGATGTGATTATGCCTGAAATGGGCGGGCGGGAATTAAAAGACAGGCTTTCCGGTCTGCGTCCCGAAATGAAGGTGCTTTTTATGTCAGGCTACACGGACGACGCGATAGTTCATCACGGCATCCTGAATTCGGATATACCGTTTATTCAAAAACCTTTTGCGCCGAATGCGCTTTCAATCAAAGTACGCGAAGTGCTGGACGAAAATTAAGACCCGCGCCGTCGAAAAAAGGCGTTTAGAGTTCAGACTCTAAACGCCTTTTTGCCAAATTTTCTTTTACTCTATCTTAACCTGCTCAAACGCTGGCTGACATCACGATAATCGATGTTTTCGGCGTAGATTTTTTCGAAATATTCGATGGCTTTGCCCGTTTCGCCGCCGATTTCGTAGGCGCTGCCGATTTCGTAAATAAGCGCCTGCTGCTCTTCGGCGTTCAGATTGGCGACCTCCAAGCCGCGACGATACCACATCAAAGCCAGATTCGGCATCGATTTTTCCATAAAACAATGTCCGAGAAGATTGCAGCACTGGAAAAATCTTCTCGTTCCGTCGCTTGCTTTGACAAGGTTGATTGCATCCTGAAATTCGCTGATGGCGTCTTCCATCAAGCCCATTTCCTTGTAGGCGATTCCCATTTGATAATGCGTGTCGTAATCGCCTGTTTCTGCCTGTTCGGCATCTTCTTCCAAACCGAGGTCGTTCTTAAATTCGCTGAGAATGTCGAAGCCTGTAGCCGAATCATCATCGGCGACTGCTGCAAATTCCGGTTCGGCGATTTCCTGAAAAATATCGGCTTGAGGAAGTTGGCTGTCAGCCACAAGCGTTTGCAGAGAATCGTCCAGTTTCGGGCGAAGCTCGGCTAATTCCTTGCGGTTTCCAAATTCTTCTTCGAGCGCGTTCAGAGATTTTTCGGCTAATTCCTTATAGCCCTGCGCGATGTAAAACTCGATGCCTTCGATTTCCTGCGCGAGCTTTATTTCGTCGGCAAGCTTTAATTCGGAGCTGTAAAATTCCTCTCGCGGAGCTTCCGTCTCATCAAAAACCGTTTCGGGAATCAAGCCTTCGCCGTTTAGATTTTCAGTTACAAAAGCGAAACCGTTTGAGCCATTCTGTTTCGGCTCTTCGGCGGAGAAAAAACTATCCGTGCCCGAAAGATTAAAGTCGCCGTCAAATTCACCGAAGCCGCCGTCGTAAATCTGGTTGTTCAAAACGACTTCCCCGTCGTCTGCCAGTTCAAAGTTTTCGAATTGCGGAATTTCGGCGGCGTTTGATTCGGGACCAAAATTGACAGGCTCGATTTCCTCTTCTTCAAATCCGTATTCCGCCTTGATTTCCTGAAGACGCTGCGCATACGCGATTTCCTGCGGCGCAATCATTATAAGCTGCGCAAGCGCGTATCTTTCGTCGTCAACCGATTCGTTCTGCCGCGCCGCTTCCGCCAGATGTTCGAGCGCTTTTCTCAGCTCGGATTCGTCGCGATGCCAACTGTGATAACGAACCGCAAGCCGCAGAGCGTCGAGATGTTCGGGATTTCTCGCCAGAATCTCGTTTGTCCATTTCAGGAAATGCTCGGATTCACCGCCGACCAGCAGATGCTCGGACGACATCGAAAGAATCCGCGCGGCTGAATCCAAATCGCCGTCTTTCAGATAAATTTCGACAAGCTCAAGAAATTTCGGATAATTTGCCGGCTCCTGCTCGACCAGTTTGACAATCGCGCCTTCGGCTGCCTGCGGATTTCCCGTGTCGATATAGCAATCGATTAAAAGAAACAGAATCTCGCGATTGTAAGGCTCCTGCTCAAGAATTTCTTCCAGAGTTTTCGCGGCTTCTTCGGCGTAATCCAGCTTTATCTGCGTGTTAATATAGCCTTTCAGCGTCGTCAAATCGTTCTTATTAATTTCCAGAGCGTTTGAATAAGCCGTCAGCGCCGACTCAAACTGGTTGTGCGCGAAAAGACGCGAACCGGCTTCGGCAAAGGCTTTCGCCGCTTCATCTTTCTGGTTTTCCTGCCAGTAAATGTCGGCAATTTTCAGATAAATTCCGGTATCGTGCGAGTCGAGCTCGGCAATCTGCTTCCAGATGGCGAGCGCTTCGATTTTTTGTCCTTTGCGCTGGTATTCTTCGGCAAGCGTCGTGTAATGAGTTCGCGCTTCGGAAAAAGAGCCTTTCGATTTGTAAAGCTGCGCGAGCTTTGCCGAAACTTCCATCGAATCGGGCTTGAGCTTTGAAATTTTGTTGAAGACGGCAATCGCTTTTTGCGAAAAACCCTGCGTGTTGTAATGCTCCGCCACCTGCGCAAAGCACTCGACGGCTTCCTGCACCTCGGCGTTTTTTATGTACAAATCGCCTAAAATGTTGAGCGTCCCGAAATCTTTCGGGTCATTTTCGACAATCCTTTTATATTCACTAATCGCCGCGCGAATCTTGCCCTGAGACAAAAATCGCTCTGCGTTGCGCATTGCTTTTATTTTATCGAAACTCATTGTGTGAAACTAATGAAATCAGAATCCGAACGTTTGTTATGTTGAAAGTGTCCAAGAGGTGGGCGGCAAAGATAGCTTACTCGCCATATTTAAGCTACCATGTTCGAATATTTTATGTCAATGACTTTTAACACGATTTATCACGTTTAACGGAAAAACTTTATAAATCATGCGCTTTGATTTTTAGAACGTAATTTCTTAGTCTAATAGATTGTCGGAGTTTCAAGTTCAAAGTTCAAAGTTTCAAGTTAAATCAAGCGCCAAACCTTGAGCTTTGAACCTTAAACTTGAAACTCTATAAATTTATGAAAGCTCTAATTTTAGCCGGCGGCAAAGGTACGCGGCTTCGTCCTTTGACGGTTTACACGCCGAAACCGATTGTTCCTTTTCTGAACCAGCCTTTTTTGCTTTATCAGCTCAATATTCTGCGCCGCGCCGGAATTACGGACATCACGCTTTCGCTCAGCTATCAGCCCGACAAAATCGAGCAGATTCTTGGCGACGGCTCGGATTACGGCGTTAATTTGAGCTTTGTTACCGAACCGAGTCCGATGGGAACGGGCGGCGCGTATAAATATGCGGCTGACGGATTTCGCGAAACGACCGTTGTTTTTAACGGCGACATTTTAACCGATGTCGATATTGCCGAAATCGTCCGGTTTCACCGGGAAAAAAAGGCGGAAGCGACGATTGTTTTAACGCCGGTCGAAAATCCTTCGGCTTACGGCTTGGTCGAAACCGAAGCGGACGGAAAAGTTCTGCGTTTTCTGGAAAAACCGAAACCGGAAGAGATTTCCGGGCTTACGACAAACAATATCAACGCCGGAATTTACGTGCTTGAGCCGGGCGTTCTCGACATAATTCCGAAAGGCGAAAATCGTTCGTTCGAATACAATGTTTTCCCCGATTTGCTGGCAAAAGAAAAGCCTTTTTATGCCTTTGTTCTGCAAAAAAATTACTGGCGCGACATCGGAAATCCGAAAAGCTATCTCGACGCTCATCACGATTTTTTCGACGGAAAAATCAAAGGAATCGAGATTGAAACGGCGGTTAATAACGCCGATATTTCGCACAAGGCGATGGTCGATAAAAAATCGATTATCGGCGACGAATGCGTCATCAAACCCGGCGCGCTGATTGCAAATTCAGTAATCGGCGCGGGCGTTCATATCGAAGAAAAAGCCGTGATTGAAAACTCGATAATCTGGTCGCACACGCGCATATCAAACGCGGCGCGCATCGAAAACGCAATCATCGGACGAAGCTGCTACATCGGCAAATACGCTTCGGTCGGCGCAGGCGCGGTTCTCGGCGACAAAACTTCGCTAACCGATTACACTAAAATCTAAAATCAAAATATGCCCGAACTGCCTGAAGTCGAACTCGTCGCGCAATCGCTCAATAAACTTGTTTCAAGCCGCAAAATAATTATTGCAGAGCTTTTGCGCGAACGTCTCGCGCCGTATAATCCGCCGGAGGAATTTGCCGAAAGATTAAAGGATTCAACAATAAATTTCGTCCACCGGCGCGGCAAACATATTCTCTTTAATTTAGACAGCGGAAGCACCTTAATCACGCATTTGCGGATGAGCGGGCGTTTTTTGCTTTTGCCCGTCGAGCGCGAGCTGCCGAAATTTTCGCACGCCGTATTTTATTTTGAAGATGAAACGCGCCTCGTTTTCAGCGACCAACGGCATTTCGGGATGATGAAAATCGTCGAAACTACAAATCTGCACGAAGCACCCGAAATCAAAAAACTTGCGCCCGAACCTTTTTCGAACGAATTTAATCTCGAATATTTTCGCGCCGTTCTGAAAACTTCGAAGCGAAACTTAAAGGAATTTCTGCTCGACCAGACAAAAGTTCTCGGACTCGGAAACATATACGTTTCGGAATCGCTGTTTCTCGCCCGAATACATCCGCAAATTTCGGCTGATAAAGTCTCAAAGCAAAAAGCGGCAATTTTATTTGAAAAAATCCGCGAAGTTCTGCACGAGTCAATCGCTCTCGGCTCGACCTTAAACGTCAATCCCGAAAACATCGACGGCAGTTATTACGGCGGCGGTTACGAAAACCGCTGGCGCGTTTACGACCGCGAAAATCAGACTTGCGTGAACTGCGAAACGCCGGTTGCGCGCTTAAAACAAGGCGGACGCTCAAGCTATTTTTGCCCGAAATGTCAAAGAAAATGAGTCCCAAGTCCCAAGTCTCAAAAGTCCCAAAAGGCTCATTTTTACCTGAGACTTGAGACTTGGGACTTGGGACTTTAGAAAATTGACTTTTTCCCGCGCATAGCGCAAACTCTTCAAAAATCCGGAGGAAATCTTATGAAATCAGTTTCGTTTTTCTTATTTGTCTTCGTCGCATTCGGCTTGTTTTTCCCGTCCGAAGCCTTTGCCTGCGCGTGCTGTTCCGAGGAAGGAACATACAGCATCCGCACCGCAAAGCCCGACGCGTACCAGCTCGGAATACTCGGAGAAATGAAGTTCGACAAAGCCGCCGAATTGTTTTTGGGCGTTGGCGACTTCAGCGACCTAAAAGGATTAAGCGCGCTTCAGAAGGATTATGAATCGGGTTCGGCGGATGCGTTCGGAAAACTTAATTTGCTGAATAATTTTGCCTCAAAAACATGGAAATTCAACTTTGAGACGCCGGGCGGGAAATCCGGCAGCTTAACTTTGCCGATGCCCGCGCAGATGCTGTATTTCGCAGTCGATATTCACGACGGAAGCGACAAAGGTTTGGGACCTTTGCTCTACAAGGAACTGCGCTTTAAAGGAAATGTGTCGGGCGGAACGGGATTTTTCAAATCGAGCATCGTCAAGCCGACATCATATTTTCTGGTTTTTCAGGGACGCGGGCGCGGCTGCGATGAGGTCAGCAATTATTCACACTGGCGACTCGAAATTGCGGGCAAAAACGCCGATTACGCATTTTTCGGCAAGTTAAGTTCGGGAAATCCGATTGAAGAGGAAACCGAACGACAATAAAACAAAAAAAATGCGGGCAAAGCCGAATCTTTGCCCGCCCGAAAATGGTTAGCGTTTCGTATAAAACCGAAACGCTAGCCATTTTTTTTTAATAATTCGGCGTATTTCCCGCATTCGGCGGCGCGAGATACGGAAAACGGGTTAAATACGGAACGTCGTTTTCACTCACGCCGTCGCCGAGCGTGTTGTTCGGCGCAACGTTCGTCGCGGGCGTAAACGGTGTTCCGCCGGCAACGGCTCGAAGCGCGATGTCGGTAACGTCGTCCTGAACGCGACGACCGTTCGGGAAACCGGCAACGTCGCCGCCCAAAAGTCCGAGACGATTGATTTTCTCAAACGGCGTTACGGGAATCGCCACGTTCAGACGCAGATATTCGTGCGGCTGACCGTCGGATAAAAACGTCGTGTAATTCGGTCCGGTAATCGGGTTTACAGGAATTCCCGTCGCAAAAATCGAAACCAAATCGTTACGCGGCGCGGGCGGAATGTTGATGCCGAAAACGGCTTTCATCAATTTCGGAAGCTCCGGGTCGAGCACATACGGCGCGGCGACGACATCGTTTTTCGGCGATAGCGAATTAAATGCGTCTTTCAGCTTAAAAGGAATGACGACTTCATTGACGAGCGGATTTCCGAGACGCGAAATCTGCCGGAAATCGCCGCTAATCTCGCGGATTCCGTTTTCCTGAATGACGTTTGACGAACGGCGGCTGGCGGTCGCCCAAACGCCGATGACCGCGTCTTTATCAGTCGGTTTTTTCGGCGTTTTGCCCGAAGCCGTTAAATCCTTAATCGGAACTTCAATCGCAATCGTGCTGACGTTAAAGCCTTTCGTGTAATCATAGCCGCCGGTCAAACCGATTGATTTCAGATTCAAGCCGTCGAACACGCCGCCGACATCGATGTAAAAACCTTCGTCGCGCTGTCCGGCGAAAACGCGCCCGCCGCCTTTCAAATCGTGAACGGCTTTTTCGCCCAGGTTTTCTTCATAATTCGGCGTAACTTTCGGTCCGATGTTCGCGGGCGGCGTCTTTAAGCCGATGGCGAGATTTGTGCTGTCATTTCCTTTGATTCGTTTCACCCAATAAGTTTGCGGCTCGTTATAATCGGGGTCTTCGAGCGAAGTAATCGCAACGTCCTGATTGACCGCGCCTTGTCCGAGAACGGTTTCGTCGTTTTTGACTTTTGTAAAAAACTCGAACTGATAGGTAACGTCCTCAACGCCGTCGCCGGTGTTGTCGATTTTTATTTCATACCGAACCGTGTCGTCGAAACGGAAAAAATGCGGTCCGCCCGAGGGCTGTTGAAACGGGATGTAATTGGCAATCAGCGTTACAAAACCTTCGCGTCCTTTCTCGATGCTTCGAAAAGCGTATGTGTCGGTGTTGTCGGCGAAACGGTCGCGCGCAATGAGCGGCGCTTCCGAGTGGCTCGACGCCAAAACGGGCACGCCGACAAGCATTAAACTCAGCAATACAGATATAATTTTCTTTATCATTTTCTAAACTCCTAAATATTTTTTGGCGAAATTAACTTTCGTAATTTGCAATCCAAGTTTTCGGGCAAAGCCCAAAATCGGATTCAAATCAGACAAGTCCCATGTTCGCGCTCCGGTTTCCGTTGCGGCTGACGACTTCGCGAACGCGTTTGAAACCGCGCCGCAGATGCGTTTTGACCGTGCCGAGCGGAATGCCTTTGCGTTCGGCGATTTCGCCGTGCGACATTCCTTCATAAATATTCAGAAACATCAATTCGCGCTGTTCCGGGCGCAGCGATTTCATCCCGTCAACGATGCGGCGGGCTTGAAGCTTGTTCATTATTTCCTTTTCCAGAGGATTCGGCGCGTGAAAAAATGCGTGGTCGAGCGATTCGATTTTCGGCTGGCGATAAGCTTTGCGCAGGCGGTCAATCAGGCGGCGGCGCGCAATCATTGTGATAAAAGTGATTTCTTTGGATTTTGTCGAATCGAAACGCTTTGCGCTCTGCCAGATTTCAAAAAATATTTCCTGAACGGCGTCTTCGGCGTCGATTTGTCTCGCGGTAAATTTTCTCGCTAAAGCCCAGATTAAATTTCCGTATTGTGTGATGCAGTCCTGAACCGCTGTTTCGTCGCCGGCGGCGATGCGCGGCAGAATCGTATTTTGTTGTGTTTCAAGGGGGTAAAAACTCATTTTTAAACTCCTGTAATTTAATTTTTATTTTCCGTGTCCGCCCCAATACGCGAAATTTCTCAGCCAAGACCACAACAAGCGTTCATTTTTCTTTGATTTTTTTTTCATTAAGGATTAAATTTGTTGCAAAACAATCGTAATCTCTCGCGTTTGCCGGTAAAATGACGGACAAAAAATTAAAAGCGGAAATGCATGAAGTTACGCGCCTTTTGCAAAGCCTGAACGCGGGCAATCGCGAAGCGGTTGACGCTCTCGTTCCGCTCGTCTATGCCGAGCTTCGAAAACTGGCGGCGCATTATTTGAAAAGCGAGCGCGAAGGTCATACATTGCAGCCGACCGCGCTGGTTCACGAAGCTTTTCTGCGACTTATCGAGCAGGAAACCGACTGGCAAAACCGCGCGCATTTTTTTGCGATGGCGGCAAGCCTTATGCGAAGAATTCTGGTCGATTACGCGCGAAGCTACACGGCGGAAAAACGCGGCGGCGCGGCGGAAAAAATCTCGCTCGAAGACGTTTTCGTTTTTGCAAAAGAAAAGCCTTTGCAGATAATCGCGCTTGACGAATCGCTTGAGGAATTGGCAAAAATTGACCCGCGCCGCGCTCAGGTCGTCGAGATGAGATTTTTCGCCGGTCTGAATAATGAAGAAATCGCCGAAGTTCTCGGCGTTCATTCAAACACGGTTCTGCGCGATTGGAATCTGGCGCGCGCGTGGCTGAAAACGCAGTTGCAGAGTTAGAAAAATTAACAGGGATAACAGGATAGACAGGGATAAAAAGAACATTTTTTATTTTTGTATTATCCTTGTTTATCCTGTTATCCCTGTTAATTCTCTTTATTTCATTTACAGTTCAAATCTTAATGAACAAAGAAAGGTGGCAGGAAATCAGTCGAATTTTTCACGCCGCTTCCGAAAAATCGTCCGCAGAACGCGCGGATTTTTTGTACGAAGCCTGCGGTGAAGATGCCGAACTGCGCCTCGAAATAGAGACTTTGCTTGCCGCAAGTGATAAAAATGACAGCTTTATAGATTTGATTTCAATCGGTCTGGGTTCGGTAAAATGCGTGCCGCGCCTTTCGCCCGGAGAAATGCTCGGCTCGTTTCAAATCGTTGATATGCTCGGCGCGGGCGGTATGGGCGAGGTTTATCTCGCAAAGGATTTGCGTTTGAACCGACAGGTCGCGCTGAAAATTCTGCCGCCGACCGCCGCGCTGGACAAAAACGCGAATCGACGTTTTCTGCGTGAAGCGCAAGCCGCCGCCGCGCTCGAACATCCGCATATCTGCACGATTCACGAAATCGGCGAGCAAACAGGTTTTAGCTATATCGTTATGCAGTATGTCGAAGGCGAGACGCTTTCGGCAAAAATCAAAAGCGGAAAGCTCAAACCGCTCGAAGCTCTCAACATTGCGCTGCAAACCGCCGACGCTTTGGCGGAAGCGCACGCGCGCGGAATTGTTCACCGCGATATAAAACCCGCAAACATTATTATTTCAACAAATAATCAGGCAAAGGTTCTTGATTTCGGCTTGGCGAAAAAAGTTGTTCTGGACACGCTTGAAAGCGAATCGAGCCTCAAAAGTTTGCTGAGTCTGCCCGGAATGATTGTCGGAACAGTCAGCTATATGTCGCCCGAACAGATTCGCGGCGCGGAAGTTGACGCGCGCGCCGACCTTTGGAGTCTGGGCGTGGTTTTGTACGAGATGCTTTTCGGCAAAACGCCTTTTTCCGGCGCAAATACGGTCGAAAAGCTTGCCGCAATTCTTTATCAGGAACCCGAAAAACAAGAGAAAAGTCCCGCCGAACTTTCACGAATTCTTGCCAAAGCGTTGCGGAAAGAACCGGAAAAACGCTATCAAACCGCCGCCGAAATGACCGAAGATTTGCGCCGTCTCAAACAGGAACTCGAATTTGCCGAACAGCTTGAGCTTCATGCGACGAGCGGCGCGAGCGAGAATGAAATTCACGAAACGCTCAGCCATTTTCTCGCCAGTCATCCGACGATTCAGATTCAAGCGCAGACAAAGAACATCAAGCGAAAAAACTCTTGGAAATGGATTGTTTCCGCCGGTTTAATGTGCATTTTTCTGGCGCTCGGCGGCTGGAAATTGTGGCAGATGCGTCAGATAAGCTGGGCGAACGAACAAATTCCGCGTGTTGAAGAGCTGGCGAAAAACGAAAAGAATTTCGAAGCCTATGATTTAGCGCTGGAAGTGAGCAAATACGTTCCCGAATCGACGTTTGCGGGCGTAATGCCGAAAATTTCCGATTCGCTTTCCGTTAATTCCGAGCCGAACGGCGCGAAAGTTTATCTTCGAAGATTTCAGCCGGACGGACGCGGCAAATTTCCCGAACGGCAGTTTATCGGCGAAACCCCGATAAACGAGCTTCGCGTCGCGCGCGGAAACTACATTCTGCAAGTCGAAAAAGACGGATTCGCCGCGTTTGAACGGACGATTTCCGGCGGAATTCCGCGCGTCAACGGCTCATTTATCGAATCTCCGCCGGTTAAAATCGAAGCGAAGCTGATGGAAACGGACAAAATGCCGCCGCGAATGGTCTTTGTTCCGGCGGGCGAATATTCTCTGGTCAACTGGTCGCGCTCGACCGAGACGAAAATCAATCTCGACGGCTTTTTTATTGATAAATACGAAGTTTCAAACGCCGAGTATAAGGAATTTGTCGCGTCCGGCGGCTACTGGAAAAAGGAATTCTGGAAATATCCGATTGTTAAGGACGGAAAAACGATTCCGATTGAGGAAGCCTTAAAAGATTTCAAGGACAAAACCGGCTTGCCCGCGCCGCGCTCGTGGACAAATCAGGCTTTTCCCGAAGGCAAAGACGATTTTCCCGTTACCGACATTACGTGGTATGAAGCGGCGGCTTACGCCGAATTTCGCGGCAAGCGGCTTCCGACCGTTTTTCAATGGGAAAAAGCCGCGCGCGACGGCACATTCGACCCGCGCTATAACGCGATGCCGTGGGGCTTTATCCGTCAGGGCGAGACGACCGACGACCGCGCCAATTTTCGCGGAACGGGCACGGTTTCCGTCATGAGCAATGAGTATGGAATGAGCCCGTTCGGCGCGTTTAATATGGCTGGAAACGTGTCCGAATGGAATTTGAATCAAAGCCCGCAGGGTTTTATCACAAGCGGCGGCGCGTGGAACGATTTGGCGTATTCATTCGGCGATTACGGCGAATATCCCGGGCTTTACTGGGGAAATCGCATCGGTTTTCGATGTGCTAAAAACGCGCCCGAATCAACCGGCGACCAGGGCGGGCAGATGCTTCCGCCAGCCGAAACGCCTGACTATCAGCCTTCGAGCGAAGCGGATTTTAAAACGTGGCTGTCGCATTATGAATACGACAATAAGCCTCTTAACGCGCAGGTTGTCGAAGTAATCGAAACCAATGACTGGCGGCGCGAGAAAATCGCTTTCGTCGGCGAAGGCGACCTTCAGGCAATCGCTTATTTATATCTGCCGAAAAATTATCCGCGTCCTTTGCAGGTTATTCACTACGTTCCGGCGGGCGACGTGGTGCGCGGACTTCGAAGCTTGCCCGATTCGGTCGAGATGTTTCTGACGCCGCTGATAAAATCGGGCAGAGCCGTTTTCGCCGTTGTGTTAAAAGGCTATAACGAGCGTCCTTTTCTGAACAATTATTCGCCGCCGGAGAATTCGACCGTCGAATTTCGCAAGCAGATGGTCAACTGGATAACCGATTTGCGGCGCGGCGTCGATTATCTAAAAGAGCGCGATGATTTGAATTTTCAAAAGCTCGCCTTTCTCGGCATCTCCAACGGCGCGAACGTCGGTCTGGTTTTGACGGCGATTGAAACGCGCTACAAATGTCTCGTTTTCGAAAGCGCCGGTCTGGAAAAAGATTTTCTAAACCGCATTGCCGAGACAAGCCCGATAAAATTTGCCTCGCATATAAAAACGCAAAAACTCATCATCAACGGGCTTTACGACGAGACATTTCCCTACAACACCGATGCCAAACCGCTTCACAAATTATTGCGCGAGCCGAGAAAAATCGTTCTTTATCCCGGCGGACACATCCCGACCATCGAATTTTTCGCGCCGACGGTGAATAACTGGCTCGACGAAACGCTCGGAAGCGTGAATAAATAGCGATGTCCGATGTTTTTCTACCAATTACGGATTTTCGGGCAAACTAAAATCTTATATTTAGTTTCTAAGCAATGAAGAATCAACGGAAACTTAAAATTCGACGAAATAATCCTTATGGTTTCGCCTGTAAAGTTGTAAAAAAGTTGTTCTTCCATCACATTTTCTATATTATTAACCGATTATAATTTTCGCGCTTAAATTTAGGTTTAGGCGCGTCCAATATTAGACTTATGAAAAAGAATTTATATTTATTAATTACCGCATTTATTTTGAGCGCGGCTATCCTTTTCGCCGGTCATGGCAAAGCTTTTGCGCAGGACGATAATAAGGCGAAAAAGGTCAGCGGCGATACCAAGAAATATCGCGCCGAATCGATTGCTCTTCTCAAAGAGATGAAGGAAAACTTAGAGAAATATTATTACGACAAGAATTTTCGCGGCATCGATTTGGAGGCGAAGGTTAAAGCCGCCAAAGACCGAATCAACACGCTCGAATATAACTGGCAGATGTATCGCGTTCTGGTTCAGTTTTTGATGGACTTTGACGATTCGCACACGAGATTTCAACTGCCGTCGCGCGCCGATTTCTTCGACTACGGGTTTTCGATGCAGATGTTCGGCGCCGAATGTTTTATCATTTCGGTCAAAAAAGGCAGCGACGCCGAAAAACAAGGTTTGGTGGTCGGCGACAAAATCGTGAACATCGGAAAGTTTAAGCCGCATCGTGAAGACCTCTGGAAAATCCTTTATGTTTTATACAAGCTCGACCCGGCGGATACGGTTGACCTTGCCGTGGAAAAACTCGACGGCGCGCAGCAGAAATTGACCGTTAAAGCCAAGACGATGACGCAAAAGGAAAGGCGCGAAGAGCTGAAAAGCAAGAAGAACAAGGAAAAATTCGAGCCTTTCAAATGTCAGGAAGTCAATACGCAGACAATCGCCTGCAAGCTTTATACTTTCGTCGTCGAGCGAAACGATATTGATAAAATGATGAAGCAGGCTAGAAATTATCCGAAGATGATTCTCGATTTACGCGGCAACGGCGGCGGGCTTGTTTCGATTGAAGAATATCTGCTCGGTCATTTTTTCGAGCAGGACGTTAAGATTGGCGACGTAATAAGCCGGGATAAAACCGAAACGCGCTATGCCAAAACGCGCGGCGACAAGGTTTACAAAGGTGATTTGGTCGTTTTGATTGACAGCCGGTCGGCTTCGGCTGCCGAGATGACATCACGTGTTCTCCAGCTCGAAAAACGCGCCAAAATCGTCGGCGATGTCAGCAGCGGCGCAGTGATGACCAGTTACGGCATCGGATTGTTCAGCCCGGCAAGCTCTCTTTCGGTTTATGTTCTTTCGTCGGTAGGAATGAGCGTTTCCGTCGCCGACGTTGTGATGAAAGACGGAAGCCGTCTGGAAAAAGTCGGCGTCATCCCGGATGTGCCGGTTATACCGACAGGCGCGGCGCTGAATAAAAAAATGGATGCCGTTCTCGCCTACGCGGCGTCGATGCTCGGAGCGAAACTGACGCCGGAAAAGGCAGGTGAATTTTATTTCATCACGCAAAAGGAAAACGACGAAGACCTTGATAAAAACGCGGATGAAGGCGACGGCGATAAATAATTTTTCGGGCGGAAACTTGACACTTTCCGCCCGAAACCGCATTATAAAATTTACTTTTCGTGGTGAGTTATCAGCGACTTGCGACCACGTAAAATAAACTGCTAAACAGCGAATAGAGAAAAGTTTTAAAGAGTCTCGCTGTTTTGGCGAGATTTTTTAATTTTGTCATTAGTCCTTTGTCCTTTGTCCTTTGCACGATTGAATTTAAATTGAGTTCTTAATTTAAGTTCAAGCGCGCAAACGGCAAAGGACAAAGGACAAAGGACTAAACATAATGAAAAACTTCCGTGAAATTTTAGATTCCGACGGCATTTTCGTTTTTGACGGCGCGGTCGGCACGCGCTTTTACGACAAAGGCGTTTATATCAATCGTTCTTATGATGAACTGAACCTGACTTCGCCCGACCTTGTGCGCGAAGTTCACGAGGAATACGTCAAAGCGGGCGCGGATATTATCGAAACGAACACTTTCGGCGCGACGCGGCATAAATTACAGCAGTACAGTCTGGAAAACAAATTGCGCGAAATCAACATCGCGGGCGTTCGGCTTGCGCGTGAAGCGGCGGGCGAAGACGTTTTCGTCGCGGGAGCAATCGGACCTCTCGAACTCAGAATCGAGCCGTATGGACCGACTTCGTTTGACGAGGCGAAAGAGATGTTCAAGGAACAGGCAGCCGCGCTGATTGAAGGCGATGTCGATTTATTTGTTCTCGAAACTTTCTCGGATTTGTCGGAAGTCGAACAGGCGATAAAAGCCGTCAGAGAATTATCGGATTTACCGATTTTCGCGCAGATGACGATTACGACCGAAGGCAACACGGTTTTCGGCGTAACGCCCGAAACTTTCACCAAAAAGCTCGACGAACTCGGCGTTGACGTAATCGGCTTAAACTGCGGCGTCGGTCCGACGCATATTTTGACGACGCTCGAAAAAATGCGCGAAGTTACGCATAAAAAGCTTTCCGCGCAGCCGAATGCGGGACTTCCAAGAGATGTTCAGGGCAGGCAGTTTTATATGTCTTCGCCCGAATACATGTCGAAATTCGCCAAGCGTTTTATCAAGGCGGGCGCGAAATTCGTCGGCGGCTGCTGCGGCACGACGCCGAAACACACGAAATTAATGGCTGATGCGGTTCGCGCCATTTCTCCGCGCGCGGCGAAAGTAAAAGCAAAACCGATTGTTTCAGCAAAAGTAAATGATTTAACGCCGGCTGATATTCAGGTCGTCGCGCCCGAAGAACGCTCGAAATGGTCGCGGAAGATTGCGCGCGGCGAGTTTGTTACATCGGTCGAAGTTCTGCCGCCGAAAGGCTGCGACGCGGCGAAAACTCTGGAATCGATAAAACTACTTGTCGATGCCGGAGTTGACGCGGTAAATATTCCCGATGGACCGCGAGCGCAAACGAGAATGAGCGCGCAGGCGACGGCGATTCTGGTCGAACAAAAGGTCGGCATCGAAGCCGTTCTGCATTACTGCTGCCGCGATAGAAATCTTCTCGGAATGATGTCTGATTTACTCGGCGCGGCGGCGCTCGGGCTTCATAATCTTTTGATTATCACGGGCGACCCGCCGAAAATGGGACCTTTTCCCGACGCGACCGCCGTTTTCGACATCGATTCAATCGGCTTGACGAATATGGTCAACAAGCTCAATCACGGTCTGGATTTGGGCAACAATCCTATCGGCTGCCCGACGGCTTTTTCAATCGGCGTCGGCGTAAATCCGGGCGCGATAAATCTGGATGAGGAAATCCGACGCTTTGAATGGAAGGTCGAAGCGGGCGCTGAATATGCGATTACTCAGCCCGTTTACGACACGGAACAGCTAAAAAGCTTTCTCAAACGAATCGAGCACGTTCGCATCCCGATTGTCGCGGGGATTTTCCCGCTTGTTTCCATCCGCAACGCCGAATTTATGCACAACGAAGTTCCGGGCGTTGTCGTAACGCACGAAATTCTCGAAAGAATGCGAAAAGCGTCAGATATTTCAAAGGAAGCCGCGCGTGAAGAAGGCATCAATATCGCGCGTAAGTCTCTGCTCGAAGTCCGCGATTTGATTCAGGGCGTGCAGGTTTCCGCGCCGTTCGGCAACGTAAAATACGCGCTGCAAGTTTTTGACGCGCTGGAAGAATTTCAGTCGAGAAAAGAGGCGGCTTTAGTCTCATAAACAACTTTCCTATTTTTCATCGAAGAAATTTCAACGGCAAAAAGCCCGACTCGACCGAGCCGGGCTTTTTATATTGTGCTTTTTTTACGTTAGCGGTCGCCCTTTATCGGAACATCGATTAACACCGCATCGACCGGAGCGAAATCTACGTTCATGTCGTTTTCGACAAAGACTACCTGCGGCGCGAAAGTGTATTTCTTCGAGGCAGCCTCAATAACATAGGTTTGCCCGACGCTCACTTCGTCAAAGCGATAATAACCAAACGCGTTGGTAATCGCGCGGCGCGGATTGCCCTGCGCATCGGTTATCGTAACGTTTGCGCGTGAAACGCCTCTGCCGTTTGCCATAACTCTGCCGGAAACGCTGACGTTGGCGGCAGACGGAACGAGCGCTTGAATCTGCCACATTCCGCGCCCGTGCGTGGCGATTCTCACCTTACGAGTGGCAGACGGTTCGCCCGTTATTGCCAAATCGAAGACGGCGACACGCGGCAAGCCGGTTCCGAACGGAATCCAGTTTGCGCCCGAGTCGTGCGAAACATAAACGCCGATGTCAGTTCCCGCGTAAAGACGATTCGAATCGAGCGGGTCGATAACCAAACCGTTGACCGGAACCTGCGGAAGCCCGTTGTTTGCCGGAACCCACGTCGGCACGAGATTTGCGCCTTCCGGCAATTTGCCGGTGTCTGCAAAACTGCTTAAGGTCGTCGTTTTCCAGAGATTCGTAACGCCGAACGCCGCGAGCGCGACATAAGCCGTATTCGCATCCGTCGGCGAAATGGCGATGCGCCCGATAAAACTGTTCGGAATAACGTTCGAAGGGTCGAGATTAACCAGTGGACTAGCGCCCGTCGTCGTTCCGAAAAGGTTGCCGTTATTTTCTCCGACCATTCGGACGTTGTCGTTTTGCGGCGAAATCGCAATCGCGCTGATTGCTGCGCCCAACTGAATCGGTTCCTGACTAACTTTCGTCATCGTCGTTCCACCGTCGGCAGAGCGATAAAGCACGTCAGAGCCGAAATAGAGCGTGTTGAGCGGGCTGCCCGGACCTTGTTCCATCGGCGCGTAGAAAAGAATTGCCGAAGCCGCGCAGGTAAACCCGTTAGCGATTGAGCCGGCAAAACCGCATCCGTGAAGCGTCCAGCCGTTATCAACCGCCGTCGCCGTCGTCAGCGTTCGCGCGTAAGCCATCGCGTTCGTCTGATTGAAGTAAGTATGATACATCCTGACGTTCGTTGTATCCGCCGCATTCTGGTCAATTACCGTGTAACCGCCGTCGCCCGCGTCGGCGCGCGTCCATGTTCCGTCCGGTTTATAAAAATTCGTGCCGTTGTCCTGCGTTCCGCCGATGGTAAAATTCGGGTCGGTCGGGTGAACGGCGATGCTCGTAAACTGCGTCGCGCGGAAAGTCGTATTATTCAGAGGCGTCCAGCTTACGCCGCTGTCGGTCGATTTATAAATACCGCCGTCAGAGCCGAAATAAAGCGTTGACGGAAGCGACGGCGCGACGGCAATCGTGTGCGAGTCGCTATGCAGACCGTTTGTGCTGGCGGTAAAAGATGTGCCGCCATTAATCGAGAAGCCGAACGTCAAAGTAGGCGAGCCGCCGAGATAAAGACGGTTCACATTGGTCGGGTCAACCGCTACGGCAATATCGTAGAAACACTGCGCGGTACAGAAATTGTTATCAATTCTCTGCGTCCACGTTGCTCCGCCGTCAATCGAACGCTGCACGGTTCCGCCGTTGAAACCCGATGCCGCGTAAACGGTAACAACTCCTGTTCCGCTGTCTCTGTGCAGAGCCAGCTCGGTTCGGGAATTGGTAGTTCCATTGCCTGCCGTAAATGTCCGCACGAAAGTCGGGCTTACTGCCGTAACAGCGTCGGTCGAGCGATAAACGCCGCCTTCGTTAAGCGCGAACGAGTCAGCCTCGGTTACGAGCACAAGGTCGGGATTGCCCGGGTCCATGACCATATCGACAAAAGCGCGGTCTTGCGCCGCCACCCCGGTAATAGTCATTTTAGTAAAAGTCGGTGTAGCGCTGAGCGCGTCCGTCGAGCGAAACACGCCGCGCGCCGCGAGTCCGGTCGTAGCCACGCCGCCGATGCCGCCGCTGCCTGACGCCGAAGTAACAAACATGATATTCGGATTGGTCGGATGCATGACGATTTTGCTGACCGAGCGACCGCTGAAAGTAGTCGCCGCTCCAAACGGTCCGGTAAGATTTGCCGTCGTGCTGGCATTATCGATTCGATAAATTCCCGCGCCGAAATAGCAGTCGCCGCAAAATCCGGCTTCGCCCGTTCCGACAAAAATCGTTTCCGGCTGCGAAGGGACGATAGCCACTGTATTAACTGCCAAACTCTGCGCGCTGTCGAGCAAAGGCGTCCACGTCGTTCCGCCATCGGTCGTGCGGTAAAGTCCGCCTTGCGCCGTTCCGACATAAACGATGTTAGGGTCTGTCGGGTGAACGGCGATTGCAAGCGTGCGTCCCGAGACGGGCGTTGTCGTGCCGCTGGTTTGCCCGTTCGGAATCGGATTCGGACCGATTTCCGTCCACGCCGACTGCGGCGCGGCGGTTCGCGCGAGCTGCGCTTCCTGCTCCTGCATTTTGCTGATAGCGCTTAATCGCAGCGCGGGATCAAACGGCTGGTCTTTTGTAACACCGCGAAGCATCCCGATATTTTCGGCGCGGCGGAGCATATATTCCTCTTTGGAAATTTCCGGGTTGGTTTCCAGAAATTCGGGCATATCCGGGTCGCCGCCGACAATTTTCTCCTTGATGCTCGCCACAACATCGGGATTTAAGTAGAAAAACAAGCCGAAAGCGCCTATTAGCAAAAACGGCATCACAAGAAACACTAATTTTTTCATTACAACTCCTGATAGAGAATCAATTTAGGTATAGGTATATAAAAATACTGTTGACAATTTAATTTATGTTATCAGCAGAAAAATCGCAAGGGATTTTCTACGAGGATTGGTAGTAGAAATAAATTTTACAAAATTTAATAAACAATAAGACTCAGGCTTTTATCGATAAAAACCTGAGTCCCGGATTGTATTAAAACTTTTTTTACTTGCCCGCGCCGGCAGTCTGCGATTTTTTGAAGCTTTTCTTTTCTTCTTCCATCTGCTTGCCCAGTTCCTCTAAAGTCGCTTCGTCAAAAATCTCTTCGACTTTCGGGAACATTTTGCCTTCTTCTTCCTGAACGTGATGAGTGATGTCTTCCATCAAAACTTTCAGCTTCGGCTCAAATTTTTCGCTGTCTTCGGTTAAAGCCGAAAGCTCGCGCAGAAAAATCTTTGCCTGATGATGTTCTTCGATGCCTTCGAGCGTGATGTCTTCAAGTTCCTTTTCCTCTTTCAGCTTCGGATAGAAAATCGTTTCCTCAATATGCGTGTGAACATCGAGCTCTGCTTTTATCTGCTCAAAAAGCTCTTTGTGTTCGCCTTCTTCGGTCGCCTTAACCTTTCCGAAAAGATGATTTACCTCATCGTGGTCTGCTTTCAAAAGTTCTATTGCGTTCATAATTTCTCCTCTGTTTCTTTTAATTTCTATAATTAAAGAATGTATTTGATACATTCGCTCATTCGAAGTTTATGAACGGCAATCAGTGTGCCATCTTCAAGAGTCGGGAAAATGTTTGATTTTGAAACGATATTACAAGTAAAACTGAAAAGTGAAAAGATTAGTAATCACACAAGTTTGTGTTGTTTGAGAGTTTGATATGCAAGATTTATTTCTTTCATTTTTTCTTCTGCGAGTTTGGCTATTTTGGGCGAAGTTTGCACTACTTTATCAGGGTGATAGCTTTTAACTTGCTCTCTATAAGCTGCAATGATTTGTTCCTTAGTCGCGCCTACTCTTATTTCTAATACTTCGTGAGCTAGTCTAACTGTTTCATCAACAATTGGTGTTGTTTGTTTCGTCTGTTTCTGATTATAACTTTGCCTGTAATTACTATTTCTATTTTGACTGTAATTTGTTCGTTGATGAGTCTCATTTACAGTTTTTCGTGTATCTTGCTTATCTAAGACTTCTCGATTAAATACATCAGTAAAAGTTTTTGCAACTGATACATTTGAAACTTGAAATTGGATATTCCAACCTGTATTAGACCTAAAATTGATTAAGCCATACTCTACAATAGGGAAAGCAGGATTATATTTATAGCGTCTATCTGGTAAGCCGTTTACTCTCGTATGCTGATAAATATATTGCACAATTGTTGAGTCTTTCGGGGGAATTCCTCTTATAAGCTTACTGTCAGTTGAAAATGACACGTCAAATGATTCGTAGGAAACTACACCATATTTCTTACCGTGCCAAACAAATATGAAATCAGGAAGAAAGTGAAGAGAAATACGGTTAGATTCCAAACTCCAAGTTTCTACATCCGTTAGGATATAGGGCGGTGTTTGCTTCAAAACATCTGCGGGTTGATTTGTATCATTTGCGAATGTTTTTAATCGCCAAACTGTTGATGATTTTGAAAGAATTTCACACGCCTTTTTAATACTTGTAAACCGAGCCAAAGAGCTTCCCCAAAGTTGAT
Organism: Pyrinomonadaceae bacterium; assembly: GCA_049799955.1. Taxonomy (GTDB): domain Bacteria; phylum Acidobacteriota; class Blastocatellia; order Pyrinomonadales; family Pyrinomonadaceae; genus JBGTFE01. The sequence goes on from JBARIW010000029.1 coordinate 68,577, forward strand.
AAAACAGAGGAAAAGTTCTTTTTCGTTTATCTGCTTTATAAGCTTTCCAAGATAAAAACAATAAGAGACAAAAAAGCCCAGTATTAATGAAAAATTCTAAAAGAACTAAGTTTTGTGCGATTGTAGAATCAGTTACAGCAAGCTTTATTCTTCCAAAGTTAATGAGAAAACAAATACCAACAAAGGTAGTTATTAATGTAATAAGCTGTATTACTAAAATTGAATAAGATTGCTGAATTGTAGAGTTCAATTTATTTAGAAATTCAGCATTAGAACTATCAACGTAGCGCAAAGATTCTTTTGAATTTTGGGTTGATTCATTTGATTCAGAAGTTGCAGAAGTAAAGTTTGAATTAAAATTATCTTTGCTCGTCTGCTTGGTAGAAGTATTTATTCTTTGTTTATAGTAAAAACCATTAGTCCCAAAATGAACATAAGTTGCTTTTGGAGTTTTTGAAATTCTTGCGCCTTTAACACCTGCTGAAACACCGATTCCTGATTTTGAGAAATTTAAGCGGAATATTCCGAAATTAACACTTTTGCGAAAGTAAAAACCCATCTTCTTATATTGAGTTGTCTGATTGTAAGTTAAAGTAAAATAGCATCAACTTTGCTATAAAGTAAAGTCTAAGCATTTATGACCACTGTTAATATGCGGATTCCATATTATATTCGCTTAAATGCTTTTGTAAAAATATAAAATTTGTTAGACTTTCGGCAAAACTAAAAATCTGTAATGTTCCACAAAGGACAACAATTCGGCAATTACACTCTAATTCGCAAACTCGGACGAGGAGGCTTTGGAGAGGTATGGTTAGTTGAAAGTGAAAACTGTTCTCACTTCTCAGTTTTCACTTACTAAAACTATCTTGCCGAACGCTTTTTCTTCGATAACCGCGTGATGCGCGGCAACGGCTTCCGCCAGCGGAAATGTTTTGCCGACAATCGGATTCAGAAATCCTTCGCTCAAGCCTTTGTGGATAGCTCGATATATTTCCCGCATTTCCGCCTCCGGCGCGTTGAAAAGCGCTATTCCGTAAACGGTCGCGTCTTTGCCCATAATCGCGCGCGGGTTAAAGTCCAGACTTCCGCGATTGCCGATAACGACGACGCGCCCGAACATCGCCAGAACGTCAAAATCCTTTTGCAGATTGTGATTGGCAAGCATTTCCAGAATGATGTCAACGCCTTTTCCTTCTGTAATCTGCTTGATTTCTTCCAGATAATTTTCGTCCGAATGGTCGAGCGCAAAATCTGCGCCCTGCTCGCGCACAAGCCGCTTTCCTTCTTCCGAGCCTGCCGTCCCGATAATTTTCAAGCCCGCGTTTTTCGCCCACTGAATCGAAGCAATGCCGACGCCGCCCGACGCTCCGTGTATTAAAACAGTTTCGCCGGATTTTCCTTTCGCTTTTTGTAAAAGCGCGCGATAGCTCGTCGCGTATGGCACAAAAACGCCCGCGCCTTGCTCGAACGAAACGTTTTCAGGCAAAATCTGAACCTGATTTTCCTCGCACAAAGCAAATTCCGCGTAAGTTCCCGAAACGGAATCGGCTGTAAAAACACGGTCGCCGGCTTTTATGTTTTCGACGCGTTCGCCGACCGCTTCGACAACGCCCGCCGCGTCTTTACCCGGCGTATAAGGCAAATTCGGTTTCTGCGCGTAAAGCCCGCCGCGAATATATGTATCGACCGGATTAACGCCCGCCGCCCTGACACGCACCAAAATTTGCGCCGCGCCGACCTCCGGCAGCGAAACTTCTTCCAGCCGCATCACTTCCGGCGCGCCGAATTCCCTGACAATTATTGCTTTCATAATCTATAAAGAATTTAGCCACGAAAGAACACGCGCATTTCACAAAATAATTTTCGTGTCCTTTCGTGTTTGTTCGTGGCTAAAAAATTAACTGACTAAACGTATTGCTGAATCATTTCCGCAAGCTTTTCGCGACTGATATTGCCGCCGACATAGCGTTCCTGTTCTTTTCCGTTTTTGAACAAAATGAGCGTCGGGATGCCGCGAATGCCGTATTGTTGCGGCACGTTCATATTTTCGTCAACGTTCATTTTGACGACGTTCGCCTTGCCTTCAAACTGCTCGGCAACCGCTTCGACCGTCGGCGCAATCGCCCGGCAAGGTCCGCACCATTCCGCCCAGAAATCTACCAGAGTCGGCTTGTCCGAGCTGATAACGTCCGCTTCAAAATTCGTATCCGTAACTGCTTTTGTAAAATCTCCCATTGTTTTTCTCCTTAAAATCTAAATTATTGCGCTGCCTTGAAGCCGAAGCCGGCGGCAGTTCTTTATTTACTAACTATTATACCAAACTCGCCGTCAAATTGATTGGAGTTGCCGCCAGCGCCTTGCTGACCGGGCAAGCCTTTTTCACTTCTTCGGCAATTTTCAAAAAAGCCGCTTCTTCAATTCCTTCGACATCGGCTTTTGTTTCAAGGTCGATGCTTGTAATAGCAAAACCCGCATCGTCTTTGCCGAAATGAACTTTCGCGTTCGATTCGATGCCGTTCGCCTTATGACCTTCCTTTTCGAGCGTCGCGTTCAAAGCCATTGTGTAGCAACCCGCCAGAGCCGCGCCGATTAATTCCTCGGGATTCGTTCCCGGCTCGTCGCCCATTCGCGTGTTGAACGAAAACGCGCCTTCAAACGCGCCGCTGCCCAAAGCCATCGTCCCTTTCCCGTCTTTCAAACCGCCTTTCCAGGTTGCTTTCGCTGTTCTTATTGCCATATTTTCACCTCATTTTTTGATTATTTAGCTGCCGCCGATTTTTCGTCGGCGTTTTCTTTCCAAATTTCAGCGACGATTTCATATGAGCGCAGACGCTTTTCGTGGTCGAAAATCATCGCGTTTATCATCAATTCATCGGCGCTCGCTGCGTCCAGAATTTTCTCCAATCCCGCTTTTACCGTTTCAAGGTTTCCGATAATCGAGCCGCCCGTGCGCGACGCGACCAGAGCTTTTTCGCGCTCGTCCCAGATTTCGTCCATATCTTCGACCGGCGGCTGAATTTTGCCGGGCGTTCCGCGCACCAGATTCAAAAAAGACTGGTACTGCGAAGTCGCCAGAAAATTCGCTTCCGCGTCGGTTTCGGCGGCAATAACGTTTAGCGCCAGCATCGCGTAAGGCTTCTGCAAATCTTCCGAAGGCTCGAAATTTCTTCGATAAAGCTCAAGCGCGGGCAGAATATTTTCGGGCGAAAAATGCCCGGCGAAAGCGAACGGCAAACCTAATTTGCCCGCAAGCTGCGCCGAAAAACCGCTTGAGCCGAGCAGCCAAATCGGAACATTCAAACCGCCGCCCGGAACGGCTTGAACTTTTTGATTTTCGACCGGCTCCCCGAAGAAAAACCTTAATTCTTCCAACAATTCGGGAAAATCGTCGCCGTCCGTCTGCAAAGTTCGCCGCAGAGCGTGCGCCGTTACGCGGTCGCTTCCGGGCGCGCGTCCGAGTCCTAAATCAATCCGGTTCGGATAAATTGATTCGAGCGTTCCGAACTGCTCGGCGATAACGAGCGGCGCGTGATTCGGCAGCATAATTCCGCCCGCGCCGACGCGAATTTTCGACGTTCCGCCCGCGACAAATCCGATAACAACCGAAGTCGCCGCGCTCGCAATTCCGGTCATATTGTGATGTTCGGCAAGCCAGAAACGCTTATAACCTAGATTTTCAGCGTGTTGCGCTAAGTCAAGCGTATTTCGAAGCGCGTCGGCAGGCTTCGCGCCTTCAACAACCGGCGATAAATCCAAAACTGAAAACGGAATATTTGTAAAACTGCTCATAATTCTATTTCGCGTCTACGCTTTTTGCTTTTCGTAAATCAATCGCGCGACCGTATTGCTTCGGCACATCGACTTCGCCGCCCAATTCCCGCGCCGCTCGGAACGGGAAATAAGGCTCGCGCAAAAACTCGCGCGCAATCATCACCGCGTCGGCTTCGCCGCTTGCCAAAATTTCCTCGGCTTGCTCCGGCTCTGTAATCAAACCGACCGCCGCCGTCGCAATTCCCGACTTTCTGCGAATTTCCGCCGCAAACGAAACCTGATAATTCGGCGCGACCGGAATTTTCGCGTTCGGAACGTTTCCTCCGGTCGAACAGTCAATTAAATCAATGCCGATTTCCTTTAAAAGCTTGCAAAACTCGACTGACTGCTCCAAATTCCAGCCGCCTTCCACCCAATCCGTCGCCGAAATCCGCACGAAAACCGGCAGATTTTCGGGAACGACTTTGCGCACAGCTTTTGCAATTTCAAGCGGAAAACGTACGCGATTTTCAAAGCTTCCGCCGTATTCGTCCGCTCTTTTATTCGACAGAGGCGAAAGAAATTCGTGGAGAAGATAACCGTGCGCGGCGTGAATTTCGATAACTTCAAAACCCGCCTGCAAAGAGCGTTTTGCCGCTTCGACAAAATCATTTTTTACCTTTTCAATGTCTTCGCCGGTCATCTCGCGCGGCATCGGGTAATCTTCGTCAAAGGCAAGCGCGCTCGGCGCAATAACTTGCCAGCCGCCTTCGGTTTCTTCAACTTTTTTGCCGCCGTTCCAAGGCGCGGCGGTCGAAGCTTTTCGTCCGGCGTGGGCGAGCTGAATTCCGGCAATCGCGCCCTGCGATTTAATAAATCCAGTAATTCTCGCGTAAGCTTCAATGTGCGCGTCCGACCAGATTCCCGCGTCCTGCGGCGAGATTCTGCCTTCGGGCGAAACGGCGGTCGCTTCCTGCATCACAAATCCCGCGCCGCCGACTGCGCGGCTGCCGAGATGAACCAGATGCCAGTCCGTCGGCATTCCTTCAATGCTCGAATACTGGCACATCGGCGAAACCCAGATTCGATTGCGAAATTCGATTTCGCGCAGTTTAAATTTTTCCAATAATTTACTCATTTTCCCTTATTCAATAAATTATGAGTTGAAAACAACTTTCTTTCGTAATTCGTAATTTTTAATTCGTAATTGAATTACGTTTGCCCAATCCAGCTTTCGTCGGCGACTTCTTTCCAGCGTTGGCGAATTTCTTCAAATTCCTCGTCCGAAAGCTCGCCTTCGGCAACGTAACGCGCGTTTTCCTGCCAGCGATTCGGCTTGGTCGTGCCGACAATCATCGTTGAAATTCCGGGAATCGAAAGCGTAAATCTCAGCGCCGTTGCAATCGATTCGTCGAGAGATTTGTTCTGAAAATCGAATTTCAGCTTCCGAATTCTGTCCCAGTATTCGTGATGATACGAATCCTTCGGCTTTTCCGTGTTTCTCCAGACGGCGTTGGCAATCGGGCGTTTGGCAATCACGCCCAAGCCTTTTTCGACCGCGAGCGGAATATTCTCGTTAATCGGCGTCTGGTCGGCAATCGAAACCGAAGTTTGAAATGAATCGAAAACGTTTAATTCTATTGCGTATTTCGCGTCCTCGTTGTCGCCCGAATAGCCGATGTATCGCGTGTAGCCTTTTTCCTGCGCGCGCTGCAAGCCTTCGATGCAGTCGCCTTGCCGAAGAATTTCCGCCGAGCAGCTATGAAGCTGCGCGATATCCAGATAATCGGTTTTCAGCGCGCGCAAACTCGTTTCAATCGTTTCCAAAATTCCTTTTTTCGACCAATCCGAGCGCGTAAAACCGTCGAGCGCGCCGCATTTCGTCAAAAGATAATATTCCTTGCGCCGTCTGCCGACCGCATTGCCGATTAATTCCTCCGAAGTCTTGTAAGCCGCCGCCGTGTCAATCACATTCAAGCCCGCGTCGAGCGCGGAATTGAGCAGAAGATTTACTTCTTCCTGCGTCTGGCTCGCGTTATAACCGATTTCCGCGCCGCCGAATCCGAGCACGGAAACTTCCATATCTGTTTTTCCGAATTTTCGCTTTTCCATAATTTTTAACGGTGAGCCTGCGTTCAGTTGCTTTTCGCTTTCTCTGCCGACACTTTAATCAGTTTTTCAAGAACATTTTCGTCAACGTCGCTCAGTCTTTTTATATACAAACAACCCATTCCCGCCTTGTGCTTGCCGAGCTGCGACAGCAAATCCTGATTCCAGCCTTCGCCGATGTTTAGATAAAGCGTCAGATTTTGTTTGCGCGGCGAAAATCCGATTATCAGCCATTCAAGCTCGCGCCCGGTCGAATATTTCATCGTCCGCTTGCCGAAACCGACGATGCTGTCGCCCCACATTTTCGGCTTGGCATCGGTCGCTTTCGACATCAAATCGGCGATTTTCAGACAATCTGCGCGAACATTTTCGTTGGGAATTTTATTCAGAAAATCTTCGACGCTCGCATCGTTTTCCTTCGTTTTATTTTCAGCCATAATTTTATTTCGCTAATTCTTCCTCGACTTTTTCGACTAACCTTTCGTCTTCGGCGGTTACATCAGGCGCAAAACGCGCGGCGATTTCTCCGTTTTTGCCGACGAGAAATTTCTCGAAATTCCATAAAACTTCGCTTCCGGTCGAACGATTATGCCCGTAGCCTTTTAAGTTTTCTTCCAGCCCGCCGTCGTTTACGTCCGTTTCCGGTTTCGTCTCGGTCAGATAATGATAAAGCTGGTGCTGGTCGTCGCCTTTGACCGAAATTTTCGAGAAAAGCGGAAATTTCACGTCGTAATTCGACGAGCAGAATTCCTGAATCTCGTCTTCAGTTCCCGGCTCCTGTCCCATAAAATTGTTTGCCGGAAATCCGAGAATTTCCAGACCTTTATCCTGATAATCGGAATAAAGTTTCTGCAAGCCTTCATATTGCGGCGTCAAACCGCATTTCGAAGCGACGTTTACGACGAGTAAAACTTTGTCCTTGTACTCGCCCAAATTTGTCTCGCTGCCGTCAATTTTCTTAACCGGAATGTTGTAAATTTCGTCTGCCATAATTTTTCCTCCAATTTTTGCCTTTTTACTTTTTACTTTTGCCTTAATCTTTTTCTTTTCTAATCATCATCAAACCGTCTCGAACGGTCAGTAAAATATTGCTGACTCTTTCGTCCGCCTGAATTTTTTTGTTGAATTCGTGCAGAGCCTGCGTGTTTTCGTCTTCATTTTCCGCGTGCAAAACCTTTCCGCTCCACAAAACATTGTCGGCTAAAACAATTCCGCCAACCTTTAGTTTCGGGAAAACCAAATCGTAATAATTTTTATAATTCGGCTTGTCGGCGTCGATGAAAACCAAATCGAAAGTCTCGTTTAGAGTCGGAATTATCTGCGTTCCGTCGCCGAGATAAGCTTCGATTTTGCTGTAATACTGCGTCTGCGCCCAAAACTCTTTAGCAATCGCGTTCGTTTCTTCATTGACATCGAGCGTGATAATTTTTCCGTCATCGCTCAATCCTTCCGCCAGGCACAAAGCCGAATATCCCATATAAGTTCCGACTTCCAAAATGCGTTTCGGCTGAATTATTTTGCTTAAGCCGGAAAGCAGACGACCTTGATAAAAGCCCGAAAGCATCGATTTATCGTCGCGCTCGCCGAAAGTTTTTTGTCTCAGTGAACGCAAAATCTCGTTTTCTTCCGAAGTAAAATTTTCCGCGTAAGTTTGTATTTCTGCTTGAATCATAATTTTAAAGTTTCGATTTTATTTTCCCCGCTGCTTCCGCTGAAGTTACGACCTGAAAATATTCAAAATCGACAATATCGCTCCAATTTGCAATCCATTCTTTCAATAAATTCTCATCATCCGTTTCCATAAGCTGAAAACATCTCTGAAAATCCGAATCAATCCAGCTCGAAACATATTTCAAACCTTCCGGCGCGAGCCTGCCCTCGTCTCGAAACCGTCGATAAACCGGCACGGCGTCTTTGTTTTTGAAATGTTCGACAACCATAAAAAGCATATCTTTTTTGCCACGAACAAACACGAAAGTACACGAACAGGAAATAAATTTTATAATTCGGCTTTTTCTTTTTTCGCGTCTTTTCGTGTTTGTTCGTGGCTAAATCCTCACCACGATTTTACCGAAATGCGAGCCGCTTTCCATATAGCGAAGCGCCTCTTTTATTTCGTCAAAAGCGAAAACCTTATCAATTTGCGGCTTCATATGATTATGAAAACAAAGCAGTTGATTCATCTGCTCGAACATCTGCCGCGAGCCGACGAAAATTCCGTGTAATTTAACCGATTTCATCAAAATCGAAACTGGGCTGATTTCGCCGCTTCCGCCCGACAGCGCGCCGATAACGGCGATGTGCCCGCCCATTTTTACCGACTTCATAGATTTCTGAATCGTTCCCGCGCCGCCGACTTCGACAACGTGGTCAACGCCGCGTTTTTCCGTCAAATCCAAAACCGCCGCGTCCCAATCGGGCGTTTCTTTATAATTTATTAAATCGGTTGCGCCCAGACTTTTAGCTTTTTCTAATTTTTCATCGCTCGAAGACGTAATAATCGTCTGCTCGCCGTAAACGCTCGAAAATTGCAGAGCGAAAGTCGAAACTCCGCCTGTTCCCTGCAATAAAACCGTATCTTCCGACTTCAATCCGCCCGAAACGAAAAGCGCGTGATAAGCCGTTACCGCCGCGCACGGCAATGTCGCCGCTTCTTCATAACTTAAATGGTCTGGAATTCTGACCAGACCGTTTTCGCTAAATAAGCCAAATTCGCGCAAACAGCCGTCCAAATCGCCGCCGAGCGCCGTTCGCGCTTTCTGAAACGAGATTTCGCCGTCAATCCAGCCCTGCATAAAAATCGGGCAAACACGGTCGCCGATTTTCCATTTTGTAACATCTTCGCCGACCGCGACGACGCTTCCAGCGCCGTCCGAAAGCGGCACAAGCGGCATTTTCAGCTTCGGATTATACAAGCCTTTGACCATCATTAAATCACGATAATTTAATGACGCGGCGTGAAATTTCACTAAAACTTCCGATGCCTGCGGTTTCGGCTCGTCGCGCTCGGCAAGTGCTAAGTTTTCTATACCGAATTGCTGAATCTCGTATGCTTTCATAAATTATTAAGAATTTTCAGCCACAGAGAACACAGAGTACAAAGAGAAAAAATTTATCCTGTTTATCCTGTCCATCCTGTTCAGATTCTCTCTTTTCCTCTGTGTCCTCTGTGGCTAATTTTTCTTCACCCAATCTTCACCGATGTCATCGAAATCGAGCCTAAATCTATCGCGTCGTTGAAAATTTCGAGCGGCTCGCCTTCGGTTTTCAGCGCCAGCGCGTAAATTAAGGGCAGATAATGTTCCGCCGTCGGGATTGCGAGCGCGACATCGTTTCCCAAAGTTTCATATCTTATTAGTTTGTCGTGTTCGCCCGCCGAAATCAAATTCTTGAACTTTTCGTTTGCCGAATTCGCCCAATCATAGCTGTCCGAGGCGCGAAAATTTATCTGCCGCAGATTGTGAACCATGTTTCCGCTGCCGATAATCAAAACGCCTTTTTCGCGCAGAAAGAAAAGCTCTTTCGCCAGCTCGTAATGAAAGCTCGCAGGTTTTGTGTAATTGATGCTCAACTGCAAAACCGGAACGTCGGCGTTCGGATATAAATGTCGCAAAACCGTCCACGTTCCGTGGTCTAAGCCCCATGTTTCGTCAAGCTCGATTAATTTTTGCTTCAGATTTTCCGCAACTTCCTTCGCAATTTCGGGACTGCCCTTTGCCGCGTATTTAGCTTCGAAAAGCGCCTGCGGAAATCCGCCGAAATCGTAAATCACACGCGGCGTCGGCATCGACGTAATACGTGTTCCGCGCGTTTCCCAGTGCGCCGAAACGACTAAAATCGCCTTCGGTTTCGGCAGATTTTCAATCGATTTCTTCCAGCCGCGAGTAAAATCGTTTTCCTCGATTCCATACATCGGATTGCCGTGTCCGATGAACAAAACGGGCATTCGATTTTCCGCCCGCGGCAGATTTTTTAATTCGTTAATCATTTTCGTAAAAATTATTCACCACAGAGATAAATTAAAACAGGATAGACAGGATTTACAGGATAAAAGTTTTTCTTAAAAAATCTCTGTGTCTCCGTGTCTCTGTGGTGAATAATTTTAGCCAACTTTCGCGGCTTGAGTTTTGCCCGACCATTCATCCACTAAAGTCTCAAATTCTTTCTGAATTGACTGTTCTTTATCAGACAAATACCAGCGCTGAATATTTTCCATTATCTGCGGTTTTTCCATTCCGCTTTTCCGCATCTCGAAAAAAGAATCCATCGCAACTTGCGGGCGCGGTCCCCAGTTTCCTATTTCCTCGAAGGTTTCCGCATCGAGCGCGATAAGCTTTGGAATCGAGCGCGCTTCGAAAGTTAGATATTCGTCCATCAATTCCAAGTTTTCGTCGCGCAAAACGTAGCGCGTTTCGATATTTGCGCTCGTCGCCGCGATTTTTTCAATCGTCGGAATATTCTGCGCCGCGTCGCCGCACCAGCCTTCGGTGATAATCAGCCAAATCATTTTTCGGCTGACGTTTTGCGCCTTTTCCTTTATCGAATCGTTTAAAACAACCGTTTTTTCCAGACGATGCATTCTCTGTCGATTCAATTTCCCGTAATTAAACATTGCTTCCGACTGATTCTCGCCGGTCGTTTTGCCTTCGAGCAGAAGGTCGTCAATCAATTTTATATATTCCGCATACGTCATCGATTTTTCGACGTATGATTTTAGTTTTTCAGATTTCATAGTTTTGTAACCTTTCTTGATACAAATAAAAACAAAGAGCAGCGAAATTTGTGTAAATTTCCCGATTAAACTGCCTGACTTTTTTCGCGCTCGACTATCTCAATTACATCCTGCAAAGTATATTTCAAAAGCTTTTCTTCAATCGCCTCGTCAATTTCCGCCTGCAATTTTTCCAGAACCGTGTGAATATTTTTCCCTATAAAACAATTCTGGTCGGGCGTATTCGGATGCATCGAAAAAACTTCGCCTTTCGTAACGGCGCGATAAACTTCCAGCAGTCCGATGTCCGAAGCCTTGCGCGTCAGGCAAGAACCGCCGCACATTCCCGTTTGCGAAACAACCAAGCCGTTTTCGTAAAGCGTCGAGAGCAGGCGGCGAATGACGACCGGATTCGTATTCACGCTTTTTGCGATGTAATCCGATTTGATGCGCTCGTCGCAGCTATTGGCAAGCATCGCCAATATATGAACTGCTATTGCGAATTGACTGTTTGCTGCCATAACTGTAACAAGTATAGTTACAAATGAAATATTTGTCAAATGCTTCGGATTCAAAATTCAAGATTCAAAATTCAAAATTGAAAGACAAAATCTTAAATCTTAAATCTTAAATCTTGAATCTTGAATCTTGACTCTTGAATCTTAAGCAATTCGTTTCGGCTCGTCCGAATCTTCATCAATCGGCGGGCTGTTTACGTCCGGCGGTTCTTCGACCGGCGCTGACGGCTCGCTGTCGGGCGGAAGCGGAATCGTTTCGTCTTCTCTTTCCACATCGCCGCCGCGTCTTTCGCCGTGATTCGGGCTTTCGATATCGGTCTGGTCTAATTCCTGCTCGACATCCGAATGACTTCCGAAATCATCGTTCGTTTCGGTCGAATTAACATCCGGATTCGGTATATTTTGCACGTCCTGCATATTTTCGGTTTCTCCTTTTAATAAAATCAACAGATTTATTTTTGCAAAAATCGTGCCTGCGCGTTTATCCGATTTTTATTGAATTTTATTTTGCGAAGTGATGCAAACGAATACAGTTTTTGTATCAAATCGAAGCAAGATTCAGTCTTTGACGAGCTCGCGCAGCTCGTTTAAGGAGTCGTCGGAAATGATGCGGAAAACGCGCACTCTCGTGTCGCCGGGAAAGCTTCTCGCGGTCAGCGAATCGCAGATAATCATCGCGGCGTTTTTCAATCCTTTTTGCCAATCCGGCTCTTTGGTCGAGCGCAAAATTATCGAATCGCTCTCCACCTTTGCCGCGACCAGAAAGGTTTTCGCCCACATCAGAAACTTTTTCCAGCCCGAAACCAGCGCGATTAAATCATCTGCCGAAGGACGCGCCGCGCCGGTCATCGAAGCCGGAACGGAACTCGCTTTCAGGTAAAGACAGGTTTTATCGGGCGGCAAAACAGCCTGAATTTTCGGCATTTCGTCAATCATTGCGACAAAAATCGCGTTCGCCTGTTTGTTTTGAAATTCCTCGAAACTTATTGAATCGACCGGAAAATTTGTCGCCTGACTGATTTCTTCAACCAGAATTTCGCGCAGATTTTCATCAGATTCGATAACCAGAAAACGGTCGGGCGGCTGAATATCGAGCCATTTTTGCAAATGATTTTGAATCTCTGCGACGGAAAAACCGAGCGTCTGCGCGGACTGAAAAAACCCGGCGATAAGCTGGTCGAGCTTGAATTTGCCGTCAAACCCGGCAGTTTTCGTTTCGCTGACAAAAAAACCGCTTCCCTTTTTAAACTCGATTAAATTTTGCTCGGAAAGCTTTTGATACGCCGAGCTGACCGTATTTGAATGAACGCCGAAACGCCGCGCAATCTCGCGCGTGCTCGGCAATTTTTCCCCGACGCGCAAATCTCCGCTGACAATCCCGAGCGCGATTTGTGTAACGATTTGCTCGCGCACGGGAATTTCCGAATTTTTCGACAGCCAGATTTTCATAAGAAAAATTAACAGGGATGAAGGAGATTAACAGGGATAAATTAATTTTTAAAGAAATCTTTTAACGGATTCTCTTCAATAAAGCGATTATTAAACCGGCGATATTCGAGTTTCGGATTGCCGAAATTAATAATCAAACCAACTTCGATTCCTGTTGTTTTCAAATAATTCAATAATTGGGCGAAATGCTCGTTAACGAAATTATTTACTGCCTTTAATTCGACCAAAACTTTATTTTCCACTAAAAGGTCTGCATAAAATTCCCCGACAATTACGCCGCGAAAATTTACTTTTAATGCAACTTGCGACTCAACGTGAAATCCTTTCTGACGCAAGGCGACAACCAGCGCCTTTTCATAAACCGATTCAATAAAACCAATTCCTAATTCTTTACTAACTTCAAAACTCGCTTCAAGAATTTTTCCAGTCAAATCTTCGTAAAGCATTTATGTTTCTCCAAACATTCTTCCAAAAATCTTATCCCTGCCCATCTCCTTCATCCCTGTTAATTAATTCCCAAACCTCGCCTTATCGCGTCTTCCAGATTTGCAAATTTAAACTCAAACTGCGCGTCCTGCAATCTTTTCGGCAAAACTTTCTGACCTTCGAGAAGAAGCGTTTCGCCCATTTCGCCGAAGAATAATTTAATCGCAAATTCAGGAACGGACAAAATCGTCGGGCGATGGAGAACGTTTCCGAGAGTTTTTGTAAATTCTTCGTTCGTAACGGGATTTGGCGCGGTTGCGTTAACTGCGCCCTGAATTTCGGAGTTTTCGAGCGCGAAATGAAGCAGACGAATCAAATCGTCCATCGCAATCCAGCTCATCCAATGTTTGCCGTCGCCCATTTTTCCGCCGAGACCGAACTTAAAAGGCGTAATCATTTTTTCAAGCGCGCCGCCGTCTTTCGACAAAACAATCCCGATGCGCGGCATCACGACGCGCGCTCCGAAATCTTTCGCCTGCTCGCTTTCCGCTTCCCACGCAACGCACATTTCCGCCAGAAAACCTTCGCCCGCCGCGCTCGTTTCGTCAACAGGCTCATCGCCTCTGTCGCCGTAAAAGCCGATTGCCGACGCGGAAATGAAAATCTTCGGCGCGGCTTTAGTCTTTCTGAAGGCATCGACCAAAGTTCGCGTTCCGGCTACGCGGCTTTCGCGCAATCTTCGTTTTTTCTCTTCCGTCCAGCTTCCTTCGGCGACATTATCGCCCGCCAGATGAAAGACCGCATCGAAATTTTCGAGCTTTGCCTGTTCTTCGACGGAAAAACCTTTTACCGCGTCCCACTGAATCTCGTCCGCATTTTTCGGCGTTTTCCGCGAAAGTTTATAAACTTCGTGCCCTTTCGCCTTCAAGGTCGGGATTAATTCTCCGGCGACGAGACCGCTCGCGCCTGTAACCAAAATTTTCATAATTCATTCAGAAGCTATCTCATAAATATTAACAGCAATTTCCTGACCCGGTATTTATACACTTTTCAAAACCGCATAAAGTCACTTACGCGATAACTTCCGGTATCCGATTTCCTAATTTTCCCGCTCATTTCCAATAGGTAGAAATAATAAATCTTAGAAATAACTATTTACACAGTTTTAAGTTTATAAAATACTTATCTTTTCAGGATTGCAAGAGAGTATCAAAAGATAAGAAAAAAATTTAACTTCACTTATAATTCATATCTAATCATTAATTATAAATTGTAGCCATGAATAAAATTATATATTTAGTTAGACATAGTAAGGCATCGGGACAGAGCGGCGACGCTTCCCTAACCCTTGAAGGGAGGCATCAGGCAGAGGCTCTTGCAGAGTTTTTGTCAGGTATTAAAGCAGGTCGGATTGTTTCCAGTCCTTTTGCCAGAGCGCTTCAATCAATCGAACCGTTAGCAAATCGCTTGAATATTGAGATTAAATCAGATAACAGATTAGTTGAAGCAGCCTTAAGTACAATCGATTATCCTGACTGGCTTGATAAATTACGCGAAACCTTCTCGGATTTTGAGCTTTCTTTTGAAGGCGGAGAGTCGAGTCAAGCAGCAACTAATCGCTCAGTAGCGGCTATTAATGATGCTCTTCAATCAGGCAATGAGCCGACGATTGTGGTTACTCATGGGAGATTGATGACTTTGATTTTAAAGTATTTCAATTCAAATTACGGTTTTGAAGACTGGCGGAATCTTACGACACCCGATGTATTTCGTATTGCGATAGAAGATGATGCTTCTCAGGTAGACAGGATATGGCGGCAATAATAATTTCAAATTGTTTAATCCTGACAGACATCCAACCGTTTCCGTCAGTTTTAATTTTTATTTGCCGGGATTCTATTTTATAACTTCAAATTTCGTTATATTTATACTGTTCCAATCATCGATGGCATAGGAAAAATTTATGCCTGTTATTTCCGGGTAACCGAATTTCTCGTTGTATTTAACTCTGATTATTTTTCCGTTTTCCAACTGCTGCCGCGCATAATCGAATAATTTGTCGATGGTGTCAAAATTCTCGTATCCGTTCAGCTTCGGAGCGTTTGATTTTGCGACCGCTTCAATCGATATGGCTTTACCTTCACGAACTTTTATGATTGCCGGTTCAGCCGGATTTTCGAGTCCGCCCGCATACTGACCGCAGACGAAATTATAATTTGAGATTTTATTTTCCTGCCACCGGCGGCGATTGAGTTCCAGCTCGGCGGCGACGGCTTCGCGCGTGTTTTTCCAGTCTTTTTCAAAGTTTTCGTCCGCAGAGGTTTTTATAGATTTATCGGGCGTCGGCATCGCGCAGACGGCTTCCGCTTTAATCGCAGGCGCTGAATTTGCAGAACTTGTCTGTCCGGGCGAAGCGCAGCCTGCAAATTGAATAACGACGAATAGAAAAAATATTAAAGACAATTTTTCCGTTTTCATATTATTTATCTTCTTTTCCCTGCAAATCGCGCCGGACGAATTTTACCATTTTTCTGATTTCTTCTTCGGTCAGTTGATTTTTGAACGCGGGCATCGGGAGCTTGCCTTCTTTTATTTGCAGGTAGATTTCTTCTTCCGACTTTGCCGCCGCTTCGCCGTAGCGTAAAGACGGGACGAGCTTGCCGTCAATTTCTCTGCCGTTTGCTTCCGTGCCGTGGCAAATCGCGCAGTTCTGTCGAAAAATCGAGGCTTCGTAACTTTTGCTTTCGGCAATAACGAATTCGCGCCGGTACGCTTTGCCGTTCGAACAGGCGAAGACGGCAAAAGCGGTGAAAAGGCAAACGATTATGATTTTGGTCTTTGGTCTTCGGTCTTTGGTCTTGAGACCTGAGACCCGGGACTTGAGACTCATTTTATCGCTCCTTCCAACGGGCTTGACGCGGAAGCATACAAACGCTTCGGCATTCTGCCCGAAAGATACGCGAGTCTTCCCGCTTGCACGGCTAATTTCATCGCCTCCGCCATTTGCGCCGCGTCGCGGGCTTCGGCAATCGCCGTGTTCATCAAAATTGCGTCCGCGCCGAGTTCCATTGCAATCGCGGCATCCGAAGGCACGCCGACGCCCGCATCGACGATTATCGTCGCGTCGGGAAGCTGCTCGCGCATAATCTTCAAATTCGCCGGATTTTGCACGCCCAAACCCGAACCAATCGGCGCGGCAAGCGGCATCACTGCCGGGCAGCCTGCGTCTAAAAGCTTTTTCGCCATAATCAAATCGTCCGAGAAATAAGGCAGAACGATAAAGCCTTCTTTGACGAGAACGCGCGCAGCTTCGAGCGTCTGCTCGTTATCTGGCAAAAGCGTAACTTTATCGCCGATAACTTCGAGCTTTATCCAATCGGTTTCGAGCGCTTCACGCGCCAGACGCGCCGTCCGAATCGCGTGTTCGGCGTCGTAACAGCCAGCCGTATTCGGCAAAATCTGCATTTCCGGCGAGAGATAATCGAGAAAAGATTCGGTTTTTCTATCGAGCGGAACGCGATTGACGGCGACCGTCACCATTTCCGCGCCCGAAGCTTTGTGCGCCGCCTGCATTTCCTGAAATGAGCGATATTTTCCCGTGCCGATGATAAGGCGGGATGTAAAAGTTTTTCCGGCTAAATTAAATAAATCTGGCATAAATTAAGTTCAAAGTTCAAAGTTTAATGTTCAAAGTCGGTGAAGTCTTCTTTTGAAAGTAAAATTTTAACAAAAAATCACGCAAAAGAAATGCGGACTAAATTATAAAAATTTAATCCGCAACTTTGAACATTAAACTTTGAGCTTTGAACTTGTCTTAACCGCCGCCGACAAAATGAATCACTTCCAATTTATCGCCCTCGGCAATCTTTATATTTTCCCAGTCCTTTTTCCGAACGACTTCTTTATTCAGCTCGACAGCAACGCGTTCGGTCGGCAGCGAAAGAGTTTTCAGAAGTTCCGTCAAATTAACTTCGCTGCTGATTTCCCTGTCTTCGCCGTTTATTAAAATATTCATACATTTAGCATTTAACATTTAACATTTATCAGTCAGAATCTGTTCAATGATAAATGTTAAATGTTAAATGATTTCACCCTTGCAAAATAATTCTTCTGATTTCGGCTTCCTCGCCTTCGCTCATCGCTTTGACCAGAACCGCCGCGCGTCCTGATTTGAAATGCGGAAGCTGCAAATGAACGACCGCAATGCCGTTGATGTCGGTGCGGGCGTGAAAAATCAAAGGGCGAAAGCTCGAACCGATGACTTTGACGAGAACGTGCGCGCCGCTCAAGCCTTCTTCCGAGCTTGAGCTGCGTTTTACGAGAATACTAATCGTCTTGCGCGCGCCGCCTCGAAAGACCGCATCGTTGAGCAATTCTATCTTGAGCTTGTCGTCCGCCGGTTCCGCTTTGGCAAAATCGGTAACGATTTCGACGGCTTCCGCGGGCAAAATCACTTCTTCCTCAACGATTTGCACTTCTTCGATAATCGTTTCTTCGACGACGTTTATCGGAATATCCAAGACCAAATCTTCAGCCGGTTTCGGAATTCGGGCTTCGATTTTTTCTTCGGTTGCGAGAGCCGTCGTTTCAACAGTCGAATTTCCGTTCAGCGATTTCTCAACCGGAGGAATTTTTTCGGCAAGAAACTGCGGCGACGGAATTTCCTCTGTTTTCTGCTGTGTCTGCGGTAAAACTATTTCTTTCTTCTCGGCAGCCGGTTTAATTTCCTTTTGCGCGATAAGTCCCTTTTGTTTCAAGGCGGATTCCTTCATCGTCATCCGCTTCAAATCCTCGATTCGCCCCGAACGAACCGCCGCGCAGATTAGCTTGTGCTGCTTTTGCAGACGCTCGGTGAGTACCTTTTCGTCAAAGCCTTCGACCAGCAAATCGTCATACGGCGAACGCTTGCTCGCCAGAATCGTGCCGCGGTCATAAACCAGAGACAAAATGAGCGGCGTCGCCACGCCCTTGTCCTCGGTCTGGACGTGATACGTTACTCCTTGATATTCAATGTCTGTATTAAATCCGGTAATCACTTTCGTTTTTTATAAAATCGGCGAGTAAAAGGCGCGAGATTTCAGGCAGTTATTCCCATTTATGAAGTTATCACACGCGTTTGCAGGCGGTCAATAAAATAAAGTTAACGGATAACGGATAATGGACAATGAATAAAAAAAGTTTGAAATCGAGAAAGAATCTATTATCCGTTATCCGTTATCTATTATCCATTATCCATTGTCCTTGACTCTCATTCTGCCATAACTTACGATTGAACTTGTGCCTTAATTCTCAATCTTTTCGAGAGAAATGCGGCACAGGTTTTTTAAAATTTTAAGCATCTAAAAGAAGGAAACTGATGTCTGAATTTAACCTTTTTGATTACGCGCCGATTGCGATAATGTTTCTGGTTGCCATGGGTTTTGCCGCCAGTCAGATTCTGGTTACGCAGCTCATCGGTCCGAGAAAACGGACGGCGACAAAGCTGATGCCGTATGAATGCGGAAAAGACCCGGTCGGCTCGGCGAGAGGCAGATTTTCGATAAAATTCTACACCGTCGCGGTTATTTTTCTGCTGTTCGACATCGAAGTTTTATTTATTGTCCCTTTTGCCGTGGCGTTTAAGAGTCTTCTGGCAACCGGAAAAGCAGGCGCGATAGCTTTCGGCACGATTGCCTTTCTGGAAATTATAGTTTTCATCGCCACGCTCGTTGTCGGATACATTTACGTTTGGAAAAAAGGCACGTTCGACTGGGGCTTACAGGCTCGCGCCGAAGCCCGCGCCGAAGCAAAAGCGATGCAGGCTGAGAAAAAGAAACGTTTTCAGGAATTAAAACGCGCCGCCTGAGCAATTTTGGATTTTAGATTTTGGATTTTGGATTGGCAGAATCTTAATTATCTTGAATTCAATATAAAGAAGATTAAAGATTAGCTTGATTTTAGATTTGCGGATTTGAAATCCAAAATCCAGAATCTAAAATCTAAAATAAGACTATGGGTTTAGAAAATACATTATTTGAATCTCTGCCTGACGTTATTACCGTAAAACTGGATGCCGTCGTTAATTGGGCGAGGAAGTCATCATTGTGGCCCGCCACATTCGGTTTGGCTTGCTGCGCTATCGAGATGATGAATACGGTTAGCTCGCGCAACGACCTTTCGCGTTTCGGGGCGGAAACATTTCGCGCTTCTCCGAGACAGGCTGATGTGATGATTGTTTCGGGACGCGTTTCGCGTAAAATGGCGCCGGTTCTCAGACGAATTTACGACCAGATGCCGGAGCCGAAATGGGTTATCTCGATGGGCGCGTGCGCGACTTCGGGCGGCGTTTTCGATAATTACGCGATTGTGCAGGGCGTGGACAAAATCGTTCCCGTCGATGTTTACGTGCCGGGCTGTCCGCCGCGACCGGAAATGCTTGTTCACGCGATTATGATGCTTCAGGAAAAAGTGATGAAGGAATCGGTCAAAGACCGTCGCGACACATACGAACCGGAATCGCGCCAGTCGATTGTTCCGGGAACTTTGCCCGTTACGGAAGGAACGGCGCTTGAGGAAAAATCGAAATCGGCGGTTTCGAAGCCTTATACGATTCCTTCAAGGCATGAGCGTAGGCGTTCATCATAAAAAATTTTGAGCGGTGAAGTTTACCAAAAAAGCTCGCCGCTTTTTCGTTGAAAATTATGGCTGATACAACTGTTTTGCTTGAATTTGTCGAAAAGCTGAAAGCACAAAACGCTGATTGGGTTGCCGATTTCAAAGACGCGCGCGGCGAAGTTACCGTTACCGTTCCGCGCGACGCAATTCTCGATGTTTGCAGATTTCTGAAATTCGAACAGGATTTTGATTTGCTCGCAGATTTGTGCGGCGCAGACCGCGGACCGGAAGAAGACCCGCGTTTTGAGGTCATTTATCATTTGTTTTCGACCGGGCATCACAATCGCCTGCGCCTGAAAGTTCTGCTTTCGGAAGACGAGCCGAATGTCGAAACCGTTACCGGAATCTGGAAAACGGCTGACTGGCACGAACGCGAAACTTACGATTTATTCGGCGTGATTTTCGATAATCACCCTGATTTGCGAAGAATTCTTTTGCCGTCGGATTTTGACGGGCACGCATTGCGAAAAGATTACCCGTTGCGCGGCTACGAGCCGTATAGCTTAAGCTAGTGATAGGTGATAAGTAACAGGTGATAGGTCAAAAACCTTCACTTTTCACTTTTCACTTTTCACTTTTCACTGATTTTATGAGTGTTGTAGAAGAAAATTTACCGAGCCAGTTTGAAATTCTCGACCAATCTCTTGAGTCGCAGATGACGCTTTCGATGGGACCGCAGCATCCTTCGACGCACGGCGTTTTGCGGCTCGATTTGCGGCTCGACGGCGAGCTTGTCGTCAAGGCGATTCCCGACATCGGCTATCTGCACACGGGAATGGAAAAGCTTTTCGAGTATAAAAAATACCAGCAAGGCATCGTCATCACCGACCGGATGGATTATCTGAATCCGCTCGGCAATAATCTCGCGTATGTGATGGCGGCTGAAAAGCTTCTGGATTTGGAAATTCCCGAACGCGCGCAGGTCATCCGCGTTTTATTTTGCGAATTGCAGCGCATCGCGTCGCATCTCGTCTGGCTCGGAACGCACGCGCTCGACATCGGCGCGATGAGCGTTTTCTTTTACTGTTTCCGCCAGCGCGAGAAGATTTTGAACTTGATTGAAGCCGCGAGCGGAGGACGTATGACGCCGAGTTATTTCCGAATCGGCGGCTTGATGATGGATTTGCCGGCAGGTTTTGAGCGTCGCGTCAATCAATTTCTCGACGATTTTCCCGCCGCGCTCGATATGTTCGATACGCTCGTTACGGGCAATACGCTCTGGCAGTCGAGAACGATGGGAATCGGTTTAATTTCTGCTGAAGACGCGATTGACTGGGGCTTGACCGGACCGTGTTTGCGCGGAAGCGGCGTCGATTTGGATTTGCGCCGCGATAATCCTTACACGGGTTACGAAACTTACGATTTCGACGTTTGCGTCGAGCACGACGGCGACGTTTGGGCGAGATTTCGCGTGCGTATGCGCGAGATGAACGAATCCTGGAAAATCGTCAAGCAAGCCGTCGCGCGGCTGACGCCGGGACCGATTAAGGCTGACGCGCCGAAAGTCGTTTTGCCCGACCGCGACGATATGCGAAAACACATGGATTCGCTGATTCACCATTTTTTGATTGTCGCCGAAGGCTTTAACGTGCCCGAAGGCGAAGTTTACATGGCGATTGAAGGCTCGAAAGGCGAACTCGGCGTTTATATGAAATCGAACGGCGGACCGAAGCCCGACCGTGTTCATTTTCGCGGTCCGAGCTTTATCAATTTACAGGCTCTGCCCGTCATGAGCGAAGGCGAAATGGTCGCCGACGTGGTAGCGATTATCGGCTCGCTCGATATTGTTCTCGGAGAAATCGACAGATAGTGTTTGTGTTCAGTGAAAGTTTTTGACGACTTTTCACTTTTCACTTTTCACTTTTCACTTAAATTATGGCATCAGTTGTAGCGACAGATTTTACAAATCAGGTTCTGGTAACCGACGAAGTTGCGGAGTTTTCGCCCGAAGTTTTGGCGGAAATCGAGCGGCACATTGCAAAATATCCGCCCGAAAGAAAGCGTTCGGCGCTGATTCCCCTGCTTCTTCTCGTCGTTCAGCGCGAGCGCGGATACATCGATAACGCGGGCGTAAATTTTCTGGCGCAGAAACTGGATTTGACGGCAACGGACGTTTGGGAAACGGCGACGTTTTATTCGATGCTGAATATGCGCGCCGTCGGAAAATATCACATACAGGTTTGCAAAACGCTTTCGTGCCGCATTATGGGCGAAGAGGAAATTACCGGACATATCTGCGAAAGGCTCGGCATTCACGCGGGCGAAACGACGCCTGACGGAAAATTTACGGTTTCGCGCGTCGAATGTCTCGGCTCTTGCGGAACCGCGCCGATGATGCAAATCGGATTTGATTATCACGAAGATTTGACGACGGAAAAAGTCGATAAAATTTTGGATTCGTTGGAGTAGTTTATGAATATGACAGTTGCGGAAATCGAATCGGCAATAAAAAAACTTCCGCCAAACGAAATTTCCGAACTATCTGAATGGTTTGCCGGGTTTGAAGCAAAAGTTTGGGATGAGCAGATTGCCAAAGATTTGCAAAACGGCAAGTTGAAAAGTTTGATAGAAGAAGCGGAAAAAGATTTTGCGGAAGGAAATTGTCAGCCGCTATGAAGCATTTTGCTTCGCCGAAATTTTGGGAATGTTATAAGTCATTGCCTAAAGACGTGCGTGATTTAGCTGACAAAAACTTTGAATTATTGAAAGCCAACCCGAGACATCCATCTTTGCATTTTAAGCAAAGTCGGAAATCTCTGGTCGGCGCGCGTCGGGAAACATTTTCGCGCTCTCGGCTTGGATAAAAAGGAAGGAGTCGTCTGGGTTTGGATTGGCTCTCATGCAGATTACGATAAACTTATTTCTTAAAGTATGGAAATCAAAGCAATCGGGTGCGAGCCTTTGCAGTTAAAGCGAGTTCATCTTAAAGACTCGCACACGCTCAAGGTTTA
Organism: Pyrinomonadaceae bacterium; assembly: GCA_049799955.1. Taxonomy (GTDB): domain Bacteria; phylum Acidobacteriota; class Blastocatellia; order Pyrinomonadales; family Pyrinomonadaceae; genus JBGTFE01. The sequence continues at coordinate 91,148 of JBARIW010000029.1, forward strand.
TCAGGAAAACGACGGTTATAAATGGCTGAAAAAGGCGCTCGATATGACGCCTGCGGACATTATCGAGGAAGTCAAAAAGTCTGCTCTGCGCGGTCGCGGCGGCGCGGGATTTCCGACCGGAATGAAATGGTCGTTTGTGCCGAAAGATTCGCCGAAGCAGAAATACGTCGTCTGCAACGCCGACGAGAGCGAGCCGGGAACATTTAAAGACCGATACTTGCTCGAACGCGACCCGCACGCGCTGATTGAAGGAATGCTGATTGCGGCTTTCGCGCTCGGCTCGAAGGCTTGCTACGTTTATTATCGCGGCGAATACAAATATTTAATCGATATAATGGACAAAGCCATCGAGGAAGCGCGCGCCGCCGGACTCGTCGGCGACAACATTCTCGGAAGTGATTTTTCATGCGAATTTTACACGCACACCGGCGCGGGCGCATATATCTGCGGCGAAGAAACCGCGCTTTTATCGAGTCTGGAAGGTTATCGCGGACACCCGCGAATGAAACCGCCGTTTCCCGCCGTCGAAGGTTTATACGCTTCGCCGACGGTTGTAAACAATGTCGAGACTTTAACCGCCGTCCCGCAAATTATCGAAATGGGGGGCGAAGCGTGGCACGCGCTCGGAACTGAAAAATCGGGCGGAACAAAGCTCTGGTCGGTTTCCGGTCATGTAAGAAGTCCCGGCGTTTACGAGCTTCCGATGGGCTACGACGATATGGAAAAGTTCATCATGGAAGACTGCGGCGGAATGCTCAGACCGGACAAAAAATTAAAAGCGGTGATTCCGGGCGGTTCGTCAGTTTACGCAATGCGTTACGAGGACGTAATCGGAAACGACGTGCGGATGGATTATGAAGGATTAGTTGCGGCAGGTTCGCTGGTCGGTTCGGGTGGCTTTATCGTCATGGACGAAACGGTCGATATTGTCGATTCGACCAAAAACTTAACCGAATTTTACAGGCACGAATCGTGCGGCTGGTGTACGCCGTGCCGCGAAGGAACCGATTGGCTGACAAAGATTTTTCATCGCGTCGCCGACGGCGGCGGGCGACCGGAAGACGCGCAGCTCATCCTGGATTTGTGCGATAACATCGAAGGAAAATCATTTTGCGCGCTCGGCGACGCGGCGGCGTGGGCGATTCAGGGCGCGGTCAAGCGTTTTCCTGAAGATTTTAAGAAATATTTAACGAATAACGGTAACTGAAATGATTTTTAATAAAGTGTTTTTTGATGTAAGTCTTGAAGTTGACGAAGATGGAGTTTGGATTGTCGAATGTCCTTCAATTCCCGGCTGCGTCAGTCAAGGCAACACGAAAGATGAAGCATTAGAAAATATTAAAGAAGCAATTCAACTTTGTTTAGAAGTTAACGTCGAAGGTGGACATACACCCGTGTTTGAAATCAGGCAAGTTGAGTTTGCGGTTTGATAATTAGAAGAATTTACGAAAGCAATAAAATAGGAGTATTAACAATGGGAAAAGGTGATAAAAGGTCAAGACGCGGAAAGATTTTTGCGGGAAGCTACGGCAAAACGCGTCCGAAAAAGAAAACCAATAAAACTGTAAATAAAGAAAACAAAACCGAAGATACAGAATAAGATTATTTGAAATAATAAATGACTGAAACCGTAATATCTGTTAACGAAATCGCAATTCGCCTAACAGATGAGCGTTGGGCGCATATTACCGAAGAACATTCGGAACTTGCCGGGATGCGTTTTAAAGTTACGGACGCGGACGGATTTGTTATTACGGCGTTTTTAACTCGCCGCGTAAAATCTTTGGAAAAAAGAAAAATCTTATGGTCGCCGCAGAATTAAACAATTATTTGAAGCTCGCGCCGGCGGTTTTGTCCGCGCCGAACGGATATTTATGGTCGTCTTATGATGCAGAAGCCGATGTTTTATACATCAATTTCAAAAAACCGGGTGTAGCAACCGACAGCGAATTAACCGATAATGATGTAATAATTCGCTACGAAGGTGAAGAAATTATCGGGCTGACAATCTTGCACGTTAGCCAAAGAAAAGATTTTTAATAGAAATAATGTCAGAAGAACTTATCAAGGTTACGATTAACGAACAGGAATTCGATGTCGAAAAGGGCGCGCGTCTGATTGACGTTTGCCACGAAAAGGGCTTCGGAATTCCTTCATTTTGTTATTACAAAGACCTCGCGCTTCAGGCTTCGTGCCGGATGTGTCTGGTTCGCATCGAGAAGATGCCGAAGCTTCAGACTTCCTGCACGATTACCTGCACGGACGGAATGGTCGTTACGACGCAAAGCGACGAAGTAGAAAAAGCGCAGCGCGCGATGGGCGAATTTCTTCTCGCAAATCACCCGCTCGACTGCCCTGTCTGCGACCGCGGCGGCGAGTGTGAATTGCAGGAAGTCGTTTTTGACTGGGGCGATGTCGAAGAGCGTTTCATCGAAAACAAAAACGTTCAGCCGGAAAAATATCTCTCGCCGATTGTCGCCAACGACCCGCAGAGATGCATTTTGTGCAAACGCTGCACACGTGTCTGCGACGAATGGATGGGCGAAGAAGCAATCGAAGCCGGAAATCGCGGCGCGAACACGGTCATCGGCACATACGGCGGCTGGCTGAACTGTTCGGAATGCGGAAACTGCATCGAAGTCTGCCCGACCGGAACGCTTCTCGACGGAACTTATCGACACGAAACGCGCCCGTGGGAATTAGACCAGACGATTACGACCGACGTTTACGGCTCGGACGGAATGCAGCTTTCAATCGGCTCAAGGCTCGGTCTGGTTCACCGAATCGTTGCCCGCGACCGTTATGTCAACGGCTTTAACGGCGAATTTCTCGACGTAAAGGCGCGTTTCGGACATGGATTTATCAATCATGCCGACCGTATCAAAACGCCTCTGATTCGCTACAAAAAAGGCGGAAAACTGATTCCTTCGACATGGGACGAAGCGATTCGCGTTATCGGCGAAAAATTTAAGGAAGCGGGAAATAATGTCGGCGTTGTCGCGTCGTGCCGTTTAACGAACGAATCGATTTTCACGCTCAAACGCTTTGCGACGGACGTTGTTAAAACCGACAATTACGCCGTTTCCGACCGTTACGATTTAGCGCCGTTTTTCGATAATTTGAGCGCCGCGCTCTGCACGCCGAATGAAATTCGCTATGCGAAAACGATTCTGCTTATCGGCGGCGAGCCGGAGGAAGAGCAGACTTACACTGCGAAGCAGATGCGTCAGGCTGTTCGAAACGGCGGCGCAAAATTGATAATCGTCAACGACACGCCGATTCGGCTCGCGGCGCAGGCGACGCAGTTTCTGCACGTTAATCCGAATTCTTACGACGCTTTCGCGCTGGCTTTTGCCGAATCTGCAACTGCCGAAACTGCGGCAAAACTCGGCATCGAAGCGGCGGATTTTGACGATATGCTGAAAACAATCGGCGAGACGACGGGCGATTTTGTGATTATGTTCGGCAAGGAAGTTTCGCCCGGAGCGCAGGAGGTTCTGGCAAATGCGGCGGGAAATTTCGCCTCGGACACGCGCCGCGTTCTGCTTCATCCGTTGCCGATGTACAACAATTCGGTCGGCGCGAACGATATGATGCCGAATAAGAAATCTCTGCCGGAAGTTTTAAATAACTCGCGGGCGTTGCTTATCAGCGGAAGTTTGCAGGACAACGGCGTTTTGAGCGGAAAAGATTTTGTCGTCGTGCAGGAATTGTTTGAAACCGAAACGACCGCGTTTGCCGATGTCGTTTTGCCTGCCGCTTCTTTTGCCGAGACGGACGGAACTTTTACGAATAACGCCGGATACGTTCAGCGCGTTCGCGCCGCAATCGCGCCGGTTCATCAATCAAAAGCGGACTGGATGATAACTTCTTTAATTGCAAAAGAAATGGGCGTCGATTTTGGCTATAACCTTGCCGCGACGGCTGTTTTCAAAGCGATTGCCGATTCGGTTCCGGCTTACGCGGGCATGCGTTATCCGGATTTGAAGGACGAATCGCGTCCGGTTCAGGTCAGGCACGCGATTTCGGGCAAAGCGGATTTATCGAAAGAAATCGACGCTTTGCGGGCAAATGTCGAAAATTTGCCGGATGAAGCCGAAAAAAATACGGTAACGCCGCGAGTCGGGCATAAACTGCATCGCGTAACGACTTTGACGGGCAAAACGCCGCAATTTCACCTGCTTGCAAGCGGAAATCCGAAGCCTCAGAATGTGCTTTTGTCGCCTTTGAAACAGTTTAGCCCGGACGGAATGCCGAAAATGGAAGAAATGGCGGAAGCGGCGTCGGTGAGCGTTGCCGATAGAGTTAATATTAATAGAGACAAATAACTGATATGGAATCCGTTATAAAAACAGCCTTCCCGTTTGCCGTCATCTCGGTGGGGATTTTGCTCGCTTTTCAGGGCGTTTTGATGATTGTCGCCTACACGGTTCTGGCAGAGAGAAAAGTTCTCGGCTGGATTCAGGGACGCATCGGACCGAATCGCGTCGGACCGTGGGGAGTTTTGCAGCCGTTTGCGGATTTGCTGAAATTTATCTTCAAGGAAGACCTCGTTCCCGATAAATCGACGAAATTCGTTTATTATCTCGCGCCGATTATCGCGCTCGTCTGCGCGATTATGCCGATTGTGGTTTACCCGTTCGGTCCCGAAATTACGACGATTAACTGGAGTTTTCTGCCATACGGACTCGGCGAAGGCATCAAATCGCTGCCGCTGACGATTGCGCGGATTGATGTCGGCGTCCTTTTTGTTCTCGGAATCACGTCGGTCGGCGTTTACGGAATCGCGCTCGCCGGCTGGTCTTCGAACAACAAATATTCTCTGATGGGCGGATTGCGGTCGTCGGCGCAGATGATTTCGTATGAGCTGGCAATGGGCGCATCGGTCATCGGCGCGGTAATGCTTGCCGGAACGCTCGAATTGGGCGGAATTATTCAGGCTCAGGCACAATCGCCTTTCAAATGGTTTATTATTCCGCAGTTTATCGGTTTCGTCGTTTTTCTGATTGCCGCGTTTGCCGAAACAAACCGCGTCCCGTTTGACTTGCCCGAAGCCGAAACCGAATTGGTCGCGGGTTTTCACACCGAATATTCGGCGCTCAAATTCGCGCTGTTTTTCATGGCGGAATACGTGAATATGTTCACGGTTTCGGTAATGTGCACAGTTTTATTTTTAGGCGGCTGGTATGTTCCGGGCTTGAGCCACATTTTCGATGTCGGCTCGATTCCCTACGCGCTCGTCAGCCACGTCGCTTTTATCGGCAAAATCTGCGCGTTTTTGTTTTTTTACATTTGGGTTCGCGGAACATTGCCGCGTTTTCGCTTTGACCAGTTGATGAATTTCGGCTGGAAATTCCTTTTGCCGCTCGCGCTGGCAAATGTGATTTTGACGATTGTGATTGTTTATTTTTTGAATAGATAAGGAAGAGATGTCAGATGTTAGATGCTAGATGTCAGCAAAGGCAAAACTAGCATCTGACATCTGACATCTGACATCTACAAATGGCATCAGCACTTTTCTTTTTGTTCGCCGGACTCGCAATCGCCTGCGCGATTTCGCTCGTCTATCACAAAAATCCGCTTTACGGCGCGATTTCGCTGATTGGGGTATTCGTTTCGCTTTCGTGCATTTACGTAACGCTCGCCGCGCCGTTTATCGCCGCCGTGCAGGTTTTGATTTACGCGGGCGCGATTATGGTTCTGGTCGTTTTCGTCATTATGCTCCTTAATCTCGACGAAGAAAGACCTGCCAATCGCCTGCGTTATTTATACGCCATCGGCGGCGGATTGGGCTTGATTTTGCTGGTTCAGACATTTTTTATCTTTTACGCAGTCAGCCGCGTGCCGGCGCAAGCCGTAAAAACGAATGAAACCGTCGGAAAAACATTAAATATCGGTCAGGCGATGTACACGGAATATCTTCTGCCGGTCGAAATCGTCGGAATTTTGCTGCTAATGGCAATCATCGGCGGCGTGGTTCTGGTCAGAAGACTGAATCAGCCGGAGCTTAAACTGGTTGTTGACAGCGAATTGGAAAAACGCGGCGAAGAGGAAGAAATAGACGATTACCGAATTGCACTATAAATTTGTTCGTTGTTTGTCGCTCGCCGTTCGTTGCGAGATGAGCTTTGAACTTTGAACTTTGAACTTTGAACTAAAAAAATGGAACCGAGTTTAGCAAGCTATTTAGCACTTTCAGGAATTTTATTCACCATCGGCGCGGTCGGCGTTATTTTTAAGCGCAACGCGATTGGGATGTTTATGTGCATCGAGCTGATGCTCAACGCCGTAAATCTAACATTCGTCGCCTTTTCGCGCTATTACGCCGACGTAACGGGACAGCTTTTCGTTTTTATGGTAATGAGCGTCGCGGCGGCTGAAGCGGCGGTCGGGCTTGGAATTATCATCGCGTTTTTCCGCAATCGCGTTTCGGTTGACGTTGACGACGCGAGTATTTTGAAGAATTAATTTTGTAAATGCTTAATGCCGATGTTTTGACATTTCAGGAGTTTGCGATGCACGAAGCCTTGCCGTTATCGAAAATTCAGGAAGCTGTTCTTGAATTTCTGCAAGGGCGTGAAGATGTCGTTTTGTTCGGCGCGCAAGCCGTCAACGCATACGTTTCTGAGCCGCGAATGACTCAGGACGTTGACTTGCTTTCGGTTCGGGCGAAGGATTTGGCTGAAGAATTACGGACGCATCTGAGCGAAAAGTTTCACATCGCCGTTCGAGTTCGCGAAATCGGCGAGGGCAAAGGTTTTCGGATTTATCAGGTCAGAAGCGAAGGAAACCGGCATCTGGTCGATTTGAGAAAAGTTGACGAATTGCCCGAAACCGAAAAGATTGAAAACGTTCTGGTTTTATCGCCCGCCGAGCTGATTGCGAGCAAGGTCATTTCGTTTTATTCTCGAAAAGGCAAACCGAAAGCCGGAACGGATTGGCGAGATTTGGCAGTTTTGCTTTTGAAGTTTCCTGAACTAAAAGAAAAGGTATCGGAAATCTTAAAAGCAAAAAATGTCGGTGAAGATGTTTTATATACCTGGTATGACCTGGAAAATCAAGATATTCGGTTTGAGGATGAGGACGAAGATTTGATTTTTTAGAACTAAAGATAATGACTGAAAACAATTTTTTAAGTCTAATAATTTTCGCGCCGCTCGCCGGTGCCGTTATCAACTGGCTGTTCGGAAAGAAAATGAACAGCGAGCTTTTCAGCGGCGCGGTTGCCTGCGCGACAATCGGGATTTCTACCGTCGTCGCGTTTATGATTGCGTTCGGCATCGGAACGCCGGATGCGGGCGCGCTTTTTGCCGATAAGCCGGTTCTCGACCAGATTTGGACGTGGATGCAGGTCGGCGGGTTTCGCGCCGATTTCGGTCTCGGAATGGACCATCTTTCGGGAATTTACGCCTGTTTTATCACGTTTGTCGGTTTGCTGATTCACATTTTCGCAACGGGCTATATGCACGGCGACAAAGGATTTTATCGCTTTTTCGCATATCTGAACCTGTTCATGTTCTCGATGCTGACGCTCGTTCTGGCGGATAATTTTCTGCTGATGTTCGTCGGTTGGGAAGGCGTCGGTTTGTGTTCTTACCTGCTCATCGGTTATTACATCAAGCGAAATGAAGCGCGCGAAGCGGCGAAAAAAGCGTTTGTGATGAACAGAATCGGCGATTGGGGCGTTCTGATGGGAATGTTTTTGATTTTCACCCTGACAGGCTCAATCAGCTTTTACGACAAAGTCGTTGACGGCGCGCCTGTAGCGAGTTCTCTGAATTTAATCGCGCAAATGTCGGCAGAACCATTTACGGCAGGCGCGATAATCGCGGGCGGAATTACTTCGATTGCCGTTCTTTTATTTATCGGCGCGTGCGGAAAATCCGCGCAGATTCCGCTTTTTACATGGCTCCCGGACGCGATGGCTGGACCGACGCCGGTTTCGGCTTTGATTCACGCGGCGACGATGGTTACGGCAGGCATTTACATGGTCGTGCGCTGCAACGGGATTTATCAAAACGCGCCGACGGCGATGTTTATCGTCGCAATTATCGGCTGCGCGACGGCGATTTTTGCCGCGACAATCGGTTTGGCGCAAAACGACATCAAAAAAGTTCTCGCCTATTCGACCGTTTCGCAGCTCGGCTACATGTTTATGGCTTGCGGCGTCGGCGCGTTTATCGCGGCGATTTTCCACGTTATGACGCACGCGTTTTTCAAAGCGCTTTTGTTTCTCGGTTCGGGTTCGGTCATTCACGGAATGCATCACGAACAGGATATGCGGCGGATGGGAAATCTGCGGAAATATATGCCGGTTACGTTCGTTACGATGCTGATGGGCTGGCTGGCGATTTGCGGAATCCCGATTTGGGCTGGATTTTTCTCGAAAGACGAAATTCTTTATAAAACCTTTGCGACGACCAATGCCGCGCACGACGCAACGCTCGGCGGCATTCACGTAAACACGATTTTATGGGTTGTCGGGCTGTTGACCGCCGTTTTGACCGCCGTTTATATGACGCGATTAATGGTCATGACGTTTTTCGGAAGCGAAAGATTTCATGAAGCGCTGCCCGACGCAGACCACGCGCACGATGCCGCGCACGCGGAAGAAAATGCTTTTGCGAGCGGTGAAGCGCATGACGACGAAACGCGCGTTTCGGCGCACCACCGGCACGATGAAGAACACGATTCGGCGCACGACGACCACGACGATGAAGACGAGCATCATCACGCGCCCGCGCCCGATTTCAAACCGCACGAATCGCCGTGGACGATGACCGTTCCGCTGATTGTTCTGGCGTTTCTGTCCCTCGCCGGCGGCTTAATCGGCATTCCGTATGCGGTCAGTTCTTTAGTAGGCGCGGGCGATATAAACAAATTCGAGCATATTCTCGAACCGATTATCGCCAAAACCGGACACAAGGAAACTGCCGACAAACCGACATTAAAAGTTGAAGAAAACACGCACGGCGAAACGGCTGCGAGCAAAACCGCCGAACACGTTTCGGAAGCTGAACACGTCGCGCACAATCCCGAAGAGATTTCAACAGAAAGACTTCTTGCGGTTCTTTCGGTCGCTCTGGCGCTTATCGGAATTGCCATCGGATGGTTTATGTTCATCGGAAATCCGCTCAGGAAAATGCCGAAGATTCTCGAACAAAAATGGCGCATCGACGAATTTTACAACGGCTATATCGTTGACCCGCTGACAAATCTTTCGCGCAAAGGTTTGTGGCAAGGGTTCGATTTGGGCGTGATTGACGGCATCGTCAACGGCATCGGGCATTTCGTCGCCGCGCTCGGTTCGGCGGCTCGCGGCATACAGGTCGGATTCGTGCGTTCTTACGCCGCGTTTATCCTGTTCGGCGCGCTGATTGTGATTGGATATTTTATTTATTACGGATTTAAGTTGGTTGGTTAGCTCTTAGTCCTTTGTCCTTTGTCCTTTGCAAGTTGAATTTGATTAAAGAACTTAATTTTAGTTCAACCGGCAAAGGACAAAGGACAAAGGACAAAGGACAAAATAAAATGGATTTTATTACAGAAAATCTCTTAACGATTTTAATTCTGCTTCCCGTTTTCGGCGCGCTCTTAACGCTTGCGCATTCGATGTTCTGGAAACAGGAAGGCAGCTTGAAATGGATAACGCTCGGATTTACGATTGTAAATTTCCTGCTGTCGCTCTTCCTGCTCGTCAATAAAGGCACACTTTCGGCAAGCGGTTTCTATTTCGAAAAAAACATTCCGTGGATAAAGGCGATAAACACGAATTATCACGTCGGCGTTGACGGTCTTTCGCTGTGGCTCGTTCTTCTGACGACATTTATCATGCCGATTGCCGTCGTTTCGACGTGGAACGCGGTCGAGAAAAGCCGTACGGCTTTTTATGTTTTCCTGCTTCTTCTGGAAAGCGCGATGCTCGGCGTTTTCGTGTCTTTGGATTTACTCGTTTTTTATCTTTTCTTTGAAGCTTCTCTTGTTCCGATGTTCTTTCTCATCGGCATCTGGGGCGGCGAAAATCGTATTTATTCGGCGGTCAAGTTTTTTATTTACACGGCTTTGGGAAGCCTTCTGATGCTCGTGGCGATTATCGCGCTTTATTATATCAGCCTCGACCAAACCGGTGTCGGAACGTTTGATTATGTAACGCTTCTCAACTCGATGAAAGCCGGGCATCTCGTTTTAGCCGGACAAACGGGCGCGCTTCTTTTCTTTGCTTTCGCGCTCGCTTTCGCCATCAAAGTTCCGCTTTTCCCGTTTCACACGTGGCTACCCGACGCGCACACGGACGCGCCGACGGCAGGTTCCGTCATACTCGCCGCCGTTCTTTTGAAAATGGGAACTTACGGCTTGATGCGTTTTAATTTCACGCTTTTCCCCGATGCGTCGCGCGAATACGCGTGGATTTTTATAATTCTCGCGGTCATCGGAATCATCTACGGCGCGCTCGTCGCGATGGTTCAGCCCGACGTGAAACGACTCGTCGCTTATTCGTCCGTTTCGCACATGGGTTTTGTCATTCTCGGAATGTTTTCATTTACCGAACAGGGAATGCAGGGCGCGGTTTATCAAATGCTTAATCACGGCGTTTCGACCGGAGCGCTCTTTTTGCTCGTCGGATTTATTTACGAAAGACGCCACACGCGGCAGATTACGGACTTCGGCGGTCTGGCAAACGTGATGCCGGTTTACGCGACGATTTTTGTAATTACGACGATGTCTTCAATCGGTCTGCCGTTTTTGAACGGTTTCGTCGGCGAATTTCTGATAATGCTCGGAATGTGGAAATCGACGATTCTGACTGTTACGGCGACGACAAACTGGAACTACATCGCCACGATGTTTGCCGGAACGGGCGTGATTTTCGCCGCCGTTTACCTGCTCTGGATGGTGCAGAGAGTTTTCTTCGGCAAGGTTACGAATGCGAAAAACAAAAAATTGTCGGATTTAAGCTGGCGCGAGCTCGGGCTTATCGCGCCGCTTCTTTTTCTGATGGTTTATATGGGCGTTTATCCTTCGCCGTTTTTGAACCGGACGAAAGATTCGGTCGTGGCGATTCAGGAAAGAGTCGTCAAACAGGCGGGCGGAACGATTGAAAAAGCCGAAAGTCCCAAGTCGGAACATTGATTTTGATGAAACGTTTGTTTTTTACAACTTTATTTCTGCTTTCCTGCTCATTTTTGGCGCAGGCGCAGGCGACTTATTACGGCACGAACGACATAAAAACATTCCGCGAAGGACGCGAAAAGGATTTTCGCAATAAAGATGTAACTCCTTTGCTTGCCGAGGATTTTCAGAATTTCAAAGGCTTGAATTATTACGCGATTGACGAAAATTATCTCGTCAAAGCGAAATTCACGAAAACTCAGGACGAAAAATATTTCCTGATGCCGACTTCTTCGGGACGCTCGGCGAAATATATGAAAATCGGCGTTTTGACTTTCAGGCTCGGCGACAAGGAACTTTTGCTTGCCGCGTATCAAAGCGAGCGAGCTCTAACCGACGCGAAGTGGAAGGAATTATACGGCAACTCGATTTTTATTCCGTTTAAGGATTTGACGAACGGCAAGGAAACTTACGGCGCGGGCAGATATATTTATCTGGTAACTCCGAAAGGCGAAGACGTGATGATTGATTTTAATATGGCTTTCAACCCGTCGTGCGCTTACGGAAGCGAAGAGTTTTCCTGCCCGATTCCGCCGAAGGAAAATTTTTTGCAGGCGGAAATCAAAGCCGGAGAAAAAGCGTTTGAATATTCCGGCAAAAAAGTGATTCAAGATTCAAAATCCAAGATTCAAAATTAAAAAACATCAATTTTGAATCTTAAATCTTAAATCCTGAATTTTGAATTTATCAACTGAAATGAACACAGTATTTTTACAAACATTAACTCCGCCGAACGTAAACATTTCGGCTATCCTGCCCGAAACGATTGTCGCCGTCGCCGGAATTCTGGTGATGCTCTACGACAGCTTCGCGCCGAAACAGCGATATGTTACGGGCGCGATTTCTCTCATCGGTCTGGCTGTCTCGGCGATTTTCCTTTATTTAATGTGGGGCGAAGGCGCGCCCGCAGACGCCTGGAACGGGATGATTGCGACCGACAATCTGCGGATGAGCTTTTCGTTTGTCGCGCTGTTTGTTACGGCTTTGACGATTTTGATTTCGTCGGTTTGGACGGACAGAGAATTAATTCCGGTCGGCGAATATCACGCGCTTTTAATGTTTGCTACCGTCGGAATGATGTTTATGGCGTCGGGAAACGACCTTGTGATTTTGTTTCTCGGGCTTGAAACGCTTTCGATTGCAACGTATGTAATGGCTGGACTTCGCAAAGGCGATTTGAAATCGAACGAATCTTCGATGAAATATTTTATCTTAGGCTCGTTCGCGTCCGCGTTTCTGCTTTACGGAATGGCTTTGATTTACGGCGCGACCGGAACGACGAATATTACGGAAATCGCCGTAAAAGTCGCCAACCCGAACTTCCCTGCTCTGCTTCTGGTCGGAGGCGCGATGATGCTTATCGGTTTCGGATTTAAAGCCGCGGTCGTTCCGTTTCACGTCTGGACGCCCGACGTTTACGAAGGCGCGCCTTCGCCCGTAACGGCGTTTATGATGGCTGGACCGAAAGCTTCGGCATTCGCTTCGTTTGTGCGCGTTTTCGTTCTCGGCTTTCCGCTTGTCGCCGGTGCGCAGGCTTCAAATCTTTTGCACGAAACGTGGATTACGGTTTTGGCAGTTTTGGCGATTTTGACAATGACTATCGGAAATATCGCGGCAATCGTTCAGGATAACGTCAAACGAATGCTCGCTTATTCTTCGATTGCCCACGCCGGATACGCGCTCGTCGGTTTCTTAGGCGCGGGAATGGCGGCAAATGCGGCAAAGCGCGATGAAGCGATTGCTTCGGTCGCGTTTTATATGCTGACTTACGCTGTAACAAACCTCGGCGCGATGGCGATTGTTACGCTTCTCGGACAAAAGAATGACCGCCGCGCCGCGTTTGAAGATTATAACGGCATCGGTTTTAAAACGCCCGTTCTCGCCTTTGCGCTGTCGCTCTTTATGCTTTCGCTGCTCGGACTTCCCCTAACCGCCGGATTTATGGGCAAAGTTATGGTTTTTCGTCCCGCGCTCGAAGCCGGAGATTCGCTGCTCGTCATCACGGTCGTCGTCGCGGTCGTCAACACGGCGATTTCCGCCTATTATTATCTGCGCCTGATTGTCGTCATGTTTTTCCGCGAAAGAACGACCGAATGGATTGAACCGAAAATCCCGAACGCGCTCGCCGCAGTTTTGCTGATAACGATTCTTGGCGTTCTCTATTTCGGAATTTTCGGCGGCGGCGTGATTGAAAGATTTTCAAAATCACCGTCGGTAATGATAAAAGCGGAAAAATAAATTGACAGCAGCAAGAAATGCCGAAAGACGTTGACGTTGAAAACTGGAACAGGAAAAACACCTTCGAGTTTTTCAGAAATTTCGAAGACCCGTTTTTCAACATCGCGGCAAATCTGGACGTTACCGCGCTTTATCGCTTCTGTAAAGAGAAAAATTTATCGTTTGCGCTCGCGAATCTTTTTTATTCGCTCTCCGCGGCAAATGAAATCAGGGAATTCAGGATTCGTCTAAAAGACGGAAAACTCGTCGAATTTGAAAAGATTCACGCGACGCAGACGATTTTACAGCCGGACGAGACTTTTTCGTTTTGCTATTTTGAAATGAAGACGGACGTTTTCGAGTTTAACCGTTCGGGACAAATCGCGCTCGAAAAATACAAAGCACTGAACACTTTCGACGTGGAAACCGAAAGAGTCGATTTGATTTATTACTCTGTAATTCCGTGGATTTCTTTTACGAGCTTTAAACACGCGAGCCGTTTCGGCAACCGGCAAACAGTTCCGCGAATAGTTTTCGGTAAAGTTTTTGACGAAGCAGAAATAAAAAAAATGCCCGTTTCGGTCGAAGTTAATCACGCGATAATGGACGGAATTCACGTCGGGAAGTTTTTCAACCGGTTGCAGGAAAAATTTGATAATCCGTTTTGAATGGTCAGTTTCACCGCAGAGGCGCAGAGAAAGCGCAGAGATTCGCGGAGTTTTTCTCTGCGCCTCTGCGGTGAAAAATCATACTTTGCAACTTGATGTGTTAATCTATTTGACGGCTTAAAAGGCTTTTCTTTATGGAAACAGCATCTGAAATTCGAGAAAAGCTCGGCGGCGAATGGCTTCCTGAAATTTACCGTTCAAAGGTACGCTCGCAGCGCACGCGCGCTCATCGTCTCGAAATTCAAAAAAAAGAAAATCGCGCCGCAATCCAGCATACTTTGCTCGGAATCGAACTGAAAGTCGGGAATAAACGCTTTTCCTGTCCCGATTTATCGACTGCCAGATATTTGCAGATTTTCGCCCGCATCGGCTGTCAGGAAATCGCCGTGCCGTATGACATCACGAAGATTTCGACGCTTGCGGACGAGCTGCATTCTTCGTGGCATAAAGCTTTGCTTATTCTCGAAGAAGCCGCAAAGGAAAAATCGCCGCAGGTCAAAGGCAAGCTTCGCGCCGGATTGATAAAAGAAATGCGCGACGAGCTGGACGAAATCGGCGCAGGCTCGCTGATGCCCGAATTCAAGCAAACTACGAAGCAGCGGAGGACGTGAAACGTAATACGTAATACGCGATACGCAATACGCAGTCAGTCTTAGATAATAAGCAACTTGAAAAACAACTATCCATTCTAAAATACGAATCACGTATTACGTATCGCGTATTACGTATTACGTTTTTCGTATTTCGTAACAAAATGTTAAGATAATCGATGGCTATGTTTGACGCAACACCACATATATATAAAGAAGAACCGCTTCCGTTCCCGTTTAACAATCGTCCTTTTTGTCGCTATGAGCCGATTGAAAAGAAAATCACTCACGCCAGAGTTTTGATTGTTAATGACCTTTTGCGCTATGAATCAGACCTTTCCGATTTAGCCCGCGAAGAGTGGAACGGCACGACCGAATCGCGCCTGCGTTTTGAAGTCAGAGTCTCAAAAATGGCTTGCAACAACATCGCGCAAAACATCATTCGGCTTGTCAAAAACCCGAAAACTCTGACGGTTCACCTGTCGGAAATCGCCGAAGCCGCCGAAAGTTTTCGTCCCGACGCGATTGTGATGAGCGGAACTTTTACCGATTTTGATTATTACAATCCCGAACATATCGCCAAAGCGACGCGCTTTTTGAAATCGACGAAAATTCCGGTTCTGGCAATCTGCGGAGCGCATCAGCTTGTCGGCACTTGTTTCGGCGCGCCGCTGAAAACGCTCGATAATTTTGCGCCCGAAGAAAAACGCACCGGCAGAATTAACGAATATCAATATCGCTTTATCAAAATTACGGACAAAACAGACCCGATTTTTGAAGGCAATGACGACGAAACTTCCGGCGTCTGGCAGGATTACACGAAAGAAGACGATATTTTAAGAGTCTGGCAAAATCACGGCTTAAAGGTGGAAGGCGTTCCCGAAGGCTTTAAATTGCTGGCGACATCGTATCTCTGCAAAAATCAGATGATGGTCAAAAACTCCGACGGTCAGCTTATCTACGCCGTCCAGTTTCACCTCGAAAAATCGTTTGAAGACTGGTCGAAAAACCCGACGCGCTGGGAACACCCGAACGAATCGCGCGACGGAAGAATTTTGTTCGAGAATTTTTTGAAGCTCGCTTTGCAGCATAAATCATAAGAATTTTAGCCACGAATAACACAAATGACACGAATAAAAGCAGATAATAATTCGTGTCGTTTGTGTTATTCGCGGCTAATTTCCTCTTACCAGATTTTACATTGCTTCTGGCTGACCATCTTATCGCCGATTTTGCAGCCGAACGCCTGAGAAAACTGCGGCATGTTCGAAAGCGGTCCGTTGACGCGGAACTGCGGTATCGAGTGCGGGTCGGACTGCACCAGAAAACGCGCGTATTCCGGTCGGTCGTTTTCCGCCCAGACTTGTCCCCAACCGAGGAAAAATCTTTGTTCGGGCGTGAAACCGTCGATGTTTGCAGGACGCGTTTTGCCTTCCATCGATTTTTTGAAAGCATCGTAAGCGATGGAAAGCCCGCCCAAATCCGCGAGGTTTTCGCCGAGCGTCAGTTCGCCGTTGATAAACAAATCTTTCTCGACTTCGTAGCCGCTGAATTGTTTCGTAACGCAGTCGGCTTTTTCCTCGAATTTCTTGCGGTCGTCTTCCGTCCACCACATTTTCAGATTGCCCGCGCCGTCGTAGCGGCTTCCCGAATCGTCAAAGCCGTGCGTCAGCTCGTGCCCGATAACCGCGCCGATTGCGCCGTAGTTTATCGCGTCGTCAGCCGAAAAATCGAAAAACGGCGGCTGGAGAATCGCGGCGGGAAACGCAATGTCGTTGTAGTTCGAATTATAATAAGCGTTGACGGTCGCGGCGGTCGTGTTCCAGCGCATTTTGTCCGGCGCTTTGCCGATGTCCTGCAAATCGCGCATGGTTAGAAATTGATTGATGCCGACCGTGTTGGCAAAATAGGATTTGCGGTCGATATTCAAGCCCGTATAACCGCGCATTTTGTCGGGATAACCGATTTTGCGCTGAATCATATCGAGTTTCGCGTACGCCTGCTTGCGCGTCGCGTCAGACATCCAATCGAGCTTGGCGATATGCTCGCGATACGATGCGAAAAGATTATCGATAAGCTCGTCCATACGTTTTTTGGCGGCGGGCGTGAAATTCTTTTTCACATACTGCTCGCCGAGCGCTTCGCCCAGAGAATTGTCGGTCGCGCGCGTGCATCTGCGCCAGCGCGGCTGCTGTTCGGTCGTGCCGTTTAAGACTTTGCCGTTAAAATTAAAATCTTCGTCGTCAAACGCCTTCGGCAGACGCGACGCTAAACTGTTGACGACGTTCCAGCGCAGATAGGTTTTCCAATCATTAACGGGAACTTCCGTCATCATTTTGCCCGTTTCTTTGAAAAAATCGGGTTCGCCAAGATTTATTTCGGTAAATTTCGGCGTTCCGAGCGTTGCCGCGTATGTATTCCAATCGAAATTCGCCATCAGCTTGTTAGCGTCGGCGACGCTCATTTTATTGTAATAATTCTGCGGCTCGCGCAGCTCGACCGGAGTTTTCGAAGCCATCGCCAGACGCATCTCGATTTTCATAACGCGGTCGGCGTTCGTCTTTGCCTCTGCGGGTTTGTCGCCCAAAAGCTCGAACATTTTAGCGACGTGCTGAATATATTTTTCGCGGATTTCCTTCGATTTGTCGTCGGTTTTCGTATAATATTCCCTGTTCGGCAGTCCCAAGCCGCTCTGATAGACGTTGGCAATATTCATCGAGCTGTTCGCTTCATCCAGATAAGCGGCGAACTGAAAGACTGCGCCGATGCCGTTGCGATGAAGCGCGGCAAGCTCAGCCTGCAAATCCTTCGCGTTTTTTATCCGGTCAATGTTCTTGAAAAAAGGTTCGAGCGGTTTTGTTCCAGCCGCTTCGATTCCTTCCAAATCCATACACGACGCGTAAAAATCGCCGATTAGCTGTTCGCTCCCGCCCTTCGCGGCTTTATCGTTTTTCATCGACGCTTCGAGCAAATCGCGCGAATTTTCGCGTGTCCGCGTAATTAAAATGTCCCACGTTCCCCACGACGAAAACGCCGGCGGAATCTCGGCGGTTTTGAGCCAGTTTCCGTTCGTATATTGATAAAAATTGTTGCAAGCCTCGATAGACGTATCCATCCGGCTGACATTAAAACCCGAATTTTGAGCAAACGTCGAAATGCCGAGCAAAAGCAAAACGCCGCTCGCCCCGATTTTGCGAAGCAAGTTTATAAACACTATTTTTCTCCCTAAAATAAAATGATAAACCGAAGTTTGATGTTGTTATTACGGAGAGTTTACGATTTTGTTTTGGAAATTAAAAGGATAGAACGCGGATAAACACGGATTAGGCGGATTTTCGCGGATAATTTTAAATAATTTTTCATATCCGTGTAAATCCGCTTTATCTGCGTTCATCCGCGTTCTATTCTTAATTATCTAAACAACAAGTAACCCGCCAGACATGGAACGACAAGCGCCAGAAAGACAATCAGAAACGAGCTTGCGAAAGAAAAAATCCACGCTGCTTTTCCCTCTCGTATTTTCAAAATCTTCAGAAAAAGCCTTTTGCAGAGCGCGAGAAATACCGGGAAAAACAAAACTCCGAAAACCATCGCGACAATTATGCCCGCTTCGCCGAGCGGATTTCTTTGCAGCGAGCCGTCCAGCGAAAACATCAGCATCAAGCCGAAAACGACGAACAGCACAAATAATCCGACGAAAAAACCGACCGCATTCGTCGTCAGCGCAAACGCCAGCGATTTTCCGAACGTCGTCCAGTTCTTTTTACTGAGCCAGAAGGCTTCGGCAAAAGTCAGACCGAACACAAACAGTAAAAACATTAAAATAACGAGCCATTCCAGCGCAACAGAAGACATTTTTAGCCTCTCGAAAAAATTTATGTAAATCGTGAAAAGTTTCGTGATTATAACAGAAATTTATTAATTCGGCTTCAAGAAACAGGTAAATGGCTGGCGGGTAATAAGCAAAAAATTATTGCCTGCCGACAAATACCTGCTATTTACCTGCTTTTTCCCAAAAGCTTTTCAATACCGGCAAATTTTTCGAGCATCTGTTCGTGAACGTGGTCTATCTTTTCGTGCAGGTGCGCGACTTCCAGCTCGGCTTTGATGTTTACTTCATATTCGATGTCCGAGCGAATGTGGTCTTTTTCAGACTGCCGATTTTGCGAAATAAGCACGAAGCACGAAAGGAAAATCGCTTCGAGCGAGACAATCATCGTCAGAAGCCCGAACGGGTACGGGTCGAACTGCGGAATGCCGAGCGGCAGAGTGTTTATCGAAACCCAGACGATAAACCAGACGGCGTTGAGCAACAAAAAATGCATACTTCCGCTGAACCACGCTATCCAGTCGGAGATTTTTTGCAGCAGCGAAAGCTTTTCGTCCATTTCGTCATTGACGTTGCGCGAAACGCGCGTCTGTAAAAGCTTATCGGCTTTGCGAAGCATTCCGGTCATCGCCGCCATCATGCTCAGAGCCGCGTCCGGGTTTTTCTTAAACAGCAGAAGCAAATCTTCGCGGTCTAAAACGAAAAGCTCGGTATCGACCAGAGCCATCGCCGAAGCCGAACGCGGGCGGCTGTCGAGCATTGAAAGGTCGCCGAAAAAATCATCTTCCTTCGCCACCATCAAAACGATTTTCTGTCCCGCCGTATCCCTGACATAAAGCTCGACCTCGCCGTAATCGACAATAAAAAGCGATTCGCCCAAATCTCCGGCGTGAAAAATAGTCTCACCGGCTTTAAAGGTCGCCGAATCAATCACGGCGGCAAGCGACGCGAGGTCTTTTTCATCCAACAATTCAAAAAGATTTACACGGGCAAGTTCCTGCGAGTTACACGACATTTATATATTGTCCTCAAATATAATAAAAACCTTTGTCGCGTAATAATAGCTTTATAATTAACAAATTTCCAAACCAATTATGTGCCGGACGCATATCGTATGAATTTTTTAATATCCGCCGGCAATATCAAAACGCTCAAGAAGGTTTCTTTCGTGATGAAAACGAAAGTGTTTTCAAACAAAGCCATGCGGAGTTTTGTGTGAATAATCGTTTTTGTACCGGCGAATTATAGTTTAATCTTTGTGTCCGTCCCTTTCGTTTTCGGAATTTCCTTCGTTACGGAGCTTTTTTCTACGGGTGTTTTGTTTTCTTCCGCATTTTCGGCTGCGGGCATTTGAACCTGATTCGGAGCAACGGTTTGCTGAACCGGCATTTGAACAGACGGCATCGGAGTCGGTAAAGTTTTTTCCTGTTTTGTTTTGAAAATACCGGCGACATCGGCGATTTCATTTGCCGGCGCGCTCATTGCCTTTTCAAGCATTTTGTCGGGCAAGCTTTCAACTTCACCGTTCTGCCCGTAAACGTAAACATGTCTTTGCCCGTCGGCAGACGTTCTTATTAACAACTGCTTTAACCTCGGATTTTCGTGAAATATGCGAACTTCGGTTTTGTTGCCGTATGCGTCATACGTCGTTTTAATTTCCGAACCGTCTTCGGTTAAACGCGTAGTTTCCTGCTTCGCCTCGTCGGAAGTAAGAAGAATCTGCTGTTTGTCCGCCGAAATCTTTTCATCGATAACAAAACCTTTTGATGCCGGAGAATTTGTTTCATTTGCCGTTTTAGACGAAATATTACTATCGACTTTATTCCAAATTATGCTGATGTTCATGAAAGCCGGAACGACCGACAGCAGAAGCATCACAATCAGGCAATAATTCCAATTAATGCTAACCTTTTGAAAAAACTTTATATTTTTAAGCGTTAACTGCATTGTTTTATTTTTCGGCAACTCCCAAAACGAAATTACTCACGGCTGTCTGCCCGTTGGCGACGCTGCTCGAATTATATTGAATAGTCGAATTGCCGCCGCCGCTGAGGTCGTATTTCGGACACAAAAAACCGCCCGCCGTATTAGCCGGATTATACGGCGCGATAATAATGTTTCCCTGCAAATTTCCGTTTCCGCCGCCGTTGCGGACTACTCCGCCCGTGCCCGTAACGATTATCAAGCCGTTAAAATCGAATCCGCCGTTAAGAGTCAGCGTGCCGGTTACAACTAAAATTCCGCCGCCCGAGCCGCCATAACTGAAATTTCCGTCTATGTATGTAATGCCTTTGGCGGTGGAAACGTTTCCGATTCCGCCCGTTACCGGAACGCCGCTCGCAAAATAACGTCCCGAAGCTGTCGCGACACTTTTTAAATCCATCATCGTGGAGTGAAGATTTGCCGCCGTTTGCAGCCAGAAAGGCAGCTCGCCCGAAACGTTTGACGCTTCGCCGATTACATCGCCGTTAAAAGGATGCGGAGGGCTTCCGTCAACCGAATCGTTAACTTGGGTAAGAAGAGCGTTATCGGTTGTGCCGATTGGCGGAATATATGCGGTACTCGCCACGTCGTTGCCCGAATATTCTGTGGCATTTGATGAACCCGGATTAAAAACGGAACAGACGCCGCCGCCGATTAAAAGCAGCGTCGCAGGCGAACTAAGCCCGTTGAAAAAATTCTTCTGAACAATCGCTTCGAGTTGTTTTTTCGCGTTGCGCGGTCCGTAGCCCGTTGAGCGGATTAAAAGCCGGATAGGCTCGGCGGGAGTCATCGAACCCAAAAGGTCGTTATTGCCGACCACGCCGGAAACCAAATAGCCGAAACGACGCGGAGTCGAATTCGGCTGGCTGATATAGTTATTATCGGGAGTATTTATCGTCATCGTGCTCCCGTTAAAATTGAAAATTTTGGAATCATATAAAAAATTAACGTTTCCCGGCGGCGAGCCGGCTTCGATATAGCCGCGTATTTCTTTATACGAATTATAAGGCGCGGTCATAAATACCGTAATAACAAAGCGCGTTCTGGTAATTGCCGCCGAGCCGGTTTTAACAACCGCAAACTTACCGAAATCAGTATTTGCCGAGCCGCTGGAAACATCCAGAACGGTTGTCGGTTTGGGCACATAACTTACGACCGTAGAATTCGAGCCGCTTCCGAAAGTTATCGAAGAGCCTGCGCCGTTGATGCTGCCGGATGTCCGGTATGTAATCACATTAGTTGTATTGTCCGGGTCTGAAATCGCAATGCTGTAAGCGAATCCTGAAGCCGGATTATATGTCGTCGCGCCGGTCGTCGTCGTACCGAGCGTAACCCGATCCGGATTTGTCGCGCTGTATGTAATCCAGCGCGACAGGCGCGCGTCCGTGCTCGTATCTCCGCCCGCATTCGAATACGAAAGATTTATCGCTTTCTTAAAATCAATCCGGTTAACCGGGTCGGTCGCCGGTTTTGAAGTGTCAAACAGCGGACTTGCCGGCACATTTCCGCGAAGCACGTCCAATGCCGATTGAATGCCGCTTTCGGCAGCATTATATGCCTGCTGTTCGGCAGTCGCATCCGTTACGTTGACCGTATTTAAAGAGGCTTCCAGAAGCAGCACTGAACCTGCCGCGAGGAGAAGGAGCGAAATTAATAAAACCGTAACCAGCGCCGCGCCGCGCTCGCTCTCGCGTCCTTTCTTTGATATTGCCCGTTTCTTCATATTCTACTTTTCTTAATACTGATTCAGCATGTAATTGGCATTTCGCACAGTAACATCGGAAGTTAAAATCACGGATTGATTGTTTGTTTGTCCCTGCGTATTTTCCAGCAGAACCGTTATCGTAATTCTGACGCGTCCGGTATTTTCAGTCGGCGTGCCGCTGTTGGTCGGAGTCGAGCTGCTGCCCGTGTAATCAAAATACTGATATGCGACGCTGCTGATGCGGTTGATAACGATAGAAGTTTCGGGAGCGTTAACCCCGTTGGCGTTGGCGTCATAGCGAAGAATCGATTGGGAAACAGGCTCGAAAAAATATGTCACGTCTTCGTCACGGTCGGTCGTAGCGGCATTATTGTTTTGGACGTTCGACAAAAAATGAATTTTTTGCAAATTCGAATCGGCAAGCACGATTCCGTTGCTCGGGTCGGTTGCCGCGCTGTTTTTTAATCCGAAACCGGCATTTGAAATTTCGCGCGACATAACGTTTAACGCCGCCTGCGCCGCCGTCAGCGCGTCCGTCCGGCTGCTTTCTCTTTGTTTGACGCCGATTGATTTTGAAAACAAAGACATCGCCAGCGAAAGCACGACAAGCAGTATGCTCATCGAAACCATCAGTTCGAGAATCGAGAAGCCGCCCGTTTTTTTGCTTCTCGTCTTATCTTTCAGCTCTTTTGCTTTATTTTCCATGTTCAATTAATTAGCTCTCACGCGCCTCAAAACAGACTTTGTCTGAAACGCGGTTTCCCAGCTTCCGTTCGCCGCCTGCGCCGTAACGACGATGGTTATTTCCTTAAGCGTCTGTGCCGAATTAATCTGAACGTCCGCCGTTAAAGGGTCGTCGTCCACGGTAACGTTCACAAGATATGTAAACCCGTCGGAAGAAACAACGGTTTTTGCCGCTTTTACGCCGCCGGTCAAAGAAGTGTCCATAAAGGTCGGCGTGAATTTGGCGCTTCTCATTAATTCGACTTCGCGCTGAAGAACGGACAGACATTGAGAACGCTTGCTGTTTCCCGAATTATAAGAAACGGCAAACGTAAAAGCGGCAAAAATCCCAAGAACAGAGATTAGAAAAATCACCATCGCAATGACCGTCTCAATCAGCGAAAAACCGCTTTCAGCAGTCTTTACCCGATTTAATTTTTTTTTACTTTTGAATATCATTTGCATCGCCGGTCTTTCATGTATGATTTTTAGCTGCACATGACGTTTGCGTTGGCAACCATTAACTGGCAGTTGATGCGCGGCGGAGTTCCCGAAATCGCCGGAGTAGGCAGAGCGCCGGGTGTTTGTCCCTGCGGCAGAATGGAAATTGTTCCCGTCGGAGAAACAGAAATAACCGTCAAATCATTTACATTCAGATTTGTCCCCGAACAATGTCCCCGGCTGCAAATTGTAAAAACAGCATTTATATCGACACCGCCGGCATCCTGCGCAATAATTTGCCCGCGATGGTCGAACCGAATCGTAACCGGATAATTAAGCGTGTTCGAAACAACTATCTGCGCATCGCTTCGATTTGTGAAATCAAATTGGCGGCTGTCGCTTGCCTCGACTGTTCCGTTGGGATTTAAAACCGTGCCGTTTCGATTCTGGTCAAGAATAACGGTGAACGAGGTCGGACTTGCCAGAACGACTCTCGACATATCGTTAGGACTGGAAGGATGGCGTTTTACAGAATCAAATCGCGCGCGCTCTAAATTAATTTTGAACTCGCGCGTAATATTTTGCCTGTCAAAATCAGTTTTCGCGCTTTTAAATTGCGTTACGGCAATCGTTACGATAATAGCGGTTATTACCAGAACGATTAACAACTCAATGATTGATAAACCACTTTGTAAAGTAAGCTTTTTCTTATTCATTCGGGTAGTTCAGTTTTCTGAAGACTTTTAGCGAAAGCTAATACACAAAAGTGTAGCACAACTTTAACAACATTGGCAAACATTGTTGTGCAAACCTTGTGCCACTACTGCCAAGCAATCTAATCTCACAAATAATTGAGTTTAGGGGATTCGAAAATTATTATTTTTTGAAAATTTTAGTCGGGAAATTATCTCCGCTGCGGCATAATGGGCGGGAATTTAGGGACACATTTTTTTAAATGACAAATGTTAAGTAAAAAGAAACTCGGCGCTTATTCTGTTAATCAAAGCATTTTTCCGGCACATTCTCCATCGTGTTTTTGATGAGCATATCGACGACCGGCTCGAATTTTTCGCCTGATTCGTGATAAACCTTTAACTGCTCGTCGGCAGACGTACCGCGGTCTAAAATTGTATGAATATGCTCGATTTCCTTGCGCGAATCCAGATCATCGACCACATCGTCAACAAATTCGAGCAGCTCGCGGATTAAATCTTTCACCGGAACTTCTTTCTGCTTGCCTAAATCGAGCAATTTCCCGTCCAGACCGTAACGCACGGCGCGCCATTTGTTTTCCTGAATCAGGCGGCGATGGTAAAGACGAAAACCGAGATTTTTGTCGATTAAAATCGTCAATTTTGCGACAATCGCCTGAAAAAGCGCGGCGACGGCAATCGTATCGTCAACGCGCGTCGGGATGTCGCAAATGCGAAATTCGAGCGTCGGGAACAGGTGATGCGGGCGAACGTCCCACCAGATTTTCGAGCCGTCCTGAATGCAGTTCATCTTGGTGAGCAAATCGACGTAGCCCTGAAACTGCTGGAAAGATTCGAAATGGTCGGGAATGTCGGTGCGCGGAAATTTTTTGAAAACTTCCGAGCGATACGATTTCAAACCGGTGTTAAAGCCGAGCCAGAACGGCGAGGAAGTCGTCATCGCCAGAACGTGCGGCAGAAAATATCGCGCGGCGTTCATAATATGAATCCGGCGGTCTAAATCCGCGATTCCGACGTGAACGTGGACGCCGAAAATCAAAAGCGAGCGCGCGACCATTTGCAGCTCGTCAACTAATAATTTGTAGCGGTCGGCTTCAAAAATCGTCTGCTCTGACCATTTCGAAAAAGGATGCGTCGAAGCGGCGGCGATTGCCATTCCTTTTTGGCGGGCGAGCGACGAAATGATACAGCGGAGCTGCGTTATGTCTTCGCGCGCTTCCTGAATATTGGCGCAGACACCCGTGCCGACTTCAATCATCGACTGAATCATTTCCGGCTTGATTTTCTCGCCGAGCAGCATTTTGCCTTCGTCGAGAATTTCCGAAACGTGTGATTTTAACTCGCGCGTAACGGGGTCAACTATTTGAAATTCTTCTTCAATACCGAGCGTAAATTGGTCAAACATAATTATTTTAGTCCTTTGTCCTTTGTCCTTTGTCCTTTGCCGATTGAATTTAAATTAAGTTTTTAAGTCAAATTCAGTTAACAAATGACGAAGGACAAAGGACTACTGACAAATCTATTCTAAATCTAATTCTTTAACGAGTAAATTCTTGTCTTCATCCGAGAGATTCTGGAAACGCACGCCGACGCCTTGTCCGGGGTCGATGTAGGCGACGACGCCGTCGAGCACGATTTCCCTGCCGCCGATTGTCAGATTCATGGCGATTTGCATTCCGCTTTCGAGCTGCGCGTTGGTCGTCATATAAAGACCGCCGATGCCGATGTCGCGCGTATTGGCGATGCCGGTCGCGTCGCCGTCGCCGAATTTTACGTCAACTATCAGCTTTTTCCGGTCGGAATGCCGTCTTTCCGAAGGCGAAAGTGCTTCATTTGGTTCAACGGGTATCATTTTTTCCTCTTAATTTTTAAGATTCGGTAGAACTATAGAAACTATTGTATATATTTTTTTTAGATATGGAAGAAATATTTTTGAAAATCCCGCTCGTTTGCAATTTTCTTTCGGGCAAGTTACCATAATTTCTCGTTAAAACGAGTCTTTTATTAGCCTAAAAAGGATAAATTAAGTTAGAATTTGTAAGGCTTTAAATTTTATATCAACTTCGCATTTCTATGGGCTTTTCGACAATAGCAATTCACGCGGGAAACGAACCCGATTCGGCAACAGGCGCGGTCAGTGTGCCGATTTATCAAACCTCGACATACGCGCAGGAAGGTCTTGGAAAACACAAAGGTTACGAATACGCGAGAACGCAAAACCCGACGCGCTCGGCGCTTGAAAAAAATATTGCAGCGCTGGAAAATGCTAAATTCGGCTACGCGTTCGCCTCGGGAATGTCTGCTACAGATGCGACTTTAAAGCTCGTAAAAGCAGGCGACCACGTAATCTTAGGCGACAACACATACGGCGGAACTTTCCGTTTATTCAACAAAATTTTAGTAAACTACGGAATCGAGTTTGATTTAGTCGATACGACCGACGCAACAAACGTCGAAAGAGCGTTCAAACCGAACACGAAAATGGTTTTTGTCGAAACGCCGACAAATCCCGTCATGAGCGTTACGGATTTAAAAGCCGTTTCGGAAATCGCGCACGCCAACGGCGCAAAGGTCGTCTGCGACAACACTTTTATGTCGCCGTATCTTCAGCAGCCGATGGATTTCGGCGTCGATATCGTCGTTCATTCAACAACCAAATATTTAAACGGACATTCGGACAGCATCGGCGGCTTTGTCGCGCTAAATAATGAAGAAGACGCCGAATGGATTCAGTTTGTCCAAAACAGCATCGGCGCGATTCTTTCGCCGTTTGATTCGTTTCTGGTTTTGCGCGGCACGAAAACTTTAGCCGTTCGGATGGAAAAACACGACGAAAACGGTCGTGCGGTAGCAAATTTTTTAACCGAGCATCCGAACGTTCAGAAAGTTTACTATCCGGGACTCGCCTCGCACCCGCAGCACGAACTGGCAAAACGCCAGCAGAAAGGCTTTGGCGGAATGGTCGCTTTTGAAACAGGTTCGTTGGAGAACGCAAAGAAAGTTTTGGAAAACGTCAAACTTTGCACTTTAGCCGAGAGTTTAGGCGGCGTAGAAAGTTTAATTTCGCATCCGGCAACGATGACACACGCATCCGTTCCGGCTGAAAAACGCGAAAAATTAGGTATTACCGACGGTCTCGTCCGTGTTTCGGTCGGAATCGAAGACGTTGAGGATATTATTTCCGATTTGGATCAAGCGTTGAGTTAGTTCAAAGTTCGAAGTTCAAAGTTCAAAGTTAATACAACTACTTTGACCTTTGAACTTTGAATCTGGAACTTTGTAAATTATGTTTAATGTTGAAATACATGCAACTTCGCACATTGGGCGCGTTCGTCGCGGCAATGAGGACAATTATCTTTTATTACACGTTACAGGCTTAAAAACCTGGATGAGCTCGCAGGACCCGGGCGAATTTATTATCGAATCGCAAAAATTCGAGATTGACGAAAGCGGCGTGATTCTCGCCGTTTCGGACGGAATGGGCGGCGCTCTGGCGGGCGAGGTTGCCAGCCAGATGGCGGTCGAAACAGTCAGCCAGAAGTTTTTGGACGAAGACCCGGAAAGAACTTATTCGCCGAACGACTTTGAAAACGAATCTTTAATCGGAAAGCTTTATAACGCAACGCTTTACGCCAACCATCTGATTCACCAGCAGGGACGCTCCGACCCGCAGTTTAACGGAATGGGCGCGACTTTTACCGGCATCGGCATTACCGCCGAAGCGGTCGATTTAATTCAGGTCGGCGACAGTCGCGCATACCTGATTCGCGGCAACAAAATCTACCAAATAACCAAAGACCAATCTCTCGTCCAGCAATTAATCGACGCCAACCAGATTTCTCCCGAAGAAGCCGAAACGCACACGCTTAAAAATGTTATCCTTCAGGCGCTCGGCGCGCAGAACGAAATTTATCCGGTCGCCGCTCGCCTGATGCCGCAGCGCGACGACGTTTTAATTCTTTGCAGCGACGGTTTATCGAATAAAATCAACGGAATGGACATGCAGCGAATCGTCGCCGCAAATCCTGACCGGCTGGAAATGGCTTGCGCCGAACTCGTCAAAGAAGCCAACGAGCGCGGCGGCGAAGACAATATCACGGTAATCGTCGCAAAACTGACCGGAGACGATTTGCCCGCGCCGACCGAAGGCGAAATCAAAATCGAGCTTCTCGATTTAGGAAATATCCACGACACAGCCGACCAGGATACGGCGGAGATTGTTTAAGTAAGTGAGAAATGAGAAGTGAGATGTGAGATTAGGTTTTAGTTCTCACATCTCACATCTCACTTCTCACTTTATCCCTACTTTCTCCATTCGGGCAATTCTTTATTTTCGCTTACTTTGCTGACGTAAATTGACGAGCCTTTCACCTGCACGACTTCGACTTTTTCGCCTTCGAAAAGCGGAGCTTCGCCCTCTACCGGATAAGCCGTCCAGGTTGAACCGAAAACCTTGACCGCGCCTTCGTTTAAAGTGCCTTTACTCGAAATCGTTACCGTTCCAACCTGTCCCGGAAGCGAATCGACCCCGGTTTTTACCGAATATTCGTCGCCTTGCCGGAAATATTTTGCGAAAAGCGTCCGCGACATTGCGGTTAAAACAATCGAAACCGCGGCAAAAATTAAAAATTGCAGACCGAAGCCAAATCCGAGCTTTGCCGCCAGCGCCGCCGCCAGCGCGCCGATACCGAACCAAAACAGCACAAAGCCAAACGTGAAAATCTCGGCGATTATCAGCGCAACGCCCAAAACAATCCACAGAATCCATGCAAATTGTTCCATAATTTCTAATAAAATAAATAATTTCCGCAAGTAGTATTGCAATTATTTAGCGATTTGTCATTATTATTCCAGTTACGGCGACTAAAATTAATTTTCGCTTCAATCTTTGAACTTGCCCACAAGAAATGATAATCTTTTTTTCGTGCTTGGGTGGCGGAATAGGTAGACGCACAGGACTTAAAATCCTGTGTCCCTTGTGGACGTGCGGGTTCGATTCCCGCCCTAAGCACCATTTAGAATCAACAAGTTAAGGGCATCTTTCAAGATGTCCTTTTCCGTTGTTTGAGTCTTTTGTGTGCCAATTGTGTGCCAATGACTTAAATCTTAGTTTATAATTCCTTTCGCAAACTCAATTAAAAAGGTTTGGAAAGGACACATGATGTCTTCGGAGACTATTAAAGCCCCTCTCAGACCTCATTTTTTTATCATATTTGAAATTAATTTTTGTGAAAAGCAATTAAATATTTAACGGCTCGACGATTGTTTTGCCGTCAGGACTTTTTTCTGATTTGCACACGCCGACGATTTTTCCGAGTATTTTGATGTCTTTCTCATCAAAAAGCTGCGCTTCGGAATTTGCGCCTTCCAGACAGACAATCCCAAAATCCGCATCGTAAAAACCACAGCTTATTGAATCATTAGCAATCTCGGCAATCGCAACTAAATCACCGCGCTTGATTTTTTCCTGAGCGACAATCGCCAGCGAATCTTTCCGCAAACCGACGGATTCTAAATGATTATTTTTTATCCAAACGCCCTGTAAATCGTTATAATGAGCAAGTGTTGAAGGTAAAAGCAATTCCAAATTCTCTTGGAATGTTTCTTCTTTTGAGAGAATTTCTTCAAGCAAATTCTTTTCCTGCCTAGTTCTTTCAAATTCTCCAATCAAATCCTTTGCGGCTTCTTCACTAATATTGGCTTTAGCAATTTGAATCGCATCTGATAGGCAAAGATGTGCTGTAAAAATATCTTCCAGATAAATCGAAATCTTCGCTTTAGTTAGATAAGTTTCAACCAGATATGCCTTATTTTCGCCCTTTTTAAGAATGGCGATTGCCCTTTCAATAGTCCTTAAAGCCTCTGTATATTTCCTTTCGGCAAAATAAATCTGTGCTTTTGTATCAAATGAGAAACCTTCGCGTGTTCGGTCTTTTATTTGCTTGAAAATTCTTGTTGCATTATCAATTGCTTCGAGTGCTTTTGAAAATCTACCTTCTAATTTGTAAAGTTGAG
>JBARIW010000030.1:0-26956 GCA_049799955.1 Pyrinomonadaceae bacterium
TCGGAAAACCGTTTAAGATTTGATTCGGCGATTGGTCGGGGAAGATTATTGTTTCCGTCCATTTTTCGCCGTCTCTGCGAACTTCCTGCCGAATTTCTTTATCGAGTATATTTTCAAAATAGGCGCAGCAGGTTTTGTAATCATTAGTTCCCTGAAAAATCCAACGAGTCCATCCTTCGTCGATTGAAGGAATGCTTGAACGATAAATTGCAAAACGTGATTGCCTTGAACAACCGCAACCGTTTCCGCTGCCTGTGCCGCCCGAGCCTTCGTTTGGTATTTTGTAGAAAAACGGCTTGTAAATAAATTCATTTTCGACGCCCATCAAAAGCGAAAGCGTGTGCGCCGTTACATCATAAGGCGGAATCGGATTTCCTTTTTCGTCTTTTAAGTCGGGATATTTTTGTCTTTCCAAAAGCGCTTTCGCAAAGTTTCCGTAGGGTTGTGCAATTTTAATAACCGCCGTTCCCTTTGGATATTTTACACCATCTATCTGAAAGTCATTCGGGTAATCAATTTCCACACCTGCGGTTGCCAAAATGCTTAAAAGTTTATCTTGTCGAAATGCGGCATTGAGATTATATTTTGAGATTTTGCTGAAAACGTTTCCATTATCTTTTTGATTTGCTTTCGCTGGTTTGAAAACAAAAGCAAACAATTCACCGTCTTTTCGCGGTCTGACGGCTTCTTCGCCGATGGCGTAAAATCTCGAAAGCCATCGCTCGCGGTTGTCCGAAGCGTGTTTCAAAAGGCTGAACGCGGCGGTCGTCATATAGTTCGTGATGTCGCGCAGATGCCATTCGCCGCCTTTCCAGACGGGCGAAAAGTTTGCCGATTCTTTTTTTACGTCGTAGCCCAAACCGTTTCGCAAATCTTCGAATTTTACCGTTACGGGCGTGGCAAGTTTTACGCTCGCCGTTTCCGACAAAATCCGTACGCCGCCGTGATAGTGCGAATATGCGCGCGCGGGCGTCCACGCGTCGTAGGTCGAATCGGTCGTGATTCCCTCGAAACCTTTTTCGCGCATAGTTTTCGCCATGAAATTTCCGAGTTCCGTGTAGCCTTCAACCAATTCCTTCGGCACGTTCGGCTCGACGGGCTGCATATACGGCGGCAGGAAAAGCCGCGAGCCGTTTATGCCTTGCTGGTGAATGTCGTGAACGATTTGCGGATGCCAGAGGTTGTGAATTTTATCGACCGTAAGCTGAGTTTCGATTTGCGTAAAAGCGTACCAGTCGCGGTTGTCGTCGTGCCCGACGTATTTGTGGTAAAGCTCCGGCGGTTCTGTGCCTTCAAACGGCGTTCCGAGCGTTTTGTCGTACCAGTTTTTGATAATATCGACGCCGTCGGGATTTAATGACGGAACTAATAAAATAATTGTGTTTTCTAAAATCTTCCGCGTTTCCGCGTCCGACGCGCTCGCGAGCTTTTCCGCAATCAGCATCGACGAAAGATAGCTCCCGACTTCGTTTGAATGAACGCCGCAGGTGATTAAAACAATCGTTTTGCCCTGTTTGATTAAGCTTTGCGCCAGCTTCTCATTGCTTTTGATAAGGCGCGGGTCGGCGAGCTTTGCGTTTATCTGTTTATATTTTTCGAGATTTTTCAAATTTGCGGGCGTCGAAATCGTCGCATAGACAAACGGCGCGCCCATTGTAGTTTTGCCGATTTCTTCAAATTTCACGCGGTCGCTCGCCGCGTCCAATCGTTTGAAATATTCGATTGTCTGCGCCCAACTCGCCAGTTTGCGGTCATCGCCGGGCGTAAAGCCCAAAACGTCTTTGGGCGCGGGGGTTTTCTGCGCGGAAATAACTAATGTGAAAAGAAAAATTGAAATGCAGAGACGCAGAGACGCAGAGATTTTCAGAGCATTTTTAGCAGACATTCGTATTTGACCTCTTAAATTAGATGAAACAAATTTATTATAGACCAACTCAAAAAGAATAAAAATGCTTGATTTTATTCCGCGTCTCTGCGTCTCTGCGGTGAAAAATCTTGAA
Source organism: Pyrinomonadaceae bacterium (assembly GCA_049799955.1). Classification (GTDB taxonomy): domain Bacteria; phylum Acidobacteriota; class Blastocatellia; order Pyrinomonadales; family Pyrinomonadaceae; genus JBGTFE01. Next base: position 2,001 of record JBARIW010000030.1, read on the forward strand.
AAGACTTGCTTATTACGCTCCTGCAAGGCAAAATTAACGCAAGACTTTCTCCAAAATATTTTCCCTGTAGGCTTTATAAAAATTCGGAGGCTTTAGATTTTATTTATGGCTGATAATCCATTTTTGAAGGTTTTTCGTCCCTATATTCCCGATTCCGTAAATATGCGCGAGCTGACGCCTTTGCCGCTGATTGTCGGAACAATTCTCGGCATCATCTTCGGCGCGTCTTCGCTTTATCTGGTTTTGAAAACGGGCTTGACCGTTTCGGCTTCGATTCCGGTCGCCGTGATTGCGATAACTTTGTTTCGACTGCTTTCAAAAATCGGGCTGCGCGACGCGACGATTCTTGAAGCCAACGTGATGCAGACCGCCGGAAGCGCGGGCGAATCCATCGCTTTCGGCGTCGGCGTAACGATGCCCGCGATTATGATTCTAGGCTTCGACCTTGAGCTTTCGCGCGTGATGCTCGTCGCCGTTCTCGGCGGACTTCTCGGAATTTTGATGATGATTCCGCTGCGCCGCGCTTTGATAAAAGAGCAGCACGGATTTCTAAAATACCCGGAAGGAACGGCTTGCGCCGAGGTATTAAAAGCGGGCGCGTCGAAAGAATCGCGCGAGGCTTCGCACGAAGGCAACACGGCTGAAACCGACGACGCAGCTCTACAGGGCGGAAAAATCATCTCCATCGGTTTCCTCATCGGTTTTGTCTTTAACTCGCTGATGAATGTTTTCAGCTTTTGGAAAGGTTCGCCCGGCAAAGTTCTGGACGACAGCGTTTTGAAAGGCGGCTCGGTCAAGCTCGACAACGACCCGACGCTGCTCGGCGTCGGCTACATCATCGGACCATACATCGCCGGGCTGATGATGGGCGGCGGCATTCTTTCCTATCTCGTTTTGATTCCGATGATTAAATTTTTCGGCGACGGCATCGCCACGCCCGTCGCGCCGGAACTGAGCAAAACGATTGCGAGCATGGAGCCGGACGACGTTCGCGGCGCGTATATTTTGTATATCGGCGCGGGCGCGGTGGCGATGGCGGGAATGATTTCACTGGTTCGAAGCCTGCCGACAATCTGGCACGGACTCAAAGGCGGACTCGCCGATTTGCGCGGCGGTTCGAGCGAAGAAGGCGCAAATCTTCCGCGCACCGACCGCGACATTTCGATGAAATGGGTCGTCGTCGGCGTTATCGGTCTGGTCGCCGCGATTATGCTCGCGCCGCAGCTCGGCTTAAGCGTTTTTACGAATCCGGTCGTTTCCTTTTTAGGCGCGATTCTGATTATTATTCTCGGATTTCTGTTCGTAACGGTTTCATCGCGCCTGACCGGCGAAGTCGGCTCGTCATCGAACCCGATTTCGGGAATGACGGTCGCGACGCTTCTGATAACCTGTCTGGTTTTCCTCGGTTTAGGCTGGACTTCGGCAGACCCGTATTTCGTAACGGCGCTTTCCATCGGCGGCATCGTCTGCATCGCCGCGTCGAACGGCGGCACGACTTCGCAGGATTTGAAAACCGGATTCTGGGTCGGCGGAACGCCTTGGCGACAGCAAATCGCCATTCTTGTCGGCGCGCTCGCTTCGGCTCTGGTTCTCGGCTCTTTGCTCATCTTTTTGAACGATTCGCGCACTTACTATCAAAAAGTTGACCCGACATCCGCCGAAGCAAACGTCAGAGTTACCGAAGACAAATTGTTTCGTCAATCGGGACAGCTAAAATCCGAAAAAGCCGGCGGAAAATATGCCGAAAGCGACGGCAGCCTTTACGCCGTCTGGCAAAATACCGACCCGAAAGTCGGACAAATCGGCAAATATCTGGTCGATACGCAGGGCAAGCCGGTCTATTTTGTTGACCCCGGAATTAACGGAATCCTCAAAAAAGACGAAGACGGCAAAGAACTTGAACGCTTCGACGCGCCGAAAGCGACTTTGATGAGCTACATTATCAAAGGCGTTCTCGGGCAGGATTTGCCCTGGGGCTTGGTGATTATCGGCGCGATGATTGCAATCGTGCTGGAAGTTTCCGGCGTTCCGGCGCTCGCTTTCGCGGTCGGAATCTACCTGCCGATTTCGACGAGCGCGCCGATTTTTATCGGCGGCATCGTGCGCTATGCGGTCGATTTATATCTCAAACGCAAGCTCGCGCGGCAAAATCTGACGGAAGAACAGATTATCGCCGAAACCGATAAATCGAACGGCGTTCTGCTCGCTTCGGGCTACATCGCGGGCGGCGCGATTGCCGGAATTTTAATCGCGGTTTTCGCCGTCGTGCCGAGCCTCAAAACGGTTCAGGACAATTTCGGCGAATGGGCGAAAAACAGCAACCCGTTTTTTGCCGGACCGAATGCCGATTGGCTCGGAATGATTCCGTTCTGGATTCTGGCGCTGATTCTCTATTACGTCGGGCGCGAATTGTTCCTGACAGGTAAGAAAAACAACCGTTAACCGGTCGTAAAATTCTGTTCAAAAATGAGTCGGTTTGTGATAATATCGCAAATCGACTCATTTTTTATAAAGGAAACATCAAAAATTATGTATAAAAATCGAGCCTCGCAATGTTTGTTAATGCTGTTTGTAATAATTTCTTTTACCGGTGTTTTTACCTTTGCGCAGGATGGAGAAGTTGTTACCGAGACGATTTCCGTTGCTACAAGCACCCTTAGCCGTGATTCGGAAGAAGACGACACGAAAATAACCGGCGCGACCGTCAGAGGGCGCGTGTTTTATGAAGATACGGGGCGTCCCGTCAGATACGCGCTGGTAACTCTGGTCGGCGATAAATCCGATTCGTATTCAAACTATTCTTTGAAATTCGTGAAAACCGACGAAAACGGCGAGTTTGTTATCAAAAACGTCAAGGCGGGAACATATCTTCCGTATATCAAAAGCGAAGGCATTCTTAATAAGGATTCTTATAATTTTTCGTTTCGTTCGATGCCAAAGGAAAAAACTCCGCTCGATTTATACGAAAAGCTGACTGTCAGCGGTTTAGCTGAGTTTCAGATTAACATCGCGGCAAAACGCGGCGGCGCAATCGGCGGGCGCATCACCTACGCCGACGGCGAAGCGGCGGTCGGCGTAAAAGTCGAAGTTCTGAAAAAAGCAGGCGAAATATTCTCGAATTCTTCACTCGGTTACAGTGGCGAATCGGGCATCGGCACGGTAAAAACGGATGACCGCGGCGTTTATCGAATTTCGGGACTTCCCGAAGGAATTTATGTCGTCAGAGTTATCGAGCCGATTTCGCACAAAATGGACAAAGCCGACTATGCTTATAACTACAGGGACAATCAAGGCTCGCTCTTAAAAACTTATTTTCCTACGGGCGACGATTCGACAAAGGCAAAGGAAATTGAGCTTCTTGCAGGACAGGAAGAGTCTTCGATTGACATCACGATTCCCGAAAGACAGCTTTTCGGCATCACGGGAAAAATCGTTCAAAAAGCAAACGGTCAGCCAATCGAAAAAATGATTGTCAACTTTTTCAAGATTGTCGAAACCGAACAGAAGGTTGCGGACTATTCGTCGCAAGGCAATTCGGTTTCTTCAAATAAATTAGGCGAATGGGGACTGAAAGGCTTGCCGAAGGGCAAATACCGGATTACCGTTACGCAGGGCGGCTACTCTTACACATCGGAATCGCAAAGGGAAGCGCAGGAAAAACAAAAGCAGTTTCCGACCGTTTCAAAAGACATCGAGATTACCGATAAAAACATTTCCGATTTAACTTTCGAGATGCCGTCGGAAGCGAGCATCGATGGAACGGTCGTCGTCGAAGGAGGAAAAATTATGCCGCCGGATGTGAGACTTTTTGCCGTCAACGCCGAAACGGGCGAAACGTCTTTTTCCGATTACAACTATTCGACAAAAAAACAGGAAGAAACACCGCAGCAGGCAAAAGAGAAAACTTTCCGCATCGGGAGAATGAAGGAAGGCAAATACATGCTCGTTTTTTCGGACAGAAGCTATTATGTCAAATCCGTATCCGGCGGCGGGACGGATTCGAGCGGTCAGGCGATTGAAGTAAAAGAAGGCGAAGAAATCAAAGGCGTTCAGATTACGCTGGCTTCGGATTTCGGGACGGTCAAGGGCAAGATTGACAATTTCGAGGCAAAGGACGAGGCGTTTGTCATAATGGTTAAAAGCGATTTGAGCATCGAGCAGTCGGCGCAGGGCACTTTCAGCGGCGTCGTAAAACCGACCGGCGATTATGAAGTCAAAGCCTCGCCCGGCGAATATTCAATTTTCATTTTCACGCCCGCCATGCGCCCGAAACCCGGAACGAATCCGAAAGAATTTATGCAGAATACAATCAAAAACGCGCAAAAAGTAACCGTCAAAGCCAACGAAACGACGAGCTTTAACCTGAAAATGCCGTGAAAACAGTAAAAGTAAAAAGTGAGAAGACATCTTCTCACTTTTTACTTTATCAATGAATTAAGGCTCTGCCCGGAATTCGAAATCTGTCAAATCCTCGCTGAGCGAAACTGCGCGCGTCGAAGGATTAAACTGATAGCGCTTGTTGCTGACGCTGATTACGTAAGTTTCACCCGTAGGCAAACCTTCAAAGGCAAAATATCCGAAACCGTTTGTGATAAATCTCTGTGTATTTCCGCTTGAATCGACCAGCGTTACGGTTACCCTGGAAATACCGTTTCCGTCTGCCGTTACAACTCTGCCTTCAATTCTTGCGCTCGCTGCCGTCGGCTGTAATGCCGCCTGCGGTGTCGGCGCGACGGCGGTAAAGTCGGTATCGTTCGCGTCCGTATCGACTCCGGCGGCGCGCGCATCCGAAGTCGTCGTGCTCGGCGCGGGCGCGGGCGCTGTTTCAGAGCAATTTGCCGTTGCGCCGTAGCCGATAAAATCGACGATAACTCCGCCGAATGCCGGGCAAGTTCCCGTTAAAGCCACAGCGTTGTTGACCAGCGCAACTTTGCCCGCCGTTGCCGACATTGCTATCGTTCCGGTTACATTCGGAAACGAAAGCGAATTCACGCCGTTTGCGCCGAAAGACTCGGCAATCAGAAACGTATCGCCCGGTCGCAGCGTCGTGCCAGACGGAATCGCCGTTACCTGCCACGCGCTGCCGGTCGCCGAAGTGTATTGCACCGACCAGCCGCCGATATTGACAACCCCCGCACTTATGTTTCTAAGCTCGATAAAATCGTTTTTATAAGTCGAGCATCCGGCTGTGCCGCAGCCTGCGCCGCCGTAAACTTCGTTGATAACAACCGTCGTCGAAACCAGATTCGTCTCCTGCACCTGAGATTTTTCGTATCCGCCGCGCTTTTCCTGCGCCTGTGCTGTAAAAACTCCTGCGCACGAAAATAGAGCAAGCGCAAAAATTAAAAATATATTGGACTTCATTTTCTCTCTCTCTCCCGTAAAATTTCTAAGAAAGTGTATTCAAACAGTTCTTTGAGTTAGCAAAAAAGAACGAACATCAATTTATGTGCCAGAGAAAAATGAAAACAAGTTTTTGCACTTTTCACTGTTAATTTTTCTCAGGACGCGCTATAATCATTCCGGCGCGTTTTTTCTTTCGCGCTTTCCGCAAAGAAATCTTCTTTCATTCAAAGTTTCAATTCATCGGAGCAACTAGTAAATGTCCAGCAAATTCTTCAGTATTATTCTATTATCAGTCATTATTTCCGTTCTCATTATCAGCGGATGCAGCGCCGAAGCGGCGAAGCCCGAAAAAATGGCTCAATCCGTAACAGAAAATTCATCTTCGAAGCCGACAATCGAAATCAAGCCGGACTCGCCCGCCGATACCGTCAGGGCTTTTTACAAAAATCTGCGCGAGAAAAAAGTGCGCGAGGCGATTTTTCTGACAAATCTGCGCCCGGCAGTCGAAGGTTTAACCGACAACGAACTCAAGGAACTCGACGTTGATTTTGCGGCTCTGGCTGAGGAAGTTCCCGCCGAGATTCAGATAAACGGCGAGATTGTTTCCGGCGACAAAGCGACCGTTACGGCTAATCTGCCCGACGGCGCGTCGAAAAAAATGAAGATTCAGCAGATAAAGCTGTATCGCGAAGGCGGCGCGTGGATTATCAAAACGGTCGAAGGCAAAGACGAACAGCTCGTCAAAAAGGAAGGCAATAAATACTTTTTCGCGGTCAAAATCGAGGCGTATCAGGAAGAAGCCAAAGATATGCTCGACCGGATTATGAAGGCGCAGATGGTGATGAGCTTGAAGAATAAAGGCGCATACGCCGATATGCCGGAGCTGATTGAAAACAATTTCGTGCCTGCCGACGTATCAAACATCAAAGGCTACAAATACAATATGGTTTTGTCAGCCGATAAAAAGAAATATACGGCGACGGCAGAGCCTGTCATTTACGGGAAAACGGGCAAGCTTTCATTCGTGGCGGAAGGCGAATACGGCAAAGACCCGCGATTGGGAAGCGTTGACAAAGGCGGAAAGTAGTAAAAAAAACAATAAAATTAAAAATAGGTGTTGAAATTTCCGTGAAAAAGGTTTATAAGTTGTTTTGTTACAAATGGTTTCACCCGCCGAAGACGACAACAAATAAATATAATGATACGAAAGTTGATTTCCAAATTTAATAAATCAATTACCGAGCGTGTGGTTTCCGCGCGGCATAAATACGAAGTTCCGATAAAAATTTGGATTGAGCCGGACAGAGTTACGGGAAGGCTGCAAAAACCGGTCGAGCATCTGACGATTTCGGGTGAAACCAAGGACCTGAGCAAAACCGGCATCGCCTTTATCGTCCCGGCGATTCGCCTGCGCGAATATTATCTCGTCGGCGAAAACCGCACGCTCAACGCGGAACTTGATTTGCCGGGCGGAAAAATCCAGATGCAGATTGTCGGGCAAAGATACGAACAGGTCGGGCAGCACATCTCCGAAGCCAGATTTCTAATCGGCGCGGCGATTCAAAGAATCGGCACGCAGGAGCGCGAAACTTACGAAGAATTTCTTCATCTCGGTAAAAAACGCGGCAAGGCAAAAGGCTTTGAACTCGGCATCGATAAAGGGTAAATCAAGTAAAAAGTGAGAAATGAGAGGTGAGAATTAAAATTTGTTTTTAATTATCACCTCTCATTTCTCATTTCTCACCTGATTTTTAACTCAGCTTCAATGATATAAAATCCGCAATTTTCTCCGCTTCTTCGTCGCTGAGAGCCATACGCTTTGCGCCGATGACGGCTTCGGAGATTTCTTCAACCCGCGTTTTATAACGATTGTCGCGGATAATCAAATCTTCGATAACGCGCCGCTCCAGCTTTTCGCGGCTCGCGTCTTCTTCCAAATCGGCGGCGACGGCGTATTCGACCGGAGCGCTGTGATTTTTGATGCGAACGTGAAGCGCGCCGGTCATTTCCTGCGCCTGCTCGCGGATTTCCTTTAACTGCAAAAGCGAATTCGGAAAACCGAGATGTCCCCGCAGGGTAATTTCGATAATCGGTTTGGAAATCTCGTCGCCGCTGCCGCCGGAATAATCGTCCGCCGTCCGCGCTTCGCCCTTAATTTTTGCCAAAACGCCTTCGGTAATGTCTTTTGTTTCCGCATAACCCGAAACGTCGAATCCAAGTCTTTGAAAAGGACGCTGGCGATAATCGCGAACGTGCGTTGCCGTTATTTGATTATCGTCGCCGACTTCGACGAGAAACGCGCCGCGAGTTTCGCGGAAATCGTCGATGCTCGTTATTTCCAAACTTCCCGGATTAAAAGCCCAGTTATCAATCTCGTAAGATTTGTGCGTGTGCCCGAGCGCGACGTAATCGGTAACGGATTTCAGTTCCTTCAAATTTGCCAGCGATAAGGCGGGAATCGGATGCGTTTGATGACCTTCAACGTCGGTATGAAGAAGCAAAATGTGAAACGCGCCTTCGCGCCGACAGTCTTTCATCGCTTCGGTGAGCATCGGAATCGCCCAGTTTGCCGACGCGCCGTACCAATCCGAGCCGAAAATCCGCGCATTGCCGATGTCGATAAATCCGCCTCTGCCGGTTTCATCGTCCCAAGCCTGATAAGTCATTTTTCCTTCGATGTTGGTCGGTTCGAGCAGGTAAAGCAGATTCCAGTTTGAAAGCGAGCGAAGCCAGCTATATTCGCTGTCGTTGTGTTTCTGGTCGTGATTTCCTTCGATGCAGACGACGGGAATTTTCGCGTCTTTGAGCAGGGACAAACCGGCGAAAGCGTAGTTCATCGTCTCGGGCGGAACGTTGCGTTTATGAAAAAAATCGCCGCCCATCAGGACGAAATCGACCTTTTCCCCAATCGCATATTTTTTAATGACATCAATCCACGCATCGAAAAAATCGCGCGGCGACTCGTTGAGCTGGTAGCGCGTGCAGCCGAGATGCACGTCGGAAATGTGAAGAAATTTCATAGAACTATTTTACCACAGCAGGCACGGCGAAAATAGCGTGAAACGTCAGCCGGATGCCTTACAATTTAACCCGGAAGAGCAAACGGTATGCATCATTATAATTCGTCGGACAAATATCGCTTACATGGTAAAAATTGTGCTTTCAGGCATATATTTTCGTCCCGGCTCGATGATGACGGCGTGTAGTCGTGCCGATTTTATTAGTCTTATACCGCCGGTTTGTTCAAAGTCCATATCGCGGTATGAGCAGCTTACCGAATAAACAATATGTCCTTTTTCAAAAAATTCGGTTTCCGGTCTGTTTGTATCCAAATTCGCTTCCAACTCTATCTGATTGCCGTCTCTGCGCGCGCTGGCGACTGTTCCGAGCGGTCGTGAATCATATTCCAAAAGTATCAGAACGTCTTTAGCGTTGCCGACGATGCTTTCAATTACAGATTCGCTGAAAACATTACCGTTTTCATCGGGCGATTCGGTATTAAATTCCAGTTGCAGCTTCATAAATTCATAGTATTTTATTTCTCGGAATTTGGCGAATAAAGAAAGATAAGCGAGAACCCGGCGCGCTTTCTTTTCTCAAAAATAAAAAGGTCGGACAAACTTTGCACAAAAATTGCTTAAAATACAGAAAGCGAATTTTCGCGCAAAATCATATTACAGTTTAATTAACACGCAAAATACAGAAATTTATAATTGCCGGCTTAGATTCTATTTAAGCTCGTTCGCTTCTTTGTATTTCCTGATAAATTCTTTCGTAAATCTTGTCGCCGGTTTTTTCTCGGCAAACTTATCCTGTGTAGCTGTGAAATTCATCACGACGCGCACGCCATCGATTTTCTTACCTGTCGTTATCAATACGCTGCCCGAGCCGGTAGCTACTTTTTGGCGATTCTCCTTTTTGAGGATAATGTCCGTGCCGTCAATCGTCTCCGTCGTTATGCTGGCAATCGCCTCTTTATTTCCGCCGTCGAAAGACAAGATAATTTCCGCATCTTCAGGAGTCTCGACGATTTCCAAACCAACGGCGGCTTTTTCGATTTCCGCGACGATTCGCCTGCGGTCATTTAAGTCCGTGCCGGTATTGATAAAAACCTTCTTTAAGCCTTTCAGATACGATGTCGTATCCTCTTCAGAGCTTTGCGCGGACGCGGAAAGAGAGACTGCCAGTAAAATAAAAATAAATAAGATTGATTTCTTCATTTTGAACAAAAGTAGAGTTAGTCAGGCGAAAGCAAACACATATCACCGATTTTTGTAAAAATCTGATGCGATTTAAGCCGTTTGAGTTACTTCGATATTATAAAGCGCACGTAGCCGGTTAAAATTAAATAAATCTTTTATGTCTCGAAAATGTGTCTGAGAGGCGTTATTATGGATTTTACAGGGTGAATAATATCTTAATTACCAGTAAAATAGAGCGCTTATGAACAAAGTAATCTTAATCACCGGCGCGTCGAGCGGCATCGGCATGGAAACGGCTAAATTATTCCAAACCAAAAACTGGCGCGTCGCGGCGACGATGCGCGCGCCCGAAAAGGCGGAAGATTTGCAGAGAATCGCGGACATCGAATGCATCCGGCTCGACGTAACCGATGCGGATTCGATAAAAAGCGCGATTAGCGAGACGATTGAAAAATTCGGACAAATCGACGCAGTTGTCAACAACGCCGGTTACGGTCTGGTCGGCGCGTTTGAAGCCGCGAGCGCAGAGCAAATCGAGAAGCAGTTTCAGACGAACGTGTTCGGCTTGATGAACGTCTGCCGCGAAATTTTGCCGTATTTCCGCGAGCGGAAAAAGGGAATTATCGTCAACGTCGCGTCAGTCGGCGGGCGCGTAACATTTCCGCTTTCCAGTCTTTATAATGCGACGAAATGGGCGGTCGAAGGTTTTAGCGAATCTCTGCAATATGAGTTGGAACAATTCAACATTCGCGTCAAAATCATCGAGCCGGGACCGATAAAGACCGATTTTTACGACCGTTCGATGGATTTGACCAAAAAAGAAGGTTTGACCGATTACGACTATTTCGCCGCCAAAGCGATTCCGAATATGCAGAAAGCAGGCGAAGAAGCGCCGGACGGACGCGTCGTCGCCGAAACGATTTACGAAGCCGTTACGGACGGCTCGAAAAAAATGCGCTACGGCGTAAATACAAAAGGCATTCTAACGGCGCGAAGATTTTTGCCCGACAGCCTGTTTTTCAAAGTAATAAAAGGCGCGATTTTGAAATAAAAATTATAAATCGGTTGAATTTTTTCAACCGATTTAGATTTCAGCCGATTTATGAATTCAAAGATAATTGAAAGTCAAAGAAAAATTGACACCAATTTAGAAATTGGGCTATAAATAATTCGCTATAATAAAATCTTAATTCGGTAGAATACAAAGTTATGCCTCTTTCGTTATGTCTAAAATAGTCCGCTGGGAAACGCCGTTTACAGACACACAATTTCCTTCTGTCGCGCTGATTGTTACAAGCACAGCCAATCAATGGAATAATGTAAGGGCGGTAATCATGCCTCAAGGCATATATAAATATCCAAAGTATTTGGTGAATTTCGGTGAAGTTATAGCTTTTACCTGTTTTGAAGAAGCCGACGCGCCTGAAAGAGATTTTACTTCCGCAATGTTAGAAGAAAAAAATCTTTGCGCTTATCAATATTTAGATTCGCCCTGGCTGAAATCTTACGAGGCTTGGATAGAGCATTGTAATTTTCCAAACGAGTCGGTTTCATCGTATCATTATTTGATTTTTGGCGGAGACAATAACATCGAAATTATTACAACAAATATACCAACTATCGAAGTAATCGAAGAAAGAACAGTTTTGAAAATGGAATGCGAGATATAACAATTCAATGGACGTGGGGCGGAAACAGCTACTTTGTTATCGAAGCTGTCTTTTTACCCTTAACTTGTGTGCATCCTGTTCCCGCTCGCGTCATCTCAGTCGTTATACTTTTAATCCTTCATCAACCAGACTTTTTGCCTTCTGCGCGCCGAAGCGTCCGAGCGGTTTGAATTTTTTGCCTTTCGCTTCGTTGTAGGAAACGAAAAAATGCTCGATTTCGTCAATTAAAGTTTCGTTCAAATCGTTGATTGATTTGATGTGCTCGTGATTATGCGAGTTTGAAGCGACGGCGATTAATCTATCGTTTCTTTCCGTTTTTCCGTCGAGTTCGGTTTGCTCGGCTTCGATGACGCCGATGAGACGCGAAGGAATCAGACAGCCGGCAAAAGCAGGTTCGTCCATCAAAATCAAAACGTCGAGCGGGTCGCCGTCGCCGCCTTTTGTTTTTGGAATAAAACCGAAATCGAACGGAAACGAATGTCCGACCGCGAGAACGCCTTTCATCACGAAAAGACCGAGTTTTTCGTCGTAAGCATATTTATTGCGGCTGCCTTTCGGCGTTTCGATAACGACGTTCAGCTCGCCGGATTCTTCGTCGAAAGACGTTAATTTATCGAAAGGAGATGATGAGTTTTTTGACATAGATTTTTTGTTTTTCTTATGCCGCTTTGCGCCTTTGCGGGAAATTCTCTCCGCAAAGACCGCAAAGAAGAAATTTAAGTTGATTTTGCTTTGACGCGAAGGCGTCCGAATTCGCTTAAAATCGGCTTTAATCTGAGAAGAACTTCTTCGTGCGAGATGCCGTTGGTCGCCAAAATGCCGTTATGATTCTGCACGTCGGTTAAATTATAAGTCAGCGGAAACCCGAAAAGGTCGGTCATTCGCCCGCCCGCTTCTTCCAGAATAATCTGCGGCGCGCAGGTGTCCCAATATTTTGTGCGCGGTGAAAGATGAATATATAAATCCGCGATTTGCTGCGCGATTAAGCCGACTTTCAAACCGACCGAGCCGCGCTGGATTTCCTGCCGGAAGCCGAAATCTTCGATGATTCGATGCATTTTCGGACTTCGATGATTGCGGCTCGAAGCCAGATTCATTTCGGTAAAATGCGTTTTGCCGGAAACTTCCAAACGCTTCGGCTCGCTGCCTTTTTCCGAGCAAAACGCGCCCTGATTTTTCGAAGCAAAATATAAAATATCGTGAAACGGAAGATAAACGACGCCGACAGTTACTTCGCCATTTTCCGTTAAACCGATTTGCACGCCGAAATCGCCGTCTTTTTTGATAAAGCCCCACGTTCCGTCAATCGGGTCGATTATCCAGACGCGAGCTTTGTCCATTCTTTCGGGCGCGTCGATTTCTTCTTCGGACAAAATTCCGTCTTTTGGATACGCCTTTTGCAAGCCTTCGACGATAATTTTGCTCGCCGTTTTATCGGCAATCGTTACGGGTTCGGTGAAATTATCCACGCCCATTTTTTCTTCGGCGATGATTTCCAGAGCGTAAAATTCCAAAATACTGACGCCTGCGAGACGCGCGAGAGCAATGGCGGTTTCGAGTTCTTTAGATAAATCCATTAATACAAATTTACCACAGAGACACAGAGACACAGAGTTAAGATAGGGCAAAAGTAAAAAGTAAAAGGGCAAAAGTTTTGAATCCTATTTTTTACTTTAAAAACTCTGTGTCTCTGTGTCTCTGTGGTAAAATTTTTTCTCTATGGCGGAAAGTTTGGCTTTTTCAAAAACTTCGGACAGAAGAAAGATTTATGACGAAATCGCGCCGCAGATTGCCGCGCTCGTCGAGGGCGAGACGGATTTGGTCGCAAATCTGGCGAATATTACAGCCGCGCTGAAAGAAGCGTTTGGATTTTTCTGGGTCGGATTTTATCTCAAAAAAGAAAATCAGCTCGTTCTGAGCGCGTTTCAAGGTTCGATTGCCTGCACGCGGATTGATTTCGAAAGCGGCGTTTGCGGGCATTGCTACACGACGCGCGAAACCGTTATCGTTCCGAACGTAGATGAATTTCCCGGACACATCGTTTGCAGTTCGGCTTCAAAATCCGAAATCGTTTTGCCGATTTTCGATAAATCCGGCGAAGTCTTCGGCGTCTTGGACGTTGACAGCGATAAACCGGATGATTTTTCAGAAACGGACGCGCAAGGCTTGCGTAAAATTGTAGAAATTATAGAAAAGCTGGTTTGATAAGCTATACAAGTTTTTATCAAAATGCAGGAATATCTTCTTTATTTATTTTCGGTTTTGCTTTTTGTTGCAGGCACTTACTGCTTGGTTTTTCCTGAAAGTGTCAAAGAATATTTAAGGAAAGATATGTTTAATCAAACAAACTGGCAAGATAAAAAATATGGCGATTGGGGATTAAGAGTAATTGGAATATTTTTCCTTTTCTTTGCGTTTATGCTTCTCGCTTCATTTTGGAAAAATATAAAATTACACTAAAGTCTTAATAAATTAATGAATAAAAACGTTGCGACGGCAGAAGGAACAAAACAATTTACGGAAAGATTTTCGGACGCGGCGAGCGGACATTTTCGAGACGCGCAGGGCTTGACGGTTTCTTCAATCGGAATCGGGACTTATCTCGGAAATTGGGACGCGCAGACGGACGAAAACTACGTCGAAGCCATCGGCAAATTTGTCGAATCGGGCGGAAATGTTATCGACACGGCGGCGAATTATCGTTTTCAGCGAAGCGAGCGAAATATCGGCGAGGCTTTGAAAAATTTGCAGGAAAAAGGTTTTCAGCGCGAAGAGATTTTGATTTGCACGAAAGGCGGATATTTGCCTTTCGACGGCGAGCCGCCGCGCAATGTGCAGAGTTATTTCGAGGAAAATTTCGTCAAAACGGGAATCGCCACGTTTGAAGACCTCGTCGGCGGAAGTCACTGCATGACGCCGAAATATCTCGAAAGCCAGATTGAGCAATCGTTACGCAATATGCAAATCGAAGCGGTTGACGTTTTCTATATTCACAATCCCGAATCGCAGTTATCCGAAGTCGATAAATACACGTTTGAAGCGCGGCTTGCCAAGGCGTTTGAGAAGCTGGAAGAAAAACGCGGCGAAAATAAATTGCAGTTTTACGGCGCGGCGACGTGGAACGGTTTTCGCGCCGCGCCCGACGATGCGGGCTATCATTCGCTCGAAAGAATGGTAAACGTCGCGCGGCAAATCGGCGGCGACGCTCACGGTTTCCGGTTCGTTCAGCTTCCGTTTAATCTGGCGATGCCCGAAGCTTATCTTTTCCAAAATCAGGCTGTTAAAGGAAAAGCTTTTTCGACGATTGGCGCGGCAAATGAATTGGGCGTTTCGGTAATGTGCAGCGCTTCGATTTTGCAGGGAAAACTGGCGCGAAATCTGCCGCCGCATCTGAACGAAACTTTAGGAAATATGCAAACCGACGCGCTGACCGCCATTCAATTCGCGCGCTCGACGCCGAACGTAACGACTGCGCTGGTCGGAATGAGCAAATCGGCGCACGTCGAAGAAAATCTGAAATTGGCGAAAATCGAGCCTGTTTCGACTGAAAAATATCAGGAGCTTTTCGCGCATGAAAATTTATAAAATATGAGCGACGAACAAATCACGAATTACGCGGAATTTTGGGATTTCTACGTGCGGGAACACAGCCAGCCTTTGACGCGAATCCTGCATTTTATCGGGACTGGTTTGGGTATTTTGCTGCTCGTCTGGCTCGTCGGTCGCGGCGTCTGGTATTATTTTCCGCTTTGTTTCGTCGTCGGCTACGGTTTCGCGTGGACGGCGCATTTTTTCGTCGAGCATAACAAACCCGCGACCTTCCAATATCCGCTCTGGTCTTTTATCTCCGATTACAAAATGATGTGGCTGATGATGACGGGCAGAATGAACGCGGAAATCGAGAGAATTAATAATAAATGATGAAGTATGAACGATGAATGATGAACGGAAGAATTTGTCTTTACTTCATCATTCATTGTTCCTACTTCATCATTTCAAAATCCTTTTCAGATTATCCTTCGCCAGCTTGCTGTCCGGGTCTAATTCCAACGCTTTGCGGTAATCATTGATTGCCTGTTCGATGTTGCCGATGTCTTCGTAGGCAGCGCCGCGATTGTTGAAAGAGGAAAAATGATACGGGTTAAGCTCGATGGCTTTGCCGTAATCGGCAATCGCTTTTTCATATTCGCCCGTCGCGTGATAGACGACCGCGCGATTGTTATAAAGCCCGAAATCGTTCGGGTTAAGCTCGATGGCTTTTGTATAAGCTTCGATAGCCTTGTCGTATTTTTTCTGAGAATAAAATTTATCGCCCTGCCGGTAAAATTCCTTCGAAGTTCTTATTGCCGCTTCGGGCAAAGGCGTTGCCGCATTCGTGTTCGTTTGTGTCGAATTTTCAACGACAATCGCTTTCGAATCGGTCGCGGGCGATTGGCTGAACAGGTAAACCAGCAGCAACGCGACAATTCCGCACATCCCCAAAACTAAAAAAAGAACGGCTTTCGGCGAAGATTTAAGCCGCTCGACGCGCTGCCAGAAATTCGTTTGATTCAGCGGAAAACGCATCTTGTAGCGAGTCGCGCGCGATTCTTCCGCGTCCGGCGGCAGAATTTCCGATGTTTCTCTTGCTCCAATCGGTATTTCGGAATAAGTTTCCAGAAAACTTTTCAAATCCTCGCGCATCTCTGCGGCGGTTTGATAGCGGCGCGGCGGATTTCCGTTTAGCTCGCGGTCTTTTTCCAATGATTTATAAACAATTTCCCGAAGTCGCGGCGGAATTTCATCCGGCAGAGGAATCGGCGGATTCGTCAAAACCGAATACATCGTTTCCGCCGGAATGCCCGAATAAAACGGCAGCTCGCCGGTCAGAAGCTTATACAGAACGACGCCGACCGACCAGATGTCCGTTTGAATCGAGCGCACGCCTTCAAACGATTCGGGCGACATATAGCTTTCCGTCCCGACAATTTTCGAAGTCACAGAAGTAACCAGAAGCGCGCGCGAAATGCCGAAATCCGCGAGACGCGGCGTGTCGTTCTGCATCAGAATATTCGCGGGCTTTACGTCGCGGTGAACGATGTTTTTTGAATGCAGAAACTCCAGACCGCTGAGAATTCCGATGGTTATTTCGACGGCTTTTCTGACGTTAAGCGCGCCTTCCGCTTTCAATTTATCGGCAAGCGAGCCGTCTTCGGCATATTCGCTGACGATGACGGCTTGCCCGTCGTAAATATCGGCGTCGATAATCGGCAAAACGTTCGGATGACCGCTCGCTTCTTCCCAGAGCATCGCTTCGTGGCGAAGCGTTTCGACATTGACCTGCTCGTCGAGCGGAAGCTTCATCGCCACTTTTTTCGTTACCAGCGGCGAATGTTTTTCCGCCAGCCAGACTTCGCCGAAACCGCCTTTGGCGAGCTTTCTGACAAGCGTGTATTGCCCGATTTTTTGTTCTGCGCGAAACATATCTTGTTTGTGATGATTATAGATTAATAAAAGATTTATCCGAAATTTTGAGAAATCAGCTCCAGCGAGCGATTATAGCGATACGAGATATTAAAATGCCCGTCGTCAAATTCCTCGTGAATGTGCGGAACGGCGAAATCCTTCAGTTTTTTCGACAAAACCCGCGCGCCGATGTCGAGGGCAAATTCGTCTCGCGTTCCGGCGTCGATGTATAAAAGCTTTAGCGATTTTAAGTTTTCCACAGACTTTTCCACAAGCCGTACAGGGTCGTGTTCGAGCCATTTTTTCCAAACGTCTTCGCGGATTTCGCCCGTTTTTAAATCAAACGGTAAATCGAAACCTATCTCGCTTTCAGGATTCGGCGAATAACACGCGCTCATCCCGATGATATTTAAGCCCGAAAAATCGTCCTTGCCTTTTTTCTCGTCTTCCGTCCAAAACTTTTCGACGAGTTTTTTCGCGTTTCCCTTTATCGCGCGAAACGCTTTGGCGATGTCGGGCAGGTAACAATGCTCGAAATAAGCGTCGCCGCTCGTCGAACAGGCTAAACCGAACAATCGCGCGTGGCGCATCGCCAAAATCAAAGCGCCGTAGCCGCCCGAAGATTTTCCCATCACGGCGCGCGAATTTTTATCGTTGATTGTGCGGAAATTTTCGTCAACGAACGGGACGATTTCACGCGTCAAATAATCTTCGTAATCGCCCGTTACCGAAGAATTTATATACTGCGAGCCGCCGTAATATGTAAAACAGTCGGGCATCACGGCAATCATCGGCTTGATTTTTTTCTCGCCGATTAATTTATCCATTCTTTCCGTCATGTTCGGCGTAAACGCGCTGTCGTTCAGAAGCATTTTTCCGCGTCCCGTAAAACCTGTCAGACAATAAACGACCGGAAAACGCTCATCGCTTTCTTCGTAGTTCGGCGGAAGATAAACAATCAAATCCCGGATATATTTATCGCCGGGCGGATTGTCTTTCAGGATTTCGCTTTCATGCCGCAGAATTTTTATCGTGCCTTGAGTCATAAATTTAATTTTTAACGCTGGTGAGGCAAAGGCGCAAGGTCGGAAAGAAGAATAGAACGCGGATGGGCGCGGATTAGGCGGGATTTCGCGGATATGAAAAAAGATTTAATAGTTATTTTTCCTAAAATCCGCGCCTATCCGCTAAATCCGTGTCATCAGTGTTCTATTTTCTTCGCTTCTTCGCGTAGAATGAAATCTTATGGCGGCAGGCGATTTAATAAATGTAAATCCGAACGCGCTGAATTCGACCATCGAATTTTTGACGGCGATGATTACGCCCGCGCTTTTGATTTCGGCGACCGGCTCGCTCGTTCTTTCGACTTCGACGCGGCTTGGGCGCGTGGTTGACCGCGTGCGCGAGCTTGAAAAGCGTCTGAGCGAGTTGATTTTAGCCGAAGATAAAACCATTTTTCCGCTTTACGGCAAGCGTCTGGAAGTCATCGTTCATCTGCTCGACAAGGTAACGAGCCGCTCAAGGATTTTGCAGCGGGCGATGAGCGCGTTTTATTACGGCTTGGTCTGTTTTATCCTGACGAGTTTGACGATTGCCGTCGCCGGAATTTTCGGCGTTTACCGCTGGCTTCCGATTCCGGTCGGCGTGATTGGAATTTCGTTTTTGTTTTACGGAAGCATTCTGATGCTGCGCGAAACGCGCATGGCGACGACGACGATAAAAGCCGAAATGGATTTTACGTGGAGCCTCGCCAAAACGCTTGCGCCGCCCGAACTCATCAGCCAGTATACGATGACCGACGGCGAGCTTGAACGCACCGACGGGCAATAAACAATTACGAATTTCAAATGTCAGAAGATATTTTTAATTCGTAATTTGTAATTCGTAATTAAAATGACTGAACCGAGATTTTTACAACTTTTCCGCAGCGGCGAGCTGAAAAAAAGAGTCGAGAAATTGGAAAATTTGCTCGAAAGCTGCACCGTTTGCCCGAAAGACTGCGGCAACAATCGTTTAAAGGACGAAATCGCCGCGTGTTATTCGGGACGGCTTCCGATAGTTTCGAGCTACACGGCGCATTTCGGCGAAGAACCCGCGCTTTCGGGAACAAAAGGCGCGGGAAATATTTTTTTCGGCAACTGCAATCTGCGCTGCGTTTACTGCCAGAATTACCAGATTTCGCAAACGTGGAAAGAGCAGAAAAAAAACGAAATTTCGCACGAAAGATTAGCGGAAATGATGCTCGAATTGCAAGCGAAAGGCTGTCATAACGTCGGTTTCGTCAGCCCGACGCATTTCGCGCCGCAAATGGCGCGGGCGATTTTAATCGCTGCGGAAAACGGATTAAAACTTCCGATTGTTTACAATACAAACGCTTACGATTCGGTCGAAGTCTTAAAATTGCTCGACGGAATTGTCGACGTTTACCTGCCCGATTTGAAATACGCCGACTCTGACGCGGGTTTTCAATATTCAAAAGTGCGCGATTACGCGACGTTTGCCAGAAACGCGATAAAGGAAATGTTTCGTCAAACGGGCGACGAGCTTGTTTTTGACGAAAACGGTCTTTTGAAACGAGGATTGGTCATTCGTCTTCTCGTTTTGCCGAACGACATCGCGGAAATCGAAGAAAATCTGAAATGGATTAAAAACGAGCTGAGTCCGAAAGTTGCAATCAGCTTAATGGCGCAGTATTACGCGACGAACAAAGCCGCGACGGACGAGAGATATATTTTATTATCGCGCCGAATCTCCGAGCGCGAATGGAGCAAAGCCGTTTCAATTTTGGAAGACTTAGGTTTTGAAGAAGGCTTTATGCAGGAATACGAATCGGCGTCGTATTATTATCGCCCCGATTTTACCGACGCGGAAAAGCCGTTTAAGGATATAAGAGATTTTACATAAGACTGAGCTTTGACCTTTGATTTTGGATCTTTGAAAAGAATCAAAGGTCAAAGGTCAAAGGTCAAAGCTCAACCATCATTAATTATGGAAAAATCGAATTTTGAAAATCTGCAAATTTATCAACTTTCGACGCAGTTAGCAAACAAGATTTGGAAAATAGCATCTGCTTGGAACAACTTTGCGAAAGATACTATCGGTAAACAAATTGTTCGCTCGGCTGACAGTATCGGAGCAAATATTGCCGAGGGAAGCGGGCGTGGCAGCGCAAAAGATAATTCACGATTTCTTAAGATAGCTCGCGGTTCTTTATATGAAACTCGTCATTGGCTTTTTTGCGTCAAAGACAGAAATCTTTTATCCGAAGAGCAGATAAAGCTGCTTTCGGCGCTGATGAAAGAGCTTATCCCAAAATTAAATGCATATCTGGGAATGGTTAATGAAACTGCAAAACGCAAAAATTAAAATTAAAATCAAAAATCAAAAATCAAAGGTCATTAAAATTATGAAAATTGGCGATAAAGCACCGGATTTTACGTTGAAGGATTTGGACGGCGACAAGTGGAGTCTGCACGAACACAAAGGCAAAACGGTCGTTCTGCTTTTTTATCCGGGCGACGATACGCCGGTCTGCACGAAGCAGCTTTGTTCCGTTCGCGATAACTGGTCGCAGTATACTGCGACGGGCGCGGAAGTTGTCGGAATCTCGATGGATTCGGTCAAATCGCACAAAAGCTTTGCCGATAAATACAGCTTGACCTTAAAACTTCTCTCGGATGAAAACGGCGAAGTCGTCGAGGCTTATAATGTAAAATCGTGGCTGCCCGGACGCGCGGCGCGCGGCGTTGTCGTGATTGATAAAGACGGAAAAATCGCGTATCACAAAGTTCAGGCGATAAGTCTGTTTCGCCCGAAAGACGACGAAGTTCTGGACGCGATTCGTCAGGCGGAAAAGAAATGATGAAGTAGGAATGATGAATGATGAATGAAAGACAAGTTTCTTCAGTTCATCGTTCATCATTCATCATTCATCATTTATTTCTCTGTGGTAAAATTTTGAGAAAGGAGTTTATAAATTATGGCTTTATTTTCAGGTGATAAATTTAAATGCACGCGCTGCGGGCAGAAAAACGAACCGCTCGGCTACGCGCCTTTTCCGACCGAATTGGGGCAGAAAGTCGCCGCCGAAATCTGCAAAGAATGCTGGAACGAGTGGCTGCAAAAACAGAAACAGCTTATCAATCATTTCGGCTTGGATGTATCGAATCCCGACTCGCACGATTTTTTGTTCGACCAGATGAAGATTTTCTTTTTCGACGAAGGAATCCAAATCGCCGATATTGACGAATCCAAAGAAGGGTCGATTAAATGGTAAATTTTTTCCAACGCGGAGACGCAGAGACGCTGAGACGTAAATTAACAGGGATGAGGGAGACGGACAGGGATAAAAGAATAAAAATATCCTATACATCCTCTTCATCGCTGTTTAAGTTTCTTCGTTTTTCTCTGTGTCTCTGCGTCTCTGCGTTTATAATCTTTCTTTTTTCCGCGATGACAACAGCGCAGACAAATCAGAAAATTCGCGCCGCCGAATTTGCGGGCGGAAAAGGCTGGCTCAATACCGACAAACCGCTCTCGCTCGCCGCGCTCAAGGGCAAAGTCGTTTTGCTCGATTTCTGGACTTACGGCTGTATCAACTGTATTCACATCATTCCCGATTTAAAAAAACTGGAAGAAAAATACCAGAATCAACTCGTTATTATCGGCGTTCATTCCGCCAAATTCGACAACGAAGGCGAAACGGAAAATATCCGCAAAATCATTCTTCGCTACGGCATCGAGCATCCGGTCGTCAACGACGCCGACTTTAAAATCTGGAACGATTACGGCATCGTAGCCTACCCGGGACTCGTTTTGATTGACCCGGAAGGCTACATTATCCAGCGCTGGTTCGGCGAAGGACAATTTGCGGAAATCGACTCGGAAATTGCGCAAACCGTCGCCGATTTTCGTCAAAAGGGAAGCTTGAAGGAATATCCGCTGAAATTTTCGCTCGAACGCGCGAAAATCGGCGATTTACCGCTCGCGTTTCCGGGAAAAGTTCTGGCTGACGCAAAATCGAACCGGCTTTTTATATCGGATTCAAATCATAATCGCATTGTTGTTACGGACTTAAACGGAAAATTAATCACCACAATCGGCAGCGGCAAAACAGCTTTGACCGACGGCGGTTTTTCAAGCGCGAGCTTTAATCGCCCGCAAGGTTTGGCGCTCGACGGCGAGACTTTGTATGTCGCCGATACGGAAAATCACGCGATAAGACGAGTTGATTTGCTGAGGAAAATAGTTGAGACGATTTCCGGCAGCGGCAGGCAAGCCGCGTGGCGTTCGACGGGCGGCGCGGCGAAAACGTCAGAGCTTAGCTCGCCGTGGGATTTGGTGAAAGTCGGAAATTCTCTGTTTATCGCGATGGCTGGAACGCATCAGATTTGGCGGCTCGATTTTGAAAAGCAGACGGTCGCGCCGTTTGCCGGAACGGGCGCGGAAGCGCGGCTCGACGGAAAATTGAGCGCGTCGTCTTTCGCACAGCCTTCGGGCATCGCGGGCGACGGCAAAAATCTTTATGTCGCCGACAGCGAAACCAACGTTATCCGTGAGATTGATTTGCGAAAACAGTCGGTCGAAACTCTTGTCGGCGGCGATTTATTCGAGTTTGGAGACATTGACGGCGAAGGCGATGATGTTCGATTGCAACATCCTTTAGGCGTTGCGGTTTACGGCGATTCGATTTTGATTGCCGATACCTACAATCACAAAATCAAGCTCTTAAATCCTATAAATCAAACGTCAAAAACCTTTCTCGGCAGCGGCAAATCAGGACAGGCTGACGGCTCGATGCCGACGTTTTACGAGCCTGCGGGATTGAGCGTGGCAGACGGAAAGCTTTTTATCGCCGACACGAACAATCACGCGATTCGCGTGGCGGATTTGAAGACGAAACGCGTTTCGACGCTGAAAATCGAAGGCTTGACTCCGCCGGTTGTGAGCGAAACCGAAAGCGTCTTGCCGAACCAGTCGATAATCAGGCTTCCGGCGCGGGAAATTGCGATAAAAAGCGGCGTCGATATAGTTTTTAATCTGAATTTGCCCGAAGGCTATCACTTAAACCCGAACGCGCCGAACCGTTTTGAAATCGCGGGGAAAAATATCGTCGTAGCAAACGCGGCGCAGAAATTCAACAAAATTCCTCTGACGATTCCTTTTCAAGTCTCGAAAAAAGGCGCTTCCGTTTTGAAGGCGAAATTCACGGTTTATTACTGCCGCGAAGACAATACGGGCGTTTGTCTCATAAAAACGCTGACGTGGGAAATTCCGCTCAAAGCCGTCGCCGCGAAAACCGTTTCAAATCGAATCGAGCTGAAAGAGACATTGAAAGCGATTGAATAAATTACGGCATTCAGTCGCGCTTTTCAGGCTTCTTCGGCGCGTCCGGTTTTTTGCCCAAATCGATTTTGTAAATCGGGTCGCCGTTTTCGTCCACGTCGGGAATTCGTTTAAGTCTTTTCTTTAGTTCTTTGTCTTCCATAGTTTATTCAAGATTCAAGATTCAAGATTCAAGATTCAAGATTCAAGATTTAAGATTCAAGATTTAAGATTCAAAATTCAAGTCCCAAATCTTAAATATTGAATTTTGAATCTTAAATTTCCTTACGCGGTTTCACACGCAGAAGTTTCGTGCTTTAATTTTCATAATGAATACGCTCAACGCGGCATCGCTGGTCAATCTGCTCGGCTTTACGGTCGGCGTTGTGCTTTATGCGCTTCTGTTCGTGATGACTCTGCGGCATCGCCGGACAAAGGAAAAATTTTCGTTCGACGTTTTGCTTTTTACGACCGCCGTTCTGGGATTTTTGTGGAATATCGGCGAGCTTTTCGTGTTTGTCTGGCGCGATTTCAGCGCGATTCACGTTTCGCCCGCGATTCTGGCGATTTCTTATTCGGCGCTCGGTTTTTTGCCGTCGGTCGTCGTTCATTCGGCGTGGAAAAACTCCGAAAACGAAAGCGCAAACGTCGGCTGGCTAACGTTTTGCGCCTACGGCTTGAGCATTTTTACGAGCCTGCTTCATTTTCACTCGGCAATTTTTTACGGCGGCGCGCCGTCGGATTTGGCTTTGCAGATTTTGACGTTCGGCTCGCTCGCTCTGATTATCGGATTGCTGATTTTCGCTTTCCGGCAGACGCTCGATAAAAAGGCGGTCTGGATTACGGCTTTGCTGATTTTCGCGGTTTCGGCGCTTCATTTAAGCTCGAATACGGAAGAAAATTCGTGGCTCGTCGAATTGGTCGCGCACCAATCGAGCCTGCCGCTCGCGCTGGCGATTCTGCTTCAGGATTATCGTTTCGCCTTCGCCGATTTGTTTCTCAAACGCGCTTTGTCGTTGCTTCTTCTGGCTTCGCTCGCCTTCGGTTTATATGTTTACGTCGCCGTTCCGCTTCTCGCGTGGCACGAAACGCACGATAGAAACGACGTTCAGGCTGCCGTTATCGTTTTAGCTTTGTGGATGGCGACGGCGCTCGCATACCCGCAGCTTCATAAATTTGCCGTCTGGCTGGTCGATAAAATTATTCTGCGGCGGGCAAATTATGAAAAACTGCAAACGGAAATCGCGCAGGAAATCGAAAAATCGGGCGATATAAAATCGGTTCTGGACGAAATCTGCGGCAAATTAAAAGTTGCGCTGACGGCAAAAGAAGCGAGTTGGAGTGAAGTTTCGGAAAGCGAAACGACACTTCCGTCAGTAAATTTTACGACGAATAACGCGGAAATATTCGTGCCGGCAGCCGAAACGCCGTTTTATGAAATTCGCCTGCGCGATTTTTCGGGCGGGCGAAATCTGCTTTCCGACGAGATTCAGATGCTCGAAGCCGTCGCGCTTCTGGCGGCGCGGCAGATTGATAATCTGCGCGTTGCTAATGAAAGATACGAACAGAAAATTCAGGCGCAGGAATTTTCAAAGCTTGCGACCGAGGCGCAGCTTCGCGCCTTGCGCGCGCAAATCAACCCGCATTTTCTCTTTAACGCGCTGACGACAATCGGCTATCTGATTCAGACCGCGCCCGACAAAGCTTTTTCGACGCTGATGAAACTGACGCAGCTGCTTCGCGGAATTTTGCGTCAGGGCGGCGAATTTTCGACGCTTGGCGAAGAACTCAAGCTGATTGAAAATTATCTGGAAATCGAAAAAACGCGTTTTGAAGAACGCCTAAAAGTTAAATTCGACGTGCCGCGCGATTTGCAGAAAATACGCCTTCCGGCTTTGATTTTGCAGCCGCTCGTCGAAAACGCGATAAAACACGGCATCTCAAAAGCAAAATCGGGCGGCGAAGTGCG
>JBARIW010000031.1:0-13189 GCA_049799955.1 Pyrinomonadaceae bacterium
AATCAAATCTTAAACGGTTTTCCGAAAGGCTCGATGCCCGACGAATACACGGGCGGCGTCGGCAAGGAAGGCGTGGAAAATCTGCGGAAATTTGTCGAAGCGGGCGGAACGCTGGTTTTCCTGAACCGCGCTTCAAACTTCGCCATCGAACAATTCAAATTGCCCGTCAAAGACGTAACGCAGGGCTTACAGCGCAAAGATTTCTACATTCCCGGCTCGATTCTGCGAACGGAAATCGACACGACGCACCCGATTGCCAAAGGAATGCCGAAAGATTCAATCGCGTGGTTTGAAAACTCGCCCGCCTTCGAGATTCAGACCGACCCGCTCGCGCTCACAAACAACTTCCGAATCATCGCTTCGTATCCGAAAAGTCCGAAAGAAATTTTGCTTTCCGGCTGGGCTTTGGGCGCGGAAAAAATTGCCGGAAAAGCCGCGCTCGTCGAATTTACCGTCGGCAAAGGAAAGATTATTCTGTTCGGCTTTCGCCCGCAATATCGCGGACAATCGTTGGCAACGTTTCCGCTTCTTTTTAATGCGATAGGAAATTAGCCACGAACAAACACGAAAAGTCACGAAAATGGAAGAAAAAATTTTATACAAAGACCTTTCTTATAAAATTGTCGGCTTGGCAATCCAAGTTCGTAAAGAACTAGGATTTGGCTTTCTCGAAAAAGTTTATGAAAATGCTTTGATGATTTTGTTGGAAGAAAATGGAATTGAAGCTAAACAACAATTCCCGATAAAAGTAAGTTTTCACGGTCGAATTGTTGGAGACTACATCGCTGATATTTTGGTCGAGAATGAAATAATCTTAGAACTAAAGGCGCAAGACAAAATTATTGATATTCACAAAGCGCAGACTTTAAATTACCTGAGAGCGACAGGTTTAAGACTAGCAATTTTATTAAATTTTGGAAAAGACAGGCTAGAACATGAAAGATTAATTCTATGAAAAATTTCGTGTTCTTTTCGTGTTTGTTCGTGGCTAGATTTCTTAATGCGCGCCGGGCGGCGGTTTCGCACCTTTGACGCGTTTGAATAAAAGCGCCGCCGGAACGCAGAGAATACAGAGGAATGCGAGCAGGCGAAAGTCGTCGATATATGCCAAAACCGCCGCCTGTTTGACCGTCATTCCGTAAATCACGCCGTAAGCTTGTTCGACGGTCGCGCCGTTACCCAGATTTTGCTGAACTCTCGCGACCAAATCCTGAAACGCCGGATTATACTCAGAAAGATTCGGCGCGAGCGCGGCTTGATGCGTCTGCGCGCCGCGCGCCAGAAATGTCGTCATTGCGGCGATGCCGAAGCTTCCGCCCGTGTTTCGCATTAGATTGTAAATTCCCGAAGCGTTGCCCATCTGCTCGTTCGAAAGCGTTCCCATCGCCAGCGTCGTCAGCGGAACGAAGACAAATCCCATCGCAAAACCGCTCGCAATCATCGGATAAATTATGTTTGTCTGCGCGATTTCCAGATTGATGCCAACGAACATATACGTCGAAACGCCGAGCAGGAGAAAGCCGAACATAATCAAATAACGGCTATCCACTTTGCCGATTAAACGCCCGACGACGACCATCGAAAATATCGAGCCGATTCCGCGCGGACTGACCGCCAGACCGCTTTCGACCGCCGGATAACCGAGCAAAGTCTGCAAAAAAAGCGGAAGTAGCGCGGTCGAGCCGTAAAGCACGACGCCGACCGACGCAATCAATGCCGTTCCGACGGCGAAATTTCGGTTGAGAAAAACGCGCAAATTGACAATCGGCTCGGGCGTGTAAAGCTCCCAGACGATAAATCCGACGAGCGAGCCGACCGCGAGAACGGTCGTAAAAACAATCAGCGGCGAGGAAAACCAATCGCGCTGCTGTCCCAAATCGAGCGTCAGTTCCATCGAGGCAAGCCCGAGAGCCATCAAGCCGAAACCGATATAATCAATTTTTCCCGGCTTTTGGTCGCGGATATAAGGCGGGTCTTCGACGAACGAATTCGCCATAAAAGCGGCTAACGCGCCGAGCGGCAGATTGATGTAAAAAATCCAGCGCCACGAATAATTATCAGTTATCCAGCCGCCGAGCGTCGGACCGATAATCGGCGCGACGACGACGCCCATCCCGTATAAAGCCATTGCCGCGCCGCGTTTTGCCGGCGGAAAGCTTTCGAGCAAAACCGCTTGCGCAATCGGCTGCAAAGCGCCGCCGCCCAAGCCCTGCAAAATTCTGGCGATAATCAGGATTTCAATATTCGGAGCCGCGCCGCAAAGCGCCGAAGCGGCAGTGAAAATGGCGATGCAGATGACCAGAAAACGTTTGCGCCCGACCATCGAGCTAATCCATCCGGTCGCGGGCAGGATGATGGCGTTTGCGATGAGATAGCTCGTCAAAACCCACGTCGCTTCGTCGGTTGTCGCCGAAAGATTTCCGGCGATGTGCGGCAGAGCGACGTTGGCGACGGAAGTGTCGAGAACTTCCATCACCGTCGCGAGCATTACCGAAATCGCAATCAGCCACGGATTAAAACTCGGCGTCCATTGTTGAGGTTGGCTCGTTTCGCTCAAATTACCTGACCTTTACTTTCGGCTCGACCGACATTCCCGGAACAAGCATTTTTACTCTGTCCGCCGGTTCGTCAAAAACGATTTTTACCGGAATGCGCTGGACGACTTTGACGTAATTTCCGGTCGCATTTTCCGCTGGAAGAACGCTGAAACGCGAGCCTGTTCCAGCTTGAATGCTTTCGATTTTGCCGTGAAAAGTTTCGTTCGGATAAGCGTCAACCTTTATTTCGACCGACTCGCCCGGACGCATTAATTCAAGCTGCGTTTCCTTAAAATTCGCTACAACCCAGACTTCGTCCGACTGCGAAACCGCCATCAACGGCGCGCCGGGCTGAACGAGCTGACCTTCCTGAACGTTTTTTCTGGTTACAAAACCTTCTTCGGGCGCGTAGATTTTCGTGTATGAAAGCTCAAGCTCGGCTTCGTGAACGGCGGCTTCGGCTTGTTCGATGCTCGCTTCCGTCGTTCCGATTTGCGACTCGCTGACCTCGATTCTCTCCGGCGCGGTGTTTGCTTCCTGAAGGCGTCCGAACGATTCGCCGACCTCCGACCTTGTTACATCAACCTGCGCGAGCGATTGGCGATAATTTTCCTGCGCGGTCGTTACGCCCGCCTGCGCTTCACCCACACGCGCCTGCGCCGCTTCGACCTGACGACGCGCCGAATCGAGCTGCGACTGCGCGCTTTGCAGAGCATTCGTCGCCTGGTCGAGAAGCTGTTTGGAAATATCGCCGCTGCTGTAGAGCGCGAGCCGCCGATTGTATTCTTTCTGCGCGAGACTTAAATTCGCTTCGGCTTGCGTTATCTGCGTTCGCGTTTGATTAAGATTTGCCTGCGCGGTTTTGACGACGTTCTGAGCCTGCCGAATCTGGCTTTGTTTCGATTCGGCGGCGAGCCGGGTCTGTTCGACGTTTGACTGCGCCGTCGAAATGTTCGAACGCGCCTGCGTCTGGCTCGCGCCCGTAGTTTTGCGCGTCAAATCGACGTTTGCCTGCGCCTGGCTGCGTTGCGCCTGCGCGTTTCGAAGCGCCGCTTTTGCCTGTTCGAGCTTTACCTCATAATCTTTCGCTTCAAGCTCGACCAGCAAATCGCCTTTGTGAACGAGCTGATTTCCCTTTACATAAACTTTGGCGACGTAAGCCGAGACTTTCGGGCTGATTTGAACAATATCGCCATCGACGAAAGCATCGTCCGTCGATTCGAACTGCCGCGCGTAAAGCCAGTAAATAAAACCGGCGACGGCGGCAACCAGCAAAATCGCGCCGCCGATGATAAACGGCTTTTTATTGCGCTTTTTTCGCCCGTTCTTTTCTTCGCCTTTTTCCGAATCCGTTTCTTCGGCGTCGTTTTCGTTATTTTCGGGAGCTTTTTCAGTTTCAGTTATTTGAGAATCTTCTATTTCTTCCGTTTTTCCCTTGTTCTGATTTTTCTGCCCGCTTGTTTCTTCAATTTTTTCACTCATCATTAAATAAAATCTTTAAAAGTAAGTGTTTACTTACCTGTCTGTTATCGCACTTTCCAGCGGCTTTGTCAATCGGCTCAAAATCCGCAAAATGGAGGCTTTCGAGAGCGAATGTGAAGCCTAAACCATTTATGTTATGATGAAGTTTTGCGATAAATAGATGACTGAAAACATAGAAACAACACGCCTCGAAAACGGCTTAACCATACTCACGGACAAAATGAGCGAAGTTCGTTCCGCTACGCTCGGATTCTTTTTCAAACGAGGCTCGCGCCACGAACCCGACGAGCTGAGCGGCATCTCGCATTTTATCGAACACGCGGTTTTTAAAGGCACGACGCGGCGTTCGGCGCTCGATATTGCGATTGAAACCGACCGGCTCGGCGGCAATCTCGACGCTTTCACGATGCACGAAGAAACCGGATTTGCCATCAAAGTCGTTGACAGGCAAATCAATCAGGCGTTTGATTTGCTGGCTGATATGCTCACTAATCCGCTTTTTGACGAGAAGGAATTAAAGCGCGAACAGCGCGTCATCATCGAAGAAATGAAGATGATTGAAGATTCGCCCGAAGAGCTTTTAGGCGAGCTTTTCGCCGAGAAACTTTTCCCGAATCATCCGCTCGGTCTTTCGATTGCCGGAACGCCGAAAACCGTCAGAAAATTTAATCAGGAAATCACGCGCGCATTTCACGCGGAAGTTTTTCAGCCCGAAAATTTAATCATCGCCGCCGCCGGAAATATCGAACATCGGCAAATTGTCGATTTAGCCGAAAAGTTTTTTGGTCAAAGGTCAAAGGTCAAAGGTCAAAGGTCAAACAAAATTGTTTCTCCAATCCTTGCCGCGCCGATTTTGATTAAGAAAAACAAAAATCTCGAACAGGCGCACATAATTATCGCCACGCCTTTTGTCGATGCAAAGAGCGAAAAACGTTATGCGGCAGACCTTTTGACAAACGTTATCGGCGGCGGAACGTCGAGCCGTTTGTGGCAGAAAGTGCGCGAGCAGCGCGGGCTTGCATATTCGGTCGGTTCGAGCGCGGCGATGTTTGACGATTGCGGATTTTTCTCGATTTATGCCGGAACTTCGCCGAAACAAACCGAGGAAGTTCTCGATATTTCGCTCGAAGAAATGCGCCTGATTGTTCGGAGCGGCATCACGGCTGAAGAATTGGAATTGATGAAAGAGCAGTCAATCGCTTCGATTCTGCTCGGTCTGGAAGATTCGAGCGTCCGCGCCGGAACGCTCGCGCGTCTGGAAATGCTTCACGGCAGGCAAATTCCGCTCGAAGAAACTCTTGCAAAAATCGAAGCCGTCAGCGTGGAAGAAGTTCAGGAATTGGCAAAGGAATTTTTCCGCACCGAAAAAATCGCCTTTGCCGCACTGGGAAATCTGAACGGATTGAAAATCAAGCGTGAAAGATTGGAAATAGTTTAGATGGACAAAAACAAATTTGCTCGGAGATTAACCGATGAAAAATAAAAAATATCTTTTAGTCGAACTGAGCGAGAAACCGCGTTTCTGGCTGGCTGATGAAATTCCCGACGAAAGGTTTTTGCTCAGCGGCGTCGAGTATGAAGATTCGCATCTAGGAGATTTTATCGGTTTTTATGATTACCTGCGAAACACGGCGGGCGAAGTTTCAGGTGTGAGGTTTTTCCCTTTTGAAGACTGCCGTTTTAGCAAAAAGGAAATAAATTTATTTGCTTCCCCGGAAAAAGATATTGACGAAAGCATATCTGACGACCAGCTTTTCACCGACAACAAACTTTATAAATCGAGAAACGGAAATATTCTACTGACATTTCTCGCGCCATCGGAAAATTTCACTTCCGACTGTGAAATTTATCACGCCGATTTTGCAGAGATGCTGTTGAAAGTAGCTTAAGCCTGATTATATTTTCAAAATCTCAAAGCCATTTCATAAAACCAGTCTTATCGTTTTTTTCAGAGTATTTAAATATGCGTCGTCAGCCAAACCTCTCGCTCTCGCGTTTGCGTCCGACGTTTTCGCGTCAACCTTAAAATCTATTTTTTCGTAGCCTTTCAAGCCGACGACAATCAACTGCTCGCCGATTTTCTTGCCGAAATATTCGCCTTCTTTGACCGTTTCCGAATAAAACGCGACGCGCATAATGACGGCAAAAGGCTTCCCGTTCGCCATTCGCCATTCGATTGTGCTTTTTGTCTGGTCAAAATCGAAATTCTGCGTGGCAAGCTGAATCCTGTCTTTTTTGTCGGGCGTTTCAGTCGCTACATATAAAGCCGCCGCCGCCGCCCAGACGTGCATTCGATAACCGCCGACGCCTTTGCAGTCGCTCGCATCGTCCGTTCCGTTTTTGCCTTCGATTGTTTTGCAGTCTTTGTCGAGATTCGAATACTGGGAAGAAAATTTTACGACATCTTTGTTGTTTTTTTGTGAATAAGCGCTGCCGGAAAATAAAAACAGGCAGAATACGATAACCGTTATTAAATTTTTCATTCTCAAAAAGTTCTCCTAAATTTTATAAATCTTTGGAATATCAATTTGAGGAACGGCAAAAGCGACTGTTTTTTGCCTTATTTTTTATAGAAAATCGGGTCGCGCGCGCCTGCCTGCTCAAATCCGCGCAGCCGCAGGGCGCACGAATCGCACGTTCCGCACGCCAAATCTTCGCTCCGGTAACACGACCAGCTCAGATGCAGAGGCGCGCCCGTTTCAATTCCCTTTTTGACGATTTCGGCTTTCGAAAGATGTATAACCGGCGTTCTGATTTCGATTTTTGTATCAGGTTTTGTGCCCTCGTCAATAGCTTTTTCGAAGGCTTTATAAAACTGCGGTCGGCAATCGGGATAACCGCTCGAATCTTCGGCGACCGCGCCGATATAAATCGAGCCGGCGACGAGAACTTCCGCCCAGCTCGCGGCAATCGAGAGCATATTCGCATTGCGAAACGGAACGTAACTCGTCGGAATTTCCTTTGATTCGAGATTCGCGTCCGAAACTTCCATCCGGTCGTCAGTCAAAGACGAGCCGCCGATGCGCGCCAGATATTCAATCGAAACGTCGAGACGCTTTTCGACGCGGTAAAAATCGGCGATGTCGGTGAAAGCCTCGCGCTCGCGCTGCTCGGTTCGCTGCCCGTAAGAAATGTGCAGAAAAGCGATTTCGTCCGTTTCCGCTTTCGCAATCGCGGCGGTAACGCACGAATCCATCCCGCCGGAAACGAGGCAAACTGCAATGTTATTTTTGCTCATCGGATTTATCGAAATCGAAGCAAATCAATTTTGCCAGACGCCTGCTTTCGCCAAAAAATATCCCGCCGAAAACTAAAAACGGCAGCGAATAAAAGGCTATAAAAAGAAGCATTTCCGTTCTTCTGAAAATCAGAGAGACGATTAAAGAAAATAAAGCGATAAGCGCGCCCGCAATTATAAAAATCGTGCCGAGTATGCGAAAAATCATCGTCGCAATTTTTTGATAATGTGTCATAAACTAAACTCCGTGAACGTCCGCGCCCCAGATGTATTTATGAAGCTGCAAGTTCAGACGAACTTTCAAGCCGCTTCGTGAAACCGTTTCGGCAATTTCCTCTAAGTTTTCGATGCCGAAAACGGGCGAAATTAAAATGGCTCGCGCGCGATTTTCCAAATCGTATCCGGCGATAATTTCCTTTGCAAATTCCCAGTCGTTGAAATCGGCAACGACAAATTTCACCTCGTCTTTTTCGGCTCGCAACCTTTCCAGATTTGCCCAGTGATTTCTTTCCGCTTCGCCTGACGCAGGACATTTTACGTCTAAAATAATGCGCGCGCGCGCGTCCGTCTTTTCCGTCGAAACGTAGCCGCCTGTTTCGATTAAAACCTCATAACCTTCGTCGCAAAGCTTTGTAATAAAAGGGAAAACGTTTTTCTGCGCGAGCGGCTCGCCGCCGGTAACTTCGACCAGATTGCAGCCGAATTCTTTTAACTGCGCGAAAATTTCGTCAAAACTTAAACGAGTCCCGCCCGTGAAAGTGTATTCCGAATCGCACCAGACGCAGCGCATCGGGCAGCCGGTCAGACGCACAAACGCGCACGGTCGTCCGGCGTGTGTCGATTCGCCCTGAATCGAGAGAAAAATTTCTGTAATGCGTAAATCCATCGAAGATATTTTAACAGGGATGAAAGGGATAGACAGCGATTTTAATGAATTTTATTCTAAAAAAATCCCTGTTCATCCTCTTCATCCCTGTTAATTTTCTTCATAAAAGCCCGAACCATCGATAAGCGTGCAAAATTTCGCCGATGCCGAATGAAGCCAGATTTGCCAGAACAATCGCAATGAAACATCGAATCCAATCTCGCCTTTCAAGCAAATCTTTACCGCGAAAAGCGAACCAGAAGAAAAAACATTCGCCGACAGGCGCGAAAGTTTCGGCGACGATTAGATAAAGCGTTTTTGAATAATCGAGCAGAAGCGCGGGCAAAACCAGTATGACGACCGGGTAAGTGCAAGCCGTCAGCCAAACGCCGCACGCCAGTTTTTCTTTACGGCTCAATTTCGGCGAAAGTCCGAAAAACAAAACCGGCGTTTCGATTAAAATCGTCGTCAGGTAACCAATCGGCAGAAAAAGCCAGAGATAATTGAGCGACGCGCTCTGCGTCTGAACAAAATCCACATCGTCGAATAAAAACATTTATTTAATTGATAATTGATAATTGGAAGACTTTTTCTTAATTATCAATTATCAATTATCAATTATTCATTAGCTCAAAGCATTTTTACCAGAAACGGAAATTCGGCTAAAACGTGTGCCATCGCAAAGGCGAAATAAACGTCTCGCGTCGCCGCGTAATCGACCGAAAAACCGAGCCACAGGGCGAAAATTAATAAAACGCTGACCGCCATTGCCGTCAAGACAAGCTTCGGAAATCCTTTTTTGTTTGCAAAAAGCGGGATTTCCTTTAGTTTCCAGGGGACGGCGCGAAAATCGACGAGCGGAATCAGCAGAATCCAGACGGTGTAGTGAATCGTTTCGAGAAAAACGTGCGCGGCGACCAGAAAATGGCTTGAAATACCCGGCAAAATCCCGCTTCCGGCGTGCTGCGAGATTCGCCGGAAAAGCGTCGTATCTTCGAGCAGATTCGGCTGATTTGCTAAAATCAGCCACAAAATCGCCAGAAAAACCGGAATCGAAGCGAGGCAAAAATGATAGGTTTTGAGCCATTCTTTTTTCGTGCGGCGGATTTGTCTTTCGAGAAACCACATCGCCACAAGCGGATGCAGATAAACCAAGCTCAAACTCCAGTATTGCGGCGCGAGCCACGCTGCGGAAGCAAGCAGAAACGCGGCGGCAAAGGCGAGCGTCCAATCGCTTTTGGCTTTCTGCCGCCCGCGAATATAGAAAAGCGCGCCGACCCACAAAATAAAAGCCGTGTTCCAGACTGACACCGCAATTTGCCAACTGTCCGCGCTCCAGAGCCAGTTTCCGCTCCCGAAATAAATTAGCAAATAGGCGGAAGTTAAAGCGACAACGCCGCCGATTCCGATTGAATAAAAAAGGCGAGATTTTCCCCAACGCAAAGGCATTCGCGCCGCGAAATAGCGGAATTCCATAAAATTATGAACGCCCGCGAAAAGAAAAATCGTGATAATCGAAGCCGAAAGCGGAAAACTCTCGATGAGAAGCGCGGCGAGAGCGCAAAACGCGACAAATCCGAGCGCGAAAACCTGCGCTGAATTGATTTCCAATTTTGCCCTCTGAATTTCCTGCATAAGTCGTTAAGTGAGAGATGAGAAGTGAGAAGTGAGAAATGTTTTCACCTCTCACCTCTCACTTCTCATCTTTCACCTTTCACCTATTTCCCGTCGGGCACAATCAGCTCGATATAATCGGCTGTGTCAGACGTTTCGACCTTGATTTTGCCGGACGCCTGGCTGTATTGATGCACCGCGTCGCTGAAGATTTTTCCGGTAATGCTTCGCGCTTCAATCGGCGGACCGACGTTGGCAAAGGCGATTGTCGCAAACGCGCCGGTCGAAAACAAAATAGCGCCGATGACCAGAGCTTTGCCTGTTTTCGTCGCGTTTTTGCCCGAACGCGCAAACCAGACGCCGCCGAAAACAAGCGCCAGAGACAAAAATAAGCCGCTGACAACGGTTTGCGTTTTCGTAAAGCTTGCGGAAGCCGACGTATTCGCATCGTCGTCGAGCTGTTCAAGCTCGGCGCGAAGCTGTTTTATCTGGCTTTTCGGAATAATCAGACGCGCTTCTTTCGCGTCGCTTCTCAGGCGAATTCCGAGCGTCGTTTCAATCGATTTTACCTGCTTCGGCGTTTTTTCCGGCTTCGGCGTCGGCGTTTCCACGCGAATATCTGCAAAAGCGGCAACTGAAAACAAGAAAATTATCGCCAGTAAACCAAATAATTTTTTCATAAGATTTTCTCCGTTTCGAGTTAAATTCCGGTGATTATAACAGCTTTATAAAAAAAAGAACGGCTCGGTTTCGAGATTTTGCAGGAAAAAATTAACAGGGATGAAGAGGATAAAAAGGGATATTTATAAAATTTTCTTTTATCCCTATCTATCTCCTTCATCCCTGTTAATTTTTTCCTTTTCTACACTTTGAGTTACAATTTAAAATTATGAAATCGCAATTAAAAAATTTTATCGAGCAAATCGGCAAAGACGCCGTTGCCATTATTCCTGCCGCGCACGAAGCGACGCGCAGCTATGATACGGAATTTAAATTTCATCAGGACACGGACTTTTTGTATCTGACCGGATTTCCCGAACCCGACGCGATTGCCGTCATCGCGCCCGCGAACAAAAAAGCGCCGTTTACGCTGTTCGTTCGCCCGCGCAATCCCGAAATGGAAACATGGTACGGCAGGCGCGAAGGCACGGAAGGCGCGGTGAAAAATTACGGCGCTGATAAAGCTCTGCCGGTTGAAAAATTCGAATCGGAACTAGCCAAAATGCTCGACGGGCACGAAAAGCTTTATTATCGTTTCGGCGTTGACCAGAAGCTCGACCAGACGATTTTGCAGTATCTTTCCGGTCAACGGTTTCGCCGCCTGAAAAGCGCTTATCCGCCGCACACGATTATCGACCCGACGATTCTTATTCACGAAATGCGCCTGCATAAAACCCCGGAAGAAGTTGAATTTATGCAGACAAGCGCGACAATCGCCGCCGAAGCTCATATTTTAGCGATGCAGAACGTCAAACCCGGAATGAACGAATTTCAGGTCGAATCGCTGATGGAAGCATATATGCGCGACAAAGGCGCGTCGGGCGTCGCATACAATTCAATCATCGGCGGCGGCGATAACGCCTGTATTCTGCATTACGTCGAAAACAATATGCCGCTCAAAGACGGCGATTTGATTTTGATTGACGCGGGCGCGGAATACAAAGGCTATGCCTCGGACATCACGCGCACGTTTCCCGTTAACGGTAAATTCACCGGGGCGCAGCGCGACGTTTACGACATCGTTCTCGACGTTCAAAACGAATGCATCGAAGCGACAAAAACCGGCAACACCGTCAAAGCGCGTCAGGAGCTTTCAATCGAGCTTTTGACCGAAGGAATGAAAAAGCTCGGACTTTTGAAAGGCAAAACCACTGATTTAATCAAGAAAAAAGCCTACATGAAATATTATATGCACGGTGTCGGACATTATCTCGGCTTGGACGTTCACGACGCCGGACGCTATTTCACCGAGCAGCAAGCGAAAAACTCGCGCCCGTTCGCGCCCGGAATGGTCTTGACGGTCGAACCCGGTCTTTACATTCCGCCCGACGATAAAGACGCGCCCGCCAAATATCGCGGCATCGGAATTAGAATCGAAGACGACGTTCTCGTAACCGAAGAAGGCAACGTAAATCTGACCGCAAAAGTGCCGAAAGACGCCGATGTGATTGAAGAACTGATGAGCAAAAGCAATGCGAAAAGCGCAAAAAAATAAATTATGATGATTTTTCACCGCAGAGGCGCGGAGG
Organism: Pyrinomonadaceae bacterium; assembly: GCA_049799955.1. Classification (GTDB taxonomy): domain Bacteria; phylum Acidobacteriota; class Blastocatellia; order Pyrinomonadales; family Pyrinomonadaceae; genus JBGTFE01. The sequence goes on from JBARIW010000031.1 coordinate 11,986, forward strand.
CGTCGCAGAGGAACGCTGAGAAAAAATCTCTGCGAAACTCTGCGCTTTCTTTGCGTCTCTGCGGTGAAATTTAATACAAAAAAAACAGATGAACTTTGAAATAATCGGAAAAAATCTGCCCGCACTTTTCGGCGCATTACTCGTCGCCATTCTTTTCATCCAATCCGGCTTGGACAAAGTTTTCGACTGGAAAGGAAATCTCGAATGGCTGACCGGACATTTTTCCAAAACCTTTCTCGCCAAAACCGTCCCGCCGATGCTCGCCACAATCACTGTAATGGAACTCGCCACCGGATTTTTAAGCGCCGCCGGAATCATCTATTTTCTCGCCGCAAGTTCGACTATTTTAATTTTTTACGCATCCGTTCTCGGCGCGGCGTCCGTCATCGCGCTGTTTTTCGGTCAAAGAGTCGCCAAAGATTACGCGGGCGCGGCGGTTTTGATTCCGTATTTTATTTTGCTGATTATTTTGATGTATCTGACAAATCCGTTTCGATAGATTTGGTAGAAAACGAAAACGGCAAATAGTTAATAAAAAAATCCGGCTTCCAATTATTGCCTGAAAACCGGATTTTTTTATTTATCTGTTTCAGATTTGATTTATCTCATCAAACGCCTGATTTCGAAGGTTGCCGTGTAGCCGTTGCGGTTGATGCGGATGTTTGATTTCGGTCTGGGCGTGAGGCTCGTCAGGTTGATGGCGTAGCCGTCGAACGAAGCGCCGAGAGGTCCGCCTGTGGTCGTGTTCATTTCGACAATTTGCGAGTCGCGGCGGCTGGAGATTTTGACTTTTATTTTGGCATTGCCAGCCCAGACGCATTGGGCGTCGGTCGGGCAGCGCGAATCTTCGACCAGAGAGACGAACTGAATCTTTATTTTCTCCGGCGTTACGGTCTTCTGCTTGCCGACCTTGAGTACCGCCGTGTATGTTTTACTCGTCTGCGCGTTTGCCTGCATAAAGATTCCCGAGAAAAGCGTCAAAACCAAAATTAAAAATAATGCTCTCATAATGTTTCTCCTAAACTCTAATGCAAACTTCAGGGTTTGCCTCTCTTTGGAAGATAAACCGCGCCGCGCCGTTGTAAATAAAATATATTGTAATTGATAATTGATAATTGATAATTAAGAAAGAGTCTTCCAATGGCATTGCCTCTAAAACCACTTTTAAGGCAGACTTCTAAGGCAAATTTAAGCACTTTAGAGG
>JBARIW010000032.1:0-89986 GCA_049799955.1 Pyrinomonadaceae bacterium
TTTCCGCGCTTTACCAGGCGACAAAAACTTTATCTTTCTTCATGCTCGCCTCGAAAAGCTTTCGCGCGCCGACTTTGAACGAGCTTTACCGGGGCTTTCGCGTCGGCAGCGTCGTTACGCTTGCAAATGAAAATCTAAAGGCGGAAAAAGCGGCTAATTTTGAATCGGGCTTAAGCTACAGCCGAAATAAATTTTACTTTCGCGGAAATTATTTTTTTACGGAAATCGCGCAGCCGGTTGCGAACGTAACATTAATCGTTGCGCCGAATTTAATCACGCGCCAGCGCCAAAACGTCGGGAAAATACGGGCGCAGGGCTTGGAGTTTGAAGCCGAAACAAAGATTGAAGATTTTCGAATATCAATCGGCTATCTTTTCACCGATTCGCGCGTTGCGGAATTTCCCGCCAATCAGGCGCTGGCAAATTTATTCGTTCCGCAGGTCGCGCGGCAGCAGTTTACTTTTCAGACGAGTTACGCGAAAAAAGATTGGTCGCTCGCGCTTCAGGGTCGCGCTTCTTCCGCGCAGTTTGACGACGATTTAAATACTCTGCGGCTTGAGCCTTATTTTCAGCTCGACGCTTTTGCGGCGCGAAGACTCAGAGAGAATCTGCAGATTTTCTTTGCGGCTGAAAACGTTTTCAATTCGCGCTATTCAATCGGCAGAACGCCGGTCAGAACGGTGAGCTCGCCTTTTAGTTTTCGTATTGGTTTTCGGTGGAAGTGAGATAGGGAATAGGTTTTAGGGGCTAGGTTTTAGCGAAATTTATTTCCCTAATCCCTAACCCCTAATCGCTAAAACCTGATTTATAAAATTATTCCGGCGGACCCGAACAGCCCGGACCGTGGAGCGCGGGAACTTTCGTGCTGATAATCGGGAAATTTTCGGCTTCCGCGTTTTTCTCTACCCAGTCCAGATATTCTTCGGGCACGGACATATCCGAAAAAATCGCCTCGACCGGGCATTCGGGCAGGCAGGCATCGCAGTCGATGCATGTGTCGGGATTAATTAAAAGTCTGTCGGGTGTTTCGTGAAACGCCTCGACCGGGCAGACTGCCGCGCAGTCGGTGTATTTGCAATCGATGCAGGGTGTAGTCACGATATATGTCATTAGCTGTTAAATCTCCTTCGCTTTCTGCAAATCAAATTAAAAACGTAATATCCGCGAGGCTAACTTGTCAAATCCGCATAGACAAGTGTTAGAATTTCTTACAATATCAGAATTTCAGATTAAAACCGATTATATGAAAAATGTAAAAGCAGAACGCGAATTATCTTTGGATTTCCTGCGCGTCACGGAAGCCGCCGCGATTGAATCCGCCAAAACAATGGGACAGGGCGACCGCAAATATTCCGACCACGTAGCGGTCGAAGCGATGCGTCAGGTGATGGACACCGTTCCGATGCGCGGTCGCATCGTCATCGGCGAAGGCGAGCGCGACGAAGCGCCGATGCTCTACATCGGCGAAGAGCTCGGCGGCGGGATTTTTTCGGACGAAGCGCGAATTGAGTTTCCCGAAGTCGATATTGCCGTTGACCCGCTCGAAGGCACGAATCTCTGCGCGCTCGGCGCAAACAACGCGATTGCCGTTCTGGCGGCGGCTGAACGCGGCGGTCTTTTAAATGCGCCCGACATTTATATGGACAAAATCGTCGTCGGTCCGAGCTGTCGCGGCGCGGTCGATATTGACGCGCCCGTTAAGGAAAATCTGAAAAACATCGCGCGGCGTCTCGGGCGCGACATCGAAGATTTGACCGTAATTTGTCTCGACCGCTCGCGCCACAAACAGCTTGTACAGGATGTGCGCGATTCGGGCGCGCGAATTCGCCTGATTTCCGACGGCGACCTTTCGGCGGGAATTTCGGCGGCGGTTGCCGGAACGAATATTCACGCGCTGATGGGCATCGGTGGCGCGCCCGAAGGCGTTATCACGGCGGCGGCGATGAAATGTCTGAACGGCGAGATTCTCGCCAAGCTCGTTTACGACCCGGAACGTTTGGGCGTCGATAAATCGAAAGTTCCGCCCGCCGCAGAAGTTATGAAACGCCTCAAGAAAATGGGAATCAACGACCCCGAAAAAATTTATGACACAAACGATTTAGCGCCGGGCAAAAAGATAATTTTCGCCGCAACCGGCGTTACCGACGGCGCGCTTCTTCGCGGCGTTCGATTCTTCGGCGCGGGCAAGCGAACGCATTCGGTCGTGATGACGACCGATTCAAAAAGCATCCGCTTCGTCGATACGGTTCACGTCGAAGGCGGACCGGATGCGGTGATTCGATTTTAGACATTTAACATTGAACATTTATCATTTATCAGTTTCTTGAATGTTCAATGATAAATGTTCAATGATAGATGAAAATGCCCGAAACAATAGAAAACTACACGCCTCAAATCGTCCCGAAAGAAATAAAAAAACAGGCGATTACGGCTTGGGGTTTGGGTTTTGCGATTGTTTTCGTCTGGGTTTTCGCGATTTTGCTCGCGCCGGTTGCCGAAGCCGTTGGTTTAACTTATATTTCCGCCCCGATTTATAAATTCTTCAGCTTTCTTTGTCATCAGATTCCTTCGCGCTCGTTTCATATCGAAAATCACGCTTTTGCCGTCTGCACTCGCTGTTTCGGCGTTTATTCGGGTTTGCTGCTCGGTTTTATCGTTTATCCTTTTTTCCGACGGATTGAAGAAATCGAGCCGCTGCCGCGCGTCTGGCTTTTTCTGGCGCTCGTCCCGATGGGCGTTGACTGGTCGCTCGGATTTTTCGATATTTGGGAAAATACGGCGCTTTCGCGTTTCTCGACAGGCTTGATTTTGGGCGTGGCTTGCGCGATTTTTATCGTTCCGGCGCTGGTCGAGCTTGTCCGGCTTTTATCGAATAAAAGGCAATTAAAAAGGCTGTCGCGGTGACAGCCCGAAGCATCTAAATTAAATTATGATAATAAGCTTTGATAAGTTTTTCAAAACACGCCGAAACGCCTGTGGCGCGTTCCTCTGATAGCAAAATTTATTATAGTCAATTTTTATAAGCTTTGACAAGTTTTGATGATAATTTGTTGAATTCATATCGTTTAGAGAAGATTTCGACAAGGTTTTCCACAGGTGGAAAACTTTTTTGCAGACCGAATTTATTGACTAATCCGCGAAAAAAAGGCAGAATTATCGTTGCACTAATACAATAAAAATCAAACTATGAGTTTTACCAAAGAAAGCGCAGTTCAGGAAGCAAAAGCCGACCTTGCAAAACGTTTGGGAATTTCGGAAAGCGATATAAATGAAAAGTCTGTTGAAGAAACGGATTTTCCCGATATGTCGCTCGGCGCGCCCGCAGAAGACGAAATGTCGGCGCAGATGATTTCGAGCGGCTGGCGTATAAATTTGAGCGCGAGCGGCAAAGATTACGAATATCGCGCCGACAAATACCAGCTTCGCCTGCGCGGATTTAACGGAACAAATCACATTATAAAATCGTGATATATAAGTGGGAAACAAAATTCCCGCTTTGAATTTTTTGGAGTTTAAAAAATGAATCGAAAAAATTTCTGGATACATCTCGGCATTGCCGTCGTTTTAATTTCATTCGCCGCCATGGCGGGACAAATCGCGCGCTGGAAATCGTCGCGAACAACGGTTATAACGCCGCCGAAGCCGGTTGCCGTCAAACGCACGCTCGACGAGCGCCAGCCGGAAGTCAATGTTAAATTTCGCCCGAACGTAAGTCTGGCTGAAATCAAAAAAATCGCGGCGAAAAACAACGACCGCTTAGAAGACGAAATCGAAGCCGTCAAAGGCTTGGTTTCGATTGACGACCTCGACAATGCCGACGCGCAAAAGGTCGCCGAACAGTATTCGCAGATGACGGACTTGGTTTTGTATGCCGAGCCGAATTTTGAAATCAAGCTCGACGACCCGGCGCAAACGCCCGCGCCGTCCGATTTGCTTCAGCGCGAAAGAGAACCGAACGATGTTTTGCCGAACGACCCGATGTTTAATCAGCAATGGGCGTTGAGTAATTCCGGTCAAAACGGCGGCAAAGCAAATGCCGATGTTGCCGCGCTCAAAGCTTGGCTGAAAACGCAGGGAAGCAGCAAAATCGTCGTCGGAGTTCTTGACACCGGCGTCGATTATACGCACCTGGATTTGGTTTCGAATATCTGGTTTCGTCCCGACAATGTTCCGCAATACAAGGACGACGAGCTTGGAACATTTAACGACGAGCGCGGATTTGACGCCGCCGACAACAATAGCGACCCGATGGACGACAACGGGCACGGAACGCATTGCGCGGGAATTATCGGCGCGGAAGGCGACAACAGCGAAGGCGTTGCCGGAGTCAACTGGAAAGTCCAGATTATGCCGCTCAAATTCCTCGGACGCGGCGGTTTCGGAACGACCAAAGACGCGATTGAATCCATCAATTACGCGATTGACCGCAAACGCAACGGCGTAAATTTGAGAATTATCAGCGCGAGCTGGGGTTCGACGGCTTATTCGAAAGCTTTGGAAGATACGATTCGCGCGGCTGGCGAAGAAGGCATTTTATTTGTCGCGGCTGCCGGAAACAACGGTTCGAGCAACGACAAAACGCCGCATTATCCCTCAAATTACGATTTGCCGAACGTCATCAGCGTTGCGGCTTTGGACAGAAACGACCAGCTTGCTTCGTTCTCGAATTTCGGTATAAAAACCGTTCACATCGCCGCGCCGGGCAAAGATATTCTTTCGACCTGGCTGAACGACGATTACCGCGAAGCGTCGGGAACATCGATGGCGACGCCTTATGTTTCGGGCGTTGCGGCGCTGATTTTGGCGAGCGAGCCGGGTCTTTCGGTCGAAAAACTGCGCGAGCGGCTTTTGAAATCGGTTGACAAGCTCGATTCTCTAAACGGCAAAATTGCAAGCGGCGGGCGCGTTAATGCCGCAAAAGCTTTGGGAAATTAGGCAAAATTTAATTTTTATAATCGAAACGATACGCGATAATTAATTTTATTTCGTATCGTTTCGCTTTTTAAATTAATTTCCTCGACAATCTGCGTCGGAAGATAAACGATTTGGTACATCGCTCTTTTCAAATCGATGATTAAAAAGCCTCGCGCATCGCTTATTAATTTATTAAATTCTTGAATGTAAATAACTTAAAGTTTTTGTAAACTTTTGCAAAGCAAATGGCACACTCTTTGCTATTTCGATTGCAAAGGCAGCTTACAAATGCTGCCGAAAGATTTGAATAAGGAGAAAATAAATGAATCGCTTTAAGAATTTAATTACAGTTTTTGCTTTTTCTTTGTTAATTTTAGGCTTGCCTTTAGTCGCTTCCGCGCAGTGGCGCAACGACCGTAATGATGATTACGGCAACAATCGTAATAACCGCAACTTGCAGTCAACTATCAAAAATCTGAAAAATCGCGCCAAGCAGTTTGAGCGTCAGGTTGACCGCGACCTCGACAACAGCCGCTATGACAGCCGCAATCGTGAAGACCGCATCAACGATTTAGCCGGCAGCTTTAAGGACGCGACCGACCGTCTCGATGACGAATACGATAATCGTCGTGATTACAACGACAGCTCCGATGAAGCGCGTCAGGTTTTGCAGTTGGGTTCGCAGCTCGACCGCGCGATTTCGCGTTCGAATCTGAGCTACAGCACGCAAAATCAATGGAATCAGATTCAACAGGATTTGCGCGTTCTGGCGGATGCTTACAACTACAATAACAATAATCGTAACAACCGCAATAACCGTAATAATCGAACAAATAACGGCGGCTGGCGCAATCAAATTCCGTTTCCGCTTCCTTTCTAAGGAAGATTAAAATCTCGCGCGGCTTTCAATTCCAGCTATTCCAAGCAGCCCCCTGGTCGCGCGTGTGCGAAGCTCGAGCCTGAAAACTCGGGCTTTTTTGTTTTTAAATCGTTTACCATTTACCATTTATTTATGCCCGGAACACTTTATCTGGTTGCGACACCGATTGGAAATTTGCAGGATATTTCCCTGCGCGCGCTCGAAACTCTGAAAACGGTCGATTTAATCGCCTGCGAAGATACGCGCCACACGCGAAAGCTTTTAACGCATTTCGGGATACGAGCGCGGCTGACAAGCTACCATGAGCATAACGAACAGGCGCGCGCCGAAGAATTAGCCGAACTTCTTCTCGACGAAAAATCAATCGCCGTCGTGTCGGATGCGGGAACGCCCGCGATTTGCGACCCGAGCTTTAGAATCGTGCTGAAAGCGCACGAAATCGGCGCGCGCGTTGTTCCCATTCCGGGCGCGGTCGCTTTTGTAAACGCTTTAATCGTTTCGGGTTTGCCGAGCGATTCGTTTTTTTTCGGCGGATTTCTGCCGTCTAAAAAAGGCGAAAGGCGAAATCGTCTGGAAGAAGTCAAAGCTATTCCCGCAACGCTCGTTTTTTACGAAACGCCGCATCGAATTGCTAAATCTTTAGCGGATTGCCTCGAAATTTTAGGAAACAGAAAAGCCGCCGTCGCGCGAGAATTAACCAAGCTGCACGAAGAAATCGTTCGCGGCAATTTGCAGGAATTGGCTGAAAAATTTGCCGAAAAGCCGACCAAAGGCGAGATTGTTCTGGTAATTGAAAAAGTTCAAAGTTCAAAGTTCAAAGTTCAAAGCTCAAGCTCCTTGTCCGAAAGAGTCGGCGAATTGGAAAGCGAAGGTCTTGACCGCAAAAATGCGCTCAAAAAAGCGGCGAAAGAATTCGGCTTGAGCAAATCCGAGGCTTATAAAATTCTCCTGAAAAAAGACTCCTGACAAGCAACTCAGAAATAAGAACCTCCATCTAAAACTGCTTGTTACACCTCAACATAGTGTAACAAACCTGACAAAACTCATACTAAAAATTTGTTAGGCTTTTTTTGTTGCTCACGCAACCCAATTTATTTAACTTTAAGGAGTAATTATTAAAAATGAAAAAAATAATTTCGGCATTGTGCCTTACTTTAATTTCAAGCGTTTTCGCTTTTGCTCAAACGACGAGCGACTTTAAAAAAGCGGAATTTTTTGTCGGCTATTCGAACGGACAGCTCGATACCGGCGCGGACAGCGGCAACTCGGCGCAGAGTTTTTTTGACGACCGTTTGAGCTTTCACGGTTTCAACGCTTCGGCGACTTTTAACGTTCATCGCTACATCGGAATTACAGGCGACGTTTCGGGAACTTATCGTAACGACTCGTTTGACGTTCCCGTAACGACCGGAACGACGACCAACAATCTTCGTTTCACCGCGAAAAGCTCTTTTTATAATGTTCTCGGCGGCGTTCAAATCAAGGACAACGCTTCGACCGCGAGAGTCAAACCGTTTGGCTACGCTCTGGTCGGCGCGGGCATCGGTAAAGTCAAAGTCAGCGACATCAACTGTCCGGCAGGCGTTGACTGTTCCGATTTGGAAACCGTTTCCGAAACCGGTTTAGCCGGAGCTTTCGGCGGCGGTATCGACATCAAAATCAATGACCGCGTTGATTTTCGCGCCATTAAAGTCGATTACAATCCGACCAAGTTCGAAGACGGAGTTCAGCACAACGTACGTATCGGCATCGGCATTGTTTTCAAATAAATTTTGTTGCAAAACAAAAAATTAAGGGAGCGTCTTTCGAGGCGCTCCCTTTTTTTGTTTATCTCGTCATCAATTCAGCCGGAAGCTGTTTATCGACTACCGGACGCGCTTTCGCGTCGCTCAACTCCCAGAGCGTCAGGAAAATCGTTCGCGTAACTTTTTCCATCTTCGCGTAATCAATCTTGTCGGGACTGTCGCCGACCTGGTGATAATCCTGATGAACGCCGTCAAACCAGAAAATAATCGGAATTCCTTTCGACGCATAATTGAAATGGTCTGAACGGAAAAAGAATCGATTCGGGTCTTTCGGGTCGTCGTATTTGTAATTGTAATTCAGCTTCAAAAACGAATTGTTGATGCTTTCGCTCACCGTTCCAAGCTCGGTGCTCATCATTTTCGAGCCGATAACGTAAATCTCGTTTTCGGTCGAAAGCTCGGCGTTGCGCTTGTCTGTGTCGCCCGCAAGGCGGCTTCGTCCAATCATATCGATGTTGAGCTGCGCGACGACCGATTTCAAATCGACGGTCGGAAACTTCGTGAAATACTCGCTTCCCCACAAGCCTTTTTCTTCGCCGCAATGCCAGACGAAAAGGACGGAACGTTTAGGACGTTTGGCGGATTTGGCGAGCGCCTCGGCAATCGCCAGAACGCCGGTCGTGCCCGAACCGTCGTCGTCCGCGCCGTTGTTGATTTTATCTTCGCCCTTGGCGTTCTGGCTTATTCCGATATGGTCGTAATGAGCGCCGATGGCAACCATTTCATTTTTCAAAACCGGGTCGCTACCTTCCCAAATCGCCACGACGTTCTGTGTCGAAAGCATTTCAGTTTTGCTCACTGCGCTGAGATTTCCGTTTTGCGCTGTCAGACTGCCGCTTCCCGCGCTGATGCCTAGTGCTTCGCCGACTTTTCCCGAAGCGAGCATCACCGGCATCGTACTTTGTGTCGCACCTGTGCCTTCACGCAATTTTTCGGGAAATATATTGCCGCGCGAGAAAAAGCCTCTGACCTGTTCCCAGATTGCCTGAAGCTGCGGCGGAGCTATAACTATAACGCCTGTCGCGCCCTTTGCCCGGGCATTACCGACCGGGTCATTCCAATCGACGCCGCGCGTGCCTTTCAAATCGTCGGCGCTCACGCCCGCAGGCATCGCAAGCATATATCGCTGCGAAAAATTGGCGGCGGAAAGAACGACTACTTTTCCCTTTACGTCAATTCCGGCGAGCGCATCGATGTTTTTTGATTTCACCATCCAGCCGTCTTTGCCGAAAACCAGCGGCGCGTCTCCGGTCGAATCGCCGCTGAGCGTGATGAAATAATCTTCGCCGTAAACAAAATTTTTGCCGTCAATGCTCAATTTTGCAGCGGCAGTGTCAATCGAATCGCGCCGCAGAGCGATTTTTTGAAAATACGTTCCGTTGTCGCCCGCCGGTTTAAAGCCCCATTGCGAAAGGTTCATTTTGATAAATTCGGCAGTCGTGTCGAGTCCGCGCGAAGGCGTATCGCGTCCTTCCATCGCGTCCGACGCGATAAAATACAGGTAATCGCTCATCTGTTTCGCCGTAATGTTCATCGCCGCTTTCATCGCGGGCGAATTCTTTTTCGTGGCAGTCTGCGCCGCGAGCGACGCCGGAAAGACGAATGTAAAAACTAAAATTAAAGCAAGTAAATTTTTTCTCATTATTTTCTCCAGAAAGATAGAAAACAGAAGAATAGCCCGCGGATGAACACGGATAAGGCGGATTAACGCGGATAATTTTATAAAAATCTGCGAAAATCCGCTTAATCAGCGTTCATCCGCGGGCTATTCTTTATATTCCGCATAATCTTACGCGCACTCGGCTAAATTTGTTTCGGTTTGACGGCGATGACGGCGATTTTTTTCTCGTTGGCGAGCGCGAGCATTTCTTCTTTATCGAACATCAAAGTTTTTCCGGCAGTCAGGCAGAGACAGGCTGCGCCCGCTTCAATCATCGTCCGAATCGTCGGAACGCCGACTACGGGCACGTCGAAACGCATATCCTGATTCGGTTTGGCGACTTTTACGACCGTCAGTTTTCCTTTTGCAAGCTCTCCGGCACGCTTTATCGTCGCGTCGGTTCCTTCCATCGCTTCGATTGCAACGCACGCCTTAGCGCGCACGACAATCGTTTGTCCGAGGTCGAGCCGCGCGATTTCATTGGCAATCTCCAAACCGTATTCGATATTTCCCTGTTCATTCGCATCGGGTTTTCTTTTTGATAAAACGCCTTCCTGCGCCAGACGGTCTTGAATAAAATATGTCGAATCAATCAATTCGATTCCTTCTTTCGCCATTTCCGAAGCGACGCCGCCGATTAAAGCGTCCGTGTTTCTCTGTTTCAAGCCGAAAAGCATTTTGAGCATTCGCAAATCAGGCAGAGCGCCCGAAAAAATCTGAACGTGCTTAACCTGTCCAGCCATCATCGCGCGCGAGACGCCTTCTTTTTTGAAAAAAGAAATCATCTTTCCGAGCTGCCCGATGCCGACCCAGATTACTTTTTCGGCAACTTCCTCGATGCGCTTATCAGTTTCCTCACGAATGGCGACGACGGCTAAAGACGCGCCTTGTTTTTTCGCGCCTTCGACGACGAGAAAAGGAAAATTTCCGTTTCCGGCGATTAATCCGAATTTCATAATATTTTAGGGATTAGGAGTTAGGTTTTAGGGTTTAGGCTAAAACCGAATCCCTAATCCCTAATCCCTAATCAATTGCTTAATCAACTTAAGCTGAATTTTCACAAAAATCTTGCAAAGCCGCGCGAAAATCGGTTATTGTTTCATATATAGAACATTGTTTTATAAAAGAAATATGCTACAAGAAAAGGAAACATTAAAAATATACCGCGTTTCGCAAGCCAGGCAAATTGCCCGACCGATGGTTTCTTCGCGCGTCAGCGCCGGATTTCCGTCTCCGGCGGAAGATTATATCGAAGGTCATATCGATTTGAATATGATTTTGATTCGCAATCCGCTGGCGACGGTTTACGTCCGCGTCAGCGGCGATTCGATGAGCGACGCCGGGATTTATCCGAACACTTTGCTGGTCGTTGACCGCTCGATGGAAACGCATGACGGGCATATCATCATCGCCAAAGTCTTTGACGAGCTTTGCGTCAAACGCCTTTCAATCGGCAATGACGGAAGAATCCGGCTTTTGTCGGAAAATCAAAATTATCGACCGATAGAAGTTACGGAAGAGATGGAATTTGAAGTTTGGGGCAGAGTTCTTTATGCGATTCAGACGCTGTAAAAATTTGTATGACAAAGGCTTTCGGCTTGGTAGACTGCAATAATTTTTATGCTTCGGCAGAAAAAGTTTTTAACCCGAAGCTGCATAAAAAACCCGTCGTCGTTCTCTCAAATAATGACGGCTGCATAATCTCCCGAAGCGATGAAGCCAGGCAAATCGGCGTAAAAATGGGCGCTCCGCTTTTCAGGACACAAAATCTTCCGGACAAATTCAGAAGGCGATTGGCAGGGAAAGTGCGCGTATCGAAGCAATCGATACACGACCAGATTCGACGAGATTTTAACGGTTACTTAACCACGCCGCGTTTTGAAGTCTCGATAAATTCGACCAGCAAATCTACTTCCTTACAATCCGTGATTTCTTCTTTAATTTTTTCGAGAGCCTGAGTTGTGTTCAGTTTTGAAGAAAGCAAAAGGTGAAAGGCGTGAGTTACTTTTTCAACCGTTTCGCGTCCGTAGCCGCGACGGCGCATTCCGACCCGGTTCAAGCCGTAGCATTTGGCGTGATTTCCCTGAATCGTCGCAAACGGCATCGCGTCTTTGACGACGACCGAATAGCCGCCGACGAATGCTTCGAAACCGATTCGGCAAAATTGATGAACGCCCGAATAAGCGCCGATATTGGCTTTATCGGCAATTTCGACGTGTCCGGCGAGCGTTGCGGCATTTGCCATGATGATTTCGCTTCCGATTTGGCAGTCGTGCGCGATGTGCGCCTGCGCCATCAGGAGATTATCGTCGCCGATTCGGGTTACGCCGCCGCCGCCCTGCGTCCCGCGATGAATGGTTACAAATTCGCGGATTTGATTGCGTTTGCCGATTTCCGTCGCGGTCGGCTCGCCCGCGTATTTCAAATCCTGCGGCGCGAGTCCGATTGAAACAAACGGGAAAACGTGTGTTTCGTCGCCGATTGAAGTTTTCCCGTCAATGACGATGTGCGAATCGAGCCGGACTTTATCGCCCAATTTAACTTCGTCGCCGACGATGCAGTATGCGCCGATGTAGCAGTCTGCGCCGGCTGTCGCGTTCGGACTGACGATTGCGGTTTCGTGAATAAACATTAATAGGTGATAGGTAACAGGTGATAGGTGATAAGTGAAGAACAAAACCTATTACTTATCACTTATCACCTATCACTTATAATTGCGGTTTTTCGGCGATGACGCACATAATCTCGGCTTCAGCGCAAATTTTGCCGTCAACCCGGGCTTCGCCGCGCATTTTCTGGACGCGGCTTCCGATTCTCAGCGCGGTTACTTCGAGAACGAGCGTGTCTCCCGGAACGACCGGGCGACGGAAACGCGCATTTTCGATGCCGCTGAAAAACGGAATCCGGTTGTCGCGGTCTTCAAATTCACGAAGCGCCAGAATCGCGCCGACCTGCGCCAGCGCTTCAATCTGCAAAACGCCGGGCATCACGGGCGCGCCGGGAAAATGTCCCTGAAAAAACTGCTCGTTGACGGTTACCTGCTTGATGCCGACGATTCTCACGCGCGGCTCAAGCTCGATGATTTTATCGACCAGCAGAAACGGGTAGCGATGCGGCAGAATCTTCTGAATGGCAACTGAATCGAGAATGGTCATAAGCATCCGAAAAGCAAAAGTCAGAAGTCAGCAGATTTTTCCGCTGACTTCTGAATATATGTTTGACTCTAAGCTACTATTTGGTTGTGTTTACGGCTGTTGCCGGACGCGCGTTGTAAAATTTGATAAAATCCGTTGTTACATCGCTTGCATCTTCCCAAGCCAGAAGAACACCCGCATTGTAGAGCTTGGTCGCATCGAGCAGAAGCGTAAAAGCTTTTGCCTTCTGATAATCCTGCATCGCTTTGCCGATGTCGAGAAGAATCGGTCCCAAAACGACCTGTTCACGACGCTCATAACGAGCTTTCGCGTCGTCCTGCTTGAATTTGAACTCACGACCTAACTTGGCGTATTCGTCGTTTTTGGTATTAAAACTAGCCTGAAGCGCATCTTTATTAACCGGAACTCCGCCTTGCGCATTTAACTGACCTTGTATTGTGGTTAATTCCTTTTCCAGTGCCTGAATTCTGTTAGCGATAGTCGTCAAATCATCAAAATCCTTCTTAAATTCCGCGTCGAGACTCTTTCTTCCGGTGATAAATTTTGTAATGCCCGCTTTATCATCTTCAAAGGCTCCGGTGTTGATTAATCCGATTTTTCCGGCGGTTTGGGCAAACGCCGAGACTGCAAAAATAGCCGCGATAAATAATGTGGCGGCAAAAAGACGAAATGTTTTCATTTTATTTATAATACTCCTTAAACTTGTAAAAAGGCTGTTCGCTCCGCAAGATTGATACCTTCTTAGAATCTATTTTTTTTTGAACTGTTGCTTGCAATTTCGTTATAACGATAAAAGGAAAGCAATATTAATTTATCAAAACGCAGGTTGTCAAACTTTGTTTCAAACCCGACGATTTTTCACCGTTATTCTCAAGCAGTTAAGTAAAAGGTAAACAACTAATTTCAAGTTTTTTCCTTTTTACTTAAAAAGTTCTTCCGACCGTAAATCTGAAACCGCTTCGTTTTCCGGGAATAAACAAATTCGGCAGCTCCTGTGTAAATCCGAATTTTCCGTTCGGATTGTAATAGTAAATCAGGCGAAACGGAACGTTGACGACCGGAACCTGAATGCGAAGCTCGGCGCCGACACTCGCGCGAAAATTGCTGAGACTGGAAAACGCCGCGTCATCAACGCGCAAAAGCGAATTTGTCTGAGCTTCGCCGCGAAGGAAAAGCTGCTGGATTCCGCCCGGAACGCTTATCGGACAGCCGAAACGGTTGCCGTTACAGAAAATATCGACAAACTCGGTCGTCGTCAGCACCTGATTGTTACGCAGCAGGATGCTGCCGAAACGACCTTCGAGTTCGGGCGCGTTTCGCAAAGCCAGACCGGTAATCGTGCCCGCGCCGACAAATGTATCGTCCGCCAAAAAGGTGCTGTTAATAACCTGAGTTCCGGTTTTTCTTAAATTAAAAACCGAGCCGATGTCGGCAAAGGCGGCTAGAGAGACAGGTCCGAAAATCGGGATGCGATATTCGAAATTTCCCAGAAGCTGCGTGTCGCCGCCGATATATCGAAAATTATTGTTAAGCAGCGCAACATTAGAGCCGGTCGCGCCGGTCAGCGTTCCGAGCCGCGCCAGTTCGTCGAGCGTTCTGCCGCCGTCGGTAAAGCCGCCTGCCGCCACCGGCGTTCCGCTCGAATTGGTTGCCGCAACGACGTTGCGCGTCGTCAGATAATTGTCATACGGGGCAATCGGTCCGATTGAGCGCGCGTTATAGCCGCGAATGTCGGACTCGCTTCCGAGATAATATCTTTCATAAATCGGGACTCCGCCGACAAAAGCGAGCGAGTTTGCGTTCGTGATTTTGTCGCTCGTCGCAAAGCTTCCGATTGTTCCGGCAATAATTCTGAAACCGAAAACTTCCGCTCTGTCTCTCGTCTTTTTCTTCCTGATGGGAATAAAGCTCGTATATTGAATCGACGGCTGATAAGTTCTGACATCGCCGCCCAAGCCCGCCAGCGCGAGCGAAGCGGAAATCTGCGTTCCGCGATAGGTGTCGATGCCGTTCGGCGAAGGCTGGCGCGTATCATATACAAAAGTTCCGGTAATGCGGCTCGTAATAATGCTCGGCTGCTCGAAAATAATCGGAATCGCCAGCGTCGGGTCGCCTAACTGGTTAACCGCCGGAAATTTAACGCTCGTCGCCGAAAATTGATACGTCAAACCGATACGCGAAAATTGCGAAAACGCCCGTTTCTTAAAGAAAAGCTCGGACAGAGGCGCAGTTGCAAATACATTCGCGCCGTATGTAACCTGAGTAAAAAGATTACCCGAATCGGTCGTCAGCGCCGCGTTAGGGTCGGTGAAAATGTCGTTTAATAAATCCTGATTTTGCGAAAGTGAAGTTCCCTCGCCGAAGAATTTATAACGCGAGCCGAAAACGGAAAAGCCGACCGAAATCGGGCGGTCGCGGAAATAAGGCTCCTGAAATGAAATCTGCAATGACTGCTGGCGATTTCCCACGCCGAACTGAACCGAGAGAACTTCGCCGCGCCCGAGAAGATTGTTCGTCGAATATTCCAAGCCGAACGAATTGCCGCCGATGCCCGAAATTCCGCCGTTTAAGGAAATCTGCTGGCGACCTTTCTCGCGCACCTTGATGACCAAATCGACATCGCCCTGATCGGGATTGGTGCGAATTTCAACGTCCTGGTCTTTATCAATCGGGTCGAAATACTGCGTTTGATTAAGACGAATCACCGATTGTTCCAGCCAAATCTGGTTGTAAATATCGCCTTCATTGATAAGCACTTCGCGGCGCAGAATTTTATCGCGGGTAAAAGTGTTGCCGGTAAATTCGAGCCGGCGCAGGCGAAACTGTCTGCCTTCGTCAATCGTAATCGTAATATCGACAATGCCTTCATTCGCGTTAGCCGGATTGTCCTTGAATTCGGGGTTAAATTCGGCGTCGTAAAGCACAAAGCCCTGCCCGCCGTAAACTCTCTTTAAATCCTCGTAAATCGCGTCCTGAAGCCGTCTGCCGTCGGCAATCTCGCCTTTTTTCAAACCGACGTAGCTTAAAATCTGCTGCTCGGAAAAGATTGAATTTCCCTCGACCTTCAGCTCGCCGACGCGGAAAATCTTTCCTTCCGTAACCGGAATGATTATCTTCAGCGTATCGTCTTTAGAGGTTACAAACGGGAGCGGGAAATTATTCAGAATCGGGAAACCCGTCCGGCGATAGCCAAGACCGACGACCTGCGGCTCGCCGATTCGCGCCTGAAAATATCCTTTGGAGAACATATAGGAGCGAACGTTTTTCTGCAAATCGTATTGCAGCTTTCTGAGGTCGAGAATATCAGTTCCCTTAAACCGCGCGATAAGTCCGGTTTCCGTAACCAATTTCAGCGCGCCGCGCAGCTCGCCGTCTTTGAAAACCTGATTGCCTTCAAATTCTATATCGACGATGCGCGAGCGATTTCCCTGGTCAACTTCAAATGTAATGGCGGTCGAGGTTGCCGAAACTTCTTCTTCCCTGACCTTTATGGTCGCGTTCGGAAAACCTTTTCCGGCGAGAAGCTCGCGGATTACACGAACGCCTTTTTGAGCATTGACGGGGTTGTAAACCGATTCTTTGGAGATGCCGACGCGCTGTTCGCGAAACGCTTTCAGAACGTCGGATTCGGGAACGGCTTTCAAGCCTTCAAACTGCAAATCACGAATAATCGGCAATTCCCTGACCTGAAAAATAACATTGACGCCGCCGCGAACGCCCGGCTCGGTAAAAACCTTCGTCTCGACTTTATCGAAAAAGTTGAGCGAGAGAAGCTCTTTCAAATCGCGCTCGACCTGCGCCGCGTCGTAAGCGTCGCCCGCGCGTGTTTTGATGTAATAGAGAAGGTCTTCATCGCGCAGACGACGATTGCCTTGTATGTCAACCGATTCGACTAATTGTTGAGTTGTAACCGTTTCAGTTTTCGGATTATCTTTCGCTTTGTCGTCTGAGTTGGGTAGAGCTGGCACAGCCAGAAAAATAAAACTCAACAGACCAAGCCCAAAAGCGCGAAGAATTTGCATAAAACCGTTTCCCTTATAATTGCAAGTTTCTGGCTTACAAAAAGCCCTTATATAATAAAAATTCAAACTGTAAATATACCTTTAAATGTTCGTCCAAACAAAGCAGGCTTTTTGCGTCGGGTTGATACGCGAACTTTGATTCGCCCAAACTAAGCTTGGTTGCCTTACGCGCCCGTCTTTGCCGTCAAACTTACGAATTATACAGAAACCCGCGCGAAAAAGAAAAAGCGCAAAAGCAGTAAAGAAATACTTTTGCGCATTTTTATTTGGAATCTAAGGATTAAATTCCACTTATTTTGTATCCGAAACCGGTTCGAGAAGCAGGTTTTCAAGCTCTTCGAGCGGAATCGGGCGAAATTTCAATTTGTTATTTTCACAATAAATCTCCACCAGACTTTCATCGCCAAGCTCGCCCTGAATGAGAGCTTCGGACAGCTCGTCCTCGACGTATTTCTGCAAAGCGCGTTTGAGCGGTCTCGCGCCGAATTTGCGGTCGTCGCAGGTTTTTTCAATCAGCCAGCGCTTTGCTTCTTCCGTAAGACGAACCTGCAAAGTGCGTCTTGTCAGAATCTCGTTGAGAGCGCCGATTTGCAAATCGATAATCTGCATCAAATCTTCGTCGGCGAGCTCATCAAAAATAATGATTTCATCGAGACGATTGACGAACTCGGGCGCAAAAGTCTTTTTGACTTCGCTCATCACCTGTTCTTCCATCTTTTCACGCGAAGAATCCGCGCCGGATTGAAAACCGAGCGTCGCGCGTTTCTGAATAAAGCGCGCGCCGAGATTCGATGTCATTATAAAAATCGCGTTTTTACAGTCAATCGTGTTGCCCTGCGCGTCGGTCAGGATTCCGTCTTCGAAAACCTGCAAAAGCACGTTGAAAAGGTCGGGATGCGCCTTTTCGACTTCATCGAAAAGCACGACCGAATAAGGCGCGCGGCGAATTTTTTCCGTAAGCTGCCCGCCTTCTTCGTGCCCGACATATCCCGGCGGCGAGCCGATAAATTTCGCCACCGTGTGTTTTTCCATAAATTCCGACATATCGAAACGAATGAGCGCGCGTTCCGAGCCGAACAGAAATTCTGCAAGAGTTCTGGCGACTTCGGTTTTGCCAACGCCGGTCGGACCTAAAAACAAAAATGAGCCGACGGGTTTATTCGGATTTTTCAAGCCTGCGCGTGAACGACGAATTGCGCGAGCGAGCGCGGAAATCGCCGAACGCTGCGAAATAATGCGTTTGTGCAGTTCTTTTTCAATCTGCAAAAGCTTTTTCGCTTCTTCCTGATTAATCGATGTAACGGGAATTCCAGTCCATCGCGCAATAACTTCCTCAACGTCCTGCTTTGTAACTTCGACGGCAAAAAACGAATCTTCGAGCGTTTCGAGTTCGAGCGAAATAAGCTGCTCCTCGTTCGTAAAACGCTTCCAGTTATCAATCGTTTCGCGCCACGACGGGTCGGAAGTATTTTCCTGCTGGTAACGAAGCTTGGCTCTTGCGCCCGCTTCGTCCAAAACGTCAATCGCCTTGTCGGGCAAAAAACGGTCGGAAATATAACGATTCGACTGGTAAACCGCCGCCTGCAAAGCTTCTTTCGAATATCGAATCTGGTGAAACGCTTCGTAGCGTTCCGCCAAGCCTTCGATAATCAACAAGGCTTCATCTTCATTCGGCGGCACGATTTTGACCGACTGAAAGCGACGCTCTAAAGCTTTGTCTTTTTCAATCGACTTGCGAAATTCGTTTGGCGTCGTCGCGCCGATGCATTGAATCTCGCCGCGCGAAAGCGCCGGTTTTAAGATATTCGCCGCGTCGAGCGTGCCTTCCGCCGAGCCTGCGCCGACGAGCGTGTGAAGCTCGTCGATAAAAACAATGTAGCGGTCATGTTCTTTCAGCTCGCTGATAATTTTCTTGAGGCGTTCTTCAAACTGCCCGCGATATTTCGTTCCGGCAACAATCAAAGACAAATCGAGCGACAAAATGCGTTTATTTTCCAGAAAACTCGGTACGGCTTTATCGACGATTCGCTGCGCCAAGCCTTCGATAATCGCCGTTTTGCCGACGCCTGATTCGCCGATTAAAACCGGATTGTTTTTCGTCCGGCGGCAAAGAATCTCGATAACCCGCTCGGTTTCCGCCTCGCGTCCAATCAGAGGGTCGAGCTTTCCTTCCGCCGCTTCCGCCGTCAAATCGCGCGTGAATTCCTGAAGATGCGGAACTTCGCCTTTTTCGCGGTCGATTGAGTAAAGATTCGGGAAACCGCTTTGACGATTAATCTCGTCGCGCACGTCCTGAAGCCGCAAGCCGTAATGAAAAAGAATCTCCGCCGCAATCGAGCGTTCCTCGCGCACAAGTCCCAAAAGAAGATGTTCGGGTCCGATGTGCCGATTTTTCAGACGCTGGCTTTCCTCGTTGGCAAAAGCGAGAATCCGTTTCGTTTCCGGCGCGAGATGAAGCTCCGCCGATTGCGGAATTCGCTCGCGCAAAACGATTCTTTCCTCGACTTCACGCCGAATCGCTTCGACCGTCAAGCCGTTGCGAAACGGGAAAAATCGCGCGGAGATAGTTTTATCTTCGCGCATTAACCCTAACAGGATATGTTCGGGCGAAATGACCTGCGAGCCGTATTGCAGCGCTTCGTATCGCGCAAAAAAGATGACCCGACGCGCTTTTTCAGTGTAGCGTTCAAACATAAATAAAATAGTTTAGACTTTTCAATGGAAACTTATTATAACCAGAGTCTGAACCTTTAGAGCAAATTTTTCAAGATTAAAATTTTCCGAAGCTTGTTAGAATATAGTCGCAAAGCCCGAAAAAATCCAGATTTTTATTGCGTCCTCAAATTTTCTAAAGGCTTTACCCTACTCGCCTTAAACGCCGGATAAATCGTTGCGGTCAGACACAAAACGAAAGCGATAAAAATAATCAATAAAACATTCGAAAATTTCGGATGAAAAGGAATGTAGCTCAAAGAATAAACTTCCGCCGAAAGATTTATCACCTTAAAGTAATTTCCGGCGAAACAGCCGAACAAGCCTAAAACGACTCCGAAAATTATTCCTGAGAAACCGAGAAATAAACCTTCGAGCAGAAAAATCGAAATCAGGCTTCGTGTCGCCGCACCGCACGTTCTGAGAACGGCGATGTCAAGCCTTCGTTCGTTTACAAGCAGCGCGAGCGT
Organism: Pyrinomonadaceae bacterium; assembly: GCA_049799955.1. GTDB lineage: Bacteria > Acidobacteriota > Blastocatellia > Pyrinomonadales > Pyrinomonadaceae > JBGTFE01. The sequence continues at coordinate 19,619 of JBARIW010000032.1, forward strand.
CGTCGTAATATTCAAAACAGCGATAAAAATTATCAGCGAAATTATCGCCATCGAGACTTTTCTTTCCAGACTCAAAGCGGCAAAAAGCGGCTGATTTGCCTCCTGCCAATCAAGAATTTTGAAATTATCGCCAAGAGTTTCCTTAATTTCCCGCGCCGTCTCGCGCGCTTTGTAAATGTCTTTGACAGAAATGTTTAGAATCGTCGGGGTAAATTTTTGTTGCCCGCGAAGCTTTGCGAAATTTTCAGGCGCGATGCCAATCCATGTCGAATCGTATTCGTAAAGACCTGTGCGAAAAATGTCGCCGACAAAAACTTTCACGCGCTTCGGCTCGATTTGGTTTTCCAAAACGATTACTTCGGCTTCGTCGCCGATTTTCAAATTCGTCTTTTGGGCAAGCTTTTCACCGATTTGAATAGATAAGTTTTCCAATCTGCGTTCATCTGTGTTTATCTGCGGACTATTTTCTTTCGGCGTTGCGCCGCCCGCCGACCGGGGCGATTCTGACTTGCTTTCGACTCTTAAAAGCGCGTAACTAACCGCGTCCGCGCCGATGATGAACGCGTTTTCATAAGTCGTCGGAGAAATTTCGGCGACATTTTCCGTATTTTCCAGCTTTTCTTTGATTTCCTTCCAATTCGCGATTTCCGAATTGTCGTTCAAAAAAATAGAAACGTGCGCCGTGTTTGCGAGAATTTTATCCTGCATCTCATCCGCAAAGCCGCGAGCCAGAGCCTGCGCGATAATCAGGCTCGCCACGCCCGCCGCGATGCCGGCAATGGCGACAGCAGAAGTAAAACGCGCCAGACTTTTTCGCCGCGCGCGAAAATATTTCCATGCGAGTTTGAATTCGAAAGACATCGTTTTAATTGTAAATAATATCTCTTCTTTGCGAGCTTTGCGCCTTTGCGGGAAACTTTTTTAGAAAAATTATTTCCCGCAAAGGCGCAAAGGCGCAAAGATTATGGCTTTAGTTCGCCAAAACATTTTATATCGGCTAAAATTTTATTCATAACAAACGATTTGTCGTAAATCGCAAATCTAAAATCTAAAATCGAAAATCGAACTTGATGTCTCTAGCTACGATTGAAGAAGCCGCCGCAGACATTGCGGCAGGCAAAATGATAATTATTGTTGACGACGAAGACCGCGAAAACGAAGGCGATCTGGTCTGCGCGGCGGAAAAAGTTACGCCGGAAATCATTAACTTTATGGTAACGCACGCGCGCGGGCTGATTTGTCTGCCGCTGACGGAAGAACGCTGCGACGAGCTGCATCTGCCGCCGCAGACTTCGAACAACACTTCGAGCATGGGAACGGCTTTTACGATTTCCATCGAAGCGCGGACGGGCGTAACGACCGGAATTTCCGCCGCCGACCGCGCCCGCACGATTTTGACAGCGGTTAATCCCGACTCAAAACCGCTCGATTTGGCGCGCCCCGGACATATTTTCCCGCTTCGCGCAAAAAACGGCGGCGTTCTGGTTCGCGTCGGGCAAACCGAAGCGAGCGTCGATATTGCCAGAATCGCGGGTTGTCGTCCGGCGGGCGTCGTCTGCGAAATTATGAACGACGACGGCACGATGGCGCGAATGCCGGAGCTTGAAAAATTTGCCGCGAAACACGATTTGAAAATCATCTCGGTTGCCGAGCTTGTTCGCTACCGGATTCATAAGGAAACGCTTGTCAGAAAAGTCGTCGAAACGGATTTGCCGACCGAATACGGCACGTTTCGCGCGTTCATTTACGAAAACGTCGTCAACGGCGAAACACACATCGCTTTGACGATGGGCGATATTTCGCAGACAACCGAACCGGTTTTGGTGCGCGTCCAAACCGAGAACGTAACTTTTGCGATGTTCGGTTCTCTCCTCGGCGAAGCGGCAAAAGCGATTCAGACCTCTTTAAAAAAGATAGCCGAAACGGGCGCGGGAGTGATACTCTATTTACGTCAGCGCGAACACAATCTCGACTTGATTCACCAGTTGCAGACTTACGCGCTGATGCAGGAAAAAAATCTCGATTTTCAGACGGCGCGACGCGAAAGCGGTTACGGAAGCTTTCGCGATTACGGCATCGGAGCGCAGATTTTAAACGATTTGGGCGTGCGGAAGATTCGCCTTCTCTCGAACCATCCGCCGAAAATTAATGCGATAGAAGCGTTTGACCTCGAAATTGTCGAAACTGTTTCGTTGTAATTGGAGCTGCCGGAAGTTATGAGCGAAGAAAACAACCGAAAAGAAGAAATCGAAGAAACCGAACCGGCGGAAACGGCGGAAGAATCTTCACCCGAACCGGCGCGGCGGAGATTTTTCACGCGGCGCAACGCGGTTATCTCATCAGGATTGCTGACGATTCTGGCAGTTTTGCTGGTCGTTCTGGTAATTATTTTTTACCGCTACGGCGTTTTCGACAATTATGTGAAAACGCAGTTTGTTACGAAAATGGCGGAAATCGGAGTTGTTTTCGACGCCGACGTTTTTCGCCTGACGGTCGCGCCAATGCAGTTAGAGCTTAAAAACGCGACTTTTAACGATAAAGTTTCCGGCGAAAAGCTGTTTTTTATCCGCGACGGCAAAATCAACCTGACCGTCGAAAATCTTTACGCGTGGCAGCTCAGCCGCGATATAAAAGTCGATTCGACCGACATAAACGGCGCGGAAGTCTGGGTAAAGTTTGACGAAAACGGCAAATCGAACTTCTCCAATTTAACTTTTGTCGAGGACAAAGCCGGCTCGCGCGTCAATTTCAAATACGATTCGGTTAAATTTTCTCTCAAAGAAGGTCTGGTTCATTTCGGCGACGTTTCGCATAAAATCTCTGCCGACGCAAAAAACGTCGCGCTCTTTCTCGACCCGACGACCTACGCCGTTCCCGACGAGCAAAAGCGTTATAATTTCGACATTTCTTCGACCGATTCGGTTTTTGTTTACGACGAAAAACCGGTCGAGCCGGTCGATATTCGCGCCAAAGGAATCGCCGACGACAAGGGCGCGGAAATCAGCGAATTTAAATTGACGACGCCGATTGGCGAATCGACCTTAAACGGAAAACTGACCGATTGGGAAAATCTGCAATACGATTTGAATATCAGCTCGACCGTAGATTTAACGCAGACTTCGAATATTCTGCCCGTCGGAACGCCGCTTCGCGGAATCGCCAATTTCAGCGGCAAAGTTTCGGGCGCGGGCGAAAGCTATAAAATCGATGGAAAGATTGATTCGGAGGCTTTGTCGGCTTACGGAATTTACCTGCGCGCTTTGAACGTCAACGCGACGGTCGAAGGCACGAATTCGATGTATGAAGCGAACGGCAAAGCGGTTGCCGAGCTTCTCACGTTTGAAGATTTTAAGATTGATTTTCCGCAGCTTATCGGCAATGTTCGCGGAACGGGAACCGATTTTCGATGGGTCGGCGAGCTTCAGGCTGCCGCCGCAAAATCGCCTCTGATGAATCTCGGCGGGCTTTTTATCACCGACGCGGTCGCCGAATATAAAGACAAGAAATTTGCCGCGACGCTCGGAAATACGCGGGCGCGCACCTTTACGATTGGTAAAACGGAATTTGAAAACGTGCAGGCTGGCAATCTCAAAGTTTCTTCTAACGATGGCGTTACGGACGTAAATTCGCCGAACGTGCGCGCTTCGAAATTCAAACTCAACGACATCGAGCTTCAAAATGTTAACGCCAAAAACTTAAAGGTAAAAGACCGACCGAAAGATACGACCGTTTCCATCGATAACTTGCAGGCTGGCAATGGACAACTCGATAAAACGAAGCTCAAAAATCTGTCGGCAAACAATTTTAATTTAAGAGCGGAAAAAGGCACGACCGATATTACGGCTAAAAATTTCCGCTCGCAGCAGGTTGACGCGAACGGCGCGAGAATCGGCGATTTGAATGCTTCGGACGTTACAATACGCGATACGCCGGGCGAAACCGTCATTTTTTCAAACAGAGTGCAGGTCGCCAGGCTCGAAACCGACGCGGCTGTTTTGGGAAGCTTGAATGTCGCGGGCGTTCGGCTGACAATCCGGCGCGGCGTGATTGAAGGAAGCTCGGGCGATATCGATGCGGGAAACGTCGCTTTGACGAAAAGCGCGGATTTGCCGCAGGGCGGAAATCTCGAAAACGTAAAAATTTACAAACCCGTTTTCGTCGTCGAGCCTTCGGGACGCTATCGCGCGAGCGCCGATATGAGTCTCGGCGGCGGCACGATTGGAAGCATCAAGCTCGGCGCGGCGACGGCAAACGTCGTCGCAAGCAGCGAACAGGTCGCGCTCACAAATCTTCAGGCGGACGTGATGGACGGCAAAATCAACGGCGATGCGACGATTGCTTTAAATAACCGGAACCGCTCGAACATCAACGCCGTTTTTTCAAATCTGGATTTGGGCAAATTATTAGCGCTTCAAGGCGGTCGAGTCGTCCCGATTGAAGGTCAGACGACCGGACAGGTTAATTTAACTTTTGCGGGAACGAATTTCAAAACGGCGAGCGGAAACGTAACCGCAGACATCGCGGCGAACGCCGGAACGCAGGACAAAGGCTTGATTCCCGTTACGGGACGAGTCGAAGCGACCGCGACGAACGGGCTTTTTAATCTCGACGTTGCGCGTCTGAATACCGAAAAAAGCGAGTTGAACGCGACCGGACGGCTTGATTTGAACGGCTACGATTCAAATTTGAATTTGGCTTTGAATTCAACCGACGCGAGCGAAATCACGCGCATCGTCAGAGTTTTGGAAATTTCGCCGACAATCGACCAGCAGCTCGATTCGTATCAAGCCGAATTTGCCGGAAATCTGAAATTCAGCGGAATCTTGACCGGAAATGTTTCAGACCCGACGATTGACGGTCGCGCTTCGGTCGATTCGGTCGCGCTTCGCGGGCGCACGCTCGGCTCGCTGGCTCTGGACGTGTCGGTTTCGCCAACGGGAACGGAACTCAAAAACGGAATTTTGCAGGAACCGAACGGCGGCGGAAATCTCGCTTTTAACGTCAGCATTCCGACCGGCGGCGAGAATAACACTTCCATTCAGGCGACTTTGAACAAGATAAATACGGGAAATTTAATCGCGGCTTTGCCGATTGGAACTTTTCCCGACCAGTTTAAGGATTTTCGCGCCGCAACTTCGGGCACGATAAATCTGACGGGCGTGCCGAAAAATATGGCGGGCGAAGCGAATATTTCTTCGACCGCCGGGACGCTCAACGGTCAGCCGTTTGACGGTTTTGACGCGAAGGCGACTTTTGCGGGCGCTCTCGTCAATCTCGAAAACTTCAACGTCCGTTTCGGCGCAGGTTCGCTTCAGGCAAACGGAACTTATAATACCGACACGACCGCTTTTAATTTTGTTGTAACCGGAAAAGATGTCGAATTTGCGCGCGTTCGCCCGTTTATTCCGAACAGCAAAGATTTGCCGGGCATCAACGGCACAATCGATTTGCAGGCAAACGCGACGGGCATTGCCGACGATTCGAAAACCTACAACATAAATTTCAGCGGCAGCGGGCGAAACGTGGTTTACAACGAAAACGGAATCGGGCAAATCGCTTTTGCCGGCAAGACGGAAAATCAGCAGCTAAATGCAAATCTGACAGTAAATTTTGAAAATCAGCCGCAGGTAATTTCGGCAACCGTCAATTTTGCCGACGAAAATCTGCCGTTTCGCGCCGAGACGACTTTTAATAATTCCGAGCTTGCGCCGTTTATCGCGCTCGTTCGCCCGCCGTCGGAGAACGAAGTTTCCGTAACGGGCAGAGCGACCGGAACGGTTTTCGTCGCCGGAAATCTTTCCGCGCTCGACGATACGGGAAAAAGAGTTTTCACGACCGGCAATTTGAGCGGCGCGGCTCAGTTCAGCCAGCTCGCGCTGCAAATCGGCGACACGCCGCTTGCCGCGACCGAGCTTGTTTCCGTCAAATTCAATTCAAAGGAAGTCGTTTTTGAAAGCGCCAATTTCGCGGGCGGCGGCTCGAATATCGTCGTCAGCGGCACAAAGGCTTTGACCGACGACGGCATAAATAATCTGACGGTTGACGGAACCGTAAATCTGAGAATTTTGAACGCGCTTTCGCCGAACACGTTTTTTTCGGGCTTGACGACCGTTAATATGCGCCTGACCGGACCGAATAAAACGGCGCGTCTGAACGGCGAGGCGATAGCGCAAAACTCTTCGGTTTCTACCTTTGTCGGCTCCGAGCGTTTGACGTTCGAGCGCATCAAAGGTCGCATACTTTTCACATCAAACCAGGCGCAGATTGACGAATTGACCGGATTTCTGGGCGGCGGAAAAGTAAATATTTCCGGCGGCGCGCAGCTTGAAGGCTTGAGCTTGCAGGCGTTTCGCTTCGGCTTGAGCGGCACTAACATCACCGTTCCTCTGCCTGAAGATTTTATCACGACGGGCAATGCCGAAATCGAGCTTAACGGCAGAAGAATCGGAGAAGTTCTGACAACCAGAATTTCGGGAAGAATCGAAGCCAGACGCAGCCTCTACACCGAAGACATCGACCTTGCCGACATCGTCGGCGGACGCACCGGCGGAGGTTCGCTTGAGCAGAACACCGGCGGAGGCTCGCTTTTCGGCACGACACAGCTCGATTTACTGGTTGAAGGACGCGACGCGCTCGTCGTTCGCAATAATCTGGCGGATTTGACCGCGTCGCTCAGCCTGCGCGTTACGGGCGACATTGACGAGCCGCAGGTTTCCGGCAGAGTTTCGGCGACGAGCGGCACGATTTTCTTCCGCAAAGAGCGTTACGAAGTTCAGCGCGCCGTGTTGGAGTTTCCGCCGAATTCGAACATCGAGCCGTATATCAATTTGCAAGCCGAATCGGAAATCAACGGCTATCAGGTTTTCGTCAATTTAACCGGAAATCTGACCGATACCGAATCGCTCAACGCCGCCGTGCGTTCGAATCCGGCGTTGCCGCAAGCCGACGTTATTTCGCTGATTACGACGGGCAGCCTTTCGAATTCCGAAGGCGGAATACCGACGCTGGCGCAATCCGGCATCAATACGGCGACGGAAATTTTAGCCGACGAAATTATCAATAAACCGCTGAGCAAAGCGACCGATAAGCTTTTCGGTTTGAATCGTTTTGAAATCGACCCGATTATTTCCGGTCAGAGATTAAACCCGACGGCGCGTCTGACGGTCGGGAGACAGATTAATCGAAACCTTTTGATTACGTATTCAACGAATCTTTCGGAAGACCAGAATCAGGTTCTCGCGCTCGAATATCGCGTTTCCAATCGTTTGTCGTTTGTCGCGCAGTATGAACAGCGCTCTTTGAGCAACGTTACGCGAAACAATAATGTTTTTAGTTTTGAAGTCCGGCTGAGAAAGAGATTTTAGGAAAATTGCACCACAGAGGCATTTTTAATTAGGAATGAACAAGCAGGGTAAAGTTAAAAAATTCAGAAAAAGCATTTTCACGCAGTTGATTTCATTTGTGATTTCTTTTAAAAAAATCTCTGTGTCTCTGTGCCTCTGTGGCGTAATCTTACTTTTCTCCGTCGCTCTTCACGCGCAGAATAACTACGAAAACCGCGTAATTTCAAAAATCGACATTGCTTTTGCCGAAACCGGGCGCGAGCGTTCGGCTACCGACCAGTTTCTTTCCATCCTGCGAGGCGCTCTCGGCGATAAATATTCCGCCGTCAAGGTGCGCGAGGCTTTGCAGAGGCTTTACGATACGGGAAGAATTGTTTCGGCTTCGGTCGAAGCGACGGAAAACGGCGCTGACGGCGTTAATCTGCGCTTCGTCATCAAGCGAAAAACGATTGCCGAGCGTGTAATCATCGAAATCGGCACAATGGTCGGCGACCCCGTAACAGAACAGGAGCTGCTTCTGCGCCTGAATTTTCTCAGCGCCGGAAGCCCGATTACCGAGCAGACGCTTCGCAACAACGCCAATTTGATTCTGGAATATTTGCGCGACCGCGGCTATTTCAAAGCCGACGTAAAATATACGCAGACGCCGCTCACCGACCAGACGCGCGTTGCCGTTACGTTTCAGGTCAATCCGAACGCGCAGGCAAAGGTCGAAAATTTTAATATAAGTATTTTGGGTTTCGACCCGTCGAAAGTCAGACAAAAATTGGAGCTTAAGCCCGGCGCGCTTTTTTCGAAGCAGACTCTGGAAAAAGACATCGAAAAAATTCGCGCGGCTCTGCGCGAGGAAAAATTTATCGCGCCCGAACTCGAAGAGCCGCGCGTTGTTTACGACGACGAAAAAAACACGATAAATATTGATTTAACCGGCAAAGTCGGCGCGACCGTCAACATCACGGTCGATGCGGGCGAAAATGTAAAAGTCGGCGACAAAACACAGACCAAGCTGCTTTCCATCAAACGCGAGGGAACGCTCGATTATTCGGCAATTATCGAAGGCGCGCGCCGGCTTAGAAATTATTTTCAGGAACAGGGCTATTTTTTCGCCGAAGTTACGGCGGTTTGCTCCGTTAAGCCTGATTTTACTGAAAATGAAGCGAGCGAAGTCGTCAACGACACCGAATCTCTCTGCTCGGCTTTGAGCGGCGCGGAACTCAACAATCGCGTTGTCGAAGTTAAATACAAGGCAAATCTGAATCGCAAATTAAAGCTCGTCGATATTCGCATCGAAGGCACGGACGAATTTAAGGTCGAAGACATTCAAAGCGTTTTGGAGTCGCAGGAAGCGAATATTCTCGGCTTTATCCCTTATTTCGGCTACGGGCGCGGCTATACGAGCAACGAGCTTATCGAGGACGACCGCCGCACGCTTCAAAATCTGATGCGCGAGCTTGGCTATCGTCAGGCGAAAGTTACGGTCAGACAGGGCGTTTCGGTTACGGGCGAAGATTTGATTCTCACGTTCGTTATCGAAGAAGGCATCCCGACGCGCATCGATAATGTCTCAATCACCGGAAACAAAGCGTTTGACGAAGCGACTCTGCTTGCGAAGCTGCCGACTTTAATCGGCAAGAATTTCTCGCGGGCGCGGGCGCGAAACGGCGTGAAAGAACTTGCCGCGTTTTACTCGCGCGAAGGCTTTTACGATGCGAAAGTTACATATTCGATTGTCGAGCTGGACGAAGGACCTAATGCGACCGAAGAGCGCGTCAAAATCGTCTATAACATCGAAAACGAAGGCAGAAAAGTTTTCGTCAATCGCATAATGATAAACGGTAACGAGCGAACCAAGCGCGATGCGATTTTAACGGCAATCACTCTGCGCAGAGGTCAGGTTTTGCGCGCCGCCGATATTTTTACGAGCGAGCAGAATCTTTACGCGACCGACGCTTTCGGCTTGGTAGATATTAAAACCGAGCCTGCCGGAGAAAATGCGAACGGCGACCGCCTGTCCGACATTATCATCAACGTCGAAGAAAAAGCGCCGCGCCTGATTACCTACGGCGGCGGATTTTCGACCGACGGCGGCGTCAACGGATTTTTCGACATACGCCATTTCAATCTTTTCGGAAAGCTTCAGCAGGGCGGCGCGCAAATCCGCGTCAGCCGTCTGAAACAACTCGCGCAGATTGATTTTATCAACCCGCGCTTTATGCAGGACGGCAAAAATAAAGACGGCATTATTCGCTACGCGCCGCTCACGTTTACGGCTGCATACCAGCGCGATTCGACCGTTACGCGCTTTTTCCGCTCGACATTTGATAAAGGAACTTTGGGAATCGTCCAGAGAGTTGACGAGGACGGCAACCCGATTGACGAATTCGGCGCGGATACGGGAACGCCGACAATCAATCGCCTGAGCTTGTCGCTGGAAACGAGCCGCACTATCAGCTCAAAATATCGAAGCATCGCGTTTTTCCGGTATCGCTACGAGGATGTGCGTCTTTTTAATATCGAAAGTCTTTTAATCAGGGACTTGCTTCGTCCCGATTCGAAGGTACGAATTTCCGGTTTCGGCTTTAATTTCGCGCTCGACACGCGCGAGAACTGCAATATCAAATACACGATTCTAGACATTATCGCCAAAGGCGAGCCGGGCGACCCTTGCCGCTACAGCCCGTCAGACCCGACCAGAGGAACGTATCTGACGGCTGAATACAACGTTTCGATTCCCTTTCTGGGCGCAAACGTCGGCTTTCACAAATTTCAGGCTTCTTTTTATAAATTTTACACGTTTCCGAAACTGAAAAATACGACTTTGGCGGGACGCGCGATTATCGGTCTGGCAAGCGTTTTCAAAAGAAATCAAAACTTCTCGTCGTCGCAGTTTCCCGACCTCGAAGGAATTCTGCCTATCAGCGAAAGATTTTTCGCGGGCGGCTCGACATCGCTCAGAGGCTTTGAATTCGAATCGGCAGGACCGCGCGTCGTCGTCGTTCCGCAGGGCATTTTCCGCAACAGCAACGGCGACCCGGTATTTTTAGACCCGTTCACGATTCCCTTCGGCGGCAACGGTCTGGCGATTGTAAATCTCGAAGCGAGAATTCCGCTGACAAAATCCGTTCGCGCCGTGCCGTTTTACGACGGCGGCAACGTTTTCCGCCGCGTCGGCGATATTTTCAATCCGCCCGATATTCCCGCAAACGACGTTTTCCGGCAAAATCTGCGCGCGCTGTGGACACACACCGTCGGTTTGGGCTTGCGAATCAAAACGCCGGTCGGCGGCGAATTTGCCGTCGATTACGGTTTCCTGCTCAATCCGCCGAGATTTTTAATCCCGCAGCAAAACGCGCCGAACGCCATATTTCAACTGCGAAAAGAACAACTTCATTTCCGCTTCGCGCAAGCGTTTTAGAAGTGATGAATTATGAACGATGAATGATGAAGTAAGAAATTTGTCTTTACTTCATCATTCATCGTTCATAATTCATCGTTTAATTTATTGCTGTTGAAATAACGTGGCTTTCGTCGAGTTCGACGATGAAATTTTCTGCGGCGGCTTCTTCAGACCGGGCGGATGAAGACGATTCCGCTTTTATGGCTTGTTTGTGAAAAGCCTTGACGCGATACATCGATTTGTCGGCGGCGATAAGAATCTGGTCGAGCGTTTCGCCCTGATTGGGATAGCAAGCCGCGCCGACGCTGACTCCGACGTGCGCGGATTTGCCGTCGCTGACCGGCAGCGCAAATTCGGCGACGGCTTTTTCCATTCTCCGGCACAAATCCTTGATGTCGTCGTTGCTCGTTTCGGGAATGATGGCGACAAATTCATCGCCCGCGTAGCGCGACAGAAAATCGTAATCACGCAGTTGTCCGAGCATAACCTTGGCAACGCCTCTGAGCATTTCATCACCGACTTTGTGCCCGAAAGTATCGTTGACGGCTTTGAAACCGTCGAGGTCGAGCATCAGGACATGGAATGAGCTTCCGTTGCGGCTCGCGCGCGCCAGTTCTTTTTCAAACTGCGCCTGAAGACATCTCGCGTTCGGAAGAAGCGTCATCGGGTCGGTCAAAGCGCGCGATTCGGTTTCGGCGTGCTGAAGTGATTTGTAAAGCGCGTCCGAAGCAATGCGCGAAACCGTTTCGAGCAGGCGCAGGTGCTCGTCCTCGTAATTATCCAGCGCGCACGAATAAAGCGAAACCGCGCCGACGAGCTTTTCGTTTGCAATCAGCGGCAGGCTGACCATCGCCGAATATTCCTGTATGAAATCGAGCTGCGAGAACGAAAAATCGAGTCCCGGATTGATATTGAAAACCGACTGGCGTTTTTTCAAAACGTATCCGGTCGCGCCTTCGCCGACTTTTACGCGCTTGCCTGTCAGAGGAACGCTGTTTTTTCCTTCGACGTAAACCGCCGAAGCGTCCTGTCTTATTTCATCCCAGAGATAAACGGCGCACGTATCGAACGGCACGAACTGACCGATTTTTTCCGTGAAAAGCCTGAGCGTTTCCTGCAAATTTAAGGAAGAACTGAAAACCTTCGCAAGCTCGTAAAGCGTGAAAACTTCGCGATTGGCGCGTTTGATTTGTTCGACATAACCCTGCTCGGTAGGTTCATCGGTCAAATTGTAAGTTTCGTTCTTATTTTTCTTATCGTATTTATAACCGAATCCCTGCTTTTCAATCTGCTCTTCAAACAGGCGCAGATTGCGCAGGAAAACATCGACGATTTTCGGGTCGAACTGCGTTCCCGCGCCGTTAATCAAAAAGCGCCGGGCTTCTTCGCGCGAGACAGCCGGACGATACGGGCGCGCGCCGCGAAGCGTGTCGTAAGCGTCGGCAACCGACAAAATTCGCGCCGTCAGCGGAATATTATCCTTCATCAAACCTTCGGGATAACCGCTTCCGTCCCACATTTCGTGGTGATATTTGATGGTCGGGACGACCGGATACGGGAAATTTATATTTTCGAGAATCGACGCGCCGACCGACGAATGGATTTTCGTTTTTTCCATCTCGGCGGGCGTCAGCCTGCCCGGTTTATTCAAAATATGGTCGGGAACGGCGAGCTTTCCGATGTCGTGAAGCAGCGCGCCGGTGTTGAGCGCCTGAATGTCTCCGGCGGATAATTCTAAAACTCCGCCGATACCGACCGCATAAATCTGCGTCCGGCGAACGTGCCCGATGCCGACCTGGTCGCGCGCGTCAATCGCCGTCGCAAGCGCTTCGACCATCGCCAGGTGAATGCGGCTCGCTTCGGTGATTTCCTTTGTCTTTTGCGCCAGACGCCGCACGTGAATTCTATAAGCCAGATGCGCCACGACGACCGTTGGCAGAACAATCAAGCCGAACGCCAGCCCGAATTCGAGAAAAATCAGATGCGTTACCAGCGCCGTAACGGCGGCGAGCAGATAGCTTCCCAGAGTCCACGCGAAATTATCTCTCCAGAGTCCCGAAAACGAATAATTGCTTTCGACTTTAAGAAAACTCGATGTAAGCAGCGAAAATAAAAGATAATGCGAGACCACCGCCGCCGCCGAAGCGATAACCAGCCATTGAATTTCGAGCGCGTTTTCGGCGACCGTCGTTTTCGCAAATCCCGCCTGACTGGTCAGGACAAAGTAAAAAACTTTTGCCGCGACAAAGGTTGCAAACGTATGAACAAAAACACCGAACAGCGCTTGTTTTTTGGCTCTGGTCGAAACGCTGTATCTTGCCAGCGAAGCGCTCACCGCGAGCAGAACGCCGCCGGGAATGCCGAGCCAGATAATTCCCCAGAAGGCGACAAATTCTTTGGCGGAAATAACCGTCTGCGTTTTGGGAATTTTGAACTCGTAATTGTTGAGCAGCGCGGCGACAATCATCGAAACAACCAGCGTTACAATCTGTATTAATGAAAGCTCTCTGCACAAATATGCGGAAAAACAAAAAGCGGCAAAACTCAGGCAGAGCATAGCTCCCCAATAGATTTTTGTCGTTAAACTGTATTCTGAGAGATTAGATTCTTCCACTTTTGTTCTCCACAATTTTCTCTGATTTGTCTGAAATCGAGTTAAGAAGGACTTTCGGGGTTGTGAAACAGGCTGTCATTTATCTTCCGCAGGATTCAAACCGCATATGAATCCTTATTTACGTCATTTTCAACTTTCGTGCCAGAAATAAATTATAAAAAAAGCACACAGTTACTGGCTGAAAAAACGTATATGAAAAAATGAGGTAAAATTTTAGTCAAATTGACAGGTCAAAATGAATGAAATCATTCAAAATGAATTACAATTTTCTTCTGCGCGTGAAGTTTTCCGGGCAACCGCAAAAGCGGACTAAAGTTTCATAGGATAAGAAAAATTTGTGTGCGGTGATTTTGTTTTAACGATTGGTGCGAAATAAACCTTCTAAAATAAATTGTCAGGTAATATAATAGGTCTTGATTGCTTCAGGCAGCAGGCGAAAGCGAAGCCGCTAATTGTTAATAATACAACAGATATAACCGGAGATGCAATAGTTTTTTCCGTCCCGGCAAAATTATGAATAAAGCGAAAAAATTTTCGGACAGCAGGCGCGGGTTTAATCTGTATCTGATTAGATTTATTTGCGGAATTCTTTTTTTGTGTTCGGCGGCGGCGATTTTCGCTCAGGACTCTGACGACGAAATTCGGATTGAGACGGATTTGGTTCCTTTCGAAGTTAGCGTTACGGACAAAAGCGGCAATCCGGTGCGCGGGCTGGAAGCGAAAGATTTCAAAGTTTTTGAAGACGGCGTCGAGCGTCAAATCGATTTTTTCGAGCCGATAAAAAAAACCGATGAAAGCCGCCCGCTTTCGATAGTTTTCGCATTGGACGTTTCGGGAAGTATGACGACCGACGAGCTTTCCCGCCTGCGCGATGCAATGCAAACTTTCGTTAAACGCCTCGCCGATTACAATTCTTACTTCGCGGTGATGACTTTCGGAATGGAAGTAAAAACGCTGCAATCTTTTACAAATCGCCCGGACAAGCTGGAAAAAACTTTTGAAAAACTTGTGCGCGAGCAGGAAGGCGGCTCTACACACGCGTATGACGCGGTTGACGAAGCAATCCGGCTGCTTCGGAAAAAATCGCCGTCAGCCGTCAAACAAAAACTGCCGAAACGCGCCGTTATCCTGATTACGGACGGCTTTCCCGTCGGCGACACGGTTTCGCCGAAAACCGTGATTGAACGCGCAAACGATGCGGAAACAACCGTTTACACGGTGCTTCTGCCTTCGTTTTCGCGGCTGCAAAGAGACAAAAAACCGCTGATGACGCTTCTGGAAGCCAGCGGTTTAATAGAAAAAACCGGCGGTCGCGCATTTTATGTTACAGAAAGCAGCTTCGAGCCGCTTTTCAAAGGCTTAGCCGAAGAAATTACCTCGTCATACGTTCTGGCTTTTTACCCGGATATGGAAAAACAAAAGGACGGAAAATTTCGCCAAATCAGGATTGAATCGCGGACAGGTCTTGAAATCAAACAAAACCGCGCCGGTTATCAACCGAAACAATAAAGATTTAGCCACGAACAAACACGAAATTTCACGAAATAAATTTTTGTGTCTTTTCGTGTTTGTTCGTGGCTAAATTCCTTCTTTTCTAATATTCAAATTCGTCTTCATCCTTAAAATCGTCGTCGCTGTCCTCATGAATATCCAATTCAATCGGGTCGAGTCCGACGATTTCCAAATCAGCGCCGCATTCGTCGCAGGAGACGACATCTCCCTGTTCCGATTCGGCATCGACATAAACATCTTCATCACATTCGGGGCAAGTTGCAGTTGGCATTTTTATTTTCTCCGGCTATTTTTATAAATTTTAGGTATTTCGCTTAAACGGCAAGCAAAAAAAATGTATATGCTGTCAATCTAACTTTTTTTGAAACATCTTGGCAAGGTTTTAAGTTAATTTTTTTTCGCGCCTTTATTTGTAATCAAACCGACATTGATAGATTATTATTTACTTGAAAAAAAATCTAAAATCAAAGTCTTAAAATGCAATTTCCATTCCAACTTTCCGAAGGTAAAGAATTCGACGCGGTCGGTTTCGGCACAAACGCGGTCGATTTTTTGATTGTCGTGCCCGAATATCCGGCGTTTAATTCGAAAATTAAATTAACCGATTATATTCAAGCGGCGGGCGGCGAAGTCGCCACAACGATGGTCGGACTCGCGCGCCTCGGACTAAAAACTTCTTACGTCGGGCGTTTCGGCACAGACCGTGAAGGCGATTTCGGATTAAAGACTTTGCGCGATGAAGCGGTCGATGTGCGTTTTGCCGAACAAATTGCGCGCGCGCGAACGCAAATCGCTTTTATCGTCATTGACGAGCGCAGCGGCGAGCGAACGGTCATCTGGCACAGAGATGAAAAACTGGCTTATCGCGGAGACGATGCGCCGGTGGACGTTGCCGCGCTCGGAAAAGTTCTGCATTTTACGCCGCACGATACAAAGGCTTGTTTGAAATTGGCGCAAAAGGCGCGGGCGGCGGGCACTATTGTTTCGAGCGATATTGACAATATATTTGAAGGAATTACGGAGCTTCTGCCGCACGTTGACATTTTTATTTCTTCAGCCGAATTTCCTGAAAAGCTCGTCGGAATCAAAGACCAAAAACAATCCCTGCTCGAAATAAAATCGCGCTTCGGCTGCTCGATTGTCGGGATGACTCTGGGCGAGACGGGCTCGCTGATTCTGTGCGAAAACGAATTTATCCGGTCGAAAGGCTTCGCCGTTCCGAACGGCTGTAAAGACACGACCGGCGCGGGCGACGCATTTCGCGCGGGCTTTCTCTACGGCTTGCTCAGCGGCGAAACGGTGGAAAATTCGGCGCGGGCGGCAAACGCCGTCGCCGCGCTCAAATGCCGCGAGCTCGGCGCGCGAACGGCTTTGCCGAACAACTCGGAACTAGCGGAATTGATTAAAAATGCCGGATAAAAAAGTATAGACTTATCTGTGGTTTTAAGTTAGACTTGTTTTGTCGTGTTAAACGATATTTTTCTATCTAAACTCATTTCATAACTCCTAATTCTTCAGAATATGGACTCGGTAATCGGATTAATCATACAATTTGCCGGTATTTTTTTAATCGGCACTCTGTTCGTGTTTCTGGCGAAATCGCTAAAATCCGACGCTTTGAAATATTGGAAAAGCGCGTGGCTTTCGCTGTCCGCGGCTTTGCTCAGCCTGTATATAGCTTTTAATTTTCCTCCGGTCGCCAAGCTGTTTCTGATTATGTACTATCTGGGCGAATATGTTTTTGCATATTTGCTGATTGCGGGCTGCCGCAACTTTGCCAATGACTGGAAGCCTTCGCCGAAAAACTGGTTTTTGCTTGTTCCAGCTTTGCTGATTTCAATTTTTCTGGCTTTTCCGGTTGCTGATTTTAACAACGTATTCAACTTTCACACGCTTATTCTGGCGACGACGTTTGCCGTCGCGTTTTTTACGCTTTCCGGGATACACGAACTTCAGCGCAAAGATACGGGCTTGCGCGTAATGAAGTTTGCGGTCGCTCTGCTGGCAATCGATTTTTATCATTACGCGCTGATTTTCAGTCTCAAACAAGCCGGTTTCCAACTGCCTCTGCCGGATAATTATCTTGCTTATAACTCGATTATCGACCTCGTTCTGGAAATTCTGCTCGCCTTCGGAATGGTCATCGTTTTGATGGAAAGAGTTCGCGGCGATGTCGAAGAAACGAATTTAAAGCTCAAGGAAGCGCACGACCAGCTCGAAAAGCTCGCGCATATTGACCCTTTGACGACGGCTTTTACGCGGCACGCTTTTTACGGCTTTTTGCGAAAACACGGCAAAGATGCCGCCGCTATTTCCGGCTGCGTCGGCGTGTTCGACATCGACAATCTGAAACCGATAAACGACCTTCACGGTCATTCGGTCGGCGATGTCGCCATCAGCACCGTCGCGCACGCAATTCGCTCTTTGGTGCGCGCCGACGATTTGATTTTCCGCTGGGGCGGCGACGAATTTTTCGTCGTAATGCTCGGCTTTGACGCTGCACAGGCGCAGCTTAGAATGGACAATCTCAACCTGATGCTCGAAGACGTTAGATTATTCGGTCTGACGGAAAAAACGACCATCAAGGTTTCGTTCGGATTCGCCGTTTTCAAAGACATCGACGAGCTGGAAAAAGCCGTCGAAATCGCCGATGCCGAAATGTATAAAGCCAAACAGCGCAACAAAAAAACGGAAGCTGTTGATAAAACATCCGTTATCTCGATTGAAGAATCCGTTTCCAAAATTCCAGCCGAATTATTCTAAAAATTCATCACTAAATCTTCTATTACAAAACTCTTACATTTGCTCTGCCGAAAATCTGTTAGGCTTAAATTAGGCGCGAATTATACGCGCCGAAATTTGATAGTCATACGGGGTTTTTATGCAGAACGTACTCGAATTCAAAACGGCGAAAGCCGATAAAATCAACTGGCACACAATCGGTTTCGTTGCCGTTTTTCACGTATTAGCGGCTTGGGCATTATTCAATTTCAGCTGGCAGAATTTATTTGTTACGCTCGCCGTCTGGTGGGTTGCGGCAAGCTGGGGAACAGGCTTGACTTATCACCGGCTTTTGACGCACGGCGGATTTAAAGTCCCGAAATGGCTCGAATATTTTCTGACACTCTGCGGAACGCTCGCGCTCCAGTCAGGCGCGATTACGTGGGTTACGACGCACCGCGCGCATCACGCTCACACAGAAACCGACAAAGACCCGCATTCACCGCGAAACGGAACTTACTGGGCGCATATGGGCTGGATTTTCAAAGGTCCGGCACAGCTCAGCGACGAAGATTCGATGCGCCGCTATTCGCCCGATTTAATGAAGGACAAAGTTCACGTCTTTTTGAACAAATATTACTATGTGCCAATAATTGTAGTCGCCGCAGCTTTATTTGCAATCGGCGGCTGGACGATGGTTTTGTGGGCGGTTTTTCTGCGAGTCGTTCTCGCATGGCATTTTACGTGGCTCGTTAATTCGGCGACGCACATGTGGGGAACGCGACGTTTTGAAACGCACGACGATTCGCGCAACAACGCATTGGTCGCGCTCGTTACCTTCGGCGAAGGCTGGCACAACAATCACCATGCGCACCCGCGTTCGGCGAAACACGGTCTTGCATGGTATGAATTCGACGTAAACTGGGTTCAGCTAAGAATTCTCGAAAAACTCGGTCTGGCGAAAAAGGTTTATGCTTATAAACTGGAAAAAGTAGAAGAAACTAATATTGAAGCATTGCAGGAAGCCGCTTAAACAACTTAAAAATTAAAAAATGGAAAATGGAAAATCAGCAATAGGTTTTCCATTTTCCATTTTCCGTTTTACACTTTCCATTAACGTTATGCGTATAGCCCGTCGCCGAAAAGCCGCGATTTTCTCCGTCATTCTGGGCATTTGTCTGATTACTCTGGCAGTTGCGCTGAATGTCGGCTGGATTTTGCTCAATTTGCAGGAAATCGCGCTGCTCATTTTCGGCATCGTTTTCTTTGCGCTGATTATCACCGGCTTAATTCTAAATATGATTTTTCTCGTCCGCGAAATCCGGCGTAACGAGCAGCACGACGCTTTTTTAAACGCCGTTACGCACGAGCTGAAAACGCCGATTGCTTCTATCCGGCTTTATCTCGAAACTTTGAAATCACGCGAAGTTTCGGAAGAAAAACGCGGCGAATTTTACAACATAATGCTTGCCGACAGCAATCGTCTTTTAACGACGGTCGAGCAGGTTTTGCAGGCAAGCCGCACGCGCGAAAAAGACCGTCTTTTAAATGTTTCGAGAATTAATCTCGGTAAGTTTTTGCAGGAATGCGCCGACATCATAAGAACCCGCTACAATCTGGACGAAAGCGCGATTACTTATAACGAAAAGCAGGAAGAAATAATAATTTCAGGCGACGCGGCGGAGCTGCAAACCGTCTTTGTAAACCTGCTCGACAACGCCGTCAAATATTCCAAAGAGAAAATAGAAATCTCAATCAGATTAAGAAATCCGAACGAAAAATACGCGGAAGTCAGGATAAAAGACAACGGCATCGGGCTTGAAGAAAGCGAGATGAAGCGCATTTTCAAGCGATTTTACCGCGTCTCGAATCTTTCCACGCAGCAAATTAAGGGAACGGGTTTGGGCTTGAATATCGTGCGCTCGATTATCGAAAAACACAACGGGAAAATCTTCGCCGAAAGCAAGGGCGAAAACAAAGGAAGCACGTTTGTCGTGCGGCTGCGGAAAGCGAGTCCCAAGTCCCAAGTCTCAAGCCTCAAGTCAAAAAACAGTTGACTTAGGACTTTTGGGACTTGAGACTTGGGACTTTTTAGCGATTATGAAAATTCTTATTGTCGAAGACGAATTACACCTTGCCGAAGGTATGCGTTTCAATCTCGAAGCCGACGGTTTCGAAGTTGAAACGGCGGCTGACGGCGCGATTGCTCTGAATTTGCTTTTAACTGAAAATAAAACGTTTGACGCGATAGTTCTGGACGTGATGATGCCGAAAGTCGATGGATTTGAGGTTGCCCAAAAGCTTCGTCAGAGCGAAATTTTCACGCCGATTCTGATGCTCACGGCGCTCGGCAAACCCGAAGACGTTTTGCAGGGCTTTGAAGCCGGAGCCGATGATTATCTGCCGAAACCGTTTGAGCTTCAGATTTTTCTGGCGCGTCTGAACGGACTTCTCAGACGGCGCGAATGGTTTCGAAAAGAAAATCCCGCTTCGCCGACCGCCGAAAGCAACGTCTTTACCGTCAACGGAAAAACGATTGATTTTGACAATCTGGAATTGAAAAACGGCGGAGACGCGAGCGTTCATCTGACCTTGATGGAAGCAAAACTCCTGCGTTATTTGATTGAAAACGAAGGCAAAGCCGTCTCGCGCAAAACGATTCTCGAAGAAGTCTGGGATTTGCACGAAGACACGGACACGCGCGCGATTGATAATTTTATCGTGCGTCTTCGAAAGCTTCTGGAAAGCGAGCCAAACAGCCCGCGCATTCTGCAAACCGTGCGCGGCGTCGGTTATCGTTTCGTGAAAAGCGAAGATTAGAGGTCGGAACCGCCTGCGGCAGCGGCGGGTTAGTAGAAACGATGAATGCGGAACGATGAATGATGAACTGAAGAAACTTGTCTTTACTTCATCATTCATCGTTCATAATTCATCATTAAAACAATCCCGCCCGCTGCCGCAGGCGGTTCTGACCTGTTTCAACTTATCTTACAAACGCAGACGGAAGCGGAAAATCGCCTGTGGTTCCCCAGTTAAAAACCAGCGAGCCGAAATCCGAGCTTTTCAGAACGTACCATTTTCCTTCGCTCGGTCGCCAGATGGCGTAATCGAACTTTCCGTCGCCTTCATAATCGCCGACAACCGGGAAATCGCCGTTCAATCCCCACGCGATGGAGCGATAATCGTCGTCCGAGCTTCGCAAAACATACCAGACGCCGATTGAAGGTCGCCAGACGGCAATATCCGCTTTGCCGTCGCCGTCGTAGTCGCCCGAAACCGGTCTGTCCTCGGCAATGCCGAAATGCCTGATATAAACCTGCGAATCGGAGCTTCTGAAGATATACCAATCGCCGCTCGAAGGTCGATAAACGGCGATGTCCGCTTTGCCGTCGTTATCGTAATCGTTAACGACGGGCTTGTCGCCGGTCAGTCCGAATTTCATAATCATCATCGAATTATCTATGCTCCGGCGGATATACCAATTTCCTTCCGACGGACGCCAGACGGCAATGTCGGCTTTGCCGTCGCCGTCAAAATCTCCCGGCGCGGCGATGTCTTCCGCGATGCCGAACTGCTGAAAATGAATCGGTTTCGAATTGCGGTCGATGACAAACCACAAACCGCTGTCCGGGCGATAAATGGCAAAATCGGTAAACCGGTCGCCGTCGTAATCAGCCGGAACAATCGTATCGGTCGGTCGGGCAAAGTTTTTGGTAACTCCGCCCGGTGTAAGCGAATTGATATACCAACCTATTTCCCTCGGGCGAAAGACAGAAAAATCGGTGCGGCGGTCGTTGTCGAAATCGAACAAATTTCCCTTTGCAACCTGGCAGGAATTGATTAAAACGGAAACGTCGTTTGTGCTTGAATTCGCGGTGATAAGGTCAGGTCTGCTGTCGCCGTTGAAATCGGCGGTTCTGACCGCATTCGGATTTTGCCCGACGACAATACTGCTTGTCAGCACTTTTACACTATTCGAGCCGCTCAAGGCTGTCGCCAAATCTATGCTGCTGTTGCCGTCATAATCTGCCGAAGTCAGCGAAATCGGATTTGCTCCGCCTGCATCAGTGGTGTTCCCGTTACATGTGAACACACCGCCAGCCCCACCGGAACAAAATTCAATCGAATCCGAATTATAATTGGCGATAGCAATGTCGATAAAGCTGTCATTCCCGATAAAATTACCGGCTTCGACCGCTACCGGACCTCTGCCGAAAGTAAATAAGTTTTGTGCCTGCTGGAATGTTCCATTACCGCTGCCAAGAAAAGTTGAAACGCTGTCCGCGCCGAAATTCGCCACGATAAGGTCTTGATTGCTATCGTTGTTAAAGTCCGTCACCAGGACAAAAGCGGGTTGCGTTCTCGTTCTGACGGAGTTTCCCGCGATAAAGCCTCCTGTGCCGTTGCCGAGCAGAATCGAAACCGTGCCGGCAAAAAATCCGCCGAAATTTGCCACCGCCAAATCCTGTTTCGTGTCGTTGTTAAAATCGCCGACGGCAATGGAAATCGGGCTTCCGCCGACAAAAAAGTTGGTCGGCGCGGAAAAACCGCCCATTCCGTCGCCGAGCAGAATTGAGACATTATTCGAGCCTGAATTAACGACCGCAAGGTCGAAATTATTGTCGGCGTTAAATTTTCCCGCCGCAATCGCATACGGGCTCGAACCTGCGGTAACGACGGTTTGCGACGCAAAAGTTCCGTCGCCGTTGCCGTTTAGAATCGAAACATCGTTGGAAACCTGATTTGTAACGGCTAAATCCGCCTTCGTATCGTTGTTAAAATCGGCAATCGCCATATTGGTAGGATTTACACCGACCGGAAAGTTCGTCGGCGTAAAATTCGGTGAAAGACACGTTGCCGGAGTAGGCGGCGGCGTCGGTATGGTCGTTATATCGAGACTCCAACCGCCCGAAATCGAGCCGGCGTTGGTCCGAGCGTCATCGACGACAAAGAGCCGCCAGTCGCCGTTTGGATTGAAACCGTTGAAATTGCTTAATTGATTTGTATCGGTTCGGAAATACGGACGCAGAGGCGCGGGCGCGGGAAATGTATCCAAAAATTCCACAGTATTATTGTCCGTCGGCTTATATGTTCCCGAAACGGCAGGATTTAAATTTCCCGTCGCCGCATCGTCAAACGTAAGATTTACATTACTTGCGGCAGCGATTCCAACGTCCGACATTAAAATCAAGCCTCTTCCATTGGGACTCACAAGCAAAATATCAACATCAGTCGGAAGGGTATGCGAAAAACCCGTGAGCGTAACTTTCAGATTGGAAATGACGCCCGACGCGCCCGAAACGTTTATCGTCGAGCCGTAAGGCGTCGCCGGAGTAAGAATATCGTTTATTCCGATATAAGCGGAATTGGCAAAAGTCTGCGGCGCGCCATCGGTCGTAATATTCAGCGACCAGCCCGAATTAATGCTTCCCGGCGCGACGATAGCAGCGTCAGCCACATAAAGCGACCACGTTCCATTCGGACTTGCGCCGTTAAAAGTCGAAGCGAAAGTCGCGCCCGGCGGCGAATTGTAAGGCGCGACGGGCGCGGGCGCGGGAAATACGTCGGCGCTGCCGCTGTTATTTGTCGGCAGATACGTTCCCGGAAAAGGAAAAGAAATATTTAGCGTCGAAGATGCAGTATCGCTGAAAGTATAAACATAATCTTCAGGAATTATCTGACCGCCTGCATCGGAAAGAAAAATATATTTTGCGCCGCTCGGGCTAACCAGAAGCATATCCAGTTGAGACATAGTCAGGTGCGTTAAGCCTTTTAGCGTAACTTCGACCTTTGTTATCGTTCCGGTCATTCCCGAAACGTCTATTGTCGAAGGATAGAGCGTCGCCGTCGTCGGCGCGCTCAATGTACCCGGAGTTGTATTTATCGTAATCGGCGCGGTATTTGAATAAACGGTCAACAGAGATTTTTTTTTAGCGAAAGATTCGGGAGAAAGCGAAAATAATAAAATCGAAACCAGAAGAATAGAAGCCATGCGACGGGAAAAATCTTTTCCGAACATATTTACCTCCGAATTGGAAAATTTAGAAACGCAATTTTGAGGTACGTTAGCACTTCCTAAATCTTCGAACAAGGATTTATCAGCAAACTCGGATGCCGGAATCGCTTTTTAATGAAATTTAATAAAAGTTTATAAAAATAGAGCTTTTCGTAAAAATCAAACAAGTTTGCGGCTGAATTTTGCAAAACCTAACGTCTTTGCGAAATTCGTATCATCTCGCGCCAGTTTTCGTTCAAATCGAATCGAAACATTTCGATTTCAGGCGAAATCGTCTTTGCCAGAAACTCCGAATCACGGTGAAAGCTCAAGGTCGGCGCGACCAGATAGACAAGCGCCGACTTTTCGGAAATTTCCGCGTCGCCGAACAATTTTGTCTTTTGCAGATTTCCGGCGCGTCTCTGCCGTTCGATTTTGCGCCAGTAATCCGCCGCCTGAAAAATCATTTCTCTATCGGGCGCGACTTTTATTTCGATAACTGCGAGCCGCCCGTCTTTTCGTATTGCCAGCAAATCGATGCGCCCGCGTTCGGCGCGAAATTGATGATAAAGCGGCGATAAAATCAGGTTAGCGTCAAGCAGTTTTACGTTTCGCCTTAAAATGGCTTCAAGCCACGCTTCGGGCGCTGAATGGTAAAAGGCGTGCCGCTTGTTCGGTGAATCGAACCGCCGGTAATTTTCCAGATTTTCGATTAGTTCGAGCAAATCCTTCCAATTTTCTTTTGACAAACTCACGCGATTTCGCTCGATGCCGAACCAGACCTTTTCCGTATCGAAAACTTTTCGCGCGCGCGCAAACGGCAGCCCGAGAAAACGCAGAGTTTCGCCATGTTTGCTGGATATCAAATCAATTTTATCCGGCGCGAGCGCAATTATTTTTTGCGACGTTTTGCTGATTCGAGCGTTTTCAGCCGGTTGAATTTCCTTCGGCTTTCCTTTCCAAAGCTCTGAAATTTGCAAGCTCGAAACTTCAGTCAGGCTTTCCTCACTTTGCGCTTTTGCGCCTTTGCGGGAAATTTCCTTTATAAAAATTCTCGCTTTCCAATTTTCTTTCAGCAGCGCGTGAAGCTTCAGCAGATTCTTCGCCTGTTTCTTTTCACTTAAAATCCAGACAGTTTCAACCGGCTTTTGCTTTCGATTCTGCAATTTCGCCAGCCACAAAATCGCCGAAGTCAAAAGAATTTCCGGCGTTAAAGTGTCGGAGACATCGGCTAAAACGGCGATTTGTTTTCTATCATTATTTTCAAAAATTATCTGCGCAAAACGCCCGTTTTCCTCGTTTAATTCGACGCGAACGAGTTGTGAGCCTTGAATATTTTCCTCGATAATTCCGGCAATTTGGTTTGCCTTTTCGAGTCGCGCAAGCTCGACCGTCGCGCTCAATTCTGCGGCGGAAATGCGCGGAACGAGCTTTATCTTTTCATTTTCTTTCCCGAAATTGCGCGATAAATTCAGCAAAATCTCGCCGTTCCCGATTTTATAATCTTTAACGCGCCACGTCTGAAAACCTTTGTCGTCCGGAAAGCCGAAAAGAATTTTCTCGCGCTCAAAGCTAATTTCGATTTCCGTATTTTTGAGAGAAAAAGTTTTCCCGCTCGAATGAATCAGAAGCCACTCGGTTTGCGCGTTGAGGCAGTTTTGAATTTCATCTTGCGGATTTTCAGTCATTTTTATTTCAACGCGGAGACGCAGAGAAAGAAATTAACAGGGATGACAGGATGAAAAGGATAAATCAAAAATAAATCCCTGTCTATCCTGTTATCCCTGTTAATTTCCTTTTAAAAATCTCTGCGTCTCCGCGTCTCTGCGTTTAAGTTTTTCTTTACCACTCATATTTTTCCGTGAAAAATTCAATCATTCGCTTTGACCAGACGGTGTAGCCCATTTCCGATGGATGAATGCCGTCGGCGAAAAAATCTTCGGGAACTTCGGTCGGCTGGTGAAAATAAAAGACGTTTTTCATCTCACCGGTAAATTCCTTCGCGTTTTTATCGTGCAGGGCGGAAAGATGTCCGAGAATAAATTTTATCGGAAACGGCAAAACGGGCGAGAGGCGAACGGCGGGCGCGTTGGTGATAAAAAACGTCGCGTCTCTGTTTTTTTCTCGCAAAATCCCGAGCAATTCCGTCATATTACGCCGGAAGGAACGCGGGCTGCGGAGCTTTAAAACCTCGTTTCCGCACAGCGCAATTAAAACGTAATCGAACTTTTCGCCGGGAATTTTCGGCACAAGCTCCCGAATCGTTTCCGCAACGGTAATTCCGCTTCTGCCGACAACCTGCCAGCGAACCGATTTACCGATTTTCGCGCTCAGAAAATGCGCAAATTGTCCGGCGAGCGCCGTTTCGTGCGTCCGCGCGCCGACGCCGGCGGCGGTTGATTCGCCGAGGACGAGCAGTTTGGCGGAAGATTCGTCAGAGCCGGATTTACCGAATGTTTCGCCGCTCGCGTCGGGAAGACGCCCGATTTTCCGCCGCACATATTGCCCTTGCAGATACAAAAACGGCGCGAACGGCAGAAGCAGAATGCCGCTTAAAATATAAATTGTCTGCCAGATTATCAGGTTCATAATCAATTACGAATTGCGAATTACGAATTGCGAATGTCAAATTTTTCTTCTAATTCGTAATTCGTAATTCGTAATTCGTAATTGTCTAAATTATACATTAACTTTCGATATGCTAAAATTACGCTTTCGCCAATGTTTTCGTTCAGTTTTATTAAATTTCTCGGCGTTTGCGCTTTTATTCTGGCGGCTTCTTCCGCCTGTCGTTTCTGGCAAAAAATCGGCGGAGCGACGCCGACGCCGACGCCTTTTGTCGCCGAAGAATTAAAGAGCGAAATTCCCTTTTCGACCAGAGAACCGGAAAATTTTCAGGTCGAAATCGTCATTACGGCAGGCAGCGCGGAAAATAAAATATTCACGGCGCGAAGCGGCGGAAGCCGCCGTTTTGATTACAATTCGGGCGCAAAAAATCAGGTTTCGCTTTTGCAGACAGACAAAAATTATTTGATGCTTCCGGGCAAAAAAATCTACACGGAAGGCGCGCCGGACGGTTTTGCGAATTCGGAGAATTGGACGGATTTTTTGACGGTCGAATGGCTTAATTCCAAAACGGATGTCATATTTTCGAGCGAAGGAAAGGAAAATAATCTGGCAAAATACCGGGCAATTTTCGGCGAGGCGGAAAATGCAAAATCGGAATCGCTGATTTTTGTTGACGAAAACGTCGGTCTGCCCGTCAGACAGGAATTTTACAGCCGCGAAGGCGAACAGAAAACTCTGACAATGACAGTTGAACTGAAAAATCTGAAACTGGAAGCCGAAGCCGAACTATTTGCCGTTCCGAAAGAATATAAAAAAGTCTCGCCCGAAGAATTTCGAAGCGTTTTGAAAAAAGAAAATGAGTAAAGAAATCACCGAAGCACAAAAACAATTCGCGTCCGACGCGCTCAGAAAAGCTCCGTTTCCGGCGCTGCTCGGCTTGGAGCTGGTCGATTTGAAGTTCGGCGAAGCTGTTCTAAAATTAAAAATGCGCGACGAGCTGCGCCAGCCTTACGGGCTTCTGCACGGCGGCGCGACCGCGTCGCTGATTGACACGGCGACGGCTTTTGCCCTGATAAGCTGCCAGACGGAAGGCGAGCAATCGACGACGGTAGATTTGACCGTTCATTACCTGCGCCCGCACACGGAAGGCGAGCTTGTCTGCACGGCAAAAGTTGTCCGTGCCGGACGCAGAATCTCGACCGTTTCGGCGGAAGCCGTCAACGAACAGGGAAAATTGATTGCGACGGCGCTTTCGACGTATATGAAAGTTTGAAGAAAGTGAAAAACTAATAGTGAAAAGTGAATAATTAAAAACAAAACACTTTTCACCTTTCACTTTTCACTTTTCACTTTTTATGGAAGAACTTAAAAAATTTGTCCGTTATTTCAAGCCTTACAAGCTGCACGTTGCGCTCGGCGTGTTGTGTATTTTGATTTCGATGGCGTTCGGGCTTTTGATTCCTTATCTGGTCGGGCAGGCGATTGATTATCTTCGCGCCGCGCACGAATCGAATACCTTGACGTGGCAGAAAATAATTTATTACCCGCTCGTAATTCTGGGCGTAAATTTAATCAGCGGAATTTTTCTGTTCTGGCAGCGAAGGCTTTTGATAAACGCTTCGCGCCATATCGAATACGACATGCGCCGCGATTTTTACGCCGCGCTGGTCAATCAGCCGCTCGAATTTTTCTCGCACAATCGCGTCGGCGACCTTATGGCGCGGGCGACAAACGACCTTGCGGCTGTCCGGCAAATGGTCGGACCGATGATTTTATACTCGTTCCAGGCGATTTTCGCGCTCTGCATCAGCTTGCCGATTATGCTGAACATCAGCGTCAAGCTCACGCTTTTGCTGTTTGTCACGATGCCGCTCGTCTCTTTTACCGTCAAATATCTGGGCGCGCAGATTCACACGCGTTTTGAGAAAATTCAGGAATTTTTCTCGGACATAACGGCGCGGGCGCAGGAAAATCTGACGGGCGTTCGCGTCATTCGCGCATACGCGCAGGAATCGGCGGAAATCGAAAAGTTTCAGGAATTAAACCGTGAGTACTCAAAGCAAAACATATCGCTCGTCAAATTTGCGGCGGCGATGCGCCCGCTCCTGTTCTTTTTTATCGGCTTGGGCTTTGTGATTATCGTCGCCGTCGGCGTTCCGATGGCTGTTCAGGGCACGATTACGGCGGGCGATTTCACGGCGTTTATTCTTTATTTGCAGCGAATGATTTGGTATCTCATCGCGCTCGGCTACGTCGTCAATCTCTACCAGCGCGGAACGGCGAGCCTGAAACGATTTAACGCGATTCTGGAAACCGAGCCTTTAATCAAAGACGCGCCGGAAGCGATAGAGCAGCCGAAAATTAAAGGCAAAATAGAATTTAAAGATTTAACTTTCGCATATAACGGCAAACCCGTTCTGGAAGATATAAATCTGAAAATCGAACAGGGAAAAACCGTCGCGTTCGTCGGCAAAACCGGCAGCGGCAAATCGACTCTGACGAGCCTCGTCCCGCGCCTTTTGGACGCGCCCGAAGGAACGGTTTTGATTGACGATGTTCCGATTCGGCATTATCGTCTTGAACAACTCCGTCGGGCAATCGGCTTCGTTCCGCAGGAAACGTTTTTGTTTTCGGACACTCTCGCGGAAAATATCGCTTTTGGAGTCTCAAGTCCCAAGTCCCAAGTCCCGAGTGAAGAAATCTCGACCGGCAAAGACTTGAGACCTGAGACTTGGGACTTGGGACTTGGAGTTGAAAAATCCGCTGAAATCGCCGGACTTGCCGACGATATTAAAGATTTCCCGTACAAATACGAACAGCTTGTCGGCGAGCGCGGCATTACGCTTTCGGGCGGGCAGAAACAGCGTACGGCGATTGCGCGCGCCGTGATGCGAAATCCGCGCATTTTGATTCTCGACGATTCGCTTTCGGCGGTCGATACTTACACGGAAGAAACGATTCTGCACAATCTGCGCGACGTTCGCGCCGGTAGAACGACCTTGATTGTCTCGCATCGCGTTTCGACGATTCGAGACGCCGATTTAATCTGCGTCCTGCACGAAGGTCGAATTATCGAGCGCGGAACGCACGAAGAGCTGATAAAGCTCGGCGGCGAATACGCCGACCTTTACGAGCGACAGCTTTTGGAAGAAGAGCTTGAGGCGACCGATTGAGATGAATAATTTAGCGTTTTGGCGAATCGCAACAATCATATTAACAATGACGGGAACATTATCCGGCTTTCTCGCTTATGGTTATTTACGCTTTCCGGCAAACGCTGCTGTTATCGCCGTTTTAGCCGGCGCGATTATCGCCGTCGTCTTTTTCGGCAGCCGTGCGGAAAAAGCCGCGCGGCTCAAAGTTTTTTACGCGGCGGCTAACGAATTCGGCGCGCCAGTCTCCTTCGACAATTATTCCGCGTCTTTCGAGCGAAACGGAATCTGCTTCGAATGCGAATTTCCGCGCGACAAAACTAACAACCGTGTAAAAGTCAGATTTTACATTCCGAATGTTCGTCAAAAATTTATCATCCAGCACAACGCGCTTCTTAAAAAAGAGCTTTTCGACTGCCAATATCTCACGTCTTCGCCTTTGCCCAAAGATATATTTCTTTCCGCCGGAAATCAGGATTTTTTATTAAACCTGCTCAAAAACAAAAATATTCTCGACGAAATCTACAATTATCCAGCCGGATTTGCCAGCGGATTTTCGATAGTTTTCGACGATGGCAGCTTTGAAATCGAAAAGATACCGAAATTTAGCGAATATCATGACGGCTTTTATCAGCTCTGCCAAACGGCGGTAGTTTTTCACGACGAGCTTAAAAAGCAGGCTAAAACGAGTTAAAATAAAATATGCAAAACCAAAATATAAGTGTCGAGCAGGCTTATCGAACTTTAGTCATTATCTGGGCGGCGCTTCTGATGTCGCAGTTTTTATTTCTGGTGATTATTTACGTCGTCAAGCCCGAAGTTTTCAGATTCGATTTCTCAAAACCGCTGCTCGGTGAAAACGCGGTATTCGTTATTGCTCTTGCCGGAATTTCGGTTCTGAATTTTGCGATGTCGTTTGTTTTAAGAAAAAAATTTCTTAATCAAGCTGCCGCCGAACAGAAAATTCATCTCGTCCAGACGGCGATGATTGCGGGCTGCGCTTTGTGCGAATCAATCTCGCTTTTCGGCTTACTTTTAGTTTTTCTGCAAAGCTATCAATATTTCTTTTTGTTTTTCGCGCTGGCGATTTTAGGCTTTATTCTCCATTTTCCGCGCCGCGAAAATCTGATTGCCGCAAGCTACAAAAGATAGAAAGTAGAAAGTAAAAAGTAAAAAGGTAAAAGTAAAGAACGGCTTGTTTCTTACTTTTACCTTTACCTTTTTACTTTTTACTTTTCTTTTTTTTTCACCCTCAGGGAACTATTTTCCGAGTTGTGGTGTCTAACCAGAAAAGTCGCGCGCCTTTTTGTTATCAAAAACAAAATTTAGGAGAAGTTATGCAAAAAATCACTCTTTTGCTTGTAGTATTGCTGTTTTCAATTTCCGCGTTTTCACAGAATATAACGGAAGGCTCGCTCTACGCGGTCGGTAAAAAAGGCGAGACAATCGGCGCTTGCCCGCTGAAAAGCACGCGCGTTAAAGCCGACATCAGCGGTTTTCTGGCACGTGTTACGGTGGTGCAGGAATTTGAAAATAATTTAAACCAGCCGATTGAAGCGGTTTACACATTTCCCTTGTCGCAAAATTCCGCCGTTGACAATATGACGATGAAAGTCGGCGAACGGACGATTCGCGGGCGCATTATGAAGCGCGAAGAAGCGCGGCAAGTTTATGAAACGGCGAAAATCGAAGGTAAAACCGCGAGCCTGCTCGACCAAGAAAGACCAAATATCTTCACGCAGTCGGTCGCAAATATCCTGCCGAACGAGAAAATAATCATCGAAATCAGCTATGTCGAAACGCTCAATTACGAAGACGGCGCGTATCAGTTCGTCTTCCCGATGACCGTCGGACCGCGTTATATTCCCGGCTCGGTTCAGGACGCGCAGAAAATCTCGCCGCCGGTTGCTGCGACGCGCGCCGGGCATAATATTTCAATCGAAGTAAATCTGGACGCGGGCGTTCCGGTCGAGGAAATTCGTTCCGGCTCGCACGAGATTAAAACATTAAATTTGAGTCCTAACAATGCAAAAATCTCGCTCAAAGACGAGGAAACGATTCCGAATAAAGACTTCGTTCTGCGCTACGACGTTACGGGAAAACGCATTGAAGACGCGATTTTGACGCATCGCGACGAGCGCGGCGGATTTTTCACGATGATTCTTCAGCCGCCCGACAAAATCTCTTCGGAAGACATCACGCCGAAGGAAATCGTTTTTGTTCTCGACACGTCCGGCTCGATGGAAGGCTTCCCGATTGAAAAAGCGAAGGAAGCGATGAAAATGTCGCTCAACGGGCTTAACCCGAACGACACTTTTAATTTGATAACTTTTGCGGGCGACACGGCGATTCTTTTTGACGAGCCTGTTCCGGCAACGCGTGCAAATCTCGAAAAGGCGCAGGCATTTTTAGAATCGAGACAAGGCGGCGGCGGAACGGAAATGATGAAGGCGATAAAAGCCGCGCTTGAGCCTTCGGATTCGCAGGAGCATCTCCGCATCGTCTGTTTTATGACCGACGGCTATATCGGCAACGAAAACGAAATTATCGCCGAGATTCAGAAACACCCGAAAGCGCGCGTGTTTTCATTCGGCATCGGCAATTCGGTCAATCGTTTTCTGCTCGACAAAATGGCGCAGGAAGGACGCGGCGAAGTCGAATATGTTTCTTTGCAGGACGACGGCTCGCGCGCGGCGAAAAAGTTTTATGAGCGCGTCAGAACGCCGCTTCTGACCGATATTTCGATTGACTGGAACGGCTTGCCCGTCGCCGACGTTTACCCGAACACGCTTTCCGATTTGTTTTCGGCAAAACCCGTGATTCTGCACGGACGCTACACGAAAGGCGCGAGCGGAACGATAAAACTGAAAGGAAAAGTTGCCGGACAGGATTATGTGCGCGAGATTTTGGTTAATTTTCCCGAAACCGAATCGAAGCACGACGTTCTGGCAACGCTCTGGGCGCGAACCAGAATCGACGAGCTGATGACGAAAAATTACATCGCCGCGCAGGACGATAAAGCGCGCAGCGAGGCGCAGAATACGATTACGAACATCGGGCTTGAATATCGCCTGCTGACGCAGTTCACATCATTTGTCGCCGTCGAAGACAGAATTAAAACGCAGGGCGGACAGCCGGTAAAAGTCGATGTTCCCGTCGAAAAACCTGCCGGAATGAGCAATGCTGCCGTCGAAGTTACTTCTGATAGCGAAGTTACGATTGACCAATCGAGCACCAAGCTCGATACGAACATTACAAAGCAAGTGGTTGGAGATTTGCCGAGCGGGACGACTTTTAATTCTTTGTTAAAGATTGCGCCGAACGTTCGCGCCGAAGCTCTTTCCGGCGGTTTCGGCAGCGGTTCCGGCAGCGGTTCCGGTAATGGCAACGGTTCCGGCGGCGGCGTTCAGATTGACGGCGCGAGCGGTTCCGAAAACACTTTTGTGATTGACGGTCAGGAAGTTGTAAATTTCCGAACGGGCGCGCTCAATTCCAAGAACACAGTCCCGAAAACGATTTCGGGCGGAGTAATTAACGGTAAGGCTGTAAACTTGCCGAAACCTGTCTATCCGCAGGCGGCAAAAGCGGTTCGCGCAAGCGGCGCGGTCAATGTTCAGGTAACGATTGACGAAAACGGAAATGTCGTCTCGGCAAGCGCCGTCAGCGGTCATCCTCTGCTCAGAAAATCGGCTGAATCGGCGGCGAAACAGGCAAAATTCGCGCCCGCTGTAATCGGCGGCAAAGCTGTCAAAATAACCGGTGTAATCGTTTATAACTTCGCCGGCGAAAACGCCGAAGTGCAGACTTCAATTACAAAAATGCGCGTCAAACCGCTCACGGCGGAAGAAAAGCGAATAGCCAAGCTCGCCGAAAAACTTCATTCGTGGATTTTCGCTCTGGTCGAGCGCCTGCAAAAAGGCGTTGCGACAGCCGCGCCTGACGAGGCAAACTTTGTCTCGGACGGCAAAGCCGAAATTCAGATTCAGCTCAAGACGATTTCGCCCGAAGCGCTGAAAAAACTGAAGAATGCGGGCTTTGAGATGACGGAAAAGAAAGATGCTCAGATTGTTACCGGCAGAATTTTGGTCGGAAAACTTGTCGGTTTAGCCGAAATTGCCGAAGTGCAGTACATTTTGCCGAACGTGAAGTAGTTTCGGCATTTGCCGTTAAGTAAAAGAGAGAAATTTCTCTCTTTTACTTAACGGATTTTTAATTTACCGGCGGCTGAACTCCGCCCTGCTCGTAAATCGGGCGATTTTTCCAGGTTACGCCTTTTCCGCTCAAAATCTTTACGGTCGAATTAAGCAGAATCAATAAAAACATCAGCAACGCGAAAGGCGCGAGAAAAGCGTAAAAAACATTTCCCTGCCACTCGCGCTGAAGAAATATAAAAATCAAAGCCTGCAAAACATAAACAGCTAAAAGCGGCGCAAAAAACGAAATTTGCCCGAAAGCTAAAAAAGTAAAAGCGAGAAAAGCAGGCAGAACGCCGAAAAGCAAAATCGAAATTGAGCCGAAAATCGTTTTCGGCAACGAAAATTTCATTCCCGAAAAGAGATTTTTTGTAAAGCCTTCCCAGATGTCCCAAAAGCCGGAATACATTCGCGTTTCGATAAGTTCGGGCGCGTAATCGATTCGCAAATTGAATTTTTGATTTTTGAGAATTTCCGCAAGCTTCAAATCTTCCGCAACTTCGGCTTTGACGGATTCGAAACCATTGATTTGTTCCAGCGTCTCGCGCCGGAACAAAAAGAAATTACCGACGCCCATCGATTCTTTTCTACTCGCGTCATTTACGCGGTGCGGCGGCATCGCCAGAAGACAAAACCAGCCGAAAACAGGCATGAAAAATCTTTCCCAGAACGAGCCGAAGATTTGTTTCGGAATCAATGTCAGCGCGTCAAATTCGTTTTTTTCGGCGTAATTAATTGCCGTTTGCAGAGTTTCGGGCGCAAAGATGATGTCTGCATCGGTCGTTAAAATCCACTCACCTTTTGATTTTTGAAACGCCTGATGCAGCGCGTGCGGCTTGCCGAGCCAGGTTTTATCAGGTTCTTTGCCTTCAACAATTTGAATTTTGAATTTTGAATTTTGAATTTTTTGTAAAATTTCGCCTGTATTATCGGTCGAACGGTCATTTAAAATTATGATTTCGTAGTTTTTGTAAGTCTGATTGAAAATCGACGAAATGCTTTTTTCCAAAACGCGGCGCGCTTCGTTTCTGACGGGAACGAGAATCGAAACGAAAGGCTCGTTTTGATTGCTCAAATTTTTCTCTAAAGCGAGCGGCGTCTGCTTTCTCAGGCAATAAATCGTCCAGAGCAATGCGGTCAGCCAAAGCCCTGAAATCGACCACGCGAAGATGAGAAAAAAGCTTGAAAGCATAAATCTTTTGTAAAAAGTTAAGCACAAAAAAGAAACCGCCTCAATCGAGAAGCGGTTTCAAAGTATTAAAAAGTTAAATATAAATTTGGAAAGTTTTTATTTGCCTACGACGCTGACCATAACGGTTCTGCGTCCGAAGCGATTGGCTTCGGCACAGCTCGGAACCCAAATGTCGAGGACGTTGCCTTTGACTGCGCCGCCGGTGTCGGCAACCGTATATGTTCCGCTGTATGCGCCGGCGCTGATTTGAATTGTTGTTCCGAGCGGTAATACTCGTCTATCTGCTGCGACAATTCCGCGTCTGACGCTTCCGCCGGTTGCGGTTCTGCCTTTTAAGCAATACGCAGTCGCCCGAAAGGCTTTCGTTTCGGACAAATTAAAATTATTATAAGTTAAATTGACTAAAGTTGATTCTGTTGTTTGGTTATTTAATTGTTGTTTTATTTGTGTATTTTGTTGTACTTGTTCCAGTTGAATGTTTCTTGGCGAATCATTCGCTATACTGAATGTGCCTTCGGCGACGACGGTTGGCTGGAAGTAAAACAAAAATCCAATCAACGCTGCCAGGGCGAAAAACACGCTTCCTCTAGCTAGATTTTTCATTATTCATTCTCCTATTTTTTGTTATTTACCACGTTCGGCGCGAGTGCGAATATACTTAAACGGAGACATATTTTTCAAATATCAAGAAAGTTAAAATATAGTTTGTTACACTTACCGAAGTGGTATGGATTGGGCGGCTCGAAACCGCCGAATTGTAAACTAGGTTCTAATACTAACACGTTTTAACGCGGCGTGGCAAGCCGACTAAAAAACGCTAAGGCTAATCACTGCATATTTTGGCTGTTCGAGAGGCTCATAAACTTACCTCTTTATTAGACTTCCGCCGTTTGATGCGTGTATATTTCAAACAGTGAAATTTTAGGAGATTTTATGTCAATACAAGACCGCCGAAGCGGCGCACGATACAATATTTCCTTCCCGATTCGGGTTAAATGGAAGGGCGAAAACGGGCAGGAAATAACCGAAGACGGGTTAACTGAAAACGTCGGACCGCAGGGCACTCTGGTGTTTCTTCCACGCCTGCTTCCGACAGTCGGAAGCAAGGTGAATCTGACAATCACGGAACACGCCGACGACGAAGTTACGGTAACGGCGCAAGTCATCCGTTTAGAGCGCAACGCCGCGCACCCGCAAGCCGCTTTTCAGCTTGTCGATTCGCTTCGTTTGTGGAAGAAAAAGGTTTGGGAATACGCGGGCGAAATTCTGGCTCAAGAGAAGCCCGACGAATTTGACGACTGGTAAAAAACGGAAGTCAGAAGATAGAAGTCAGAAGTCAGAATATTTTTCTACTGTCTTCTGACTTCTATCTTCTGACTTCTACTTTCTATTTTATGAAAATTCTGGTTCTCGGCGCCGGACGAATGGGACACGGCGCGGTTTATGATTTGGTTCATAATTCGCCCGAAGTCGAAGCCGTTACGGTCGCCGATTTTGATTTGGCAAAAGCCGAAAAAGTCGCGGCAAAAATCGGCAGCGGCAAAATTTCGGCAAAACACATTGACGTTTCAAATTATTCGGACGCGGTCGAATTGATGCGCGCGCACGATTCGGCGATTTCGTGCGTCAATTACTGGTACAACGTCGAGCTTTCGCGCGCGGCGATTGAAACGCGCACGAATTTCTGCGATTTGGGCGGAAACAATTACATCGTTGACGAACAGCTTGCGCTGGACGAAAAAGCTAAGCAAGCCGGAATCAGCATTATTCCCGACTGCGGGCTTGCGCCCGGAATGGTTTCGGTTTTGGCGATGCACGGCGCGAATCGCTTTGAAAAAATTGAGGAAATCCACATTCGCGTCGGCGGTCTGCCGCAAAATCCGAAACCGCCGCTCGATTATCAATTAGTTTTTTCGGTCGAAGGTTTGATAAACGAATATATCGAAGTCGCGCGCGTGATTCGCGGCGGCGAAATTAAAGAAATCGATTCGATGACCGAGCTTGAAAGTCTTTCGTTCGCGGGTTTTCCCGCGCTCGAAGCGTTTCAGACTTCGGGCGGAACTTCGACTTTACCGGAAAGTTTTCTCGGCAAAATAAAGGAGCTCGATTACAAAACGATTCGCTACGCCGGACACTGCGAGCGTTTCAAAACGATGATTGATTTGGGTTTGTGTTCGAGCGAAGAAATTCAGGTCGATTACGCGAAACTCTCGCCACGCAAAGTTTTCGGCGAGCTTTTGCAGAAACATCTTCCGGCAGACGAGCCTGATTATGTTCTCGTCCGGCTCGAGTTCGTCGGAAAATCGAATGGCGAGACGAAGCGGCTGCGCTACGATATTGTCGATAAGCAGGACATCGAAACAGGCTTGAGCGCGATGATGCGAACGACGGCATTTCCCGCTTCGATTATCGCGCAGATGTCGGCGCGAGGCGACGTTTCCGTTCGGGGCGCGACGCCGCAGGAAAAAGCGATTGACGCGGAAAAATTCGTCGCGGAACTGGCGCGAAGAAACATAAAAATTCAGGAAAGTTGGCTGTAAAATTAAATTTATGAAACGGTTTCGGCGCATTTTGCTGATACTTTTAATTGCCGGTTTAGCCGGACTTCTCTTCGTTTATCTCATTAATCGACACGTTTATTCGGTCAGCGACGGAAAAATAGAAACTTCGATTACGGAAATTCCGGCGGAAGAACCGCCGCGCATCGCAATCGTTTTCGGCGCGAAAGTCAGGTCAGGCGACGAGCTTTCGAACGTGCTTTACGACCGCGTGATAACGGCAGTCGAGCTTTATCGCGCCGGACGCGTTAAAAAACTCCTGATGAGCGGCGATAATCCGACCGCCGAATACGACGAGCCGACCGCGATGAAGAAAACCGCCGTCAAGCTCGGCGTTCCCGAACAGGATATTGTTCTGGATTTTGCCGGACGCAGAACTTATGACACCTGTTATCGCGCCAAAGAAATTTTCGAGGTCAAACGAGCGATTCTCGTAACGCAGGAATTTCATCTCGCCCGGGCGCTTTATCTTTGCAATAATCTCGGCGTTGAAAGCATCGGCATCACGGCAAACCGCAGAAAATATGAAGGTGAAGGCAATGGAAGCTGGGCGTTTCGCGAATTTTTCTCGGTGGCGAGCGCGTGGCTTGAGATAAATTTTCTGCCGCTTGAGCCGGTTAAAGGCGAGAAACAGCCGATTCAGCAATAAAATCTATGTCGAAAAACTCGATGCTTTACCGCGAAGCCGCGCCGCCGGAGGAAATCTCGCACCTAGCGATGTCATTCTGGGAATTTACCGTCGAAGGCAAAAGCATTGAACCGACAATTCACGAAATTTTTCCCGACGGCTGTTTTTCGCTCATTTATCATCGAAACAAAATTTTTAATCTGGATACGCTTTTTATTCCGCCCGTCGCCTTTGAAACGACGAAAGCGCCGGTTTTCGGCGGCGATGTTTTCTGGGCGATTAGATTTCTGCCTTCTGCCTGCGCGAAAATTTTAGGCTGCAATCCGACGAATTTTCAGTTGGATATTTTGAGCGATTCGGAAAACTTGAAACATCTGAGCGGCGGAGTTCTGGAAAAATTTATCCGCTGCGAAAATTTTGACGAAGCAATCGAAATTTTCACGACGCAAATCAAAAAACTCAATCTAAAGCCCGAAGACACGGACGAAAAAGTTGCCGAAGCCGTCAGACTCATCGAAGAAAATCCGGGAGAAGTAAAAATCTCGGAAATCGCCGGCGCGGTAAATCTAAGCGCGCGGCAGCTTGAACGGCGCTTCAAAAAAAGCTCCGGTTTATCGCCGAAACAATATGCGCGAACGCGGCGGATTCGCGCAACGGCGGTCGCCGTAGTCGAAAAACATCGAATTAATTGGGCAAATCACGCCGCCGAAATGGGTTTCACAGACCAATCACATCTGACGCGCGAATTTTCTTCAATCACCGGACGCTCGCCGAATTCCTTTGCCGAAAACATCAAAACTATCGAACACGGCGAAATTATCAAATAATTTTCGTAAATGTCGGAAATTTACAATACGCGCCTCGAAAATTACTTCATACTCCAATTTGAAAATAAATTCGGGAGATTTTTTGAATTATTATGAAAATTATTTTATTAACCTTTATTTGCTCGGTTTTGAGCGTTTCAATCGCTTTCGGGCAAGCCGACAAGGACGCGCAGCAAAAACAAACGGAAGCGCAGCGCACGGAAATGAAAAAGCTGGACGCGATGATTGGACAGTGGAAAGGTTCGGGCTGGATTGAGCAGGGCAAAGGCAAGGAAACTTTTACCGGAACGGAAAATATTCAGCGAAAACTCGACGGGCTGGCGATTTTGGTCGAAGGCAGATTTGTCGATAAACAGGATGTCGTCATTCACGAAACGCTCGCCGTTTTATCGTATAATTCGACCGCGAAAGATTATGATTTTAATACTTTTTTGATAAACGGAAGAAAAGGCGCGTATAAGATGAAAGCCGAAGGCGACGGCTGGCTTTGGGGATTTTCGTTTCCCGGCGGCGAGATTCGTTATCACATCAAACTGACGAGCGACACATGGCACGAAGCCGGCGAAATGTCGTTGGACGAAGGCAAAACGTGGCGACCGTTTTTTGAGATGACTTTGAAGAAAACTCAATAAATGTTTAATGAAAAAAGAAAGGCTTCTCGTAATCAGAGAAGCCTTTTGAATTTATAAAAACGAAATAATTTTAGGATTGCGTTAGATGCCGAATAATCTTGGCGGAGCTTTGCGTTTGAGCAATTTTCTCAGTTTCAGACGCGCTTTATGTAATTGCGATTTCGATGTTCCGACCGAACAACCCAGAAGCCTTGCGACTTCTTCGTGCTCATAGCCTTCGATGTCGTGCAGAACAAAAACGTTTCTGTAACCGTTCGGAAGCTGCGCGATAGCGTTTTCGAGCGCGATTTTATCGACAATCGGCATCTTTTTCGCGTTTTCCGTTCCCGGCACAATCTGCACCGGCGTTTCGCCTTCTTCGGTCGTTTTTTCAAACTTCACATTTCTTTTACGAAAATGCATCAAAACCTGATTGACCGTCAGACGATGAAGCCAGGTCGTAAAAGCCGAATCGCCCCGGAAGCTTCCGATTTTGCGATAAAGC
This sequence comes from Pyrinomonadaceae bacterium, assembly GCA_049799955.1. Classification (GTDB taxonomy): domain Bacteria; phylum Acidobacteriota; class Blastocatellia; order Pyrinomonadales; family Pyrinomonadaceae; genus JBGTFE01. The sequence goes on from JBARIW010000032.1 coordinate 59,435, forward strand.
TGGATAAAAACGTCCTGCGTCAAATCTTCGGCTTCGGTCGCGTTTTGCAGCATACGCAGACAAATCGAATAAACTCTGCGATGATGGCGATTGTAAATTTCCTCAAACGCCGCCATATTTCCTGTCGATGCCGCTTTTGTCAGTTCAAAATCCTTAGCTGTCCCGACATCGTCAATTTCTTCAATTTCCGCGTCGAGAAAACCTTTCTTTTCCTTTTTAGATTCTCCCGCGTCCTGAAAGACCGGATAATTTAGTGTTTCTGTTGTCGTTGTCATTTCTGTATTCCCCCGTGTTCTAGTATATCAATTCGTGTGCCACAAATCATACGTCAACATTTCTATATAGTTCACGTCGAATAAGCCTATTGGTTGCATTTTTTTAGGCATACTTTTAGTTTCGCCGTTCATCCAAGTTCGGATTCAACCAAAGCGTGTAGTAATTGACGCATCTGATACATTTTTGTATCAAATTGTTACTAAGCGGGCGAAGATTTTCAAAAAAAATGCTACTATCTTTATTTCAAAAATCTTCGGAAAAATACATAAGCGGAGCAGGTTTAGCGATGAAAAAGGCTTTATTTATAAAATTCGTTATTTCAATCTGCATTTCTGTGGCGGCGTTCGGCGGCGTTTTCGCGCAGGCAAATAAGGCGATTTTAGAAGAAGACAAAATCCCGGTTCTCATAAAACATCTGCCCGATTGGGAAGCTGTACAAAATCGTGCGGCATATACGCAAAGCACAGACGATTTGCGTAAGTCGCTCGGCGAACGACCGATTTTTGATTTGATTGTTCTGGGAAACGGAGTCGAAGCCGTTACCGCGCCTTATCCGCAGGGCAAGCTTCTTATCGTCGAATACCCGACGCCGCAGGCTTCGATTGACGCAAACGCTCAATTTACTCAAAGACTTACGGAAAATCCGCCCATTCCGCCGGTTTATTTCCGGCGAATCGGAAACTACAGCGCATTCGTGTTTGACGCGGGCGACGAACCGGCGGCAAACGCTTTGCTCGACCAGATAAAATACGAAAAAGTCGTCCAGTGGCTCGGCGAAAACCCGATGCCCGCAATCCGCGCCGAACGCGAATTTGCAATAATGACGGGCGATATTTTTCTTTCAACCGTGATTGTAGTCGTCCTCGGCTTCGCCTCGACAATTCTCGCCGGACTTGCCGTCGGCTTGGTTTTCTATTACATCAGAGAACAAAAACGCGCGACGACCCATATTTATACCGACGCGGGCGGAATGATTCGTTTAAATCTCGACGGATTAACGCCGGAAATTGCGGCGGACAGGCTTCTAAAAGATTAAGATTAGCCACGAACAAACACGAATGGACACGAAATAAGATTTTTATAAATTTTCTTTTTCGTGCTATTTCGTGTTTGTTCGTGGCTAATTTCTTTAAGGCAAAGCCTTAATTAACCTTTCAATATCTTCACGATTATTAAAAAAGTGCGGCGCGATGCGGATTCGCTCGCCGCGCGGCGAGACGATTATATTTTCCTTTTCCAGAGCGGCGGCGATTTCGTTTGGCGTCAGACCGTTTTGATGTTTGACGCAGACGATTTGTGATTTCTCGCCTTTCGCGCGTGAGCTGACGATTTCATAATTTTTTCCCGCGAGAAGCTCGCACAGATAATCGGACAATTCTTCTAAATAATTTTCGATATTTTCCGCGCCTGTCTCGCTCAGAAGCTTTACGCTTTGCTCCAAGCCGTAAAACAGCGACGAGCCGCCCGTTCCCGATTCCCACGCCAGAGCGGTTGATTTAAAAGGCTGTTCCAAATCTTCAAAATTCCAGGGAGCTTCGACGCTAATCCATCCCACCAGCGTCGGCTCGACTCGCTCACGCGCTCTGTCCGACAAATACAGGATGCCGCAGCCTTCGGGCGAACAAAGCCATTTGTGGCTCGCGCCGGCGGCAACATCGACAAACTGCGCGGGCAAATCAAACCGAAGCGCGCCGAAGCCCTGAATAATATCGACGGCAAAAAGCGCGTCAAATTTTCGCGCCGCTCGCCCGATTCGCTCCAAATCAGCGCGAAAACCCGAACCGTACTGCACCGCGCTGATTGAAACAAGCTTTGTATTTTCGTCAATCAAGCTGATAAATTCGTCCAAATCAATCCGTCCGTCTCTTTCGGGACACAGGCGAAGCTCGACGCCGAAAGCATCGCGGATTCTGCGCCACGCGTAAAAATTTGCGGGAAATTCGCGTTCAAAACTGACGATGTTATCGCCTTTTTCCCATTTCAAGCCGTTGGCGACCGAAGCGAAACCGTCGGAAGTGTTTCGCAAAAACGCGACTTGTTCCGCCTCGACATTGAGCATTTCGGCAACAATCTCGCGGGCGCGCTGTTTTGTCGCAATCCAATCCGAAAAATTGACCGTCCCGTTTTCCGAAACGTCTTTTAACTGGCTGTGAACCGCTTCGACCGCCGCCGCCGGCAAAGGCGCGACCGCCGCGCTGTTTAAATATGTATATTTTTGCAGCGCGGGAAATAAACTGCGTATTTTTTCATTCATATTAATTTTTTACCACAGGGACACAGAGACACAGAGAAAATGAAATAAAATTTAAAAGGCGAATTATTTTTCGACTTTTGTTTTAAAATCTCTGTGTCTCTGTGTCCCTGTGGTAAATACCCTTTTGACAAACAAAATAAAAAACCGATAATTCTTATTTACGGCGGAAGAATTTTTTCAAACAAAATCTTTCGAAACGGCATCGAAACGCTTTAATTATGTTCGATTTTCAAAAAAAAGACCAGATTGCCTTCGGGCTTATATCGGCTGCGGACGACCGCGATATCGAAGTCGTTCGGCTGAAAACCGAATCGCGTCAGGGATTATGGACGGAGAGCCTCAAATTGTTGCGCGATATTATTTTAATCATCGCCGTTTTTGTTCTTTTGGGCGTTTTCGTCGCGCAGCCGGTTGTCGTCGAAGGAACTTCGATGCTGCCGCAACTTCACGACGGCGAGCGTCTGCTGGTCAATAAACTGGTTTATTACAAATTCAAAAACGTCAGTTGGGGACACATCGAGCGCGGCGATGTCGTCGTTTTCTGGTATCCGAAAGAGCCGGATAAAAGCTACGTCAAGCGCGTCATCGGCTTGCCGGGCGAGATTGTCGAGATTCGAAGCGGAAAGGTTTATATCGACGGAACGCAGCTCAGCGAGCCTTATTTAGACACGGAACATAATCAAAACCTGCCGAATTATCCGTCGAAAAAGGTTGACGAGCATTATTTTTTCGTGATGGGCGACAACCGCGACAATTCATCCGACTCGCGCATCTGGGGCTTGGTTCCCGAAAAATATATCTACGGCAAAGCGTTTTTTCGCTACTGGAAACCGTCGAATATCGGTTTTATAAACCACGGCGAATATAATATCGAAGACGCTAAAACGGACGACATTCGCGCCGAAGGACAAGAATAAAAAACGATGAATTAGGAACGATGAACGATGAATGAAAGACAATTTCTTCAGTTCATCGTTCATCGTTCCTAATTCATCATTCCAAATATGCATTTATCGAAAAAAGCGATTTTAATTCTTGAAGACGGGCGCGTGTTTCGCGGGCAGGCGTTTGGCGCGGACGGAGAAACTTTCGGCGAGATGGTTTTTAATACTTCGATGACCGGCTATCAGGAAATTTTGACCGACCCTTCGTATTCAGGGCAAATCGTCTGTATGACGTATCCGCACATCGGAAATTACGGCGTCAACGAAGAAGACGTTGAGTCGCGCCGACCCTGGGTAGAAGGCTTCGTCGTCCGCGAAGCGAGCCGGATTGCTTCGAACTGGCGCTCGACCGAAACGCTCGATTCCTACCTGAAACGCAATAAAATCGTCGGCATCGAACATATCGACACGCGCGCGCTTGTCCGCCATATCCGCGACAAAGGCGCGATGCGCGCTTGCGTTTCTACCGTCGATTTAGACGAAAAAAACCTTCTGGAAAAAGTTCGAAATTCGCCCGAAATGAAAAACCGCGAGCTTGCCAGCGCCGTAACAATCGAAGACGCTTTCGATTTTCCCGCCGAAACGGAAGAAAAATTTCACGTCGTCGCTTTTGATTTCGGCGTAAAAACAAATTCCCTGCGCGAGTTTTCCAAATTCGGCTGTAAAGTTTCGGTCGTCCCGGCAGAAACTTCTGCCAGAGAAGTTCTCGCATTAAAGCCCGACGGAATTTTTCTCTCAAACGGTCCCGGCGACCCGAGTTCTATGAAAACGGTCGTCGAAGAAATTACAAAGCTGACCGAGAAACGCGTGCCGATGTTCGGCATCTGTCTCGGACACCAAATTCTCGGACAGGTTTTCGGCGGCGAAACTTATAAATTAAAATTCGGGCATCGCGGCGGAAACCAGCCGATAAAGGATTTAACGACCGGAAAAATCGAGATTGCCGCGCACAATCACGGCTTTGCGGTCGAAGCCGAAAGTCTGCCGCCGGAAGTCGAGATAACGCACGTCAACCTAAACGACAACACGGTTGCAGGCTTGCGGCATAAATCTCTGCCCGTTTTTTCGGTGCAGTATCATCCCGAATCCGCGCCCGGACCGCACGATTCGGAGTATCTTTTCAAAAGATTTATCGAATTGATGGAAGATAAGAAAAATTAACAGAGATGAAGAGGATAGTCAGGAATTAAAAGAAGATTTATTATTTTGTTTTTATCCCTTTCATCCTTTTCATCGCTGTTAATTTTCTTTCGAAACGTCGCGCAGAAGCATCACGCTGTTTGCCGTAACGCCTTTTTCGTAAAACACTTTTTCGCCGTCTCTGGAAATTGCGAGGCGAAAAACAGAATCATTTTGCAAATCTTTTAATTTTGTCGCCGCTTTTCCGTCAACCGGCTGAAGCCAAAAGCTTTCGACATCGTTTTTTCTGACCGCTAAAAGCAAATTTTGCCCGTCTTTTTTCCAATCGAAAAGAGGCAAACCGTCCGGCGTTTCGATTTGTTTTAAAATCTCGCCGCTTTCGGCTGAAAGAATCGTCAATTTCAGATTTTGATTTTCGGCGTCGGGAAAATAACACGCAATCGTTTTTCCGTCAGGCGAGATTTTTGGAAAAACTGTTGTTTTGCCGGTTAATTTCGCGGCGTCTTTTCCGTCCGAAGACATTTTCCAGAGCGTTTGTGTAAAAATGCTTTCGGAAAGCGCGGTGTAAAAAATCTGTTTGCCGTCGGGCGACAAGTTTATCGAAAAAACGTCTTGATTTTCGGTTAGTTTTTGCGGATTTGCGCCGTCGAAATTCATTCGCCAGACGCTCATCGCGCCGGAGCGATTCGACAAAAAATAAATAAAACCGCCATCGGCTGAAACTTTCGGCGAGATGTCCGCGCTGGCGTCGGAAGTTAGCTGTTTCTGCCCGCTTCCATCGGCGTTTATCAGCCAAATATCGGCGTTTCCGCCCGTTGTCGTCGAATAAACGATTTTTCCGTCCGGCGTCCAATCCGCGCCGAGCGGCAAAAGGCTTTCGTCGCCGGTCTTCGTCAAAATCTGCGCGGATTTTTCAAAATCATTAATCGGATTGACCGTAAAACTCGTTATTTTATTTGACTTTACGGCGACCAGAGAATTTGCGTCGTCCGTCAGGCTGATGCCGAAAACCCCGTTGACGCCGTTTTCCAAAAGTCGCGCTTTGCCTTCGGGAAACGATACGAACCAGACTTCGTCGGTCAGATTCGGCGATTTCGCGCCGTATGCGACAAACGCGATTCCGCTCGAATCTTTCAGCCAGACGGTTTGACCAATCCACAGCCAATTCTGCGGCGTCAGAGATTTTTGCTCGCCGCTCGCCGCATCGACGACGATAATTTCCATCGGTTTTTCCGCGCTCGTTTTGGAATTTACCGCGCACGAGATGAATTTTCCGTCAGGCGAAAAAGCCACGTTTAGAAAGCCTTCACCGAATTTGCGCGTTGCCAGTTTTCGCTCGTTTGCGCCGTCAATGCCGGCGATTATCAGAGCAGTTTCCTTTTGCTGCGGGTAGCGGCGAATGAAGGCAATTTCTTTTTTGTCGTTTGAGACGGAAACCGCGCTGTCGATGTCTTTGACGATTTGCCGCGCCGCGCCGCCTAAAATCGGGATTTTATAAAGCTCGCCCTGCTTGGAGTTTTTCGGATAAACCGCGTAAAAAACGTAATCGCTTTCGGGCGAAAAAGTAACGTCGATAAATCTTCCTTCAAATTTCGGCACGATTTCGAGCGAGCTTGCTTCTTCGATTTGCCGCATAAGCAGACTTTCGTTTTCGCCGCTTTTTTTGACCAGCGCGAGATATTTCCCGTTCGGCGAGATTACGGCGCGATTGATGTCGGCGTCGGAAAATAAATTGCTGATTTTGAATTTCTGAAACTTCGATTCGGCAAAATTCGGTGTTTTCAAAAAGTAGCGCAAAGCGAAAACGCTTGCTGTCAAAACGATTAAGCCAACGCCGAAAATTAAATATTTTTGTGTGAAAGATTTGTGCGAAATCGGTTTTGTAACAATCGCCGTCCCGGATTTTTCCGCGTCCTTCGAGTCGTGAATTTCTTTCTGCTCGGCGACGATGTGCGTCCGCGTTCGTTTTTCGACGACGAAAAATTCTTCGTCGCCGGAGATTTCCCTGACATCGGCGACAAAGCGATAGCCGCGTCGCGGAACGGTAACGATAAATTCCCTGTCTTTCTGAAATGCGGCGAGAGTTTTCCTCAAGGTAAAAATATTTTGCGAAAGCGTCGATTCTTCGACGAACGTTTCAGCCCAGACTTCATCGAGAAGAACGTCTTTGCCGACAATCTCGCCGCGATGTTTTATCAGCACGAGAAGCGTCTCAAAAGCCTTCGGCGTGAGCGAAACCAGTTTGTCCGAATGCCACAGGCACTTTTGATTTGTGTCGACGCGAAACTCGTCAAATTCGTATAAAGCTAATGTTTTCTTATTCATAAATGGTTTGAGAAGTCTTTGAGAAAAATTTTAAAAATCTTTCAAGACTTCGCGCAGAAAAATTATTTATAGTTGCACTCGATGAGGCGGGCAATCTAAAGACATCAGCAGAAACGACAAGCAACGCTAGACGCTTTGGCGAGTTTGCTTCATCAATCTAATTTGTATGAAACATACTTAAAGCTAAGAAAAGACCCGATTTTTGGGAATAAAATTTTTCGAAGTTCGTGTCTTTCTTAAAACAATTTTCAAACAAATCCGCGATTTAGGCAAATATTTATGCGAAAAACCCGAACGGAATTAGTAATTGAAACGAGCGAAATCTTTATTATCAAGCACCGACGGCATCTGGTTCGCGCGTGGTGCAAAGACTGTCGCCGTCAGGTCAGCCTGATTCCGCCTTCGGAAGCCGCGATTCTGACTTTTCAGGATACAAACGAGATTTACTCGCTGATTAATAAAAATCTGGTTCACTTTCGCTTTTTCGGAAAAAAAACTCCGTTCGTGTGCCTGACATCGCTTTGTTTGATTTAAGGATGAGACGAAAAAGCATTTAGTTGCAAAAGGAGAAAAATTTATGAGGAAACATTTTATAGTTATCGCAATTTTTATTTTTATCGCCGGTTTCGCGCTGAATATACAAGCGCAGCAGCAAAAGCCTTCGCCGAAGATGATGGCGGCGAATGAATTATACAAACAGCAGAAATGGCAGGAAGCGGCGCAGGCTTTCGGCGACGTTTTAAAGGACGAGCCGAACAACGGTCGCGCGTGGTATCTGCTCGGCTCGACGCTTCACGTCCTCGGCAAATACGAGCAGGCGATTGACGCGTTTCAGAAAAATTACGCCATCGCGCAAAATCCGAATTCACTTTATAACATCGCCTGCGCTTATTCGCTTTTGAAGCAGACGGACAAAGCGTTTGAATGGATGGAAAAGGCTTTGTCCGGCGGCGCGGCAATTTTTGTAAATCTGGATACGGACAAAGACCTCGACAATATTCGCGCCGACGCGCGTTACAAGAAAATGACCGAGCTTGCCGACCGCCAAAAAAGACCTTGTATTTATTCGGCGGAAGCGCGGCAGTTCGATTTCTGGGTCGGCGATTGGGATGTTTACAACACTGCCGGACAAAAAGCCGGAACAAATACGATTCAGCTTTTCTCGGACGGCTGCGGCTTGATGGAAAACTGGACGAGCACCGTTGCGGGCGACGGCAAAAGCATAAATTATTACGACGCGAGCACGCAGAAATGGTATCAAAACTGGATTGGAAGCGGCGGCGGCGCGCTTCGTTATTCGGGAAATTTCAAAGACGGCGTGATGCGCTTTGAAGGCGAAACCGTTTCCGGCGGCAAAAAAACCCTGCAAAAATTAACTTTCACGAAAATTGACGAAAATACCGTCCGGCAGCTTTTCGAAGCCTCGACCGACGATGGCAAAACGTGGGCTGTAACCACTGACCTGAAATACGTCAAAAGAAAATAATCTCACGATTCGGGAAATGCCGCCGCTCCCGGAGGCATTTCCCTTTTTACTTCTCCCCGAAGCTTCCTTTTCAAAAATTATTCGCAAAAAATCGCCTGTTTTCACCAACTTTTCGCCTCTGGCGTTTGAACATTGACGGTCAAATCGGCAATAATAACCCTTTTTGAATCTTCATAAATTTTTAACAATAGAGATGATAAATTATCGTGGAACTTTGATTAGTTCTTATTTTAACGCACGGAATATGCTCTTGGAAGATATAAGCTTGTATAAATAATTAATATTCCAAAGGCTTTAATACAGTAATTTATTCATAAAAATAGGTGGTTTTTTAATGGAATCTACAATTCTTTATCTAATCCCGGCATTAGGGATTTTTGGATTAGTCGTTATGGCATTTAAATCTTCATGGGTTACCAAACAGGCGACCGGTGAAGAAAATATGGTCGAGCTTTCGACTTATATTGCTGAAGGCGCGATGGCGTTTTTGAAAGCAGAGTGGAAAATTTTAGCTTATTTCGCAATCGTTGCGGCAATCGTTCTCGGGTGGTCGGGAACATTGGTTGAAACTTCTTCTCCCGTAATCGCAGTTTCATTTATTATCGGCGCGGTCTTGAGCGCGACTGCCGGATATTTCGGGATGAACATTGCGACAAAAGCGAATGTCAGAACAACGCAGGCGGCGAGAACCGACCTTAAAGGCGCGCTTAAAGTAGCCTTTACCGGCGGAACGGTCATGGGACTCGGCGTTGCCGGTCTGGCGGTTTTAGGGCTGAGCACTTTATTTATAATCTTCTATAAAATCTATGTCGTGAACACCGGCGGCTCGGTAAACGGCGCGGCGATGGAAAAAGCGATTGAAGTTCTTGCCGGATTTTCTCTCGGCGCTGAATCAATCGCTCTTTTTGCCAGAGTCGGCGGCGGTATTTACACAAAAGCGGCTGACGTTGGCGCAGACCTTGTCGGTAAAGTCGAAGCGGGAATTCCTGAAGACGACGTTAGAAATCCGGCGACTATTGCCGATAACGTCGGCGATAACGTCGGCGACGTTGCCGGGATGGGAGCCGACCTTTTCGGCTCTTATGTGGCGACAATTCTGGCAACAATGGTTCTCGGACGCGAGATTGTCGCCAGAGACCAATTCGGCGGTCTTTCTCCGATGCTTCTGCCGATGGTTATTGCCGGACTTGGAATTATATTTTCCGTTATCGGTTGTTCACTCGTCAGAATTTCGGACGATAAAGGCAACGTTCAAAAAGCGTTGAATATCGGGAACTGGACTTCGGTTATTATTACGACAATCGCCTGTTACTTTGTGGTCATGTGGATGCTTCCCGCAAATATGACTCTGAGAGGTCATAACTTCACAAACACGGGTGTTTTTCTGGCAATCTTAGTCGGCTCGATTGTCGGCGCGCTGATGAGTATTGTTACGGAATTCTATACATCGATGGGCAAACGTCCGGTCAACTCAATCGTCCAGCAATCCGGCACGGGCGCGGCGACAAATATTATCGGCGGTCTTTCCGTCGGGATGGAATCGACTTTAGTTCCGACGCTTGTTCTGGCATCGGGCATTTATTTATCTCACTACTTTGCCGGTTTATACGGCGTTGCGATTGCCGCCGCAGGAATGATGGCGACGACGGCGATGCAGCTTGCAATCGACGCTTTCGGACCGATTGCCGATAACGCCGGCGGCATTGCCGAGATGAGCAGGCTGCCGAAAGAAGTCAGGGGCAGAACGGATATTTTAGATGCCGTCGGAAACACGACAGCCGCGACAGGTAAAGGTTTTGCAATCGCTTCGGCTGCGCTGACGGCTCTGGCATTGTTTGCAGCCTATGTCGGTCTTGCCGGTATCAGCTCGATTGATATTTATAAAGCCGACGTTCTGGCAGGATTATTCGTCGGCGGAATGATTCCCTTTATCTTTTCTTCGCTTTGTATTGCGGCAGTCGGTAAAGCGGCAATGGCGATGGTCGAAGAAGTCAGACGGCAATTTAGAGAAATTCCGGGAATTATGGAGTACAAAGCGAAACCGGAATATGATAAATGTGTCGCTATTTCGACTCAGGCATCTCTCAAAAAGATGATGCTTCCGGGCGCAATCGCTTTGCTTACTCCGGTCATCGTCGGGTTTATTTTCGGACCGGAAGTTCTCGGCGGTTTACTGGCAGGCGTTACCGTTTCGGGCGTATTGATGGGAATGTTCCAGAACAATGCCGGCGGCGCGTGGGATAATGCGAAAAAATCATTCGAAGCGGGCGTAGAGATTAACGGGAAAATGGAATACAAAGGCGGCGAAGCTCATAAAGCGAGCGTTACGGGCGATACCGTCGGCGACCCGTTCAAAGATACATCTGGACCTTCGATGAATATCTTAATCAAGCTGATGAGTATCGTCGCCCTGATTATTGCCCCGCATATCAGCGTCAACAAAACTCCTCACAAAGCGGAGATAACTCCGAAAGTTACAATCGAACAAACAGTTAAAGTTCCTACCGAAAAGAAACTGTAAAGGATAATTTGAACCGCAGAGACGCAAAGACGCAGAGATTTTTAAATTTTCTCTGCGTCTTTGCGTCTCTGCGGTAAAATATCGTTTATGAAAACTCTGCAAGTTCAATCAAACAAGCGCGAGGAAATGGTAGAAATTACTTCGGAAGTCGAAAAACATCTGCTCGAATCCGAAGTCAAAGAAGGAATCTGCGTTCTTTTTACGCAGCATACGACCTGCGGCTTAACCGTCAACGAAAACGCCGACCCGGACGTGAAACACGATATGCTTTTGTTTCTGAAAAACACGATTCCGCAGTTTTATGAAGGTTTCAGGCATTTTGAACACAACTCCGACGCGCATATCAAATCAAGTCTGGTCGGCTCAAGCGTTACCGTTCCCTTTGAAAACGGCAAACTTCTGCTCGGTCGCTGGCAGGGGATTTATCTGTGCGAATTCGACGGCGCGCGTGAGAGAAAAGTTTTGATGAAGATTATTTAGCCACGAACAAACACGAAATTTCACGAAATAAACTACTTCTTTTTCGTGTTCCTTCGTGTTCCTTCGTGGCTAATTTTTTTCAGTGATGATGCTCGTCGGCGACTTCGCGCAGCTTGGAGATGTCGAGAATCTTCGTGTATTCGTCAAAATGAAACATCGTCTCGTCCTTGCAGTGCTCGCAGTAATAGGTGATGTCTTCGCCGAGATACATGTCCTTCATATAATACGCAATCATACAGCCGTAACAGCGCTGGATGCGCTTGCCGAACTGGTCTAAAACTTCCTGTTTGTTTTCCATCCTTTTAAAACTCTAAATTATTTAGGCGGAAAAACCAAAATCATATTTCGCTGATACGTTTTCACGACAAACTGCGCGTTTATCTGTGAGGAGCGAAAAAATTTCGCCGGATAATTTATAAAAGGAGCAATTTATACAAAATGATAAATCATATTTCAATCGGAGTTCATAATCCCGAACGGGTCGCAAATGTTTTAGCCGAGTTGTGGAACGGAATGGTCATACCGTTTCCGCCCGCGCCGAATTCTTTTATGGTTCTGGCAAACGACGGCAGAGGTTCGGGCGTCGAGATTACGCCGATTAATACAGTTTTAGTGCCGGGCAAAGGTCTTCCGCCGGAGAATTTAGACGCGCAGACGCCGACCGAAGATTACGAAGCGAAATTTGTTCAGAGCGATTTTTCGCCGCAGTATGTCGCCACGCATTTGAATATCAATACAAAGCTCAGCGTCGAAGAAGTCAAAGAAATCGCCAATCGCGAAGGCTGGCGCGTGCTCGTCTGCAATCGCGGCGAAGGTCTTTTTCAGCTCATCGAGCTTTGGATTGAAGACCGTTTTATGCTCGAAGTTATGACGCCCGAACAGACGGCTCGCTACGTCGAAATTACCGACCCGGCGTTTCTCGCCCGCGCATTCGGTATGCCGATGCCCGAAACGAACTCGGTTGCGGAAAATTTTAACTTAATCGGTTAATCGTTATTTACCCGAATTAGCGGAGCAGGGCGCGGTCAATGTTTTTTACTTACGCTCTTTTACATTGAAATTTCGTGTCAGCCGCTATTTCCGGCAGTATTTTGGAAGCTTTACCCCTTGAATGAAGTTTCCGAAATGCTGCCGGAAAAGAAATTTACAGGGATAACAGGATAAACAGGATATTAAGAAAATTATTTTATCCCTGTTCATCCTGTTATCCCTGTAAATTTATACGCTTTCATCTGCGATTCTGAAGCTTTCCCAATTATTTTTCCAGTCGAATTTCTCCAATGCGCGAAAGCGTTTTTTGTAGTCGTAGAAGGAATTTCCCTCGTAAGCGTAGCCTTGATAAAAGAAATCTTTCTTATTTTCCCGCGCCCATTCAATTTCTAAAAGCATCGTAAAAATGCCGAGGCTGCGTGAAGTCTCGGAAGGCGCAAACATCGCGTAAATGCTCGAAACCGCGCGCGCGCCGACATCGAAAAAGCTTGCGGCAAGCAGCTCCGTCCCGCGATAAACGCAGACTTCGAGCGCTTCGCAGGGAACGCGCGCCGCGTCGTATGAGAGAAAATCGTAAAGCGAAAAAGGCGCGTCGCGTTTGAATCTCCGGCGGTGAAGCTCGAAAAGCAATTCCTTTTCGACAGTTATCTCAACCGGGCGGATTACCGCTCGCAAATCCTGATTTTTTTTGAAAACGCGGCGCTGGCTTTTGGAAAAGGAAAAGTCTTTAAGACGAATGCGAAGCGGAAAAACGCGGCGGATTTCCGCTTCGTAAACTCCGAGACTGTAGCGAAAAAAATACGTCCCGAAATGCCGCCAGCCGTCCGCCCAAAAAGCATCCATCTGTTCCGGCGAGGCTTCGGATGAGTAAAATTCTTCGTTGATGAAGCGCATAAACAGTGAACAGTGAATAGTGAATAGTGAATAGTTTAAGAAAATTTCCTTCACTATTCACTGTTCACTGTTCACTGTTCACTTGATTTAATTTGTCGCCGCGTCCGCCGCTTCGTCGTCTTCGTCGGCAATCGCCGCGTATTCGTCCGATTCGTCCGATTCGCTTTCCTGATAAACAGGTTCGGTCGCAGTCGCCGCCGAAGTATATTGCGAAGTAATGTCGGCGTTGCGTTTTTCGAGCGCTTCACGCGCTTTGGTCATCGTGCAGCCGCCTTCAAGAATCGCGCCGTCTTCCATGACGAGTCGCGGCGTTTGAATATTGCCCGTTACGCGCGCCGTGCGTCCAAGCTCGATTTTTTCAGAAGCGACGATGTCGCCGTTGACCATCCCGTTAATCATCGCCGCCGCAACCGCGATATTGGCATCGACTTTTCCGGTCGAGCCGATAATCAGCGTTCCGTTTTCGCTCGTAACGCGTCCGGTCAGATGACCGTCAACACGCAGCATCGCCTGAAAATTCGTTTCGCCCGTCAGAACCGTTCCGTTGCCGACAAAACCGCTGAGCCGTCCTTCTTTGATGTCTCGCGCCATCGATTCGCTCTCGCTCATCGCGCCGCGCGGCGCTGAAGGCGGCTGAGCAGCATACGAATAACCTGAATTTACAGGCTGATTCGGATATTGTGTTGTTTCGTTTGGTTGCTCCGTTTTGGAACTTCTTCCCATTCTAATCATATTTTTATTTATAGACCTCCGCTCGGATTTTTCCGACTCAAACGCCCGAACTTTCAAGGGAAAGAAAATCAAAAACGTGAGCCGCTCGATTTTTATAATTTTATTACTGAAATGACTAATCAGTTTATTTTTTCAGTTGGAATTTTAATAATAAAAGAATTTTCCGAGTCGTGTCTAGCTTTTTTGGTTTCGATTGCAAAAAATCTTAGGAAATAGCCCGCGGATAAATCTAAAAAAATATTTTCATATCCGCGAAAATCCGCCTAATCCGCGTTTATCTGCGGGCTATTCTTTCGCGGCTTTTATCATCAAAGTCCTGATAATTTGTCAATTTCCGCGTATCGTGGCAAACTTACAAGTTTGAAGGAGTAACAGAAAAGTTGTTTGTAGAAACCAAGACCAAAACAAAACTGCTCAAAAAGGTGGGCAAAGCCATCGCCGATTTCTCGATGATTGAAGACGGCGACCGGATAATGGTGTGTCTTTCCGGCGGCAAAGACAGCTATACGATGCTCGATTTGCTGCTCGCCGTTCAGAAAAAAGCGCCCGTGAGCTTTGAAATTCTCGCCGTCAATCTCGACCAGAAACAGCCCGATTTTCCCGAAGAAGTTCTGCCGAATTATCTCGAAGGCATGAGCATCCCTTATCGAATCGTCGTCGAAGACACGTATTCGACCGTCAAGCGTCTCGTTCCCGAAGGCAAAACTTACTGTTCGGTCTGCTCGCGCCTGCGTCGCGGAATTCTTTACGGCGTCGCGGTCGAAGAGAAATGCACGAAAATCGCGCTCGGACATCACGCCGACGATGTTTCTTCGACACTGCTTTTAAATCTTTTCTACACCGGAATCTTAAAGACGATGCCGCCGATTCTGCGCTCGGACGACCGCAAAAATACGGTCATCCGCCCGCTTATTTACTGTTTTGAAAAAGACATTACAAAATATGCCGAAGAGCAAAAATTCCCGATAATTCCCTGCAACCTGTGCGGCTCGCAGCCAAATTTGAAACGCGCTCGCATAAAAAGATTAATCAACGAGCTTGAAAAAGAAATTCCCTTAATCAGAAACTCGATGCTCGGCGCGGCGGGCAATGTCGCCACTTCTCACCTGCTCGACACGGAGCTTTACGATTTCGCCAAATTTCTGCCGAAAGCGAAAAACACAAACAAATTCACCGGCGATGTCGAAAAAGAACTCGACGCGGTTTTCGACCATTCGGAAGAAAATATGTCGAGTTTTGCGAATCTGGTTACGATTGGGTAAACAGGAAATAGCCCGCGGATGAACGCGGATTTAGCGGATTTTCACGGATTTAATAAATTTTTGATTAAATCTTTTCGTTGATTTGCAAAGACTTTTCGGCGATATTCAGCTTTTTCTCCGAAATTTAAGATAAGCCCGACTTCTAATTCTGTAGCTTTCAGATAGTTTAGAAGTTGGGCTTCATGTGTTTTATCAATCGAAGAGGCTGTTTTAATTTCGAGGATAATTTTATTTTCTACAATCAAATCAGCAAAATAATCTCCAACATTTTTTCCGTTGTAATAAACCTTTATCGGTTGCTGCGAGTGAACTTGAAATCCTGATGCCTCAAGTTCAGCCGCCAAAGCCCTTTCATAAACTTTCTCTAAAAAACCGAACCCAAGCGTATTGTAAACTTTATAAAAAGCTTTGATTATTTGCCCGGTAATTTCAGAGTGCAAAAGATTGTTCATATAAAAAATGAACTAATCATAATATTTAAAATCAGTCCGCGCCAATCCGCTAAATCCGCGTTCATCCGCGGGCTATTCTTATTTCTTCGGCTTAAATGTCGAATCGGCAATCTCGACGTTGTGCTTTACCTCTTTTATGGTCGTTATCACATCGCCGAGAATGGGGCTGTCGGAAAATAATTTGAACGGAATCATCACGCCGTCAATGGCGCGGTAATCACTGAAAATTTGGTTAACGCGAATTTCTCCGGTACCGGCAACGACACTCGATTTTTTCAGCGGCAAAAACGTTTTCGTCGAAATGTAATAGGTGTAATCGCTCGCTTTTTCGCGATGAAACCGGACGACGTAAGCTTCTTCGTCGCCGACTTTTTCCGTTCCGGTTATTTCCGACGATTTCAATCCGTTTTTCCAGTTCAAAAGACCGTAAAAATCGTTTTCGAGCTTCATATCTTCAATCCGTTTGCCGGTATAAATTTCGGGCGGCAGAAAGCTCAGGATTTCTCCGCCGCTCGTGCCGTCGAAGTATCCGAATTCGGTGGCAATCTGTTTGCCGAGAGCGATATAAGTCGTATTGCTGGCGGAAAGATTCGGCGCTTTCTCATAGCTTGTGCCGTAGCCTTTCAAACCCTGTTGCGGCGCGTCCAGCTCGAATTTCACCTCGCGCGAACTCAGTTTTCGCCAGTTTGCCTCGCCGCCGAGCGCGGCAATCGCTTTTGTCATCACCTCGTCAACCGTTATTTTCGGCGTCGAATTCGCCGCGCCTTCCAAAAGCTTAAACGCAAACTCGCCTTCGGGCTGAACCAGAACGAAGCCTGCGATTTTGCCGTCAGCCGCGCGTTTGATTTTTAAGCTGTAAGAATCGGGCAGAACCGGAGAATTGTAAATATCTTTCTCTTTTTGCTTCATTTCATACGGCGGCTGACCTTCGATGACGAGCGCGACTTTGCCGTCGGTTTCCTTTATTTCAATAATGCCTTTGCCGTCCTCGGCGATAAATTTACCGATTAATTCCTTCGCCGGATTGTCCGTCGAAGCTGCCGGAATTTTCGTTACGCTGCCGTCGGCGTTTATACGCGGCAAAGTGTAATTTCCCTGCGGCTGCTGCAAATACATCTCGGTTGCGTTGCCCTGCGCGGGCGTAAATTTGACCGAAAAACCTTCGGGCGCGCCGACGATTTTAAATTGCCGCTCGCCCGTTCTCTCCAAGCTGTAAGTCGGCTGTCCGGGCACCAGAATCAAAAGATTTTCATTTTCGATTTTGACTTCAATATCAACACCTGCGGCTTCGAGGCGATATTTGCCGACAAGTTTTTCCATCGCTTTGAGCGGCAGCTTGACCGATTCATCAACCGGTTTTTTGTCTTCGAGCAGATTTTGCCAGATAATCGCCGGAAGCTCGTTGCCGAGAGTCGATTCGGAAACGTTTGTGAGCATTACAAAACCGAGCTTCTTTTCGGGAATCACGGCTATAAACGAGTTAAAACCGTCGATGCCGCCGCCGTGCTGGAGAACCTTGACGCCTCTCGTTTCGACTACGCCCCAACCGAGCGCGTAGGAAGTTTTGCCGTCGGGCGAGATTTTCTGCTGCGGCTTAATCCATTCGGCAAAGCTTTTTTCATTAACGAGCCTTTTCCCGTTCATCTCGCCGCCCGCGAGAATAAATTTAATCCACTGCGCCATATCTTTCGCAGTCGAATTTATCGCGCCCGCCGGAGCGATTTCTTCAAGCGCCCGCGTCGGCAAAAGTCGTGTTTCCTTTGTTTCGGCGTTGTAATCGTAGCCGAGCGAAAAATCCTTCGTCTTTTGCATCTCCTTAACGCTCATCGTCGAATTTGTCATTCCGAGCGGCTTTAAGATTTTCTCAAGCGCATATTTCTGCCAGCTTTGTTTCTGCACCTGCGCGACAATCTCGCCCGCCGCCGCAAACATCACGTTTTGATACTGAAACTTCTCGCGCAGCTTTCCGGTCGGAACGGCTTCGCCTGCGACTTTTATTATTTCTTCACGCGTCAATTTTCCCGACATCCACGCGAAATCCGTCCGCGTCAAACCCGAAGAATGCGAGAGTAAATCGCGAATCGTGATATTTTTATCAATTTCCGCATCGTTGATTTTGAAATACGGCAGATATTTTTTCGGATTGTCTTCGAGCGCGAGCTTGCCTTCTTCCTGACTCATCAAAACCGACATTGCCGTAAAAGCCTTCGTTACCGAGCCGATGGCAAACTGCGTATCCGCCGTCGCCGGAGTTTGTTTTGCAAGGTCTTTGTAACCGAAGCCTTTGGCAAAAATAACTTCGCCGTCCTTGACGATTGCCAGCGACATTCCGGGAATGCCGAGTTCCTTTCGTCTGGCTTCGACCTTTTGCTCAATCGCCGCCAGCCGCGACGGCAAATCCGCCGAGACTTGAGCCGAATTTTGCCCGTAAACCGCAAGCGGCAAAGAAATCGTAAAAATCGAGATTAGTAAAAAACCGGAAAGAATAAAGCGCAAAAATGTTTTGTTCATAATTTTTCTTGGAGTGATAGCTTTCATTACGGAAAGATTTGCTGAAAAGTTTTGTCTTTCTGCCATTTCCCTTTTTTGCGGGTTAAACGCCGGGAAATCATCTGCGTTTCAGATTAATTCATTTTCACAATCCATTTGTAACCGGATAAATTATTAAAGATTTATGTTTGCGATTTGAGATTTCCGATTTACAATTGACGAATAAAATATAAATCGATTTTTTATGTCCAATGAAAAAATGTCCTGTCTGCAATCGAACCTACGCTGACGAAACGCTTTCTTTCTGTCTGGAAGACGGCTCGCTTTTATCGGCTTCGTTCAATTTATACGAAGAACAGAAAACCGTCGTCGGACCGAACAGCATGGAGCTTCCACCAACACAGTTTTATTCGCCGCCGAAAGCCGAACACATCGAAATTCCAACAATCGTTTCCTCTAAAAATGTAAATCCTGTCTATCAGCGACCGCCGGAAATGCAAAATATTCAAAACCCGAATTCACCGGCTAAATCTTTAGGATTTGCAGTCGGTAAGGCGCATAGAAAATTTTCGCTCAACGTTCTTTTATTCATTTTATTTATTCTGGTTTTAGCGACAATTTATACATTGTCAACAATTCCGTTGGTAATCGCTTTGTTTGTAGCATTGGTTTATCTTGCACTGTTAGTCAGGGAGAAATTAAAGTAAAGGAGAAAACTCAAATGAAAGGAATTCTGACCCTCTGCATTTTACTTTTAATCTGCCTGACAGCCTGCACAAACCGCATCAACGATGAAGCAGGCAAATTTACGAATAAGCTCAAGGAATATCAGGGCGAAACCGACAACGACGAGAAAGTAGATTACGATTTGCAGGCGCAATTTGCGCAGATAGCTTCCGCCGCCGGAGGTCGCGTTGGAGTCGCCGCCGTGATGGTCGAATCGGACGATTTGGCGTATCTGGACGAAGGCGAGCATTTCCCGATGCAGAGCGTTTATAAACTCCCGATTGCGATGGCGGTTCTCAAACAAATCGACGAAGGAAAAATAAAGCTCGACCGGAAAGTGCGGATAGAAAAAAGCGATTTCGTCGGCAAAGCGCAGCACAGCCCGATTCGCGACAAAAACCCGAACGGCGCGACTCTTTCCGTCAGCGAAATTATGCGCGCGGCAATCTCGGAAAGCGACGGGACGGCTTCGGACGTTCTGCTCAAACTCTGCGGCGGCGCGCCCGCGGCGCAGGAATATTTAACCCGGATTGGAATCACGGAACTGAAAATTCTTAATACCGAAAAGGACTTCGCGCAAGACCAGACGCTGCAATATAAAAACTGGACTTCGCCCGCCGAAGCCGTTAATCTGCTCCGCGCGCTCTATAATCGTCAGGAACTTTCCGAACAAAGTCAGATGCTTTTGCTGAAATTTATGACCGAATCGACGCCCGGCGCGAAACGTCTCAAAGGACTTCTGCCCGCCAACGCCGTCGTCGCCCATAAAACCGGCACATCCGGTACGATAAACGGCATCACGGCGGCAACCAACGACATCGGCATCGTAACAATGCCGAACGGCAAACATTTCATTATCGCGGTTTTCGTTTCCGACTCTCCGGCAGACGAAACAACGCGCGAAGAAACAATCGCCAAAATCGCCAAAGCCGTCTGGGACAAATGGAGCAAATAAAGGTATCGAGTTTGATTTATAAACGGCTGCGAAGCTGGTTTATTGCGACATTGAATTTAACGCCTGAATAATTTTCGGAAGCTCGCTAAGGACAAAATCGACTTCCGCTTCCGTGTTATATCTTCCGAGAGAAAATCGAATCGCGCCCATCGCTTTCGAATACGGAACGTCGAGCGCCTGCAAAACGACTGACGCGGTGTGATTTTCGGAGTTGCACGCCGAGCCGGTCGAAACGCACACGCCCAAATCGTTTAATTTAGCCAAAATCGCTTCGCCGTTTGTATTTTCAAACGAGATGCTCGATGTATTCGGCAGGCGGAATTTGCGGTCAGCCGTTCCGTTTAGTGTCGCGTTCGGAATATTTTGCAAAATTCCGTCTTCGAGCTTGTCGCGCAGAACGCGAACTTTTTCCATTGCCGAAAAGTCTTTGACGATTTCCGCCGCTTTGCCGATTCCGGCAATTTGATGAACGGCTTCAGTCCCGGCGCGTCTGCCGTTTTCCTGCCCGCCGCCGGTGAAAAAGGACGGAAGATTAACGCCGTTTCTGATGTAAAGCGCGCCGACGCCTTTCGGCGCGTGAAATTTATGCCCGCCGATACTGAACAAATCGATTTCGGTATTTTTCAAATCAATAGAAATTTTCCCGACCGCGTTTACGCCGTCCGTATGAAAAATCGCGGCGGAGTTTTTCTTTACGACACGCGCGATTTCTTCGACGGGAAACAAAATTCCCGTTTCGTTGTTCGCCAGCATTATCGTAACAATCGCCGTATTTTCGCGCAGAGCGTTTTTCAGCTCGTCCAAATCAAGAAAACCGTTTTCGTTCGTTTCGAGCCATGTTACATCGTAATTTTCCTTTTCAAGCTTCTCGCACAAATTTCTAATTGCTTCGTGTTCGATGCGCGTTGTGATGATGTGTTTTTTGCCGGGATTTGCTTCGAGCGCGCCGAGAATCGCCCAGTTGTCGCTTTCCGTTCCGCCGGACGTGAAAACAATCTCGTCCGGCGAAGCTGCGCCTAGCAATTCCGCCAGATTTTCGCGCGCGTTCTCAATCGCTTTTCGCACATCGCGCCCGAACGTGTGCGCCGACGAAGGATTTCCGTAAAATTCGTTTAGAAAAGGCTGCATCGCTTCGAAAACTTCGGGCGCAATCGGCGTTGTGGCGTTATTGTCGAAATAAATCATAAACTAATTGATAATTGATAATTGATAATTGATAATATAAAGAATTAATTTATCAATTATCAATTATCAATTATCAATTTATAACCTGTGAACGCAATTCTTAAAATTACCGAGGCGAGCGGCAAAAGCTGGGAGATAAATCTGACGCCCGCCACGACCTATTCAATCGGCAGAGCAAAGGAAAACGATATTGTTTTAAATGACAGACGCGTTTCGCGCCGACACGCGCAAATCGTCGCCGAAGGTGTGAATTTTAAATTAATCGACGGTTCATACGTTGGCGGCGAGCTTGTCCGGAGCGTCAACCGCGTCTTTGTCAACGGTCAGCCGCTGCTCGAAAAAACGCTCGAACCGGGTGACGAGATAATTATCGGCGAAAGCAAATTCGAGTTTAGAAAAACGAATCCGAATCTGCCGGAGACGACGCCCGGAAGAATTGATTACCCGGAAGAGACAGCCGAGATGCCGAAAGCCGTCAGCTACGACGACCAGCCGCTCGGGCACACGCAGCTTCTGATGTCGGCGAACGAGATTATCGGCGTTCGCTCGAACATTTCAATCGAAGCGGAAATCACGACATCAGCCGAACTCAAGGATTTGCGCCGCAAGGCAAAGGCTTTGGAATTGCTTTACGAATTAAGCAAAACAATCGGAACGGTGTTTGATTTGACCGAGATTTTTGTAAAGGCGACGGATTTAATTTTTCGCGGAACGCCCGCCGAACGCGTCGTCGCGCTGCTCGCGGACGAAACGATGGACGGCAAAATTCTCGACTACAGCCTTTACCCGGTGGCGATGAAGGCGCGTGATGAAAATTTGGAGAAATTGACGGAAAAACTGACGATAAGCCGGACGATTACGCAGAAAGTGATGCGCGAAAAAGTCGCGCTTCTGTCGCAGGACGCGAAAACCGACGAGCAGTTTCGCGGCGCGGAATCAATCGTCTCGCAGGGCGTTCGCTCGACAATCTGCGCGCCTTTGATAACCGAATCCAATGTTCACGGCGTTTTTTACGCCGACCGCTTCGACCCGTTCGCATCGTTCAGCGCCGAAGATTTGGAGCTTATCAGCGCGGTCGCGGCGCAGACTGCCGTAACGGTCGAAACGATTAAAGCGCACAAACGTCTCGCGCGTGAAGAAGTCGCGCGGGCGAATTACAGCCGTTTTATGCCCGAATACGTCGTCAAACAACTGCTCGAACATCCCGATTCGTTCAAGCTCGGCGGCGCGAATCAAACGATTACCGTTCTTTTTGCCGATATTCGCGGCTTTACGTCGCTGTCGGAAAAGGAAAATCCCGAAAAAATCGTCGGGCTTCTGAATCGGTTTTTCAGCGCGATGAGCGAGATAATTTTCGCGCACGGCGGAACGCTCGATAAATATACGGGCGACGGTTTGATGGCGCTTTTCGGCGCACCGACGGCGACGCCCGAAGACGCAAAAAATGCTTTAAAGACTGCCGTAACGATGCAGAAACGAATTTTTCGTCTGAATCAGGAACTCGAAACCGAAGGATTCAGCCGCATTCAGGTCGGCATCGGTCTGCACACGGGCGTGGCGACAGTCGGTTATATCGGCTCGGAGCAGCGCTCGGAATACACGGCAATCGGCGATACCGTCAACACGGCGGCGCGGCTCGAATCGAACGCGCTCGGCGGGCAGATTCTGATAAGCGAAGCGACGGCGCAGGCGGGCGGCAGCGAAATATTTACTTTAATTCCGCAAGAGCCTCTAACCGTAAAAAATCGCTTGCAACCCGTATCGCTCTTTGAGGTAAAATGGAATTGAGATAGAATCATCTCACTGAATTAGTTTAGAATGTTCTTACACGTATTTATTAGGCAATGATTAAGTCGCTGAAAAAATTAGTAACCGATTCGATGGCGATTGATATGGGAACGGCAAGCACCATTATCGCCGTCAAAGGTCGTGATATTGTGCTGGACGAGCCTTCGGTCGTCGCGCTTAACGAGCTGACGGGCGAGATTGTCGCATACGGGCAGGAAGCGCATGATATGCGCGGGCGCGAAGGTCGTGATGTCGTCGTTCTCGCGCCGCTCAATGCGGGCGTCGTCGCCGATTTTGAGCGAACGAAGAAAATGCTTTCGCATTTCGTCAAAAAAGCGAAATCGGGCGGCTCGCAAATGGCGATTCAAGCCGTGATGTCGATGCTCGGCGACGTAACGCACGTCGAGCAGCGCGCGATGCTCAACGCGGCTGAAGACGCGCACATCGGCAAAGTTTACATAATGGAAGAAGGCTTGGCGGCGGCTTTCGGCGCGGGCGTCGCGCCTGACGACAAACGGGCTTCGGCAGTAGTTGACCTCGGCGCGGGCACGACCAATATCGCCATCGTCGCCAAAGGACACATCATTCATTCGCGTTCCGAACGCATCGGACATTTTGAGATAAACACGGCTATTGCAACGCATCTGCGCAAACATCGGGGTTTGCAGGTCGGAGAAGAAACAACGGAAAACTTAAAAACCGGATTTGCTTCGGCTTATTTGCCCGACGATATTTCGCGGACGACAATGGTTCGCGGGCGCGACGTGCAAACGGGCAGCCCGGCGGCGGTCGAGATTACGACGGGCGAGATTTATCCGGTTATCGAAAGCATTGTGCGCCGCGCCGCGCAGGTAATTTCCGATACTTTAACCGAGCTCAGACCGGAAGTCGCGGCGGATATTTACGACCGGGGAATCATCTTAACGGGCGGCGGCGCGCTGCTAAACGGCATCGACCAGTATATCCGCAGTTTCGTCAATTTATCCGTGATAGTTGCCGAAGAGCCGCGCTACGCAACCGTGCGCGGGCTTTTGAAGATGTTTGACGAACCCGAACTGCTCGAAAAAGTTTCGCGCAACGAGCTTCACGTTCTGCAAAATTCTGATATTCAATTTGAAGCTTGAAAAAGTAAAAGTAAAAAGTAAAGAATTTTAGAGCGTTGTCTTACAGAGTTCTCCTTTGACCTTTATTCGGTCAGTCTAAAATAAAAAATGCATTTAGCTTTAGGCGTTTCGTCCACTAACTAATTTTTGTATCTATTATTTCCTCTCTCGACCTTTCATCATATGTTATGATTACGGCGATTTAATTCATTTTAACTCCATCAAGAAATGCAATGAGAAAGAAACTGCAAATTTTTATTTCTTCCACTTTTACGGATTTAATAGAGGAACGCCAAGCTGCTGTCAGCGCAATATTAAAAGCAGGACATATTCCCGCAGGGATGGAACTATTTACATCCGGCGATGAATCACAGATGGCAACCATAAAAAGATGGATTGATGAATCCGATATTTTTATGCTGATTCTCGGCGGGCGATATGGTTCAATCGAGCCGACGACTTCTTTAAGTTACACCGAACTTGAATATGATTACGCGATAAGTTTGGGAAAGCCGCATTTTGCAGTGGTAATAGATGAAGCAGCATTGGAACAAAAGGTAAAAATGCAGGGGACTGTTGCTATCGAAAGTGAAAATAACAAGGAGCTGAAAATTTTCAGACAAAAGGTTTTGAGTAAAATGTCAGCCTTTTTTGAAGACACACGGGATATAAGACTTGCAGTTCACGAAACTATTGGCGATTTACTGAATAGACACGAATTTAAAGGATGGGTGTCAGGTGCAGAAATTCCTGACATACAATCGTTTACTGAACAAATTAACAAGTTAAGGGAAGAAAATAAACAACTTTCGGAAGACAACAAAAATTTACGGGAACAATTATCATCTATTCCCTTAAATCCTGAGAACGATACAAATGACGAGGAAATCGTCGAAAAACTAAAGGAGCTAAAGATTAAAGTAAATGTTAAGAAATTAATAAAGAGTGAAAAGGTCAAAAATGGTTACTCATTAAATACACTTAAATCGTATTTGAATTTACCTAAAAAAACATCAGAAAATGCCATAGTTAATATTAGCGTATTCACAATTCTTAAAGCCACACAATCACAACTAATTACAGGTGTATATAATCAGGCTGATATGAATCCTCTTCATTATTTATTATTCTTTAATGTATTGCCAAAACTTCAAATATACAGTCTTGCTTCAAGTGAGAGGGTTCCTGGCGCAGCTTTTAGAAGATTTGCACTTACAGAAAAAGGCATAGATTTTTTGAAATTTATCCACGATAATAAGTTATAAACATTCTATTTTCTAATAATTGACTTAAAAGGGATTCTTGAATTTCAAGAGCCTCTTCTTCATTTCCCCTTATAAAGGGATTTCAAAGCTAAATCAAACGTTATAAGGCAAGTATTAAAGGCAAAAGCATTCCGTGAGGCAACGCCGAATTTTAGTCTCTTATTTTTGCCTTTTGCCTTTTTACTTTTGCCTTATTTTTTTCTATGTTAATCTGTGTTCTCTGCGGCTTATGGCTTTTCTAGAAATTCTCAAGCGTCAATTTCTTCTCACACACATTTCCGGCATTCCGGTTCGGGTGGATTACCGCTGGTTTTTCGTGCTTGCGCTGATGAGCTGGATTACGGTCAGCGAGCTTTATTCGCAGACAAAAGACCTCTCGATAAGCCTTGTTTTCGGACTCATCACAACTCTTATTCTTTTTGCATCGATTCTTTTTCACGAGCTTGCCCACGCCTTTGTCGCCCGCTCGGAGCGCGTCGAAGTTCTGGAAATCGTCATTCATCCTTTCGGCGGTCTGGCGCGGCTCAGACGCGAACCGGACACGCCGCGAGCCGAATTTCGCATCGCCGCTGCCGGACCTGTCGCAAGCTTTCTGCTCGCGCTCGTTTTTCTCGGTTTGATGACGGCTTTCGGCAGGCTCGACAAAAATATTCTCACGCCGCTCAGCGGATTTCTCGCGCTCTGGAATTTTCTGCTCGCCGTTTTCAATCTTTTTCCCGGCTACCCGCTCGACGGCGGCAGAGTTTTGCGCGCGCTGCTCTGGCATCGCGGAAAGGATTTGAACGAAGCGACTATTTTAACGGGACGTTTCGGGCAGATTATCGGCGTCGTTCTGATGATTTTCGGTCTGATTATCGCCATAATTCGCGGCGATTTTTTTACCGGCTTCTGGACGATTCTGGTCGGGCTTTTTCTTTATGATTCGGCAAAATCGATTATTAAAGAAACCAGCAATCTTGAAAATCTGCTTGTCGAAGACGTAATGACTTTGCCCGTTTCGGTCGAGCCGGACGTAAGCGTCATGCATTTTGTCGATAATATTCTGCCGCTTCATCGACGGACGATTTTTCTTGTCGCCAAAAACCGGCAGCTTTACGGCATTTTATCTCTCGAAGACTTAAAATCACTGCCGCGCGAGGCATGGCACATCACGAAAATTCAAAAAGTAATGCGTCCGATTACGACCGAATACTTTGTCGAACCCGACACGCTGCTCGCGGACGCGCGCGAATTAATGCGGACAAACGGCATCGGCGCGCTCGGCGTTATCGACGAAAAAGGAAACCTCGTCGGCTTTCTCCAGCGCAGCAAAAACCGCAAGAAAAAGTGAGAAGTGAGAGCTTAAAATCAAAAAATCTCACATCTCATTTCTCACCTCTCGCTTTTTCCTTTAAAATCTTATCTATCAAGAGGAGGATACTAAATGCTTGCCGTTTTAGGCGCACTTTTTGCAAACGGTCTAATCACAATTCTGAAATTTATCGGGGCTGTCCTGACCGGCTCATCGGGAATGATGGCGGAAGCCCTGCACTCTCTGGCTGACACGACAAATCAGGTTTTTCTGCTTCTGGGACTTCGCTTTTACGAGCGTCCGGCTTCGGAAAAACATCCTTTCGGCTATGGAAAGGAAAGATTTTTCTGGTCGTTTATCGCCGCGATATTCATTTTCGGCGTCGGTGCAACTTACGCCATTTACGAAGGCATCGAAAAGGTGCGACACCCGCACGAGCCGGGAAATCTGTTCTGGGCATATCTGATTTTAGGCATCTCTTTCGTTCTCGAAGCAGGCTCAATCGGGCTTGCGCTTTATCAGGAAGTCGGCGAAGCGCATCACGAAGGGATGAGCTTCAAAGAATATTTGAAAGAATCGAAAGACCCGACGGCGAAGACCGTGATTTTTGAAGATTCGGCGGCGCTTATCGGAATCGTCATCGCGGCAACCGGTTTACTTTTGGGACAATACAAAGTCGCGCCCGCCGGCGGCACGCTCTGGGACGGAATTGCTTCCATCACGATTGGCGTGGTTCTGGCGATTGTCGCCTTCAGCCTTGCGCGCTCGTCGCGCGGTCTTCTTTTAGGCGAAGCGGCGACGCGAAAATCGGTCAAAGCGATTCGCGAAGCGGTCAAGCAGCATCCGAACGTTAACGAAATAATCGAGCTTTTGACAATGCATCTTGCGCCGAAGCAAATACTCGTAAACGCGCACGTCAATCTCAAAGCCGGTTTAACGAACGAGGAAATCATTCAGACAATTGCCGAAATCGAAGAAAAAATGAAACAAGCCGAGCCGAAAGTTGATAAGATATTTTTGGAGACGGCAGGATTGAAGAAATAAGTTCAAGGTTCAAAGTTCAAAGTTCAAGGTTGGTTTTCAGACTTTGAACCTTAAACTTTGAACTTTGAACTAATGAATATGAATTGGAGCGATTACATTCCGACTATCGCCACGCTGCGAAATTTGCTCGACATTGCGCTGGTTTTTATCATCGTCTATGTCGTGCTCAAGCTTTTGCGCGGAACGCGGGCGGTGCCGACGGTCGTAGGGATGGTAATTCTCGCTCTTTTGTATTGGCTGGCGGTCGCGCAGGAACTGGCGACACTGCAATTTGTTCTGCAATCGGCGGTTTTGTATATTGGTATTGCGATTATCGTTCTGTTCCAGTCGGAAATCAGGCAGGCGCTGATTTATTTCGGAAACCGGCTGCGTTTTCCGCTGCTCAGACGCACGCGCGGGCAGCTTGGCGAGACGATTTATGATGAGATTGTTTTAGCCGCGACGACGCTTGCATCGGAAAAAATCGGCGCTCTTATAGTCCTTGAGCGCGATGTCGGTTTAAGAAATCTGATTGACGCGGGCGTGGCAATCGATGCGCGTCTGAGCTACGATTTGCTTGTAACAATTTTCAACCCGACGACGCCGCTGCATGACGGCGCGGTGATAATTCAGCGCGAGCGCATCGCCGCCGCATCGTGTTTTCTGCCTTTAACGAAAAATCCGAGCATTTCGCGCGAGCTTGGAACGCGCCACCGCGCGGCAATCGGCGTTACGGAAGGCTCGGACGCGATTTCGATTATCGTCTCCGAAGAAACCGGCTTGATTTCGTTTGTCGAAGGCGGCGCTCTGACGCGCTATCTCGATACAAACGAGCTTCGCGCAATGCTTCTCAAAGCGATGGATTTGCCCGTCGTCGAGAAAAAACGCGAGCAAACCAAGACAATGAAGGAAACGGAAACGGAGATGACCGTGGGGTAATACGTGATACGTAATACGTGATACGCAATACGTAATACGCCTAAATCCAAAGAAAAAACGTATCACGTATTGCGTATCACGTATCACGAATTATGTTGTTCCAGACCGAAAA
This sequence comes from Pyrinomonadaceae bacterium, assembly GCA_049799955.1. GTDB lineage: Bacteria > Acidobacteriota > Blastocatellia > Pyrinomonadales > Pyrinomonadaceae > JBGTFE01. Next base: position 88,068 of record JBARIW010000032.1, read on the forward strand.
TTTTTTCCGCAAAGAGCATCGGAAGATATTCTTCTCGCGGCTGTTTCGGAAGATTTTTCTCGAAGACTGGCTGATGAAGCTGGTCGCGCTGATTATCACGCTCGCGCTCTGGTTCGGCGTTACGCCTTCGACCCGTCGCTTGCAGAATATTCCTTTGAATATTCGCGTCTCAAACAATATCGAGGTTACCAATTTGCCCGTAACGAAAGTTGATATTGTCGTAACGGGCGACAAGCGCAAGATTGACGCGCTCAATTCGCGTGATTTGGTCGTTTCGCTCGACTTGACGGACGTTCAGCCCGAAATTGACCGAGTCATCGCCCCCGGCATCAACGATTTGGTCATTTCGCTCGATTGGACGGGCGTTCAGGCGGGCGACCGGACGGTTCAGATAATGCCCGGAAACGTAAGGGTCGAGCTTCCGAGCGGCGTTAAGCTCGAAGAAGTTCAGCCGAATAAAATTCCGGTCAAACTGGAGACGGTCGAAGAACGCGAAATTCCAGTTACGGTCGAAATCAAAGAAGGCAGCGTGGCGGAAGGCTTCGAAGTTTATGGTGAGCCGATTGTTTTGCCGCCGAAGGTTCGCGTGCGCGGTCCTTCGAGCTTTATCAAAAAGCTCAATTCCATTTCGACCGAAAAAATAAATATCGACGGTCGACGGACGGATTTTACCGCGCAGCAGGTCTCTTTGAACGTCGACCAGAAAGCCACATTGCTCGATACGGTCGTCGATGTCGCCTTTCGCATCGGCGAAAAGCGCATCGAAAGACTTTTTCTCGTTTCTGTCCAGACCAAAGAAGGCGTCAAAAAAGTAAAGGTCATTCTCTACGGCGCGCGTTCGCTTCTGGAAGGTGTAACGTCGGAAAACCTTCGCGTCGAATTCGTCAAAACCGAATCGGGCGACTCCAAACCGCGCGTGATTCTTCCCGCCGAGCTTGACGGAAAAGTCGAGATTCGCGAGCCGAAAAACAATCCTCAATAAATCGTAAAGGTATATGTAACCTGTTTGACGACCGAATAAGGCTTTCCGTCTTTCGTCGGCGGTTCGAATGTAATCCGGCGGGCGGCTCTGACGGCGACTTCGCTCAACCCGTAATCCAGAGGTTTCAGGACTAAAACGTGTTTGACCGTACCGTCAGCCGAAAAACCGACCAGCAGGCGAACTGTTCCCGAAACGTTGTTTTGACGCGCGGAGTCCGTATATTGCGGCTGCGGTCTGGAAAGTATTTTTATCGGCGTTTTGACGGTATCGATTTGAGTGTCGGCGTCGAAATTTACAGGCTTTTGATTTTCGGTTCGGCTGTAATATTCGGTAAAAAACTTCAGCGATTGGAGATATTCGAGATAAAATTCCGTTTTTTTATTAGCCGGAGACAGGCTCAGATATTTTTCCAAATCCGCAACCGCTTCGTTCAGAAAATCCTTTCTCGTGTCCTGCGGCTTGAGTATCGTTCCGAGCTGAATAGCGAAGCTGTTGACCAGCGATTCGGATTTTAGAAGATACGCGGGCGCGAAACCAGGATTCAGCTCAATCGCTTTCTTCGCTCTTTCGTATGCGCCGCTGAATGACTCGTTTTTATAGTTGACGACGCCGATAATATAATGCGCTTCGGCATTGTTCGGAAGGATGTCGAGCGAAGCCTGAGCTTCTTTCTGCGCTTTGAAGGGCTCGTCTCTGAGCAGGTAAAGATAAGCTAACCCGGCGTGAAAATCCGCGTTTTTGCCGTCGAGCGCGACCGCTTTTTCCAGCGCCTTGAGCGCTTCTTTTTTATTGTCCTGCTTCAAATACGAAAGTCCCAGATAATACCAGACGCTGCCGTCTGCCGCGTGGCTTTTCGACGCTTTTTTCAAAATCCTGGACGCGCCGCTGTAGTCGCCTTTCTTGTAAAGCTCGATGCCTGTTTCGCGCTCGGTTTGAG